>NZ_FOTO01000001.1:0-897098 GCF_900114595.1 Desulfomicrobium norvegicum | reverse complement strand
CGATTGGTTACCAAGCGCCTGAGGAATATGAACGGCTGTTCATCAAGATAGCTGTTTAGGGAAATGAACGTGTCCTCTATTGCGAAGACAGGTCATACTGCCTCAGCCAATTCTCCGTAATTTCCTTCACTTCCGTCAGGGATTTGAACAGGTAGAAGTCCAGCACCTCTTCCCTGTAGGTCCTGTTGAAGCGTTCAATGTACGAATTCTGTGTCGGCTTACCTGGTTGGATGAACTCCAATTCCACGCCATTCTTCTCGGCCCAGTCAGCCAGCAACACGGAAATCAGTTCCGGCCCGTTGTCCATTCTCAGCTTGGCAGGCAACCTGCGCCAAGCCACTATCCGATCCAAAACCCGCAATATCCTTGCCGCTGGCAAGTTCGTATCGACTTCGATCGCCAAACACTCACGGCTGAAGTCATCCAGCACGTTGAACGTCCGAAATCTCTGAGCGCTGGCCAGGGCGTCATGCATGAAGTCAATGGACCAGCAGACATTTGCGCATGGCGGAACCGCAAGTGGTTGCGGACTACGCGAAGGCAGGCGCTTCTTGCCTTTACGCCGAAGGTTCATCTTCAAAAGACAATATATCCGGTAGACGCGTTTATGGTTCCAGCGGAAACCGTGTCTGCGTAACACCGCGAACAGTTTGCCGAAGCCGTAGCGAGGATACCGGTCGGCCAGTCCCTGTAGCGCTTCAATGATCGGCGAATCATCCCGTGGTTTGGGCTCATACCGGTACACCGACCGGCTAAGATCCAGCGCAGCACATGCCTGCCTTTCGCTGAGCCCATGCTCACTGTGCATAAAATTCGCTAACTCGCGCTTCTCGGCTGGCCTCAGAGCTTTTTTGCGATAACGTCCTTCAATGCCTCGTTTTCGAGGCTGAGATTGGCGAACATGCGCTTGAGCTTGCTGTTTTCTTCTTCAAGCTCCTTGAGCCTGCGAACGTCCGACGCCTCCATACCGCCGAACTTGGCCTTCCATTGGTAGTAGGTGGCTTGGCTTACGGCATGCTCGCGGCAAATATCGACAACCTTGCGACCGCCATCGGCTTCTTTCAAAATCCGAATAATCTGGCTTTCCGAAAATCGAGACTTCTTCATCTTGCCCTCCGTGAGGCAATCTTTACCAGAAATCTCTATTTTTCAATGGCTCGGTTTTAGGGGAAGGCTACACAAGATAATGGCCTCCAATTCGAGGAGATCTTCATGAAATCTCAGTATGTGCAGAATCTCGATTCGCTGGATTGCATAAGTCCGGAATTGGGTGGTGTGCAGGATCTTCAGCAACAAAAAGCATGGCATATGTGGTTTGAATAACAACTCCTGCTGAACTCTGCCATGGCCAAGGCGAAATTCTATCTTAACGGCATCTGAACTCAAAAGGCTTCTTGAAGGAACCCGTCTGCATGGTCGTTCAGCGTACACAGGAGCTCGAGATGCATGGAAGGAGCTCAAAATGATGCTCCTAAGGATCCGCCAAGCCTTTTATGCCTTGTCAGGAAGAGCCTTGCGAAGTGTCTGTGCGACATTCTCAATGATCCAGGAAGGGGTTGAAGCCCCTGCGGTCAACCCGATACGTTCAAACGCGGCAAGTTCCTTCAGGGGAAGCTCTTCAGCTGTTTCGACGTGGACTGCGAATATTCCTGATTCCTGCGCTATTTGAGCCAATCTTCTGGTGTTTCCGCTGTTTTTTCCTCCGACGATGACCATTGCCTGAACTTTGTGGGACAGCTCGCGGACTTCCTCCTGACGGTCCTTGGTTGCCATGCAGATCGTATCGAGAATGCTCATGTCGGCATCGACGTGCTTGAGCAGATATTCGCGTACGGCATTGAAAGATTCCCTGTCTTGCGTGGTCTGGGCTGCAAGGAAATAGGTTTCAGCAGAATCAATTTCATGTGCGCACAATTCTTCCAGACTTTCGAATACGGTGTGTCTTGGGGCGTAACTCACCAGTCCTTGCACTTCTGGGTGATCGCGTTCTCCAAAGAGAAGCAGATGCTTGTTCTGGTCGGCTTGCCTTTGGATAAGAATTTGGGCTTTTTTGACCTTGGGACAGGTAGCATCAACGATCGTCACGTTTTGCGCTTCCAGTTCCGACTGTATGTTCCTTGGGATTCCATGGGCGCGAATGACCACGACATCTCCCGTTTTCAAGGGTTTTGCCCCGTCGGTTTGGAGCACCCCCTGCTCCTTGTATCGTGCCAGCACTTGCGGATTATGGATGATGGGGCCCAGAGTGTAGATGGTTGCATCTTGAGGTGGAGCGGCCACGGCGTTGTCCAGCTTGTGCAGCGCCATGTCCACTCCCATGCAAAAGCCCGCCGTTTTAGCGATGACAAGTTCCATTTCAGATCTCCTCGGGTTCATTCATGCCAGCTTCTAGAATCGTGAACACATCGTCCCATGACTTGCAGAATACGATATCGCGCCGGATCGCGCGCGCTCCGGGCAGGCCTTTGAGGAATCTGGGCAGCAGAGTGCGCATTTTGAGCAGGCCAAGCCTCTCCATGCCATGCTGGGGATAGAGCTCACTGAGTCTGCGAACCATGCCAACCATGTGCGTCCACGAATTTGGATCCGGCTCTTCTCTACGCAGCAAGTGCAGATACCGTTTGAAAATTGACGGATCGTTCAAGGCTCCGCGCGCGAACATGATGCTATCCACACCTGTTTGCTCAACGCATTGCATGGCGTCTTCCGCGTGAAAGAGATCTCCGCTGGCGATGACAGGCAGGCTCACATTTTCCTTCAGCGTATTCAGTTGGGTCCAATCGGCCTGTCCGGTGAAACCCTGGGCGCCGAAGCGCGGATGCATGGTCACCCAGCCAGCGCCCAATTCCTCGAGTTTTGCGGCCACCTGCAGGTAGACTGGCTGGCCGACATACCAGCCCAGGCGGATCTTAAAGCCCATGCAACCGGGCTCTGCCGCGTTGATCATGGATTTCGCAATGCCAAGGAGCTTTTCCGGTTCCTTGAGCAGGGCTGCGCCGCTGCCTGTTTTCACTACCTTGCGCACCGGGCAACCGCAGTTGAGATCGAAATAGCGGAAGCCCGCTTCCCGCAGGCGTTCGATGGACTGCACAAGAAAAGGCTCTTCCGATCCAAAAAGCTGTACGATCAGGGGACTGTCTTCATCGCAGGTCTGCAGAAGCTCATTGGTGCCCGGACTGTTGTAGATCAGACCCTTGGCGCTGACCATTTCCGTCACGGCAGCGCTGCATCCATATTCGTGACACAGGAGCCGAAAGGGGAGATCGGAATATCCGGCCAGAGGCGCAAGCCAAGGTTTGTCGGGGGTTATGGGGAATAGTGTTTTTTTCATAAAAATATGTTGGAATTCAGCGGCTGGATTGGCGGCCTTCGTAATTTGAACGGAAAAAAGGCCCGCTCAAACGCCGCATTGAAATGGTTGGATTGTCAATGATTGGCGCGGGGGCGGTTCATTTGGCGGGCAAGGATCTCTGGCTTCAATTTTTGGGTTGGTCAAGGATGAGTTCCACTTCATCCACGCTGAGACCCGTGGCCTGTGCCAGGGCTTCGGCTGACTGACCTCGCTTGAAACCGCTCAAGATCGTCTGTCGCAGAAACTGCGGCGATTTGGTGAAATTTTCAGCCTGTTCAAGCAGCCGGCGCATTTCAAGGGCGCGGTAATGCAGCTTTTCTTCCAGGGCGGTCAGTTCTTCTTGGCGTTTGGTGAAAGTGCCTATGATTTCTTTTTCCAGACGGGCGTTCATGTCCAATTTTTGCAGGAATTCCTCTTGTCTGTCCTGTAGGGAGCGCACAAGAAGTTCGGATTTCTTCAGCTTGCCATAGAAAAAAAAGGCGAGAACGATGAGCAGAATCTCCATCAGGGTCGATGCAGTAAGTATCCAGTACGAAATTTGAGGATTCATCTATACCTGCGTGTCTATCAGGTGGCCCTGATCTGATTCGAAGTCAGGTTCATGGGGATGCGCCTGCCGTTCGCCAGCGTATTGTTCCGGAGCCGACTCATTGTGGCCTTCGGGATCAACCGCTGTTTCGGCTGCGCTGGCTTCGCCTTTGGCGACCTGGTCCTTTTCCCGCCGCTGGCGACGCTGAACCAATTCCTTTGCCAACGCCTGCTGAATCTCCGGGTGCGCGATCTGCGTATGATGGATTTTTTGCGCCTCGGGGATCTGGCTGATGAGCGTTGAAAGATTGAGGTTGTCCACCATTTATTTCACCACGTATTCTTCCAGTAGAATTTCAGATACCTGGCCGCTCTTTAAGGTCTGATTGATGACAGCTGCCAGGTCAGTCTTCAATTTTTCGGATCCTTGCTCGGTATCCAGCAGGAAAAGGGGCGAGTTCTTGAGGTATCGATACACTCCGTCGCGGATGAACAGCTTTTTGGCCTGGATTTCAGCACGCATTATCTCGGTCGTGTCCGGTATGGAAAAACGGCAGGTCAGAAAGCGGATTTTACCGTCAATATTGTATTCGATTTGAAACTGTTCGAGGGAGTAGGCTTCGATTTGTTCTGGCGGCTGGACCGTGGCATTTTCGTGAGACTCGACAGCGTCTGAAGCAGAACCTTCGGGCGCGTGCTGTTCCGGGGAACTTTCCGATTCTTTGGCATTCTGTTCTTCCGGGGCTGGCGGATCGGATTTCATGAAGTAGTAGGACCCTCCGGCGCCAAACAGCAAGCACAGGCTTGCGGCAATACCGAGAATCCATAATTTCTTTCGGTTTTTTTTGGCGGGTGCTTCGGTCTGTTCCGAAGGAGGAGCCGCTTCCTCGGGTTCCGGCAGGGATTCGAGGGGAGTGGCTTCGGTTTCTTCCTCGGTTTCCTCGAACTCAAGAAAGAGGGCGTCATCCAGATCAAGTTCAACTTTCTGCAGTCCTTTGGGGACGCTGTCCTGCAGGCGTTCATCATCCAGGGCGACGTTTTTGTCGCCTTCAGGGGAAATCTGGGCGAGAAGGATGAGCAGGATCATGGGGCCTGAGCTGGCCGGCAATACGCGAATGCCGGCCAGAGTGGTTGTTATTCGAAGATTTTATTGATTTTTTGCCCCAGTGTCTCGGCTGTGAAGGGCTTGACTATGTAATTGGACACCTTGGCCTGCACGGCTTCGATGATGTTTTCCTGCTGTGCCTCCGCCGTGACCATGAGAAAGGGCAGGTCGCCGAATTCTTCGCTGGCCCGCACCTTGCGCAGGAGCTCGATGCCGGTCATTTGCGGCATGTTCCAATCGGAGATTATGAAATCCACCTGGTCCTTGGTCAGGACTTCCCAGGCCGCGGTTCCGTCGTCAGCTTCGATGATGTTGTTGAAACCGAGCTGACGAAGAATATTCTTGATGATCCGCCGCATGGTCGAAAAATCATCAACGATGAGCACCCGCATGTTCGTATTGACCGCCATGTATCCCTCCACATGAGCTTTTCGAGAAATTAATCAAAAATGTGTGATCAGTTGATATCGCCGTATTCGCGCACAAACATTTTCTTGAGCTTTCCAAGCGCCTGGGAGTGCAGCTGAGAGACCCGCCCTTCGGTTATGTCGAGGGCCAGCGCCACTTCTTTCATATTGAGTTCTTCAGTGTAATACAAACTTAAGACCAGCTTTTCCCGTTCATTAAGTCTATCGATGAGATGACCGAGCTTGTCAATGATGTCGTGGAAGGCCACGGAGGCAAAGGGTTCGCGGTGATTGCCCCCCTCTCCGGGCTGATTCCATTGGTCCTGGATCGCATCAAGGCTCAGAATGATCTGGGAGTTCACGGCCTCAAGCGTCGCTTCCAGCTCCTGGCGGTCCTGTCCGGTGAGTTCCAGAAGCTCGTTGCGTGAAGGGGCGTGCCCATTTTCCTGCTCGAAATCTCTGATGACCTGTTCAAGCTTTTTGATGCGCTGGCGAAGCCCCCTGGAATACCAGTCCATGCGACGAAGTTCGTCCAGCATGGCCCCGCGTATGCGGCTGTCGGCGAATGTCTCGAAGCGGATATTCAGTTCCGGCTGGAATTTTCCCAGCGCCTCCATGAGCCCAAGCGTGCCTGCGCTGATCAGGTCGGAAAGTTCGATATGGGCCGGAAGCTTGGCCTTGAGGTGCAGGGCGATGATCTTGATACGCGAGGCGAAGCCGCGCGCGATGCAATCCTTGTCCGAGGGACTCAAGGACGCAAAAGTGATGCCCGTCTGCTCCAGAACGGCCCAGACGGGCTCTGCGGATTTATTCCGCAAAGAGGAGCTTCTTCCAGAAGAACTTGATGTTCCCATCGAGATGATCCTGCGGTGTCCATTGCGCCAAGTTGCGGGCGATGCGCTGCATCGCCAGGGAGGCTTCGGTGTCGGGGGTCAGGCTGCAGAAAGGTTGCTGTTCGATGACGGCCTGGCGTACGGCCTTGTCCTGGGGGATGGCGCCGACGAAATTCAGGGAGACCCCGGTCAGGAAGTGGTCGCACGCATTGTACAGCTTGACGAAGATGTCCTTGGCCGATTTTTCGTTCTTGGCCATGTTGATCACGATATGAAATTTGTCCACGCCATGCCTGAGCTTCAGTACCTTGATCAGGGCGTATGCGTCGGTGAGGGAGGTCGGCTCCGGCGTGACGACCACCAGGCGTTCCTGGGCCGCCAGGTTGAAATAGAGCACATTGTCGTTGATGCCCGCTCCAGTGTCCACGATCAGAAAGTCGATGCTGTCTTCCAGCACGTCCATGGCTTCCAGGAGTTCGAGTTTCTGCCCCGTGGACAGGGACAGCATCTCGCTGACTCCGCTGGCCGCCGGCAGGATCGAGAATCCATATTCGGTGGGACAGAGGATGTCGCCCAGGGAGACCCCTTCGTGGAACACATGGAAAAGGTTTCGCTCCGGAGTCAGGCCCAGCACGACATCCACGTTGGCCAGCCCGAGGTCCGCGTCAAGTATGACGCATCGCTTGCCGAGCTTGCTCAGGCACAGGGCGAGATTGACGGAAACGTTCGTTTTGCCGACGCCTCCCTTGCCGGAGGTGACCGAGAGTACAATGGGGAGAGAGGAGCTCATGCTGTGTCCGGGATAAAAAAAGTTTAGTTGGTTGCTTGCGGCAGTTCGTGTCGCAGCAAGAGTTTCCAGACATCCTGATCCTTGGGTTGGGCCAGCGAGTTCTTCAGATCCGGCCCCATGGAAAAAAGAGAGATCGGCAGACCGGTGTTGTTGGCCTGATTGATTATTTCCCCATAATTACAGGCTTCATCAAGCTTCGTCCAGATAATGCTGGACGCGGAGGCGGAGCGGAATCTGGACACGAACGCATCCATCTGCGGGGGAGCGAAAAGCGGGCTCAGCACCAGATGCACATGGCAGGCCGGAAGCTTCCCTCCGGAAACCTCCTGCAGCCAGGAGTCAAGCTGCTGATGGGCGGGCAGGCCCGGCAGGTCAAGCAGGACGAGGTCATGAGATCTGGCGTCGCGCTCAAGGCTCTCCCATTGGGCGGAGTTGTCGAGCTCCCGATAGGACAGGCCCGAGAGCTCCGTGTAATGGCGGAGGTAGAGCCGCCCCTTGCCCTGGGAGCGATCGGCGTTGACCACCAGGATGCGCGCCTTTGGGCGCATTTTTTTCAGGGACAGGGCCAGCCTCAGGGTGGTGCTGGTCTTGCCGCTGCCGAAGGGGCCGGTCAGCAGGTGAAACTTGTGCGTCCAGTCCGTATCGAACCAGGGGCTGAGGCTGACCATGCCGTTCATGACTGACAGGGTGGGCGCATCGGGCGCGTGGCGGAATTTTTCCCACAGATCGATCAGTACATCCTCCTTCACGCCCTCCCGTTCCAGATATTCGAAAACCAGCTGCTGGCGCGGTGTCAAAAGCTGCATGTCCATCTGCGGCTTCAGGACGGCCATGAGCTGCTTGCGCAGCCTGGACCATTCCTCGCGCAGGCAACTGGCATCGTTCTGGGCCAGAGGCATGACGGACTCCGCTGGCGAGGCCTGTTCCTGCGGCATGTCAAGGGCGGCCATGATCTCGTAGCAGGTGACGCCTTTGCGGGTCTGTTTCTGGTTGCTCAGGATGATGGCGTCGGGACCAAGTTCGCTCTTGATCCGGGCCATGATTTCCGAGGTGCTTCTTCCGCTGAATGTTTTGACCTGCATCTTAGATTTCCACCATGGCTACGGATTCAAGTCTGATGTCCGCCGGTATTTCCGCCTGCGAGATGACAGGCATGGTTGGCAAAAAACGGGCCAGAAGCTGGGACAGGTGCTGGCGTATGAGCGGGGAGGTCAGCAGCACGGGCTGTCCCTCGGCCACGATGCCTTTTTCCGCGGCCTTGTTGATGGCCTGGATGATCTTGTGCGCAAGCCCCGGTTCCATGGCCAGATAGGATCCGTTGTCCGTGCGCTTGATGCTCTCCTGGAACGTGTTCTCTATCGTCGGTGACAGGGAGATGATGGGCAGCAGGTTGCCCGTCCCCAGGTACGGCTTGATGATGGTGCGGGACAGGCGCTGGCGCACGAACTCCGTCAACTGATCCGCATCCTTCGAGGAATGACCGTAATCGGCCAGGCATTCCACGATGGACAGAAGGTCGCGGATGGACACGTTTTCGCGCACCAGGTTCTGCAGGACCTTCTGCAGGACGCCGAGGGACAGGACGCCCGGCACCAGCTCTTCAACGACCTTGGGCGCGCGCTGGGACAGGTTGTCCAGCAGGGCCTGGACTTCCTGACGGCCCAGGAATTCATGCAGGTTCTGCTTGAAGACCTCGGTCAGGTGCGTGGCGATGACCGTGGACGGATCTACCACGGTGTAGCCGGCCATGACGGCCTCGTCCTTCTTGGCGTCGGGAATCCACAGCGCCGGGAGATTGAAGGCCGGCTCCAGGGTCTCGATACCCTTGATGGCGTGGCGCGCGTCGCCGGGGTCCATGGCCAGGAAATGGTCGATCATGATTTCCGCCGAAGCCACCCGGTTGCCCTTGATTTGGACCACGTATTCGCCGGGCTTGAGCTGCAGGTTGTCGCGCAGATGCAGGGACGGCACGATGACGCCCATGTCCAGGGCGAACTGGCGGCGAATGGAGCGGATGCGGGCCAAAAGATTGCCGTTCTGGTCTTCGTCCACCAGCGGGATGAGGCCATAGCCCACCTCCAGTTCCATGATGTCGAGCGGGAGCAGGGCCTGCACTTCTTCCGGACTGTCGGGTGCGGAGCCTTTCTTCTTTTTTCCGGTTTCCGGCAACTTGTTTTCGGCCTTGATGCGGTCGGCGAACAGCGCCACCATGAAGAGGACCAGGGAGAGGGTCATGAAGGCCACGGTCGGCATGCCCGGGACTATGGCGAAGAGCAGGAGTACGCCGGAGACCAGTCTGAGAGCCTTGGGATGGTTGGTCAACTGGCCGATGAATTCCTCGCCCATGCGCGCTTCGGCCGCTGCCCGGCTGACAATGAGGCCGGCCGAAGTGGAGGTGATGAGCGACGGGATGGTCGAGACCAGGCCGTCGCCAATGGTCAGCAGGGAGAAGGTCTGGGCCGCTTCCATCCAGCTCATGTCTTTTTGCAGCACGCCGATGAAGATGCCGCCCACGATATTGATGAAGGTGATGAACATGCCCGCGTTGACGTCTCCGGAGACGAACTTGCCCGCGCCGTCCATGGCTCCGTAGAAATCCGCTTCCCGGCGCAGGTTTTCGCGCTGCTTGATGGCCTGCTGTTCGTCGATGAGTCCGGCGTTCAGGTCGGCCTCGATGGCCATCTGCTTGCCGGGCATGGCGTCAAGGGTGAAGCGGGCCGCGACCTCTGCGATGCGGGTCGTGCCGGCCACGATGACGGTCTTGTTCAGGATGAAGAGGATCAGGAAAATGACCGCGCCGATGGCGAAATTGCCTCCGACCACGAACTGCCCGAAAGCTTCGATGACCTTGCCCGCCGCCGAGGTGCCCTGGTCTCCATGGAGCAGGATGAGCCTGGTCGAGGCCACATTGAGCGCAAGGCGCAGCAGCGTGGTCACGAGCAGGACCGACGGGAAGATCGAGAATTCCAGGGGCGAGGTCATGAACATCGAGGTGATGAGGATGACCAGGGAGAAGGAAATGGAAAAAGCCAGGAGTATGTCAAGGATGATGGTCGGCAATGGCACCAGCATGACAAAGAGGGTCATGACAACGCCACCGGCCAGCAGGATGTCTCCCTGGCGGGTAAAGCGTTTGTAGTTGATGGTCATGGCCTCGGTGCGTGTAGCCATTATTTTGACGTCCTTGCCGCTGATGCTCAGCGCGGATTATGTTTGGTTTTGTAAATCTGGGCCAGGATGGCGGCCACTGCCTGGTAGAATTCTTCGGGAATCGTGTCTCCGACTTCGATCACCTTATACAAGGCGCGTGCCAGGGGCTTGTTTTCACGAATGGGCACATTGTTCTCCCGGGCGATGTCCTTGATGCGCTGGGCAACGGCTCCGGCGCCCTTGGCCAGGACCATGGGGGCCGGAGCTTCCATGGCGTTGTAGCGGATGGCGATGGCCAGATGGGTGGGGTTGGTGATGACCACGTCGGCCTTGGGCACATCCTGCATCATGCGCCGCATCATGACCGCCATCATTTTTTGCTTCTGCTTGTTCTTGATGGCCGGATCGCCCTCAGCCTGCTTGCGTTCGTCCTTGACTTCGCCCTTGGTCATTTTCAGGTTCTCCTCGTAGTCCCAGCGGGTATAGAGAAGGTCCGCGATGCCGATCAGGATCATGGGGGTGAGCGCGTAATAGAACATGGTCTGCCCGGCGTTGAGCACATATGCGGCGATGCTTTCGGCGGGCTGGTAAAAGAGCGGAATGACTTCCCCGAAGGCCTGCTTGATGACGATGTACGGGCCAAGGGCCACGGCCGCCGCCATGAAGATGCTTTTGACCAGGCGGACCAGGGCATCCTTGCTGAAGAGTTTTTTGAGGCCGGACCAGACATTGAACATCTGGAATTTCGGCTTGAAGACCTTTGGCGCCCAGAGCTGTCCGACCTGTAGCCGGACGGTGATGAAGGCGGCGACAGCGATGACGAGCATGATCGGCAGGACCATTACTGAAATGCTGTAAAGGCAGGTCTGAAACAGGGTGAGAATCGATCCCGGAGTCAGCTCGAAAACGAACCCTTCCGTGAAGAACCATTGCATCAGATTTTCGATTTCGGTGCGGATGGTGCCGATGTAGAGTTGCAGCATGAGCAGGCCGAAGAGCAGGGTCAGGGGCTTGGGCAGCTCCTGGCTTTTGGGGACATTCCCCTCGCCACGCGCCTTGTTGCGTCGTTTGGGGGTGGCGTTTTCGGTGCGACTCGGATCGTTCTGTGCCATGGTTGCCTAGCGCATCGCGCCGATGAGTTGGGTGAAGAGCAGCGGCATGCGGGACACGAATCCCTCCATGTGCAGGCTGATGATTTCGAAGATGATGCCCATAAACAGGAAGCCGACGGCGATCTTGATCGGGAAGCCGATAATGAGCACGTTCATCTGCGGAGACGCACGGGAAATAAGGGCCAGGGCCAGATCCACAAGGAGGATGGCGGCAATGACCGGCGCGCCGATCTGTATGGCCAGGACAAAAATCTGACCCGACAGGACGAATATCTGGTCCGTCAGCCGGGAGGAAATGAGAATGGAGCCGGGCGGGAGCAGGTCAAAACTTTTCATCAAGCCGCTCAGCAAATACAGATGCCCGTTGATGGCCAGGAACGTCAGCAAACTGACCATGTACATGAAGTGGGCCGTGACCGCCTCGGAAGCGCCGGAATCGGGGTCCACGACGTTGACCATGGCAAAGCCCATCTGGAAGCCGATGAGCTGTCCGCCGGTCTGGATGGCGGCAAAGACGAAGCGGATGACCATGCCCAGGATGAGGCCCAGCAGCAACTCCGCGCCCAGCATGACCGCAAGGGCGAAGGGATGGCCCGGCATCTGGACTCCTGCCAGGGGAAGTCTTGGCCACAGGGCCAGGGTCAGGGTCAGGCAGAGCGCGGCTTTGACCGTGGCGGGCAGGACTGCGCCGCCAAAAAAAGGCATCATGAAAAGAATGAGGCTTATGCGCATCAGCGCAAAGATGAAGGTCAAGATGACTGCGGGGTCGAGGGAGAAGAGATCCATGGAGGGGCTAAAGCAAAACGCGGACCAGAAAAAAATCCGCGTTCGGCTTCAACGTCGGGTGTTGGCTTCCGGCACAAGGCCGGGCCATTTCAGATCATGCCGGGCCAAGACTCGAGCTGCCAGCGGCGCAGGGCGTTGAACATGTTGGTGCGGATGCGCTTGTCGCCTTCGCATAGCGCCAGGGCCTGATTCAGGGTCTGGCTGCGGGCAGTCTTGTCCTTGGAGGGGCAGTCGTTCTCCCAGACCGGGAGCTTCCACTGCCTGCACGCCTGGGTTATGGTGGCCTTGTCCAGCAGGAGCAAGGGGCGGATGAGGGTCAGTCTGCCGCCGAAATAGCTCTCCTTGGGGACCAGACCGTAGATCTTGCCTGTTTTCAGCATGTTCATGAAGAAGGTCGAGACCAGATCGTCGGTGTTGTGCCCGAGGGCGAGGTGGGTCAGGTTGTACTCCCTGCAGAGGTCGAAGAGGCGTTTGCGCCGATGCCACGCGCAGAAAAAGCAGGGTGATTTCTTGCGGTTTTCCGGAGAGTGCGCCCTGGGCCCGAAATCGGTGGTCTCAAGATGTCCCGCCACGCCGTTCGTGCGCATCCACTCCGCCAGGGGTGCATGGCTCGTTTCGTCAAAGCCGGGATTCAGATGGATGACAAACAGTTCGACGGGGAAGGGGATGATGCGCTGGCGCATGATCATGACCTGAAGCATGACCCAGCTGTCCATGCCTCCGGAAACGGCCAGCCCGATGCGCGCTCCGGGCCAGGCCATGCCTGCCTGCTGCATGATCTTTCCGGTCTGTCCAAGACAGAACTGCTGTGCGTATTTGAGTCTTCCCCACTGGGCCATGTTGCTCGTCCTTGGGCTGAAGTGTCGCGGGGTCGGCCCGCGCGTGAGGATTTGACAGATCCTGCGCGGGTATTATGACCCATCAGAAGCGCAGGTCAGTACAAAGCGCTTCGGGCCGTGTAAAGGGCCCAGGCTGCTCTCCTGTGAATTGTGAGTTGACAGTGTCCTGGGGTTATGCGTAGCGTGAAATGTTATTCCCGACTCGACTTTTTAGGGGCCGGGACTTTTTGTCGTTTATTCACACATTCATATACATTTTTTCGGAGGTGCAATGGCCAGAATTACCGTTGAAGATTGCTTGGAGAAGGTCAACAACAGATTTCTGATCGTGCAGATGGCCATTAAGCGGGTCAAGCAATATCATGAAGGATACGAGCCCCTTGTAGCAAGCAAAAACAAGGAGATCGTGACCGCCCTCAGGGAAATTGCCGAAGGAAAGGTTCTGCCCGACGTGGAGCGCGTCGAGGATTTGAGTTTTGAAGCTGACGATCAGGATGAATAATGGCTGACAAGCGTGATTATTACGATGTGCTCGGTGTAGGCCGCGACGCCTCGGCGGATGAAATCAAGAGTGCCTACCGCAAGATGGCGTTGCAATTCCACCCGGATCGCAACCCCGACAATCCGGAGGCGGAAGACAAGTTCAAGGAAGCCGCGGAAGCCTACGAGGTGCTTGGGGACGCGAGCAAGCGCGCCCAGTACGACCGTTTCGGGCACGCCGGCATGAATGGCCAGGGGTTTGGAGACCATTTCCATTCCTCTGAAGACGTGTTCAGTGCTTTCGGGGATATTTTCGGGGATTTCTTCGGCTTCGGCGCTGCCGCCGGCGGCCGCAGACGTCCCCGTGCCGGGGCTGATCTGCGCTACAACCTGACCGTTTCATTTCGCGACGCGGCCAAGGGTACGGAGGTCGACCTCAACATCCCCAAGAAGGAAGTCTGTTCCGACTGTTCCGGTTCGGGCTCCGCTCCCGGACACACGGCCGAGACCTGCCAGCATTGTCGTGGCCAGGGCCAGGTGACCCAGAGCCAGGGCTTTTTCAGGATTTCCGTACCCTGTCCGGTCTGCCGGGGCGAAGGCAAGGTCGTCACCCATCCCTGCGCCAAATGTCGCGGTCAGGGCATTGTGCAGGTCAACAAGAGCCTCAAGGTGCGCATTCCTGGAGGCGTGGACAACGGCAGCCGCCTGCGTCTGCGCGGCGAGGGCGAGCCGGGTGATTTCGGTGGCCCGCACGGCGATCTGTATGTGGTCATCTATGTCGAGGAAGACAAAATATTCACTCGCCGGGGCCAGGATCTGGTCATCGTGGCCGACATCTCCATCGTGCAGGCCATCCTTGGCGCCAAGATCGAGGTGCCTACCCTTGACGAGCCCGTGACCCTGGAAATTCCCAAGGGTACGCAGTCCGGCAAGATTCTGCGCATCAAGGGCATGGGTTTGCCGCATCTGGGCAGCACCCAGAAAGGAGACCTGCTGGTTGAGGTTTCCGTGCGCATCCCGACCAAGGTGACCAAGAAGCAGGAAGAATTGCTGCGCGAGTTCGACAAACTCGAAGAGAGCCGCCCCCTGAACAAGGTCAAGGATTTCTTCAAGAAAGCCATGGGCGACTGATCTTTACACATGAACCGAGCAGGCCGGAAGCGCATGTTTCCGGCCTTTTCTTTTGCGGAGGGGAGCATGGACGAGAGGTTGACGCATATCGACGAGGCCGGAAACGTGGTCATGGTGGACGTGGGCGACAAGGCGGATACCAGACGCCGGGCGGTGGTGCGGACACGTGTTCTGCTCAACGCACGCACCTTCGACCTTTTGACCAGAAACGCCCTGCCCAAGGGTGACGTGCTGACCACGGCCAAGGTGGCCGGAATCATGGCCGCCAAGCGTACCTGGGAGCTCATTCCCATGTGTCACCCAATTTTGCTTTCCAAGGTCGACGTGAAGCTCACGCCCGTGCCTGCCGATCTGACCATAGAGATCGAGGCCGAGGCGCGGACCACCGGACCCACGGGCGTGGAAATGGAAGCGCTCATGGCCGCCCAGGTCGCGGCCATGACCATCTACGACATGTGCAAGGCCGTGCAGCGCGACATTCTGATCACGGATTGCAGGCTTACGCACAAGAGCGGTGGAAAAAGCGGCGAGTTCAACGCCGAGTAGCATCTCCACCCCCGAAAAGTTATTATTGCGCGCTTTGGATTTCCAGAGCGCGTTTTTTTGCAAACAAGGCTTGTCTCCACCCGACAACGGGAAGTAATTTTTTTATAACAAAGAAGGATTATTCGTGAACTCTGAAATGCGCATCAAGGACACTTCCGCCAATCCTGCTCCGCTGGGACTGGTGGGTTTCGGGCTGACCACAATTTTGCTCAACATCCACAATGCGGGTCTGTATCCCAACAACTCCATGATTTTGGGCATGGGCATTTTCGTGGGCGGCATTGCCCAGATCATCGCCGGTATCCTCGAATCCAAGAAAAACAACACATTCGGCCTGACCGCCTTTACCGCCTACGGTTCCTTCTGGCTCTCGCTCGTGGCCATCTGGACCCTGCCCGCCCTTGGGCTGGCCGAAAAGGCCGATGAAACCGCCATGGGCTTTTATCTGGCCATCTGGGGGCTTTTCACATTCGGGATGTTCATCGGAACCTTCCGCCTGAGCCGGGCCCTGCAGGTCGTCTTCGGCACCCTGGTCGCCCTGTTTTGGCTTTTGGCCATAGGTGACTTGACCCACATCGCGGCGTACAAGGTCATTGGCGGATACGTGGGCATTCTGTGCGGCTTCTCCGCTTTTTATACGGCCATCGCACAGGTTTTGAACGAGGTTTACGGTCGCACGGTACTTCCGCTGGGGCCTGTCGCGCGTTCTTAGCAGGGCGTTGAAAAGCGGCGATCTGCTGCGTCAACGAAAAAGGCTGTCCACGTGGTGTCCAGCCTTTTTTTGCGCTCATGTCCCGAGCGAGTCGCGGCCGCATGGTGTTTTGCCCTCCGGGTTGGTATGGACGGAGTGCTTGATGGCTGTCTTGCCAGAGCCTGAACTCCTGTCATACAAGCTGCCCATGGATCACGAATCTCCTTGCACGTTGCGCGACACTGGCCATGCAGCCGGCGTGGGTTCGAACCTTGGGCCAGTAGCGCCGGTCAGACACGCCTGGCGGCGTGACCGAAGCGAGGATTTAGTATGAGATTTTTTGGCAGCGGCATTTCACTTCGTACCTCGATCCCGTTGCTTCTGGTCTGCGTCATTCTTTCTTCCACCATCCTGATCAGCTGGGTTTCATTCACCGGGGGCCGTGAAGCGGTCGGGGATGTCGGCTTGCAGCTGCGCAAGGAAGTTTCCCAGCGTATTTTCGAGCATCTGCTGGACTTCCTTCGACTGCCCCACGAAATAAATCGCGGCAACGCGCGGGCCCTGCAACGCGGGCTCGTGTCCGCCGACGAACCCGAACTGCTGGTTGCGCGGTTTTCCGAGCAGGTGGATCTTTTTCCTTCTGTGTCGAGCATCTATTTCGGAAATGTTCAGGGTGGCCTTGCCAACAGTGGCCGGGATCCGGAGCATGGCTTCAAATATTCCATCCGCACAGACGATTTCAAGGCCGGTGTTTTTCGCAAGTTTGCCATGGATTCACTTGGCAACCAGGGCGAGGAAATGGCCAGTGTGACCAGCTTCGATGCGCGGACGCGCCCGTGGTATGCCAAGGCCCTGCTCGCGGAAGGGCCGGTCTGGAGCGATGTCTATGTGCTTTTTACCGGCCAGGATCTGGCCCTTGCCGCCAGCCGCCCGGTGTTTGACGATCGGGGTCGGACGCTTGGAGTGGTGTCCGTGGATGTTTTCTTGTCCCAGCTCACCGCCTTTTTGCAACGGCTGCGCATTGGCCGTGCCGGAAAGGCGTTCATCGTGGAGCGCTCGGGCCTGATGGTGGCCGGTTCGGGCACGGAACCGCTCTTCATACCGGGCAGAGACGGCAATCCAAGCCGACGTCTTTGGGGTGTGCATAGCCGGGACCCGCTGGTGCGCGGCGCGGTGCAAACCCTGACCTCCAAATTCGGCGCGCTTGATCGGATCGACGCGGAGCACCACCTTGATTTTACCGACCGGGGCCGGAAAATTCTGATGACGGCCTCTCCGCTTCGCGATCCCCTGGGCATTGACTGGCTCATCGTCGTCGTGGTTCCGGAAGCGGATTTTATGGCCAAAATCGGGGAAAATGCCCGCGTCAGCATGATCTTGATTCCGGGGGTTCTCATTTTGGCGCTGCTCGTCGGGGCCCTGCTGGCGCGCCGTATAGTCAGTCCCATCTCAAGGCTTGACGCCGCGGCCGGACGATTGGCCGAAGGTGGGGGCCTGGAAAGGATAAATGAGTCCTCCCGGTTTTCAGAGGTCCAAAGCCTGACCCGCTCCTTCAATCGGATGGCCCTGCAGCTGTCCGATACCATGCAGGCAATGCAGCAGGAGCTGGGCGAGCGGCAACGAGCCGAGGCGGCTCTCGGCGAAAGCGAAGCCCGGTATCGGACCCTGGTCGAACTGGCCGTGGACGGAATTCTCCTTGGCTCTCATGAGGGCGTGATCATCGGCGCCAATGAATGCATGTGCGATCTTCTTGGCCTGAAGCAGGAGGATCTGATTGGAAAACACGTCGGCGACCTTCCGTTCAAGCCTGAGAGTCTGGCGAAAACACCCTTGCGCTTCAATTTGCTGGAAAAGGGCGAAATCGTGCAAAAAGAGCGCACCCTTCTGCGCGTGGACGGGTCCGAACTTCATGTCGAGATGCGCAGCAAGATGATGCCGGACGGGACCTATCAATCAATCTACCGCGACGTCACCGCGCGCAAGCGGGCCGAGGAGGCCTTGCGGGAAAGCGAGGAACGACTGCGGACGCTCAGCGACAATCTGCCCGGCGGGCTCGTCTATCAGCTGGAGACCGACCTTGGTGGCGGACATCGGCGATTTTCGTACGTTAGCGCGGGCGTCGAACTTCTGCATGAGGTGAGCGTGCAGGAGGTGATGGATGATGCTTCGGTCATCTACGCGCAGGTCGAGCCCGAGGACCGGGCGTTCTTGTCCAAACGTCAGGCTCAGGCCGAATCGGCCCGGTCGCTTTTTCAGGCCGAAGTTCGATTCCGCCTGCCGTCGGGAACTGTGCGCTGGAGCCATCTGGCCTCGGCTCCACGCATGCTGTCCGCTGATCGCGTGGTCTGGGACGGGGTCGAGATCGATATCACGGAGCGCAAAATGGCCGAGGCGGCCTTGCTGGACGCCAAGGAAGCCGCCGAAGCCGCCAACACGGTCAAGACGGAATTTTTGGCCAACATGAGCCATGAAATCCGCACTCCGCTCAACGGCATTCAAGGCATGATGCAGCTTTTGCGGCAGACCAGCCTGGACCCGGAGCAGAGGCGGTTCGTGGACCTATCCATCACTTCAGCCATTCGCCTGACGCGGCTGCTGACCGACATCCTGGACATCTCCAGGATCGAGGCCGGGAAGATGAGCATCCTTGAGGCCCCGTTCAGTGTGCCCGAGCTTGTCGATTCGGTCGTGGAGCTGTTTGCGATCCCCGCGCGTGAAAAAGGGCTTTCGCTCGATTGCGTCATTCATCCAGGCCTGTCAGCGCAACTCGTCGGCGATGAGGCGCGGGTGCGTCAAATTCTGTTCAATCTGGTCGGCAATGCCTTGAAATATACGGATCAGGGGGGCGTGACAGTCGAATTGTCCCCTCTGCACGCAGACCCTTGCCTATCGAGCGGCGTCTGTATGCATGTTGCCGATACTGGAGTGGGCATCCCCCAGCAGATGCTCTCTGGTGTCTTCGAGCCGTTCAGGCAGGTGGAGGGTTCCCACACCCGCAGATACGAAGGCGCCGGGCTTGGCCTGACCATTGTTCGCCGACTGGTGGAACTCATGCATGGAAGCATCGAGGTCAAGAGCGCCGCCGGAACGGGAACGTCCGTGCGCGTCACACTGCCCCTGCGCGCCGCCAGTGAATATTGCCCGCTCGCGGAAACTTATGCGGAAGTTGTGGAGACTGGCGCGGGACGGTCCCTGCGCATTCTGTTGGCCGAGGACGAGGCCATCAACCAACTGGCCATGCGAACTCTGCTCGAAAGGTCCGGGCATGAGGTCGCGCTTGCCTGCAATGGCCAGGAGGTACTTGATTTGCTGCTGACAGGAGATTTTGACTGCATTCTCATGGATGTGCAGATGCCGGTCATGAGCGGTGTCGAAGCGACCAGGAAAATTCGCGCCTTGTCCGGTCCAAAGAAAAATATCCCTATAATCGCCCTGACCGCCCACGCCATGAGCGGGGATCGCGAGTCGTTTCTGAGGGCGGGAATGGATGATTACCTGCCCAAGCCGGTCGGCATGACCGATCTGGTTAACGCCATCGCCAAGCTGAGGCGTGCTTCCACCGCGGAAAACGGATAACGTTGCTTCCTGCGGATGTCAGGCCTGCCTTTTTCCCCTCAAAACACGAAAGCCCCCGCTTTGAACGCGGAGGCTTTCGTGTTTTGAGGACACTCCAAGGTCACCAGATCCGGCGGACCTTGACCCCTTTTTCGGCCATGTGGTTCTTGAGGTCCGTGACGGTATATTCGCCGTAATGCACGATGGAGGCGATGAGCGCGGCCGAGGCGCGTCCCTTTGTCACGGCGTCGACCATGTGCTGGGGATTGCCCGCCCCGCCCGAGGCGATGATCGGGATGCGCACGTTGTCCGCGATGAGGCGGGTCAGGGTCAGCTCATAGCCGTCCTTGGTGCCGTCGGCGTCGATGGAGTTGATGCACAGTTCGCCCGCGCCCAGGCGTTCCACTTCTTTGGCCCACCACAGGGCGTCGATGCCCATGTGCTTGCGGCCGCCGTGGATGACGATCTCGTAGCCCGAGGGGATGGCTTCGCTTTTCGCTACGCGCAGCACGTCCATGCCCACGACGATGCACTGGGAGCCGAAGGCCGCCGCGCCTTCGGAGATGATGTGGGGGGTTTTGACCGCCGCCGAGTTGACGGAGATCTTTTCGGCTCCGGCCAGGAGCACGTCGCGCATGTCGGCCACGGTGGAGATGCCTCCGCCCACGGAGAAGGGAATGAAGATCTGGGAGGCTACGTTCTCCACGACCTTGAGCATGATGCCCCGGCCCTCGTGCGAGGCCGTGATGTCGTAGAAGACGATCTCGTCCGCGCCTTCCTCGTAGTAGCGCCGGGCGGTCTCAACGGGGTCGCCGATGTCGATGTTGCCCTCGAATTTGATGCCCTTGGTCAGCTTGCCGTTCCGGACATCGAGGCAGGGAATGATGCGTTTACTGAGCATTGGCCGCCTCCCTGCAGTAATCGTAAAAGTTTGAAAGCATCTTCAGGCCCGGCCGTCCGCTCTTTTCCGGGTGGAACTGGGCCGACCACAGACCGTCACGGCCATGTACGGAACAGAATTCCCGGCCGTAATATGTGGTGGCGATGACGAACTCCGGAGCCGGATTCGGGTAGTAGCTGTGTACGAAATAGAATTCGCTCTCGGGGGAGATGCCGTTGAAGAGCGGGCACGGCTTTTTGGTGTTCACGGTGTTCCAGCCCATGTGCGGGATGCTGATGGGCGTACCGTCTTCTTCGGTCAGGTCCGGGGTGAAGATGTCGCAGCGACCGGGAATGAGGCCGAGGGTCTTGGTGTCGTTCTCCGGGCTGTATTCGAGCAGGATCTGGCAGCCCAGGCAAATGCCCAGGAGCGGTTTGCCAGCCGCGATTTCCCGGGCCATGACGTCGCGCAGGCCGGATTGGTGCAGATTGGCCATGGCCGAACCGGCGGCGCCGACGCCGGGGAAGATGAGGCCCTGGCAGTCCGCGATGGCGTGAGCGTCGGCGGTGATGGTGCACGGGATGGAGAGATAATCGAGTGCGCGCTTGACACTGGTCAGATTGCCGGCCTTGTAGTCAAGGATGGCTAGCATGGGGAGCTCCTGTAGCATGGGGTGAAAAGAAGGCACTCTAGCCAAAGACCCGGCAAAAACCAAGGCCCGGTTGCCCGGCATTTTTTTCAGCGGCCTCGGCCTATGGCAGCGCCGAATCCCCGCCGTCTGGACGCAGGGTGTCTTGCCCCGGCAGGGCTTTCGGGCTAGGGGCGGGTGAAGAAGATTTGAAGGGGGATTTATGATCATCATCACCGGCGGCGCGGGCTTCATCGGCAGCGCCATGGTCTGGGAATTGAATCGGCAGGGATACAGGGACATCGTCGTGGTCGACAACCTGGCATCCACGAACAAATGGCGCAATCTGGTCGGGCTGGCCTATCACCGTTATATCCAGAAAGACAAATTCCTGGATTTGCTCAACACCAGGTATATGGAAGGCCGGATCGAGGCCGTGATCCACATGGGCGCCTGCTCCGCGACCACGGAAGCCGACTGCGACTATCTCATCCGCAACAATCTGGAATATTCCAAGGCCATGTGCCGTTTCGCCCAGGAGCGCAATGCGCGCTTCATCTATGCCAGCTCCGCCGCCACCTATGGCGACGGCAGCCGTGGCTTCGACGACTCGGATACTGCCATGGAAGGCCTGCATCCGCTCAACATGTACGGCTATTCCAAGCATCTTTTCGACCTCTGGCTCAAGGGCGACGGGCTGCTGGACCAGATGGCCGGGCTCAAGTTCTTCAATGTCTTCGGCCCCAACGAATACCACAAGGACGACATGCGCTCCGTGGTCTGCAAGGCCTTCACCCAGATCCGCCAGACCGGGAAGTTGAAGCTCTTCAAGTCCTACCGCGAGGAATACGCCGATGGCGAGCAGCGCCGGGACTTCGTCTACATCAAGGATTGCGTGCAGGTCATCGACTGGCTGATCAAGAATCCGGACGTGGGAGGCATCTTCAACGTCGGCACGGGACAGGCCCGGACCTGGAACGATCTGGCGCGAGGCGTGTTCGCGGCCATGGGACGGGAACCGCAGATCGAATACGTGGACATGCCGGACAACCTGCGCGGCAAATATCAGTACTACACCTGCGCCGACCTGACCAAGCTCGCCGGTCGCGGCTGCGATGTGAACTTCAGGCCGCTGGAGGAAGGGGTGACCGACTATGTGCAGAACTATCTGATGCAGGCCTATGCACATCTGACGTCAAGATACTGATTTCTTTCGGATTGAAACAGAACGGGCGGCCTGGGATTTCCCCGGCCGCCCGTTCTGTTTTCGTGGCGATGCGCTCTGATTTTGCGGCGTGTCGATTGAGGCTCGTGCAGGCTGCTCCATGCCCTGCGCCTGGCATGGCCTTCCCGGTCAGGCTTTACAGCTCCAGGAAAGGCCCCGTGACCGAGCCGGGGTTGTTTGCGAGGTCCTCCGGCGTGCCCTCGGCCACGATGAGGCCTCCGTTTTCTCCCCCGCCGGGCCCAAGATCGATGACATGGTCCGAGGCGGCGACCACGTCGAGGTTGTGTTCGATGACAATGACCGATGCGCCCTTGTCGACCAGGGTGTGCAGTACGGAGATGAGCTTGCCGACCTCGTGCATGTGCAGGCCGGTGGTCGGCTCATCAAGGATGTACAGCGTCCCCGGCAGGCTGCGTTTGCCAAGCTCGCGAGAGATCTTGATGCGCTGGGCCTCGCCGCCGGACAGGGTCGTCGCGGGCTGGCCCAGACGGATGTACTCAAGGCCAACCTCCTCCAGCACGCCGAGTTTGCGTTCCAGCGCCGGATGGTTGGCAAAGAATTGCCGTGCCTGTCTCACGGTCATTTCGAGCACGTCGGCAATGGACTTGTCGCGGTACAGGATGTCCAGGGTCTCGCGGTTGTAGCGCCTGCCCCCGCAGACCTCGCAGGTCACGAAGACGTCGGGCAGAAAATGCATCTCGACCCGGATCTGTCCGTCGCCCTGGCAGGCTTCGCAGCGGCCGCCGCGCACGTTGAAGCTGAACCTGCCGACGTTGTAGCCGCGCTTCTTGGCGTCCTTACTTCCGGCGAAGATGGCCCGGATTTCGTCGAAGATCTTGGTGTAGGTGGCCGGGTTGGAGCGTGGGGTGCGGCCGATGGGGCTCTGGTCGATGGAAATGATTTTTTCCACGGCTCCGGCGCCTTCAATGCCGCCGATGGTGCCGGGGTTGTCCACCTTGAGCCCCTGGGCCAGGGCCAGATGCTTGTAGAGCGAGTCCATGACCAGCGAGCTCTTGCCCGAGCCGGAGACTCCGGTGATGCAGACCAGGGTGCCCAGCGGAAAGCGGGCGTCGATGCCGCGCAGGTTGTTCGTGGTCACGCCGCGCAGGGTGATGGCCCGGTCCGAGGTCCTGCGTTTGGCGGGCCTTGCGATGCGCAGTTCGCCGCGCAGGTATTTGCCGGTCAGGCTTTTTGATTTTCCCACCAAATCCTCGGGAGATCCGGAAAAGACCAGCTCCCCGCCCAGAAAGCCCGAACCGGGGCCCAGTTCCAGCACGTGATCGGCGGCGCGGATGGTCGGCTCGTCGTGTTCGACCACGAGCACCGTGTTGCCGCGCCCCTGAAGCTGGCGCAGGGTGTTGATGAGGCGCTGGTTGTCGCGGGGGTGCAGGCCGATGCTCGGCTCGTCCAGAACGTAGGTCACCCCGACCAGCCCCGAGCCGAGCTGTCCGGCCAGGCGGATGCGCTGGGCCTCGCCGCCGGACAGGGTGGTCATGTTCCGGGCCAGGTTGATGTAGTCGAGCCCGACGTTGACCAGAAATTCAAGCCGGTGCCGAAGTTCCTTCAGGAGCGGGGTGCTGATCTCCACATTCACGCCGGAGAAGTGCAGGCCTTGCAGCCAGCTCAGGGCCCGGGTGATGGGCAGCGAGCAGAAGTCGAAAATGTTCAGGCCGTCGATGCGCACGGCCAGGGATTCGGGCCGCAGGCGTGCTCCGTGGCAGGACGGGCAGGCCATGGTCTGACGGTAGCGGGACAGTTCGTCGCGCCAGATATGTCCGAGACCTCCGCCCTGTTCGAGAAAATGGATCACCCCCGGCCACGCAGCGTCCCCGTGGAACAGGGCGTGCCGGGCCTCGGGCGTGAAGTCATGCAGCGGTGTGTCCAGGGCAAAGCCGTGTTTGAGCCCCAGTTCCTTCAGGTCCTGGACGTGACGCTCGAAAGCCCGCCCCTTCCAGGGCAGGATGGCGCCCTGGCGCAGGGACAGCCCTCCGTTGGGAGCGAGCAGCAGCGGTTCGTAGTATTCGACGGCTCCCAGTCCCGAGCAGTGCGGGCAGGCTCCCTGCGGGCTGTTGAAAGAGAAGAGCTGGGGGCTCGGCTTGGGCAGGCTGATGTTGCATTTGGGGCAAACGGCGTCAGTGGAGAAGAAGATGTCTTCGCCGCCGATGATGGAGACGATGATGCGCCCCTCGCCGGACTTGAGGCCCAGTTCCACGGAGTCGGCCAGGCGTTTGCGCATGTCGGGTTTCAAGACCAGACGATCCACGACCAGGTCGATGTTGTGTTTCAGGTTTTTGGCCAGTTCCGGGACCGGATCGAGGTTTGTCACCTCGCCGTTGATTCTGGCGCGGACAAAGCCCTGGGTCTTGAGCTTCTTGAAGAGATCGGCGTGGGTGCCCTTCTTGTGATCGATCAGGGGCGCCAGAAGCATGAATTTCGTCCCTTCCGGCAGGCCGAGGATGCGCTCCATGATCTCGTCGCTGCTCTGGGCCGCGATGGGCACGCCGCAATCCGGGCAGCAGGGCGTGCCGAGGCGGGCATAGAATACGCGCAGAAAATCGTAGATTTCCGTGACCGTGGCCACGGTGGAACGCGGGTTCTTGGACAGGGTCTGCTGTTCCAGGGATATGGCAGGGGTCAGTCCCTCGATGAGGTCGATGGCCGGCTTGTCCATTTGCGGCAGGAACTGGCGGGCGTAGGCGGACAGGGATTCGACATAGCGTCTCTGCCCTTCG
The DNA here is from genome assembly GCF_900114595.1 of Desulfomicrobium norvegicum. Classification (NCBI taxonomy): domain Bacteria; kingdom Pseudomonadati; phylum Thermodesulfobacteriota; class Desulfovibrionia; order Desulfovibrionales; family Desulfomicrobiaceae; genus Desulfomicrobium; species Desulfomicrobium norvegicum. The sequence continues at coordinate 872,328 of NZ_FOTO01000001.1, read as the reverse complement.
GCGTAGACGATGTCGAAGGCCAGGGTGGACTTGCCCGAACCGGAAGGGCCGCAGACCACGACCAGTTTGTCGCGGGGGATGTCCAGGGTCAGGTTCTTCAGGTTATGCTGACGCGCGCCGGCGATATGTATGACTTTGGTGTCCATGAAGTCTCTGTTGTGAACGGTTGAAGGATGACATTTGACTTGCGGGATGCTTCTTATAACCATATGAGAATGTCTGACAAGTGGCAGGAAAAATGCAAGATGAATATTATTGTATTACGGAGATGGTGATGAAAATTTCTCTTGGTGCGAAAACGCTGGCCCAGCCTGCGCCGTTATGGATTGTCGGTTCCTATGATGAAAAAGGCAATGCCAACGCCATGGCTGCTGCCTGGGGCGGAATATGCTGTTCCAAGCCGCCATGTATCACCGTCTCCCTGCGTGAAGACCGTCACAGTTATGCATCCATCTTGGCGCGCCGTGCGTTCACCATCAGCGTGCCTTCGGTCGCGTTCGCGGCGCAAGCCGATTATTTTGGCATTGCATCGGGAAAAGATGTGGACAAGTTCGCGGCCACGGGTTTGACCCCGGTGCGTTCGGAATTGGTCGACGCCCCCTATGTGGGAGAATTTCCGCTGGTGCTCGAGTGCACCTTGCTGCGCACCGTGGAGCTTGGCATGCATATCCAGTTCATTGGAGAAATCGTCGATGTCAAGGCGGATGCGGAGGTCCTCGACGAGAAAGGCTATCCCGACGCGGCCAAGGTCATGCCGATCATATTCACCCCAGTGACCAGGGCCTATCACACCGTGGGCGAATATGTGGGGCAGGCGTTCGAGATCGGACGCTCCTTCGGAGAATAGAGCTAGCAGTCAACCAAAATGGATCGAACAATGAGCATGCAGCAGGAAAACTTCTTTTGTTCGCACGAGGTTGTAAATTCACTCATAAAGGCGGGAGTGCCGTCCAATTCCAAGTGGGGCGCGCTCATTCTCTATATGCGCTCCATTTCGGAATACGATTTTCTTTCAGCCGACCAGAAGCGCCAGATGCAGACCCTGGTCATGAACATCGTGCGCGACGGGGATTTTTCCGACGCCAAGTTCAAGGATGTAGTGCGCCGCAAGGAACAGATCCTCTATCAGCCCTGGAACAAGAAGCTGGAGGAGACCTTCCGCGAGACCGTGGCCCTCATCGAGCATGTGCGCTCCCAGAATCTCATGCGGACCAAGGAGGTCCGGGATCTGCGGGAGACGACCATCCATACCGTGACCGAACAGAACGCCCTGGAAGATATCGTGCTTGGCATCAAGGCGGCCTTCGAGAAGGTGCTCACGCACATGGAGCAGGACACCCGGGACCTGGTCGAGATGAGCTACACCGACTCCCTGACCAAGCTCAGCAACCGCCGGGCCTTCGACCGCTACTATCAGACGACGCTGCTCGAATACATGGTCACGGGCAACCCCATGAGCCTCCTTTTTCTCGACATCGATCATTTCAAGGATTTCAACGATTCCTACGGCCATCGTATAGGGGATCAGGCCCTGGTCACCGTGGCCAGCAAGCTGACCGGCTACGCGCAAAAGTACGGCACCATGCCCAATCGCAGCTTTTTTCCCGCCCGTTTCGGGGGTGAGGAGTTCGTGGTCGCCTTGCCCGGTGTCGGGCTTGCCGAGGCGGCGGAAGACGCGGAAAACCTACGCACCATCATCGAGGACTACAACTTCATCATCCGCGATCACAACGGACAGGTGTTGCAGAAGGGAATCAAGATCACCGTGTCCATCGGCGTGGCCGAGCTGAAACGGAAGTGGGCCGACGAGGCGGGAGCCAGGCTCATCGACGAGGCCGACAAGGCCATGTACAGGGCCAAGGGGCGAGGGAGAAACCGGGTCTGCACCATGAACGAGCGCTGATTGTCTTTTTGGGGATCTTCCCGCCAGAATTCCGCGAAATTTCCCGGCGGAAGTTTTTATTTGCGCCGCGCCGATGATGCGTTTTGCTGCTCAGCTTCGGCGCGCAGATGGGCAAAAGAGTTCGTCCTCGTAAAATGAAAAATCATAGTTCAAGGATTCTTCCTCGGCGAGCATGGACGGTATTCCCGACCTGTTAAGCCAGTCATATACCCCGCTGGGTTCTATCGCCCGCAACGCTTCGAATGCTTGCGACCATGGATTTCGTTGACTCGGCTCCCATCCCGGAACCGGCGTCTGTCCCAGTTGGGCCAGGTCTGAACGAAGAAGCGCGTACATGAGCGGGTATTGCCTGACGATACTGGAAAGCTCGGACCACCAGGCGGCTTTCTGGACGGATGCCTGGCGATTATTGAGAATCAAGTGGTCCAATACGTCCAGGACAATGAAGCTGGCATAGAGCATCTCGATGTAGATGAACAAAAGCTCTTCACGTTCAATGGAAAATTTCAGTCTGTCGGCATGGGGTGTTATCAGTGCGTGCTGGAGATACCTCGGGATGTCCTGCTGTTGTTCCGCTTCTTTTTTGATGGGGGCATGGGACCATTTCCAATAGCGCTTGAGCATCGCAATTCTGTTGATGCGCCTGATTTGTCGTGCCCTGGCCTTGGCATCGATCCACAATTTCATGCCCCGTTGCCTGATCTTTTGACACAAGAAATGATCTTCGCAAACGTTGCGATGGTGGCCCGCCATGCCTTCGCACTGTTCCCAGATTTCCCGGCGCATCAGAAACGCGTTTCCCGGGATGAAATCGACTGGTCCCGTTATTTCCAGATTGTGATTGTCGCCGAAATACCGCTGGAACCTGGACACGAGATCGTTGCCAGACAAGTAGATGACCGGGCCCGAAACCATGCCGATATCCGACTGCTGAACGTGCGCCAGATTGGTTTTAAGCCAGTTTGGCGAAATCCTGGTGTCGCAGTCCATGGCCAGGAGGAAGGGGGAAGATCCTGCCGAGATGGCTTCATGTTTTGTCACGGTTATGCCGCGGTTGGTGTCGTGCCGAAACACCCGGGTGGGGATGGTGGTGGACGGTGGAGAATACGGAGTGGAAGATCCGTCGTCGAAGATGACTATTTCCGAGGGGCGATGCGTCCAACTGGGAATCTCATCCAGAAGGCCGTCGACAAAATGGCCGTCATTATAGGTATATGTGATCAGGCTTACGTCCAGGGGCTGCATGGATTCTCCGTGGTCGAGGATGAGGGGATGATATCGCGCGTGATGCTTGCCAGCCTGCGGCAATAGCCATGCTCTTCCAGGACATGCATTTGCCAGGCGCGGCGCAGATCTTCCTTGCGTTTCGGGTCGGAGGCCAGGGAGCGCAGGAGTTCCGCCGCTTCTTTCGGTGAGCTGAAGGTCACGGCCTGGACCAGTTCCCGTGGGAAAATATTCATGCCGGGCGTGTTGTCCGTGAGCAGGAAGCCCCCGCAGGCCCAGACGTCGAAATGGCGCTGGGTCAGGCCGTGGGGCAGGAGCAGGCTGGTCAGGTTCAGGGAAAAGGACGCGTTGCGGTATGTATCGGCCAGCCCCGAGTAGTAGTCCACGGGGGGCTGGATGCTGGTTCCGGGCAGCAGGGCCTGCCACTGCTCGTCGCCGACAATCGTCAGGTCGATTTCTTTCGCAAGGGCGGCGAGACATTTCCGCCGCCAGGCGGCCGAAGCCGTTTCCGCGCCAAGGCCGATAATCCGCACGTCGTTTCCGGGCCACAACGCAAGTTCAGGCAGATGCCGGCTCCACCATCCGAAATGGGCCTCCCGCCCGGCCATGGCCAGGGCCCTTTTTTCCAGCTCCTGCGGGATGCGGCAGGCCGCGAAGAAGCGGTCCTTGTCCGGGAAAGCCGAGCGGCCGACAAAGGTCAGGTCGTTTCCTGAAGGGCAGGGCCGCCCGGGGGCAAAGAAGCGCGGGCTCGCGCCCAGAGGCAGATGCCGTGCGTCTGCGCCCATGCCGCGCAGGGGCTCGACGAACCAGTCGTCGGTGACGTACAGTGGCATGTTTTTCCAGAGCTGATTCTTCTGGCCGGTAAGCAGGTGCAGCGGGTTGTCCACGCACCATACGGCCATGGGAACGCCCGCGGCCTGCAGCAGGGCCTGATTTTCCCCGTACGGGTCCAGGCCGTGGAAGTTGACGCTCAGAAACAGGCTTGGGCGCTCCTGATCCAGCAGACGGCGCAGGTCTTGAGGCGAGAGGCTTGCCGGCAGACGCCTGGAATCAAGACTCAGGTCCCTGGCAGCATGAGCCAGTTCCGGGATGATAAGGGCGTTTTTTGGTCCGGGCAGCCAGAGATTTCTGGCGGGCGGGATCGGCGGGGCAGGGTCGATCCTGGCCATCAGGGGCGCGAAAATGGAAGGAAAGAGGCGGCTTGCCGGGGCGTAATGGAGCACGCGCATGCCAGGCAGCAGGCTGTGCGCCTGCGCGAGGGTGACTTCTTCCCAGTCGGAAGGCAGGGCCGCATGCCAGGACTCGGGCATCTGGCCTTCGAACTGCGGCACGCGCAGCAGCATGACGCGGCCCCTGCCGCCCGTGTGACGGGCGCAGAGGCCGGGTTCCGGTCCGGGACAGGTGATGAGCAGGTCCTCGCCTTCGCCATGGAGATGAAGATATTGCTCTCCTGCGGGGAGCGATGTAGAATTCCCGAGTTCGTTTTTCAACTTTACACGTATGGGTCTGGCTGGCATGAAGGCGCTCGCTTGGGTGGTCGGGATGCTGCCCCGGTCATAAAAGCATGAAACAATACCGCGATTACTATTTCAAAAAGGCCAAGCAGGACAATTATCCTGCCCGCTCCGTATACAAGCTTCAGGAAATGGACAAGGCACACAAGCTCTTGCGCCAGGGCCAGAAAGTGCTTGATCTCGGAGCCTGCCCCGGTTCCTGGACCCTTTACGCCGCCGAACGCGTCGGCGCGGGCGGTCGGGTGCTGGGCATCGACCTGAACATGCCGGATACCCGCTTCCCGGAACAGGTGACTTTCCTGCAGGAAGACATCTTTGCCCGCACTCCTCTTTTTCTCGGGCATTTGCAGGCGCTTGCCCCTTTCGACGTAGTCATGAGCGACATGGCCCCCAAGACGACGGGTTCCAAGTTCACCGATCAGGCCCGCTCCATCCAGCTGGTGGAGGCGGCCTTCGGCGTGGCCGAGGAATGGCTGGTTTCCGGCGGCACCTTCATTGCCAAGGTTTTCGAAGGTCCGGACGTGCAGCCCTTTGTGCAGTCTCTTAAAGTCCGTTTCGCCAAGGTCGGCATGTTCAAGCCCAAAAGCAGCCGGGCGGAGAGCAAGGAAATATTCATCCTGGGTTTGGGTTTTGTTCCCGCGGCCAGCGAGGCCCCGCCCGCATAACTTTTTTCGGAGGATTGTATGGCAGGACATAGTAAATGGAAGAATATCCAGCACCGCAAGGGACGCCAGGATCTGAAGCGCGGCAAGATGTTCACCAAGGTCAGTAAGGAGATCATTCTGGCGGCCAAGGGCGGCGGCGATCCGGACATGAACGCCCGCCTGCGTGCGGCCATTGACGCCGCCAAGGCCGTGAACCTGCCCAAGGACAAGATCGAGACGGCCATCAAGAAGGGTACGGGCGAGCTGGCTTCCGAGGCCCTCGAAGAGATCATGTACGAAGGATACGCTCCTGGCGGCGTGGCCATTCTCATCGAGGCGGTCACGGACAACAGGAACCGTACCGTGGCCGAAGTGCGCCACATCCTGAGCAAGAACGGCGGCTCCATGGGCGCGGCCGGTTGCGTGGCCTGGATGTTCGACACGAAAGGCGTCTTTGCCTTCGACAAGGAAAAGTACACCGAGGACCAACTTCTTGAAGCCGGGCTTGAGGGCGGCGTCGAGGATGTGCTCGATGACGACGATTCCTGGCAGGTTCTGTGCGCGGCCGAGGATTTCCATAACGCCAGAAGCGCTTTCGAGGCGGCGGGCATCGAGATCATGAGCGCGGGGCTGAACCGCATCCCGCAGACCACGGTGGCCGTCGATGTCGAGACCGGCCGCAAGGTCATGAAACTCTATGACGCGCTGGACGACAACGATGACGTCCAGAACGTGTACGCCAATTTCGAGCTGCCGGCTGAACTCCTGGCGGAGATGTAGCCCGGCCGCATGGCAGTCGAACGCATCATCCTGGGCGTCGACCCCGGATCTCGCTGCATGGGCTACGGCCTTGTGCGGGAGCGGTCCGGGGTTTTGTCCCTGGTGGAAGCGGGTGTGGTGCGTCCCTCCGAAGAGGCCATGAGCACGCGCCTTGGCCTCATGTACGCGCGCATCTCCGAGCTTCTCGGCGTCCACGCCCCCAGCGCCGTGGCCGTGGAGAATGTCTTCTTCGCCCGCAATTCCGCCTCGGCCCTGAAGCTCGGCCAGGCGCGGGGAGCAGTGCTGGCCGCCTGCGGCGTGCATGGGGTGGAGGTCTTCGGGTACGAGCCCACCCTGGTCAAGAAGTCCCTGGTCGGTGCGGGGCGGGCGGAGAAAAGCCAGGTCTCGTTCATGGTCGGCCAGCTCTTGGGCGTTCGGCCAGACTGGGCCGAGGATGCGGGAGACGCCCTGGCCCTGGCCATCTGCCATTTGAACCATTTTCGGTTCATGGCTGCCGTCAGCGCCGGCCAGACCCCGGGCCGGACTACTGGTCAAGACGGGTCAACTCGTCTATAGCTCCCACACATGATAGCCTACCTTGAAGGAACAATCCTGCGCCGCGATGAAGAGTCCTGCGTCCTGTTTACGGCAGGGGGCGTGGGCTATCAGGTGCACCTGACCACGCAAGGGCTGTCCGTCCTTGGCTCCGGGGCCGAAGTGGCCCGGCTTTTCATCCATACCCTGGTCCGCGAGGACGCGCTCATCCTTTATGGTTTCACCTCCTGGGAGGAGCGGCAGGCCTTCGTGACCCTGCTTGGCGCGCCCAAGCTCGGGCCCAAGACGGCACTGGCCATGCTTGGCTGTTACGATGTCGCGGAGCTTGCGGCATGCATTGCCCGCGAGGATGTGGCCGCCCTGACCCGCGTGCCCGGCATCGGCGCCAAGACGGCCAAACGCCTGCTCCTTGATCTGAAAGACAAGCTTGTGGCCCGGCCGTCCCTCGGTCCGGGACGGACCGCGCCAGTGGTCTCGGCCGTTTCGGACTGCGCGGCGGCTCTGGTATCGCTTGGCTATGGGCGGCATGAAGTGGACGAGGTGGTACGAACCGTGTTCGAAAACGAGCCTGATCTGGATGCGGGCAGCGCCATCCGGCAGGCCTTGAAGATTTTTGCCGCCAAGTAGCATGATGCAAAACCCCAGCGAAGAGCATATCCGGCCCCGCACCCTGGACGATTTTATCGGCCAGGAGGATGTCCGCGGCAACCTGAAGATTTATCTGCAGGCGGCCAAGGAGCGTGGTCAGCATCTGGATCACTGCCTGCTCTACGGCAATCCCGGGCTGGGCAAGACCACCCTGGCCCAGATCATGGCCAGCGAACTGGGCGTGAACATGGTCTCCACGTCCGGGCCGGTCCTGGAGCGCAGCGGCGATCTGGCCGCCATCCTGACCAGCCTGAATCGGCACGATCTGCTCTTCATTGATGAAATCCATCGCATGCCGGCCGTGGTCGAGGAAATTCTTTACCCCGGCATGGAGGATTTCAAGCTTGACCTCATCGTCGGACAGGGTCCTGGCGCGCGCACGGTCAAGATCGAGCTTGAGCCTTTCACCCTGGTCGGAGCGACGACCCGCATCGGACTTTTGACCTCGCCCCTGCGCGACCGTTTCGGTGTCATCTGCCGATTGGAATTCTACAATCCTCGGGAGCTGTCGCTGATCGTGACGCGCGCCGCGCGCATCCTCGGCCTTGAGATCAGCCCTGACGGAGCTCTCGAGATCGGCAAGCGCTCCCGGGGCACGCCGCGCATCGCCAACCGCCTGCTGCGCCGCGTGGCCGATTACGCCCAGGTGGCCGGAAACGTGCTCATCGACGCGGACGTGGCGGCCAAGGGCCTTGATATTATGGATGTTGACTCGCGCGGTCTGGACATGATGGATCGCAAGATCCTCGAATGCATCATCGATCATTTCGGCGGCGGTCCCGTGGGCGTTAAAACCATTGCGGCGGCCTGCTCCGAAGAGGTGAGGACCATCGAGGATATCTACGAGCCCTACCTGATCCAGTGCGGGTTCCTGAAGCGCACCCCCCGGGGACGGGTGGTCACGCCCAAGGCCTACCAGCATCTCGACGGCGGACTCAAGCTGCGCGGCCAATAGTCCGGGGGGTGCTTTTTTGAGGCGGCAAGGACAATGCCCCGGCCGTGGGTTCTGTCCGGCATCTCTTTTTTGACCTGTCATCACCTTAGCCCAGCGAGGAGCCATGAAAGTCATTGATCCTAGTTTTTCCTTCATGCACCTGCCCGACGGCGAGTTTGTCCTGAGTCACCTCGAACTGGCCGCGCGGACATGTTACAAGTCCGAGGACAAGGCCAGTCCGGATTCGGCCCGCAAGCTTCTCTCCCGCATCGTGCGTCTGGGTCATGACAGTGTGCTGGAGCATATCAGCGTCACGGTGCGCATCGTCTGCGACAGGGGGGTAACCCACGAACTGGTCCGCCACCGCCTGTGCGCATTCTCCCAGGAAAGCACCCGCTACGCCAACTACGCCCAGGACAAGTTCGGCAGCGAAATCACCGTGATCCGTCCTTTTTTCTGGGCCGAGGATGACGCCCGCTACGCGGTGTGGCTGTCCGCCATGCAGGCTTGCGAGGACGCCTACCTGCGCCTGGTGGATGCCGGGGCCACGGCCCAGGAGGCCAGAAGCGTCCTGCCCAACAGCCTCAAGACCGAGATCGTGACCACGGCCAACATCCGGGAATGGCGGCACATTTTCAAACTGCGTTGCGACAAGGCCGCCCATCCTCAGATGCGCCAGGTCATGCTCCCGCTCATGAGCGCTTTTCAGCAGCGCATTCCCCTGCTCTTCGATGATTTAGGGGAGCGTTTTGCCGAACCCCTCGCCGAATTGGAATCCCAGGGTGCCGCCGCCCGCCTTTTCTGATCTTTTATACTGCTTGAGAGTACTTAAGGGCATGTTCAAGAAACGTGCCCTTTTTTTTTGGGGGGATGTGAGGAAATGTCCGACAGAATCGTGGGATGGCTTGGAAACAAGGTCTAGGAAGAGTTAATCCCCATTTTGTCAGTTTGATGCAGGAAATTCGGAGTTTTTGTGTCTATTTTTCATCCCGTACCGGGATACTTTCAGAGATGGGAAAAAAACGACCCTACCTTGTAATTAATATTTTATACTAATATTTAAGTATAATATATTTCATGTTTGTCAGTAGATGCTGGAAGCCTCGGAACTTTCACGACTTTAAATTGGAAAATCAAAATTTAAAGAAAATAGGCGAAAATAGGAGATAATTTTTTAGGTGCTGTTTAAAAGTTTTCCTCTGATGTTTAAAATTAAGTGTTGACAACTCGGGAACCCCGGTCTTGCGGGACAATGACAGCTTCGCGTCAGAGCCACAAAAGCAATGCATAAGAAGGAAGTTCAATCATTTTAGAGTGTTATCCTGTATAGAAAGAGTTGGGCCAAGTCGCGACTGGCTGGTTATACCGGAGTTGTCGCAGGGCTGTCGCTTGGCTAGAAACCGTTCCCATGATTGACGCATGGCATCACATTTCACTTTCTCTTGAGAAGAACCTCACTCCGGGCCATTACCAGCTCTGGATCAAACCCTTGCAGGGATGTCTTGATAACGACACCCTGGTCCTTTGTGCGCCCAATTCCTTTGTGTGCACATGGGTCCGGGAACGCATGCTTGGCAAGATCAAGGATGCGGCCGCCGAGACCCTTGGCTTTGCGCCGACCATCGAGATCTGTTCCGCCCAGGCTGATGCGCCCGCGGCCGTGCATGTTCAGCCCGCGCCCGCCAAAAAGATCATCACCCGCCAAATGGGCCTGCCCATGGCTCACGCCCTGCCTACTCAGACCGTGCAGAACTGGCGGCATGATTTTGACGACTTCATCGTCGGACCCTGCAACAATCTCGCCTATGTCGCATCGCGCAGTTTCTGTCAGGACGTGCAGGGGTCGGATCAGCTTTTCCTGTGCTCCGCGCCGGGTCTCGGCAAGACCCATCTGGCCCAGGCCATCGGCAGCGAGATCGCCCGGCAGACCAACCGGCAGCACCTGCGCGTCTGCTACCTGAGCGGCGAGGAGTTTGCCTCGCAATTGGTCATGGCCATCAAGGCCAAGGCCGTGGAGCAGTTCAAGGCCCGTTTCAGAACCAACGTGGATCTGCTTTTGCTTGAAGACGTGCATTTCTTCCAGGGCAAGGAGAAAATGCAGGATGAGCTTTTGAACACCTTGAAATCGCTCCAGAATCAGGGGCGCCGGGTGGTCATGACCAGCACGTTTCTGCCCCGCGAACTGTCCGACATCGACGCCAACCTGCTCTCCCGTTTCGCACAGGGGTTCATGGCCGTCATCGACAAGCCCGACTATCAGACCCGCATGGGCATCATCCAGGCCAAGTCGCAGGCTTCGCAGGTTAGCATGCCGGGCAGCGTGGCCGAGCTTCTGGCCAACAGGATGAAGACCGATGTCCGCCAGCTTGAGAGCTGCCTGAAGAACATCATCCTCAAGGCCAAGCTCCTGAACATGGACATCACCATGGATCTGGCCTGGGAGATACTCCAGAACTACAATCTCGACAGCGCCTCCATAGATCTCGACAAGATCATCAGCTTCGTTTGCCAGGCCTACGGGTTCGGCTTTGACGACCTGCGTTCCAAGAGCCGCAAGCGGGACCGGGTCATCGCTCGCAACACGGCCTTCTACCTTGCGCGCAAGCACACTGACCTGTCCCTCATGGACATCGGCCGCCGTTTCAATCGCAAGCATTCCACGGTCATCAAGGGCATCGCCTCCGTTGAGCAGGAAGTTACCCGCAAGACCTCTCTTGGCAACCAGCTGGCCCGCACGATCAATCAGCTCCAGGCCTGATTTTTCAGCAGTCTGTCCCGCATCACGATGCACAAAAAAGGCCCATGCACTTCACGCGCATGGGCCTTTTTTCAGTGTTAGGCGCGGTCCTATTCTCCCGCCTTCTCCAGCAGCCTGTTGCCGCGTGATGTTTCAAGGGCGGCGGACAGGGCTTCGACGATGTGTAGGTCGTAGCTGTTTGCCGCCGAGCGCAGGTTCTCAAGGGCTTGCGCGGGGCTCATGGCCGGTCTGTAGGCCCGGGGGCGGATCATGGCGCAAAAGCTGTTGGCCACGCTCAGGACCCTGGCCTGGATGCTGATCTCCTCGCCGTACAGGCCCTTGGGGTAGCCGCTGCCGTCGAGACGTTCGTTCATCTGGTAGACCGCCTCGTAAACGGGTAGTTCGAAGTCGATTTGGCGCAGAATGTCCGCCGCATGGTCGACATGCCTCTGGACCATTTCCTTTTCTTCTTCGGTAAGCTGGTCGACCTTGGTCAGGATCGCCTTGTCGATGAAAATCTTGCCGATCTGGGACAGGTTGGAGGCGATTTCCACGGTGGATTTGTCTTCAGGGGACAGGTTGAGGCTATCCGCCAGCAGGGAGGATACGTCGCGCATCAGCAGGGAATGTCCGGCCAGGTATGGGTCCGTGAACTCGATGGCTTTGACCAGCGCCTCCACGGTCTGGGAAATGGCCTGGCGCTTGCGGTCCTCGGCCTGAACCATGGCGGTGATGTCCCGGAATACGGAGACGATGCCTTGCGGCGTGTTCTGATCGCCCTTCAAGGTGACCTTGGTGATCTGGAAATGATGTTCCCGCGACTTGAGGAAGACGCGTTCGGTGACGGTCACGGGCTCCCCGGTCTGCAGGGTCTGGGCGTCGGATTGTTCCAGGCGCTTGCCGGTGTCGAAGCCGAACAGGGCGATATCATCAAGACCGAGCACCTCGTCTTCCGGCCGTCCCACCCCTTCGGCCAATGCCGGGTTGGCGTAGGTGTAGTTGCCGTTCAGGTTTTTGACGGCGATGAAATCCGGGATCGAGTCGTTGATGGAATCCAGGAAGTTGCGCTGTTGTTCGAGCTCCTGGGCCAGGGTCTGAAACTTGCCGGCGATGCGCTTGTGGCTCTGGCCCATGGTGCGCCACCAGATGGCTCCGAAGAGAAGGCTCGTGACCATGGCGATGAGGCCCGCGATGAGCAGGGAAACCCGGGTGTACTCCTGCAATCCCACGGTCGCGCTCTGGGTATCCACCTCCTGGATGACCCACAGGTCAAGATCGGGAAGCTTCACGCCAAGTGAAAAAACGGAAGTCTGGCCACCCAGGCTGTTGCGCTTGTCAAAGCCGAGCCGCTGCCCCGAATCCAGTTCTGGCGGTGCCTGGATGGGAGCGACCCCGCCAGGGCTCCAGGGCACGATCTCCTGAAATCCGGCCTCGGTCATCTGCATGATCCGTGTCCTTTCCCCCCTGGTCGAGAGCGGGGTGTTGGAGAGCAGGGAGGTGATGGTCATGCCCGCGCTCTTGGTCAGCATGGCCACGGCCACCGCCTTCTTCTCCCCGTTTTCCTCGGCAGTGGAAAAGATCGGCACGCACATGTCGATGACCAGGCCGTTGTCTGTCTGGCGCAAGGGGGAGAAGTGGGCCATGGGATAGGCGAAGGTCTTTTTAATCAAGGCCGACTGGCTGGGAGAAAGCGGGTTCACCCTCGAGTCGGAGCCGATGTAGGACTGTCCGCTGCGGTGCACGATACGTCCGGACAGAAAGCCCGCGAAGACCGTGAAATCGGAGAAGGTCTGGTGCATGAGGGGAAACTGGTCGGTCAGTTGGGCCATCTGGTCATAGGAATCGCCTTCGGGGATGATGCCCGTGATCAGAAAGCTCGGGTCCGCGTCGATGAGATCCATGTCCGTGGCGTAAAGGCGAAAGAGGTCCGAGGAGATGAGTTTGTCGGTCTGCTCGACCAGACCCGAGAGCCATGCCGTGAGGACTTCGGCACGGCTGGTGGCCAGCAATTCGAGCCGTCCCTGGATCTGCTCTTGCAGCTCTCCCTGCTTGGCCCGGACGCTCCAGGCCACCCAGGTCAAAAGGGCCACGATGATCAGGGAGATGATGGCCACCCCCATGACCAGTTCCGACCTGTTCTTGCCCATGGCGGGCAGAGCTGCTTTGCTGCTTGATGCTGTCATATTCCCCTCTCCGTTAAGTTTAGTTCGCTACAGGGATGTGTGACCACCGATGCTCCTCGTTCAAGGAGTATTGCGGAATGTAGTGTCTGTATTTGCCGTGCGTGAAAATTGCGTCGGAGATGTTGTTCAGGATGTAGGCATCCCCGTCCGTGAATACTGCCAGAACAGCGTGTGCGATGCCTCTGATGCGATCCTTGACCACGACGATGCGCAGTTCGTCCTTCGAGAAGCCTAGCTCCCGCAGGGCAAAGTACTTGATGATGGCGTAGTCCTCGCAATCTCCGGATATCTTCAGGAATTCCTGCGGAGTGGCCCACCAGTCCGAGGCCCCGTAGGCGTCCTGGTCCAGGCGGTAGGGCCATTTGTTGAAAAAGGAATTGATCATCTTGAGCTGTTCCGTGCGTTCCTTGCCTCTGGCCTGCTTCATGATGCGCTGCCAGCTGGTCGCGCCGGGCGGGCAGGTCTTGGCCGAAGTGCAGCTGCCAAGCGTCTGGATCTGTCCCTTGACCTTGGACAGGACCCGCTTCCATTTGGGCAGGGCATTGAAATTGCCGCGAAAGGCCGCGCTCTGAAAAAGCCGTATAGGCTGATCGCCGGTCTCTGATTTTGTGCGCGGAGCCTGCCCTGAAGGCGTCGGGGCTTGTGCCTGGGCGCCTTGACGCCATACGGGCAGGGGCGCTTTTGGGGTGGACGATTCTTGATTCCGGTCCCCCTTGGCAACCGTTGCCGGTGTGTCCGGAGCCTGCTCCGAAGCAACGCTTGTCTGCGAGTCGAGGGCCTCTCCTTGTTTCCGCGAAACGGCCGGGGTGGCATCCTTGGCCCGTTCCTGGTCCGGCCCGATATCCGCTTGCGTCTTCAAAGGGGAGGGCATCCGAGAGGATTCGTTGTCCTGCCTCGTCTCTTGGCTGGTGCCCCCCGTTGCGGCATTCGCGTCCCTGCTTGCAAGCTCCACTTGGCCCGTCTGGTTTTGCATCGGCGCGGCTCCGGTTCCCATTGCCGCGAAATCGCTTGGAAACCACAGGGCCGCCGCCAGCAGCACAAGAAACGTGGTGACGGGCCATCTCAATAGGTCAACGCTCCCTCAAGGCGTTCTCCTTGGCCTTGAGAATGGGTTTTAAGAGGTAGTCGAGCACGCTCTTCTTGCCGGTCAGGATGTCCACGCTGGCGGTCATGCCGGGAATGATCGGGAGTTTCTCGCCGCGATAGACGATGGCCGAGGCCTGGGTGCGCAGCTTGACCTTGTAGAAGCTTTCGCCCTTCTGGTCCTCGATGGTGTCGCCGCTGATCTGTTCGACGGAACCTTCAAGCCCGCCGTAGATGGAGAAGTCGTAGGCCGTGATCTTGATCATGGCTTTTTGGCCCGGATGCAAAAAGGCGATGTCGGCGGGCTTGATGTTGGCTTCGATGAGCAGGGTGTCGTCCAGGGGAATGATCTCAAGGATCGGTTCTCCGGGTTTGACCACGCCGCCGACGGTATTGAGGATGACCTGCTTGACTGTGCCGCGCACAGGGCTGCGCACGTCCGTGCGCGTGACCCGGTCCTGTCCGGCGGACAGGGCGTGCAGCTTGGAATTGAGCTCAACCTGATGCTGGTTCATCTCCTGCAGGGCCGTGGCCTTGAACTCGGCCATGCGCTGGGCCTGACGCTCCTTGATCTCCTGCGCCGCCTGCTGCGTACGCGGGATGGCCACGCCTAGGCTCTGCAGATCTCCGCGCAGGGAACTGACGGCACGCTCCAGGGAGAGGTAGTCGACTCTCGGGTACACGTTCTTTTCCATGAGGGGCTTGGCGATGTTCATCTGTTCCTGGGCCAGCTTGAGGTCCTGGGCAGTCTGGTTGCGCCGGATGGTCATCTCGCGGGCTTCCTGCAAACGCTGCGTGTACTGGCTGCGCAGGATGTTCATTTCCTGAGTCAGTTGGTCCATGCGCGCCCGATAAATGGCCATCTGGTCGTTTACCGCCTTTGGGGCCTTGGTTTTGAGCTCTTCGGAAAACACCGGCTCCGTGCCCGACGATTCGGCCTTGAGACGGGCGATGGCGGCCTGATGCTCCAATGCCTGGCTGGCCGTATCCTTCAGGGAACTCTGCGCCAGTTCGTTGCTGATGCGGACCAGGATGTCGCCCTTTTCTACGAGCTGGTTTTCCCGCACCAGGGTTTCTTCGAGGATGCCGCCTTCGAGGTTCTGGATGATCTGCACCCGCTGGGACGGGATGACCTGGCCCATGCCGCGCGTGACCTCGTCGAGGATGGCGAAGTGGGTCCAGACCAGCAGCGAGCCAAGGAGCAGGCAGATGGTCGCGGACAGCACGTAGGCCCAGCGGTGCCCCCGGCGATACATGGCCGCGTCGACTACGCTCATGTATTCAAGGTCGGATTCGGAATATACTCGATTAGACATTTTTGGCTCCGTTGCCGCGCTTTTGCAGCTCGGTCAGGACTTCGTTGCGCGGTCCGTCGGCGATGATCGATCCGCCCTCAAGGGCGATGACCCGCGTGGCCAGGGACAACAGGCTCGGTCTGTGGGTGATGAGGATGAGGGTCTTGCCTTTCAGGGCCGAAGAGAGACGAAGTTTGAGCACGGCCTCCACACCCACGTCCATGGAACTGCTGGGTTCATCCAGGATGACGATGTCCGGGTCGAGCAGCAGGGTGCGGGCGATGGTGATGGCCTGGCGCTGGCCGCCGGAAAGGGACAGGCCACGCTCCCCGACCTGCAGGTTGAAGCCGGCGGGGTTGTTCTTGATGAAGTCCGTGACCCCGGCGATGGTCGCGGCGCGCAGCAGGGCCTGGTCGCTGACGTGGGGCGCGCCGAGGGTGATGTTCTCGCGCACCGTGCCGTGGAAAAGAAAATTGTCCTGGGCCATGTAGCCGATCTTGGCCCGCAATTCGGCCGGGTCGATCTGCCGGATGTCAAGCCCGCCGATCTTCACCGCCCCTTTTTGCGGCTCGTAGAGGCCGTTGACAAGCTTGCCAAGGGTAGTCTTGCCCGAGCCCATCTTGCCGATGATGGCTACGCGCTCGCCCTGCGCGATATGCAGGTCGATGTGGGACAGGGCGTTGGTCAGGGCGCTTGGATATTTGAAGCTCACATCCTCGAAGGTGATGCTGGCGCGCAGATCCTGATGTTCGGGGTGCTGGACTTCTTCGGGGCGTTCGCTTGGGATCTGCATGAGCAGGTCCAGGTTCTTGAGCGCCATGCGGCTCTGTTGCAGGCGGGTCAGCATGGCCGCCACCGCGCCCAGGGGGGCCATGGCCCGGCCGACCAGGATGGAACAGGCGATGAGTCCGCCCATGGTCATCGCGCCTTCGGAGATGCGGTACACGCCCCAGATGATGACGCCGCAATAGACGATCTGAGAGGCGAACTGGGTGAAGCTCAGAGAAAAGGTGGAGAGCGACTTGGAGCGGATGGCCGATTTTGCGCCCATGCCGACGATGTTTTCCCAGCGGCCGAGCATGGAGCCTTCGGCCCGGCTGGTCTTGATGGTCTCAAGGCCGCTCACGGTTTCGACCAGCAACGCGTTTTTCTGGGTCGATTCCTTGTAGCCGCCTTCGATGGCGCGTTTCAGCGGGCCCTGCATGATGATGCCGACCAAAATCACGATGGGCGCGACTACGGCCGGAACAAAGGCGACGGGGCCTCCGATGTAGAAGATGATGGTAATGAACAGGATCAAAAAGGGCAGATCCACCAGCGCAAGCAGTGTGGTGGAACTGAAGAACTCACGCAGGGAATCGAACTCGCGCATGTTGTTGACGAGCGCTCCCGTGGATTCGGGTTTGTGGTCGAGGCGGATGGACAGAATGTGGCTCATGAGCTTGCTGGCCACCAGAATGTCGGAGTTGCGGCCTGCCACGTCCACGAAATAGCCGCGCAGGTTCCTGAGCGCGAAGTCGAAAAAGAAGGCGATGCCGACACCCACCGCCAGCACCCACAAGGTCTCAAGGGCGTTGTTGGGCACGACCCGGTCGTACACGTTCATGGTGAAAAGAGGCGAGGCGATGGCCAGCAGGTTGATGAAAATCGTAGCCAGGATGACGTGTCGGTAAATGGGCAGAAAATGAAAAATGGTGCCCCAGAACCACTTCTTGGTGTTGAAGATCTTGAGCCCTTCGGTCCTGCCGTCCAGGCTGGCCTTGGGCCGGGCGAAGACGGCGTGCCCGGAGTAGGTTTCTTTCAGCTTCTCGACCGGGGTGTCGAAGGGTGCGTCTGGGGTCTCGGGCATGATGACGCGGGCCGTGCCGGACGTCACGCTGACCAGCACGCAGGCCGAGCCGTCCTGCATGAGCAGGATGCAGGGCAGGTTCAGGGGGGAGATTTTGTCGATGACCGGTTTGTGCGCGATCTGAGCGTCTATGCCTTCACGCCGCGCCGCGCGGATCACCGCATAAGGAGTCATGCCTTCCTGGGTGCGCGGCAGGCCTGCTTCCAGGGCCGTGGCGCTGACTGGCCGGCCCTGCAGGCGGGATATCACGGACAAACATCCCACCAGCGGTGGGGTGAAATAAACTTGTGAAGGGTTGATCTGGGCGGTGATTGCCGGCCGCGGTTTGGCGGCGGCCTGTGGAGCCGGTATGGGTATGGCGACCTTGGGATCATTCATGCGTGCTTGGCCTCGATGATATTGATATGTTGCCGGAAACTAAGTCCTGACCCGCCATCTTGCAAGGGAAATTCGGTTTTTCTTCTCTCACCCGAAAGTATGAGAGGCGCGGCTCCAGCCGCCTTCCACCGCTCATACTTTTTCCGTGTATGACATTTTGTCCTATATATTTCAGGGCGTTGTCGTTCCCCTGAAATCGCTGGAAAAATCATACCCGTCTTGATTTTCTTTCATGCTTGACCCTGCAAACATAGATTCCCATTAGGAATATAACAGAAAGTATAAGAGCATATAAAATGTACTTTTATTTTATGAGCTGACAGTGATGAAAATTTTGGCGTGTATCATTTGTGAAACTATTTAAAAAAATGAGAGGGAGTGATGTTTTTAAAGTGTGATAAACTATTAAGCAAATATGAATATAAATCGTGTGAAACACAATGGAGGTTATCATGGCTGAAACAACACAAGGCACCAAGCTGTCAGTCAGGGCTCCCGAAGCCGGGCAGTCCGTAATTGTCAGCGCGATCCCGGGACAGGATATCGTGCTCGACTCCGCCTTTGACCAGGCAGAGCCGAAAATGTCAGACAATAACGTTGTTTTCGAGTTCGCAGATGGCGGGCAGGTGGTCATCGAATTCAGTGATATTCCGGATGGCCAGGTCCCGAACATCATCTTGGCGGACGGCACGGTCCTCAATTTACAGGAATTTCTAGCCTCCCTGAGCGAGGGAGACGTTGAGCCCGCAGCGGGCCCTGAAGGCGGTGCCACCGGAAGCGGCGGCGTCGGCGAGTACAGGGACGACGCGGGCAATCTCATTGATGGCGTGGACAAGCTGGGCGGTTTGGACCCGCGTGATTTCACCGCCATTACGGTGGAGGCCCTGGAAGCCGATGTCGAAGATTTAAATCCGTTGCCTTCGGCAGGATTGGCTTTTGGAGCCGCCGATGAAGACGGGCTCCGCGTCAGCGAACTGACCATGACTCCCTTTGACGGCAACGACGACGGGGCCGACGGGGACCATCCCGCCCAGTTTGCGTATGCCGAAGGGGTGCTCAATTATGACTTCGGCGGAGACGGGCCTTCCGCAACGACTCCGTTCGTATGGAGTCTGGCGGGCCTTGTGGCCCTGGGAGTGGAATCCCGAGGGAATGAGCTTCAGTACGAAGTCGTGGACGGTGGAACAACCCTGAACGCATTCTATATTACTGAGTATCCAAACGGGGAGTATGACAACAGAATAGAGTCCCTGGAACCCGTCAGGGTGGATGTATTCAGCCTGCAAGTTACAGATCTGGCTGCCGGAACATACAGATTCGAACTGTATCAGCCCCTCGATCATTCCGTGTCCGGCACGGAAGACGACATCCTCTACAATTTTTCTTTCACCCTGACCGATGGCTCCGGAGATTCCGTCGTCGGTGGTCTGAACATGATCGTTGACGATGATTCGCCGGTGGCCACAGATGCGGCCATAAACAGGACCGTCGATGAAGACGATATCAAGACCTGGCTTTCCGACGGCAACCATCCCAACGACGGCAACCACGATGGTTCCTTCACGGGTGATCCTTACAAGTGGTGGGACAGTGGCCCCGCCAACATCAAGGGGTCCTTGGCATCCCTGGTCGTATTCGGCGCGGACGGACCGGGCGAAGGCGGATTCAGCCTGTCCGAAGATGTGAGCGGCCTTGTGGCCCAAAACCTCTACTCCAAGGGCGAACCTTTGAGCTACCGAGTGGAAGGGTCGACCCTGATCGCCTATGTCGGAATCGGTGAGCCCGAAGGGCCTGGCGGCGATGAGGACGTACAAGTCGCCAGGATGATCTCCCTGCCTCAGGAGCGGGTCGTCTTCACCCTGGAGCTCGACAGTGACGGCGAGTACACGTTTAATCTTTACGACCAGCTCGATCATCCCGTCGGTGACGGTCAGAACAACCTGCCCATCGATTTGGCGTCGGTGATCGTGGCCACGGACGGCGACGGCGACGCCATCACCCTGACGGGAGGCTTCACCATCAACGTGACCGATGACGTGCCCGAGCAGGACGGTATCTTCCCGGTGCTCAAGATCGTGGAGGAAGAGATGCTTCCTAATGGCAACCAGGAGGAGAACGACTTTTCGATATGGGGTCGGCCCGTTGATGGGTGGCCGGACACAAAGCTGGCAACGGGATCCCTGGCATCCCAGGTCTCCTTCGGCGCGGATGAAGACGGGACCTTCAGCATGCTGCCTGACACCTCGGGACTTCCGGAGCTGACTTCCGGTGGGATCCCCGTGACCTATTTGGTCGAAGGGAACGTGCTCACCGCAACGGCTGGCGAAGTTCCGGTCTTCACACTCACCTTGCAGAGCGACGGGCATTTCAGTTTCCTCCTGCAAGGTCCTCTGGATCACGCTCCCGGCGGAGGGGAAAATCTCCTGCTCCTGGACATGTCCTCCATAGTCAAGGCCACAGACGCTGACGGCGACTCCATCACTCTGGATAAGGACTTCTACATCAAGATCGTGGACGATATGCCCACGGTGGACATTGATCTGAACATAGGCCTTGAGCAGCAGGTTCTTGGCGCGGTTGTGACCGACGAAACAAGTCAGCTTGGCGTGAAGGTTACGGGTGCGGAGTCCATCTTTGCATACACGGTAGCCCCCGCTGCGGGTGCTGACGGCGGCACTCCGGACGTGTCTCTGCGCATCGACGATTCCGCGACAGGGTTCAAGACCACCGTTGGCGGGCACTTGATCACCCTTGTGGCCGATCCTGACGACAACAATGTGGTTTACGGCAAGTACACGGACGGCTCGGGTACGCATGACGCCTTCACCATCGAGATTGGCGAGGACGGCAAGCTGAGCGTCACGCAACATGTGGCCATGGTGCATCCTGATCCGGCGACCCTCGAAGGCAATCCTGCCGACACCTTAAGTTACGACGAAGCCATCACCCTTGCGAACAAGCTGTCCGCAGTGGTGACCCTGGAAGACGGCGACAAGGACGTGGCTATGGACGCGGTGGGAATTGGCGCATTCATCAGCTTCAAGGACGATGGCCCGGCCGTGGACATTGATCTGAACATAGGCCTTGAGCAGCAGGTTCTTGGCGCGGTTGTGACCGACGAAACAAGTCAGCTTGGCGTGAAGGTTACGGGCGCGGAGTCCATCTTTGCATACACGGTAGCCCCCGCTGCGGGTGCTGACGGCGGCACTCCGGACGTGTCTTTGCGCATCGACGATTCCGCGACAGGGTTCAAGACCACCGTTGGCGGGCATTTGATCACCCTTGTGGCCGATCCTGACGACAACAATGTGGTTTACGGCAAGTACACGGACGGCTCGGGTACGCATGACGCCTTCACCATCGAGATTGGCGAGGACGGCAAGCTGAGCGTCACGCAACATGTGGCCATGGTGCATCCTGATCCGGCGACCCTCGAAGGCAATCCTGCCGACACATCAAGTTACGATGAAGCCATCACCCTTGCGAACAAGCTGTCCGCAGTGGTGACCCTGGAAGACGGCGACCAGGACGTGGCCATGGATGCAGTGGGCATTGGCGCATTCATCAGCTTCAAGGACGACGGCCCGACTCTGACCTCCATCGAGCCGGCAACGTTGCTCAATGACCCAGACGCTCAGGTAACCGGAACTTCCGACCTGGCGATGGGCGTCGATCTTCCCGGATCGGCGGACCTCAGCTGGAATGTTTCCGGCTGGGACGGTGGCGAAGTGGTCTACTCTGCTTCGGCGCTCACTGCCGGAGGCGAGACGGTTTACTACTATGTCGATCCTGAAGACACCTCCATATTGTTCGCCTACACCAGCGAAATTCCAGGCGTGTATACGAATGGTGTCGATCAGGAACTCATCTTCACCCTGACCTTTGATGTGGCGACGGGGCAGTACTCCATAGTCATGGATGGCACTCTCGACGCGTCCAGCCAGACGTTTGGAACGATCTTCAATCAGAACATTGGCGCTAACGAGGATTATTTGCTGCTCACGGACGCAGGGAAGCTGTACAAGCCGGGAAGTGTCATTCCTTCAACCGAAAGGGTGATCACGACCGTCGATTCCTCCACGGGCGGAGTCAACGCAAGTCAACAGGGCCTTGGAGTTGGCAACCAGTTTGTTGACGGCGCAGAAGCCATCTACTTCTTCTACGAGGGAAGTGTTGAAGCTGCGCAGTTCAGCATTGATATCCAGGGTGGCGAAGCGACCAACGAAGTGAGCTGGACCGCCTACGGAACCAATTCCGAAGGAGTAATCACAACCGAGACGGGCGTGCTGGTTTTCTCCGAAGGGATCATGACCGGCATTCCCACAACCCTGAGCAACTTGACGAGGATAGATCTCTCCGACACCGGGGGCAATGGATTCCGAGTCACTGCAACGGAAATCGTGGAGAAGACGGTGGATCTGCCGGTCAATACCGTCTTCACTGTGGCTGTCGCCGACGCGGACGGTGATGTGGCCATGACGAACCTGAGCGTCCAGTTCGATCCGAAGGTTTCGGGGACGCTAATAGTGGGCTCCGCGGACGACGACATCGGCGGGAGCAGTTCCGTGTACACAGTCCCTGCCGCAGGTGATGGCTCTATCACGGGCAACGCGGGTGGAGACATCCTGGTTGGCGATCCAGGCGGGGCTACACTCGTCCCGGGTACGGTGGCGAACATCGTGCTGGTGCTCGACAATTCGGGCAGCATGTCCGGAGCCCAGCTGAACGGTCTCAAGGCGGCAGTGGCAAACGCCCTGAATGGGCTCAAGAATTCCCAGGCCAAGGATGTGCAGGTGCATATCGTCAAGTTCGGCACCAATGCGGAATCTTTGGGTACCTTCATGATTACTTCAAACGGAGTTGACAACCTCGGTTTGACTGGCTTGGAGGGCGCGCTGCTGGCCGTGAATGGCATGACGGCGGGGATGGGATGGACGAACTACGAAGCCGCGCTGGTCAA
Source organism: Desulfomicrobium norvegicum (assembly GCF_900114595.1). Lineage (NCBI taxonomy): Bacteria > Pseudomonadati > Thermodesulfobacteriota > Desulfovibrionia > Desulfovibrionales > Desulfomicrobiaceae > Desulfomicrobium > Desulfomicrobium norvegicum. The sequence goes on along the minus strand of NZ_FOTO01000001.1, from coordinate 849,662 downwards.
GGCGAACCAGTGGATTGAGTCTAGCGCTCCCCTTGAAAACGCCGATCTCAACAAGGTCATATTCGTCTCCGACGGGGAGCCCAATCGGGCATTGAACAATAGCGGTGAGGTGGTGTCCGTGAGTGCCGCCGACGCAATGCGCCACGTTCTGGGAGACATTCCGGGAGATAGCAAGAATGAAGTGGATTTGATTGAATCACCCGGTCCTGGAGGCGCCCAGGGCTTTACCATCGAAGCGGTGGGCATCAGTGTCAATCAGGATGCCCTGACTCTGCTGTCGCAGCTTGAAGGCGCAGGTGGGGCTGCTACCAATGTGACTTCCGCCGAAGAACTGAACGACGTCATTGGTGAGTTGACCGGCGCCTCGACCGTGTCGATCGCTGCCGGTGACGATATAGTCATGGGCAATGCCGGCGATGACATCATCTTCGGTGATGTGCTGTTTACGGACGTGCTTGCGACTGCCGCCGGGTTGAACGTGGCGGCCGGTTCCGGATGGCTCGTCTTCGAACAGCTTGAGGCGGGCATGTCCACCGTGCCCGGATTCGATACCTGGGATCGTGCGCAAACCCTGGATTATATCAGGAACAATCATGCCACCCTGTCGCAGGAGAGTGGTCGCGAAGGCGGCAATGACATGCTCTACGGAGGCGCGGGCAACGACATCATCCATGGTCAGGAAGGCGACGACTTCATAGTCGGCGGCACCGGTAACGACACCATGTCCGGCGGCGCCGGCCAGGACACCTTCTCGTACGCGGCGGGTGACGTGCCGGATGGAGCCGTGACGGGTGACACCATCCTCGACTTCGAGCTTGGCCCCGATGGCGACACTCTCGACCTCTCCGCGCTGCTCTCGGGAACGAGTTCCGATCCTCTTGATTACGTGAACATCACGGGCGCACTTGGTCTGGATGGCAAGGCCACGGTCGATGTGCGCATCGATCAGGATGGCGCGGGCGGAGACTACAACACCCATGTGGCGACCATCACGGTCACGGGGGTTGGCGCTGATGATTCCATCGACGATGTCATCAACACCATGATCACCAACAATATCAACATCTGAACCGGACCGGGGGAAAGGGCCTTCCCTTTCCCCCGTTTTTGAAGGACGATGCGCCCATCCCAGTCGGCAACGGTGGGAATGTCATCATAAGAAAGGGTGGAGGCGATCATGAAACCGACACGGCCAACCCAGAGCATCATGGAAGATCTTCTCTCCGGAGAAGGTCGACTCCTGGAAGATGGAAATGATTCGAATTCATTGCGAGTCGTGGAATTTGCGGGGCTTTTCGTGCCTGATGAGGGTTTGGTCATCAGCCCGCCGGCAGGCGGCGAACTGACCGTGTGGCCCGACGGGAGCTATGCGTTCACCTCCTCGCCCGTCGAGACGGGAGGAATCGCGACCCACTACAGCTATGTGGTCGAGACCGATGACGGTTTGTCCTTCATAGGGTCCTTTTTACTGGGTGAGGAAGCGGGCGTGCCCGAGGGCATGCATGATTTCCAGGCCTGGTCCCTGCCTGAACTCATGGATGTCGACGGCGCCGCCGAAGAACTCCTGGCAGCTTCCGGGATGGAGCCCGTGGAAGTCTACTTGCACGAGGCGTCCGGTCTGGACCATCCTTCCGAACATCTGGATGCGGCGGCCCTGGACTCCGACTTCGACGACGGCCTGGCCCGTCTCATTCTTGATTCCTTCAATTCATGAAGCGCTTCGCGGGATAAAACGCAAACCCGCGCCCTTCTGCCAAACACCACAATTCGCTGCAATCCCTCGTCACTGGACGGGGGATTTTTTGATGTGAAGTCTCTGCTTCAGCCTGTATCTTTTTTCACCCCGCCCTTGATCTGCAAACTGGTCCGTCCGGTTCATGGAGTGACCCTGGTTTCTTGAATCCGCTCGGGTGCGCTTGTTTACGGCCGCCCCTTGCAGGGGATGTTCAGCGGTTGCTTGCGGTGTCGCAAATGTATGACAGTCTTTGCTGTTTTGGTTGTAAAAAGAATGAAATTAGTATGTTGAAGCTATTTTTGCGAGGGGCTAAGAGCGCTGGCTAGCCCGAAAGTACCAACGGACGGGATGGACGGACTTGTGTTGCGTTGCGGCTCCGCAGCTCTTTTTTTTTGTATTCATCTGTAATGAATAATTAATTTTTTGTTTGCTCGGGCCGGAAAATTCATACCTTTCCGGTCCTGTTTTCATGCTTGTCTTTCAGGCGCCGGATGACCATTTGTAAGACAAGCAGTTTGATGGTCGTGCAAAGGTTGATTTCAACACGGGCGACGTCAAAAAAACAGGAATTGTCGTCAAGGAGGACACCATGGCCGCAACAACACAAAACACCAGATTGGCCGTTCAGGCTCCTGCCGTCGGGCAGGTTATGGTTTTGACCGCTGTCCCGGGTCAGGATTTCATTCTTGAGGGCGCCTTTGATCAGGCGGAAGTCAGGATGGATGGGGGCAACGTGGTCTTCAATTTCGCGGATGGCGGCCAGGTGGTCCTTGATTTTACCGACCTTGGCGATGCTCAGGCACCCAATGTGGTCATGCCTGATGGAACCATCCTGGACATGCAGGAGTTTCTGGCCGCGCTTGGTGAGAGTGAGATCGAGCCTGCGGCCGGTCCCGAGGGCGGCGCGGATGGCAGTGGTGGTGTCGGTGAGTACAGGGATGACGCAGGAAACCTCATTGCGGGAGTGGACAGGCTGGGCGGGCTTGATCCCCGCGAGTTCACATCGATCACGGTGGAGAGCCTGGAGGCCGACGATTTGATCGAAGAGGCTGATGCAGCCCCGCCAATCCCGACTCCGTCAATCCCGACCCCGCCGGTGCTCGGGCCGGTTGTGACCCAGGTCGAAGAGAGTTCGCTTGATGAAGGCGAGGTTCAGTGGCCGGGAAGCAACGACGGCGGAACCGCGGACAGCACCAGCGGCGCCATCCCCTTCACGCCGGGTCCCGGAGGGGAGGACCAGCTCTTCATTCGAGGCGTGGACGAGGATGTGGATGTAACTGGAGGAGGCATTGTTCACGGCCAGTACGGGACCCTTGTGGTTACGCAGAACCCCGACGGAACGTACAGCTATGAGTACACCCTGGACGGCAACATCGACCATCCTGTCCCCGAAGAGAACGGCGGTGGTGACGGAAGGTTTGACGACGACAGCCTGCCGGACGTTTTTGTCATGCAGGTCGTCAACAATGGTGCCATCATTGCGACGAGTTCCCTGACGGTCAATGTGCTCGACGACGGTCCGGTTATCGACGTCGTGCCAGAGGCAAGCCTCTCCCTGCGCACCGAGGACAGCTATCTGCCGGGTGGGAGCAACGAGCAGCCGACAAATACCGACACCGCAAGCGCGGGCGGGGTTTTTCAGGTTGTATTCGGCGCTGACGGCCCAAAGCTGGTGCAGTACAACGGCGAGTATTCCGAGGGTGGCGATCCTTCCCTTGAGTATTCATTCGGAGAATTGGACGGTGTCGACTCCGGGCTGAAGGACATGCTGACCGGTGAATCGATCCTGCTTTACACGGACGAAAACGGAAACGTGATCGGCCGGGTGGAAAGCCTGGGCAATGAGGACGCAACCTTCACGTTGACCATAAACGAATACGGGGTGGTGACGCTTGAGCAGCTGCGCCCGATCATGCATGAAGCCCCCGATGGCGTGGAGGGCGGCCTGGATGAAGTGCAGATTCTGACCGCTGAAGAGCTGGTCGTGAACATTCGCGCCACGGACGGTGACGATGACAGCGCCTCGGAGTCCTTCTCTTTGGGCGGGCTCATAGAATTCGGCGACGATGTGGTGACTGCCGTGCACGATAGAGGCCACGTGGACTTCAGCCAGGATTATGAAATCAGGTACGCCATCTCCAATGTCCTCTTCCTGGTGGATGTGAACGGCGAGGAGCAGGCCTTCAAGATCGATGATTATGAAAACCTCTTCAATGAAATGAAGGACCCGGACAATCCCCAGGGTTTTGTGGCTTGGGTCGAGGCGCAGACCGGCGGAACGATCACAGCCTATTACATCAAGGCCGGCCAAGTGTTCTATGACAGCGACGGGAACGTCATTGACCCCGAACTTGAGGGTCTGGGTGGGTATCTGGCTGGAAATGGCAACACCTTTGGTGGCTCCAATGTGCAGATCCTCCAGCCTACCCTTGATAATCACGATCCCGACGCGGTGGACTCCGGCTTTGAAGGCGGAATAGGGTCCGGGAATGTGCTGGACAACGATGATGGAAGCGCTGACGGCATCTGGGTCAATGGCGTGAGCAATGATGGCGGCGAGACCTGGCAGGAAATCTCCGAGGGTGGAGTGGTTACGATTGAAGGCGCTTACGGCACGTTGACCCTGTATTCCAACGGGGAATACGGCTACACGTTGAATGATTCCGCGCCGCAGGGCGCAGAGGATGTCTTCTCCTATCAGGTTCGGGACGGCGATGGAGACCAAAGCTTGGCCATGCTGACCATCGAGATCGCCCTGGAAACCATGCTGACCTCGAATGTTGACATTGCCTGAATTTGACGGCTCCGGGCAGGGGGCGACCCTTGCCCGGACCATGAGGCGTAACTGAATGATGAAATGGAAAAAGGTGTGATTATGAACTCCCCTCAAAACGAATATGCGAGCCGCCCTGCTGAAAAAGGGCAGCTCTGGACTCAAGGCGAGGGAGATGTCTTGCTTCGGGTTCTCGAATTCGCGGGTATGCCTGTGCCCGAAAACGGCCTGGTGGTCAGCCCGCCGTTCGGAGGGATGCTGACGGTCTGGCAGGACGGCAGGTACGAATTCGCAGCGCAGTTGGTGGGGGACGCGGCGGAAATGCAGGAGCCGGTATCGACCTTTTACGGCTATGTGGCGGAAGATCTTTACGGCGAGATCGTCGCCGGATCTTTTGTGCTCCCGGGAGAGGACGACAGCCCCGGTCTGATGCATGATTTTCAGGCCTGGTCCCTGCCCGAGCTCATGGATGTCGACGGCGCCGCCGAAGCCCTCTTGCACGGTGGGTATTTTGATACGCAGGACTATTTTGCGCATGATGTGCCGGATGGGCACCATGTCGATACGTTGATCGGTCTCGACCCGGGGATCGACGATCTGACCCGCCTTATTCTCGATTCGCAAAGCTCCTGACCCGTCTTTTATGGCCCGGGCTTTGCGGCCGGGTATCACTTCCTGAAACGCAGCCCTCCTTACCTGCCGATAACGTTCGGCCCATTCAATCCATGAGAGTCCATCTCGTGTCCGCTCGTTGTCCGCGAACGGATGACTCAACTGTCTGTGTTCATACGTAAGTATGAGGCGCAGGGTGAGAGCGTGGGTGGCCTCAGTATTTCTGTGTATGCGTTTTGTTTTTTTAATAAGCAGAAATGATTAGATAAACCAGTAAAAGGATACTTATTTGAGATTCATACCTCGAATAAAATCTTTCATGCTTGACCCTAGCCCTTCCTGCCCGCATAAAAAACGTCAAAGAATTTAAAATGGTTGTAAACGGGCATTAACCCCAAATTTTACATAACCCGAAGGTGGAGGACACCATGGCTGAATCGCAGAATTCCAAACAGAACGTACAGGCCCCAGAAACCGGACAGACCGTCATCGTCAACGCGATCCCCGGTCAGGATATTGTGCTTGAGGCTGCTTTTGATCAGGCCGAAGTGAAGATGGATGGCGGAAATGTGGTTTTTGAATTCGCGAACGGCGGCCAGGTAGTCCTCGATTTCACGGATCTGGGCGAAGCCCAGGCGCCCAATGTGGTCATGCCTGATGGTACGGTTCTGGACATGCAGGAATTTCTGGCAGCTTTGGGTGAGAAGGAAGTGGAGCCTGCGGCTGGGCCTGAGGCTGGTGCTGTAGATAGTGGTGGTGTGGGGCAGTTCCGCGAGGGCGCTGGCGAGGTGATCGACGGCACGGATAAGCTGGATGGACTCGACCCTCGCGAATTTGCGTCCATTGTAGTCGAAGCTCTTGAGGCGGATGTTACGCTCGAAAATCCTCTTCCTACAGCCGGGTTAGTCGCTGGTGTTGTGGATGAGGATGGACTGGGTGAGGGCGCCCCCTATTTCGGCAACTATGACTCAGCATCGGGGGACCATCCTGCTCAACTCCCCTTCGTTGAGGGAAGTCTTTCTTATGATTTTGGAGGCGACGGTCCCAGCATCACGTCTCCCTTCTCCTGGGATACGACCGGACTCGCGGCAAAGGGCGTGACCTCGGAAGGCAATATCCTGTCGTACGAGGTTGTGGACGGCGGCCTGACGCTCAATGCTTACTACTTCGGCTATTCAAACTCTGGTCAGAAGTCTGGCGAGAAAGTGCTTCAGGAAATAGTCAGCACTCCCGAGAAGATCGTTGTCTTCGCCCTTGAACTCACGGATCTCGCCAACGGTGACTACCGCTTCGAGTTGTTTCGGCCGCTGGATCATTCCGCGCCCGGCACGGAAGACGACATCCTCTATAATTTCACTTACACCATCACGGACGGCTCTGGGGATAGCGTCTCGGGCGGCCTGAACATGACCATTGATGATGATCTGCCGGTTTTTGGCGGTATCAACACTGCGACAGACGGCTCCGGTGTGTCCACTACTCTTGAGGTGGAGGCTGGGGACAAGGTATCTTTCGATTGGTTCTTTGATGCCGATGAGCTCATATTCGACCCGTACAGGGATTTTGGTTTTGTGGTCATTAATGGCGAAGCTATCAAGCTGGCCGACGTCGCCCAGGTCGGAACTGAAAACGCGACAAATTGGGCAAGTTTCACGTACGTTGCGGAATCGGACGGCCTGTTGACTATCGGCTTTGGAGTCATGAATGCTGGAGACACTGGTTATGATTCGCACTTGCTGATTGACAATTTGGCAGTCAATGGTGCTCCGGTTGAGAGTTTTGAGAGCGGAAATCTGTCCGATAACTGGACGAAATTGGGGGACGTTGCTGTCGTTACGAGTCACGATGAAGGCGAAGGCGGCCCTTCCGAAGGGGCGTACATGCTGCGCCTGACCTCTGGTGAGACGCCTTTGTCCGAGCTTGAGTCATTCTTTGACCTTGAGGCCGGGGCGCTGAATGCGGTCTCCCTCGGTGACGGAGGCGATATCGCGACGGTTGAAGATGAAAAAATTGATGGCAATGATGAAAGTGACAGCTGGGATAAGATTTTCCGAGGCACCATTGAAGACAACGTCAATTGGGGTGCTGATGGCTTCCGTGGGGCGACCGTCTTCACCGTTGGTGAGGAATCTTTCGAGCCCGGCACCACTGTTTACTGGGATCAGCATGGCAATTTTTTAGGCGCGAATATGCAGCCCATTCCAAGCGAGGGGTTCTCTGCATTCATCTATGATGGGCCGTCTCCGGCCGCCTCCTTGGTAGTGTACGCTAACGGGCAATATGTTTTTGAGCTTTTAGATAACATGCTGCTTGAGCCGAACGATCAGGGCGAGCAGATCAACGTGCTCGGTTCCGTTATTATTACAGGGGTGGATGGCGACTATGACCCTATCGAGGTCCCGCTGACTCTTCGGGTGCAGGACGATGTGCCGACGGTCTCGATGAACGAAAAGTACACACCTGTCGTGTCGAGGGTTTACGAGGATGCGCTTTCCACTGAGGCCGAGCCGACCGACAGCTCTGAAGGCATCCGTGAAGGCGGGATCACGACTGACCACGACACCGTCATCGGCCTTGCCGGTTCACTGTCCGGTCTTGTCGCTGTCAAGCCCGGTGCCGATGGCCTAGGGAGTGTGGCCTTTGGCTTGCTGACCGACACGAGCAAACTGCCGGAGCTGTATTCCGATGGTGTGAAGTTGGGCTATGAAGTGTCCGACAACACGCTGACCGCGAAAGCTGGAAGCACGACCATCTTCACGCTGACGGTGAACGTCGACGGCAGCTGGTCATTTGATCTTGACGGTCAGCTGGATCATGTTCCGGGCAGTGAGGACACGGGCGTGTCCCTGCTTACGGGCTATGCTGATGATGAGCCGAAGGGCGTCGACGGGATCGACTTCTCCTCTTTGGTTGGGGTGAAGGTGACGGACGCTGATGGCGACGAGGCGACATTGGACGGCTTGGACAAAGGCTCCTTCAAGATAGTGGTTGAGAATGATGTTCCGACTGTCTCGATGAGTGAGGAATTCAGGCCTATCGAGGCGAAGGTTTACGAGGATGCTCTTTCCACGAAAGCAGAGCCGACCGACAGTTCCGAAGGCATCCGTGAAGGCGGGATCACGACTGACCACGACACCGTCATCGGCCTTGCCGGTTCTCTGTCCGGTCTTGTCGCTGTCAAGCCCGGTGCCGATGGTCCGGGGAGTGTGGCCTTTGGCATGCGGGACGACACGAGCAAACTGCCGGAGCTGTATTCCGATGGTGTGAAGTTGGGCTATGAAGTGTCCGACAACACGCTGACCGCGAAAGCTGGAAGCACGACCATCTTCACGCTGACGGTGAACGTCGACGGCAGCTGGTCATTTGATCTTGACGGTCAGCTGGATCATGTTCCGGGCAGTGGGGACACGGGCGTGTCCCTGCTTACGGGCTATGCTGATGATGGGCCGAAGGGCGTCGACGGGATCGACTTCTCCTCCTTGGTTGGGGTGAAGGTGACGGACGCTGATGGCGACGAGGCGACATTGGACGGCTTGGACAAAGGCTCCTTCAAGATCGTGGTCGAGAATGATGTGCCAAAAGTCGAAGTCGTGACTGCGAATGATCCTGCAAACCTACTCGTTCTCTCCAACTTCGATTTCGCGAGTTCGGCTGGCTATCACAACAGCTATGGATACTACTTCAAGGGTGAAGGCGATATTCCCACGAACGGTGTTGTGGTTTGGAACGACGTGCATGACTATGGCCAGGAGCCATCAACGATTACCGTTTCTGGCTACACTCAGGATCAGATCGGGTTTTTTATAATACCAAATGGAGGCAACAGAAATTCTTTCCTCTCCGATAACGCGAAGGTAGTTTTCGACCAGGTTGACGGCAAGTGGCAAGCATTTCTTGATAATGGTTCCGGGGGAAAGGGTTCGCCCCTTGCCGGTAACGATTTCCCAGTGATTTTCGATGAGCCATCTCTTAATGCTGACGGGCGTGACTACATGGAGGATAAACCCAAAACGGAAGGCAATCAGAACTGGGAGGATCTCCCGCTTTCTGGGCCGGACGCCGACTTTAACGACGTCAACATCAATGCCCAGTGGACGCAGGCTTCTAACGGCCTTTTGGTGGTTGATGAGTCGAACTTCGAGATTAATGCCACCTTGGATTTGAGCGGCGCCTTCAAAGTTAATTACGGGGCTGATGGGCCTGGCGGGGCGTTAACCTATGCATTTGATCTTAAAGACGGTGCTTCCGGCTTGTTTGATACTGCCACCGATCTGGAAGTAATCCTGAGATCAAACACAAATAATACACTGGTACAAGGGTATATTGACAATAATGGTGTGAAGAGTGTCGTTTTTGAAATGAGCGTTGACGGGAATGGCGTGGTGACTTTGGATCAGCAGCGCGCTGTTGTGCATGATGATGCAAGAGATCCGATCGAAGCTCTTGATTCCGCCGCCAGGATTAACTCCGGTTTGATATCCCTTGTCGCGACTGCAACTGACGGCGATCACGATACGCATTCCGCTTCCCTCGATGTTGGCCAGATGGTTCGCTTCGAGGATGATGGGCCTAGTGCTGCGAATGCTGCAAGAACATTTGTTGAACAGATTCCTGTCCATGTTTCTGGATTCCAGGCAGGATTTGTCAGTGCGTCACCAAGTAATAACGTATTGGCTTCTCCTACAGATTTAGACGCTGATCCACTTTCAGATGCATATTATTGGGGTGGTGATTCAACGACAGGCTCGGGCTATAAGTTTGTCGACAAAGATGACTTAAGAGTATTCTCTGATAATCTGGCAGGGTCGCCTTTTGAATTGGGAAAATTTTCTCATATAAACCGTCCAATTGGATCTGGGAGCAGTGTCACTTCAGTAGACTTGCGTGTGAAGTTCATGGTGAACGGGGAGCTCGTCGAGCATACGATCAGGCTTAGTCACGATGAAACGACAAATATTGATAATAATCCTGTTGCGTCTAAAGACGAGATCACGATAAATTCAGCAAGCTTTAGCCAACAGTTCTCAGTAGCTGGGCAGCAGTTTGAGTTGAAGATTCTTGGATTTGTCAAATCTGATGGCAGCATAGCAACGGGAATATCGACTTTCGAAAATAATGTTGACTCGGAAGGCGGCCCAGAGGAGTTCCCGCTTATGGCGACCATCTCCCCTGTAACTGCTCCAGTTATTGCGGGCAAAGTTAATCCTGATTTCGGCGCTGACGGTCGAGGCGAGGTGATTTGGGGCGACGTGAAACATCCTGGCGCTGATGGCGAGGATGATTACTACGTTACTGAGACGCCATACGGGACGTTTACCGGCTATGCTGATGGTTCGTATAAGTTTGTGCGGAGTTCATTTGACGTCAATGACTCTGTCAAGCTGGATTTTGGATACAAGGTTGTCGATGGTGATGATGATGTGGCTAGGGCGAAATTGAGCCTGACGATTACTGATTCCAGCGAGGTGACGGCGACGAACGATACAGGCGGTAGTGCTGGAGCTACTGCTGTGATTGGCACAGATGCAGTCAATTTTGTCGAAGTAGTTCCTAGTGTCCTGTCGACTATTCCGCTTAATATTCAAAATATTGTTGCAAATCCAAGTGATGCTAACGCGGGTGATTTATTAGGGGATAATAGTCGGGCAACAGTGGTTTCCGACACTTTTTCTACGGATATGCCAACGACATTAAATGCACATGTTAAAATTATCGGCTATTTCAAAGGATTTTTTTCTGAAGACGATGTTAAGGTTCGGCTTGAAGTAGAGACAGATGATTCTTGGCAGACGGTGGAAACTAAAGATTTCAGAGGGAATTCCGAGATTACTACCCCATTTCAGGTGCCGTCTGCAGGGACATATCGTTTTGTTTTAGACGCAGACGACGATACACTTTTAAACGATCTTTACGTAACTCTCAGTGTGGACGGCAATATTTTTCAAATTACTCCAGAGGGGAGAAACAACATAACTTTGAGCTTCGACGACGTCGATTGGGTTCTGGCGGGTCAGGTTAGCGGCAACGTGCTCTTGAATGATCTCCAGGGTGTCGAAGGGGCCTTGGTTGCTGAAGTGGGCAGTAGCGCTGTTCATTTCGGAGGAACAGTGATTGAGGGAACTTATGGCAGTTTGACCATTCATCCTGATGGTGCCTACTCTTATACCCCGAGCTATGCCCCTGATGATACGGATTACATTGGCGGTACGCTGACCGAGAGCTTTACCTATAAACTGGTTCAGCCTGACGGAGACTCCGACACCGCAACTCTGACCTTCGATGTGACCCCGCAGCTGCCTGTTAACGCAATTGAGGCTGATGCTTCGCACGTGGCCCAGGGCTACGATCAAGCTGATGATTTTATCTTTGGAACCAGTGGCGATGATACCTTGTACGGCCTGGCTGGGAATGATTACATCAACGGAGGATCTGGCGACGATTCCATCCTTGGCGGAGACGGCAATGATCATCTTATCGGCGCGGCTGGGGATGACACATTGGTTGGTGGTGACGGGGATGATCTTCTGACCGGTGGTGCAGGTGACGATAGTATGACCGGCGGCAACGGTGTCGACGTGTTCAAGTATGTCGACGGCGATTTGGCTGATGTCGATGCTGGCGACATCATCGCGGACTTCAACTATCAGCAGGATCACCTCGATTTGTCAGAGCTGCTTGACGGGGCTACGACGGATAATTTGGGCGGATATCTCCATGTTGATAGTTTCTCGGACACACAGATTAAGCTCAGTGTTGATGCTGACGGCGGTGGGAATGACTTCACCACTCTCGCGACGATCAACATCAGCAACTTGGATTCAGACATAAATCAATTAAATGTGCTCAACGAAATGATTACCGATGGTGTGCTCAAGATTGGCTAAAAGATTCAGGGGGGAGGTTTTTCCTTTCCCCCCCCCTCTTTTTTGGCTTTTTGTACGTCAAAGAATAAGAGCTTTTTAAACTTGGTGACATCATGGATCATCCGTTCACGAATAATGAAATGCCCCAGCACGCTCAAACCGGCCACTTCTGGCCCGAGCCGAAATCTTCGGATTTTCTGCGCGTCGTGGAATTCGCGGGTTTCCAGGTTCCCGAGGACGGGTTGGTTCTGGCTCCGCCCTACGGGGGGGAGCTTACCGTCTGGCCTGATGGGCAGTATTCGTTTGTCTGCCCCGTTTCCGGGGATGGCGGACAATCCATGGTCGCGACGTATTACAGTTATATTGCCGAAGCCGTGGATGGCACGACAACCCTGGGCTCCTTTGCCCTGGGCGAAAAGACCCCGGAAGAGACCATGCCGGATTTTCAGGGCTGGTCGCTGGATGATATCCTGGCTTTGGATGATGTTGTCGGCTTGTCCGTGGATGGGCTTGGCTCCGTGTTGGAGCTTTCCGGGCTTGATGCTGGAACCCATGTCGGCGTGGACTTGGATTTGAGCTTGGACGCTGTGGGGTTTTCGGTCGATGTTCTTGAACACGTGATCAAGACTTCGTACGAATCGTGACTTGTCTTACATACAAGTAGGACGTTGGTTTTTATTAAAAGGGAGTGCAAATCTCCCTTTTTTCGTTTACAAGCTCCACTGCGATCATTACATGAAAGCAAAATAAGTCCATGTTTTACCCTAGCAAGGAGAGGAAGTTTATGAACGCAAAAAAATTAGGCCTTACTCTTGTCTTATCTGTGATGCTTTCGGCCGGAGTGGCTGCGGCCGAAGATGACATCACCCTCCAGAAAAGTGTCATCGACACCCTGCGCTATGCCCCGCGCCTGGAAATGATCAAACACAACCGAGAAGCGGTGGGGCATGACTTGGACAAGTCTAAGGGCCGCTGGTATCCCAAACTCGACATTCGTGGCGGGTATGGTTCTGATTCCTACAATTCCGAACTCAACAACGGGAATGACGGCGATTGGGATTCCCGTGGCGAGATCTCCGCGATCCTGAGCCAGCGTCTTTATGACGGTGGCGAGGCTTCCAGTCAGATCCGTCTGGATGAAAGACGCGCCGCTTCCCTGGACTACCGCGTTTTCGACAACGCCGAGTCCCTGGCTCTGGATGCTGTCATCGCCAACCTCGAAGTGTATCGCCAGCGCGAACTGCTCTTCCTGGCCGAAGAGAACGCCAAGGCCCACCGCGACATCCTGTCTTCCCTCAAGGAGCGCGAGGAGGCCGGTGCAGGCAGTGTGGCGGACGTGACCCAGACCCAGGGCCGCCTGTCCATGGCCCAGGCCTCCATCGAAAAGACCCGTTCCGCCCTGCAGGCGGCTTTGAATGAATACCAGCGCCTGACCGGCGTGCTGCCCGGCAAGATCGCCGTTGATCCCTATCCGCAGGACCTCATCCCCGCTTCCCTGGACGACATGACCGCCCAGGCCGTCGGCAACAATCCCAAGATCAACGCCGCCGGCGAAGACGTCAACGCCGAGGCCGAGCGCATCAACATCGCCAAGGCAAATTACCATCCCTATGTGTATTTTGAGCTGTCCTCCGCCTATTCCGACGGCGTAGAGAATCAGGAAACTTGGGAGCGCACTGACGCTGCCATGGTCCGTTTCAACTGGAACCTGTTCAACGGCGGTTCCGACGTGGCCGGTCACAAGGCCACCAAGGCTCGCAAGCGCCAGGCCGAAGCCGACAAGTCCGACCTGACCCTGGCGGTCGAAAACGAAACCAAGACCACGTGGGCGCAGTACAAGTCCTCCCTGAACGAGGTGAAGGAATACACCTCTGCCGTACAGTACAACCGCAACACCAAGGAAATCTACCTGGAGCAGTTCGGCGTGGCACAGCGCAGCTTGCTCGACGTGCTCGACTCCGAGAACGAAGTGTTCCAGTCTTCCAGCCAGCTGGTCACCTCCAGCGTGAACGAGCAGATCGCGGCCTACAAGCTCATGGCCCTTTCCGGCAACCTGATCTCCGCTCTTGGCGTTGATCCGGCTCTCTACAAGGATCCTGCGGCCCAGGCTGAGTAATGGCCGATTGATTCGAGGCGAAGGCCGACTTCGCCCCGATTTGATTCCCAAGCCCTTGCCGGAAAACTTCGGCAAGGGTTTTTTGCTTCACGCATAAAATTCCATGGACAGTGTTACTTGGCCGCGCTAGGTAGCGAATGGCTTGTAGGCGGACTGCGCAGTCCGTCGCATCGGCAAGGGAAATGTTTTTTCAAATGCATTTTAAGGAGCAGAAATGCTTGCAGATTTTGGAAAGAGACTGGTTCTGGGCCTGATTGCCGCCGCATGCGTGGTGGGAGTGCATGCAGCCATGGTTTTTTCCTCGGTGGGATAATTCCGCCGCGAATGGCCTGATCCCGGGCCACGTGCCAAGACAACCTGCGTTACAAGAACGCCCCTGACGACCCTGTGCTTCTGCGCGGGGTCTTTGCTTTTTTGCAGGCCACGCGTGTGGATTTTTCTCTTGCCGCTCCTTATCCCGCTTCGGTGTCATCCCTGCGATTTTTTGCCCGCCTTGGATGGACGGGGCGATGCTCCTCCTGTTTTTACAGTCGGCAAAGAGCTTGACGCCAGAGTTGTGGTGGTTATCATAACCACCATGGGAAGCGCTGAACTTATCAAGAAGCTGGAAGCTGACGGGTGGCTGTTTCGCAGGGCCAGGGGGAGCCACCATGTGTACGTGCATCCCGAAAAGCCTGGGCATGTGGTTGTGCCGCACCCGCGAAAGGATTTGGGAAAAGGGCTGACGCATCAGATCATGAATGCCGCCGGTCTCAACTAGGGAGGAAGCATGAAATTCGTCATCGCCATAGAGCCGGGGACCGAGACCACCGCGTACGGTGTGGTTGTGCCTGATCTTCCGGGCTGTTTTTCTGCGGGTGATACCCTGGAAGAAGCCATGGACAACGCTCGGGAGGCCATTGATTTGTGGTGCGAGGCCGCCATCGAGGCCGGTCGCGATATCCCGGTCTTGAAATCCATAGCCGAGCATCAGGCCCGGCCGGAGTTCGACGGCTGGATTTGGGCTGCGGTCGAAGCGCCTGTTGAACGGTATTTCGGCCCGGCGGCCAAGCTCAATATCACTCTTCCAAAGCTTCTGCTGGCCAAGATCGACACCTACGCCGCCAACCATGGAATGAGTCGTTCCGGTTTCCTGGCCGAGGCCGCAAGGAAGGCCATGCGCTAGGAGCCTGGAAGCCCATTGCGCAAGACGCCCGCTTTCGATTGGAAGCGGGCGTTTTTTACTGGTGACGTTGCCGATGGGTTACGGCGAAGTTTTTTCCAGAGGCCATGTTCCGCTCCGTCCCGGTGTCATCATCTGTGAAGACGAAGGACCCACGGTTCTCATCCATGTCCACTAGTGCTGCGCGTTACGCGCATGGCGCCAAAAAAAGGGCCGGGGCGGCAGGGCATGGCCCTGCCGCCCCGGTGGAGGGGGAGGTTGATCGAGGGAAAACGTTTTTAAAGGGCCATGCCGACCTGATAAATGCTCACGGATATGCCATAGGCCAGGATCGTATTGAAACCCACCGAAAAGGCGGCCCATTTCCAGCCGATCTCCCGGCCGATGACGGCCACGGTCACGAAGCAGGGCGCGTAGAGCAGCACAAAGGCGATGAGGCTGACAGCCACCCACATGTTCCAGGCCGGATCGGTGCGCAGCTTCTCGGACAGGCCGGTGCTCTCCTCCGGATCGACTTCGCCGAGGGAGTAGGCGGTGCCAAGGCTTGAGACGATGACTTCCTTGGCTGCGAAGCCTCCCAGAAGGGCGATGTTGGTGCGCCAGTCGAATCCGGCGGGCTTGGAGACGGGCTCAAGAGCCGTGCCGACCATACCGGCCAGCGAAGAGCGCAGTGCTTCCTGGGCTTCGGCGTTGTCGATGACGGCCAGGGCTTCTTCCATGGCTGCGTCGCTCTCCCAGGTCATGGCCTCGATGCCGGCGCGTTCGTTTGCGAAGCGTGCGGTCTGCTCCTCGGACGGGCCCGGAAAGGTCATGGCCGCCCAGAGCAGGATGGAGATGGCCAGGATCACGGTGCCGGCCTTCTTGATGTACTGCCAGACCCGCTCCCAAGTGTGCAGGCACATGCCTTTCAAGGTGGGCATGCGGTACGGCGGCAGTTCCATGACAAAAGGCGTGGCCTCGCCCTTGATGACGGTGGAGCGCAGGATGCGGGCCGAGACAAGGGCCATGACCCATCCGCCAAGGGTGATCCAGAACAGCGCGCTGGCGCCGGCTCCCGGGAAAAAGGCGGCGGCCAGAAGCAGGAAGACGGGTACCTTGGCTCCGCAGCTAAGGAAGGGCGCGGTCAGGACGGTTGCGATCTTTTCCTTGGGGCTGCGCAGGGTGCGTGCCGCCATTACGCCGGGCACGGCGCAGCCGCCGGGTATGCCGCCGGAGATGATGAAGGGCATGACCGAGCAGCCGTGCAGCCCGAAGATGCGGAAGACGCGGTCGAGCATGTAGGCCATGCGCGCCATGTACCCGGAATCCTCCAGGAAGGAGAGAAAGAAGAACATGATCATGATCAGCGGCGTGAAGCCGAGTACGCCGCCCACACCGTCAATGATGCCGGATACGATGAGCGAGCTGAGCAGGCCTTCGGGCAGGATGGCGGTGGCCGTTTCGCTGAGCCAGCCGAACAGCGCTTCCACCCAGCCCATGGGCACTTCACCCAGCGTGAAGGTCAGCTCGAACATCAGATAGATGATGGCGAACATGAGAAAAGGTCCGGCCAGACGATTGGTCAGCACCATGTCCAGTTTGTCGGTGATGTCGAAGCGGGCCTGGGTCGTGGGCCGTGTGACCACTCCGTCCTTCAGGAGCCCGGTAATGAACCCGTAGCGGTAGTCGGCGATGAGGCATTCGGGCTCGGTGTTCAGGGTCTTGCGACAATGCTCGGCCAGGGTGCCGGTCAGTTCCAGCAGGCGCGAGTGCACATCCGGGAAGGATTCCCCCAAGGCCAGGACTTCGGCATCGTTTTCCAGATACTTGAGACCGAGCCAGCGGGATGGATAGCGGCCATCGAGAAAATTCGAGGACTCGATCAGTTCCTGCATGACGTTGAGAGTCTCGTCGAGGTCGTGACCGTAGGAGATGCGCAGTTCCCTTCGCGCGGGGCGACGTTCGAGCATGGCCGTGCGCGCCTCCTGCAGAAGATTTTCGCGCCCCTCGCCGGTTCTCGCCACCATTTCGAGGATAGGGGTGCCTAGAAGCTTGGAGAGACGCCCAGTGTCGATGCTGACGCCTTTGCGCCGGACCTCGTCCATCATGTTCAGCGCCACGATGACCGGAGTGCCAAGCTCCAGGATTTGCAGTACAAGATAGAGTGAGCGCTCCAGATTGGTCGCGTCCAGCACCGCCACCACTGCGTCGGGATTTTTCTCGATCAGAAAATTTCGCGCAACCAGTTCGTCCTGGGTGTAGGCGGTCAGGGAGTAGGTTCCCGGCAGGTCGACCACGGTGATGTCGAGCTCTTCGATCTTGAGGCGGCCTTCGCGTTTTTCGACGGTGATGCCGGGGTAGTTGCCCACGTGCTGCCTGGCGCCGGTCAGGTTGTTGAACAGGGTCGTCTTTCCGGAATTGGGGTTGCCCATCAGGGCCATGGTGGCGTTCATTGACGGTTTTCTCCGCTGTTGTTCACGTTGACCATGATCAGGTCGGCTTCATTGTTGCGCAGGGTCAGGGTAAAATCGCGCAGGCGCAGGGCCACCGGGTCTTTTAGCGGCGCGCGGCCCACGATGGTGACCTGTGTCCCGGGTACAAGCCCCATGTCGCGAATGCGTCTGCCAAGCTCGCCAGAGGCGCTGATGGAATCGATGATGCCGGACTGATCGGCCTGCATGGACCTGAGGGTAATGGTTGAATTCATGGCGGCTCCGAGTTAGTTGTGTCTAATCATGTGTGTAAAAAAATACCTCTTTGCAGAGGAATGACGGCGAGGAGGATTTTGAAAATCAGCTTTTTTTGGAACGGCAGTCTCCAAGCGGTTTGGGTTCAAGGTTGTTGGAACAACCCGAACAGCCGCAGCATGGGTCGCTTTTCCTGAAGTGTCGTCGCAGCAGGTAGATTGCCGCAATGGCTATCACGCCAAGGGTGATGAAAAGATCAAGATTCATAACGTCTCCGGAATTGTTTGTCGTGGTGAACTTATTATGCGGGCGGATGGGTGGAAGTCAATAAAAAAATTAGTCGTGGTGAATTATTTTTTGGGGTGAAATGTGATTCGTGGTGGGCGGGGTCAAAATTAATCCGGTCGTGGTTGTGACGAATGTACCGTAGGGGCAGACCTGCGTGTCTGCCCTTTCCCGCGATGCCGGGCGGTCACGCAGGGCGGAATGCCGGGCGTTTACGCAGGACCAAGGCAGGGCGGTCACGCAGGACCAAAGGCCGGGCGGTCACGCAGGACCAAAGGCAGGGCGGTCACGTAGGACCGCCCCTACGATAGGCGCGGATTTGGTTGACGGGTCGTGATTAATTCGGTCGGGGTTATGATGAATGCACCGTAGGGGCAGACCTGCGTGTCTGCCCTCTCCCGCGATGCCGGGCGGTCACGCGGGGCCAAAGGCAGGGCGGTCACGTAGGACCGCCCCTACGGTTTGATGTACGCGCAGCCCTGCTGCTGCAATTTGATCAGGGCGACTACGCCGGCGGGGACGGTTTCGCATCCGGGGCAGAGGTCTTCCTCGGGGATTTCGAAGGCGCGCAGGGCGTTCTGGCACACGAAGACCGTCACTTCGGACTGGATCAGGTTCTTGATGCGCGTCAGGAATTCGTCCTCGCCGTTCTTGCGGAAAAATTTGACCGCGGGTCCATTGACCAGCAGATTGATGCGTGCTCCCGGCTTGGCGGCGCGCAGGTTTTCCATGTTGGTCAGGGCGATGCGCAGAACCTTTTCTTCGTCCAGGTCCAGGTGAAAGACGACCTTCATCGAGATCTCCTCGGTTGATGTTGAAAATTGCATTGATACAGGCGGACTACGATCCGGTGCCGATGCCGCGATTACTCAAGTTGTCCCGGTGTGTGCTGGCGTAAAACGGGGACAGCCCTTCAGGCAAGAGCCTGTTTTGGCCCTGGCGCAAGCCGTCGAGATAGTCGATGGTGCCGTCCAGGATGTCCTTGCCGCCCATGGGCCCGTGCGATGGGATGACCCTACACGCTCCCGGGTGCTTGCGCCAGCGCAGAAGCTCCCCTATCCACGCATCGAGGTCGCAGTCCGCGGGCACGCAGGGCAGGGGCAGTTCCACCGCGTCCCCGGCCAGCAGAAGCTCCATTTCCGGGATGAAGGCCACGAGGGTGTCCGGGGTGTGTCCGGGCAGGGAGTGCAGCTGGACCGTGAGGCCACCGAGGTCAAGGTCGAGGCGGCCTTCGAAGGTGATGTGCGGGGGGATGAGCTTGACCTCGTCCCACTTGCCCGGTTCCCGGGCCTGCATGTCGGCCAGGGTCTGCCCGGCCTCGACCTCGAACCGCCGGGCGCAGTCCGAGTGGCCGATGACGACGGGATTGTCCAGGGCGGCCGTGCCCTGCACGTGGTCCCAGTCGGCGTGGCTGTAGACGGCCAGACACTGCTGTCCGGCGCAGATTTGGGCGAAGCTGGCCATGTCGCGCGGACTGGTCAAGGTGTCCCAGATCAGGCAGAACCGGGTTCCCCGGATCAGGACGCTACGGACCGAAAATTCCCCCGCGTCGATTTCATGGATCGCGCTGAAGTGGCTCATGGCGGTCGCTTACGGTGTTTTTGGCGGGCAGGGAAGAGGAAACATTGGATGAAGATCAGCTTGAAACGAGGAGTCTCGATGCCTTTGCATGATGAAACTTCCGCCTGGGATTCTCTGATCGGTCGGCTGCGTGAAGTGGGCCCTGTCACCGTGGCCTTTTCCGGCGGGATCGACAGCCGTTTTTTGGCCCATGCAGGGCTGCTGGCCGGAGTGTCGGTGGAGCTTGTGCATGTCCGTGGTCCACATGTCGCTCCCGAAGAGTCCGAATACGCTCTCGCGTGGGCTGCGAGCATGGGGCTGCCCTGGAAATTGCTGCGGCTTGATCCCTTGCATCTGCCTGAAGTCGCGGCCGGTTCGAAGGCGCGTTGCTATGAATGCAAGCGGTTTCTTTTCGAGCAGATACTGTCCGTCGCCACGGCGCCTGTCTGTGACGGTTCCAACGCCTCGGACGCCCGGCAGTTCCGTCCCGGAAGGCGGGCATTGCTTGAACTTGGCATCCGCTCTCCCCTGGCCGAAGTCGGATTGACCAAGGACATGATCCGCGCCCTGGCCAGGAAGACGGGCCTCGCGCGCCCGGAGCAGCAGGCCCGGGCCTGTCTGCTGACCCGCCTGCCGTATGGCCTGGCGCCTGATGCGCGGCTATTGGCGCGTCTGGCCGCAGGGGAGCGGGCCGTGGAAGAGGCTTTGCAAGCGGCGGGACATGAGGAATTCCCCTTCAGGCTGCGACTTGGCGACCGGGGATGCCATGAACTGCATCTTGGCCGTGAGATTCATTCATCCCGAATGCTCTGCATGTTGGAGGAGGTTCTTCTTGCCGAGGGTTTTTCACGCATCGCGGTGCGCTGCGTGTCACAACTGAGCGGCTATTTCGACAGAATGGATGATGAGCAAAAAACGCAATCCTTTCTTGCAGAGGGGCGTGCCGGAATGTTAGAGAGCGCACAAGACGATTGATCAGGTCCTTTGCGTGCGCGCCATGGTGGCGCCGCGCTGTAATCCATGCTTGGAATGATCAATCGTCTTTTTTTATAGCCAGCGGGACCGCTTGAATATCAGGAATATGCCCGCTCCCGCCAGTGCGACGCCCAGGCAGAATGCGGCAAAGCCCCATGGGCTGCCGGATCCGGGGATGCCGCCCACGTTGATGCCGAAAAGTCCCGTCAAGAATCCCAGTGGAAGAAAGATGACCGTCACCACCGAGAGCAGGAACATGCGCCGGTTCAGCTGTTCCGAGGCGTGGTTCACAAACTCCTCGTGCGCGAGGGCCGCGCGTTCACGCACCGCGTCAAGATCTTCTATGTGCCGAATGAGCTCGTCCGTGGTTTCGCGAATCCGGAAATGATCGTCCGGACTCATCCATGGCACCTGCTCGGTGGTCAGCCGTGACAGAGCCTCGCGCTGTGGCGCGAGGTAGCGGCGCAGCGCGATGGCCTGCCTGCGCAGATCGGCCAGGCTTTCGCGGGCCCTGGCATCCTTGTGTTCGACGATCCTCTCTTCCACCTCGGCCATGTTGTCTTCCAGTGCCTCGATGACCTCTCCGATGTTGTCCGTCATGAGCCCGAGCAACATCACCAGGAATTCCCCACTGCTGCGTGGGCCGTGTCCCGCTTCGAGCATGCCCTGGATCGTTTCCACGGATTTGAGCCGGCGTTTGCGTGTGGAGATGATCCGGCCGTCCTCGATCCATAATCTTATGGAGACCATGTCCTCGGGTTCGGCGCCGGGATTGAGGTTCACCCCGCGCAACGTCAGGAGCAGCCCCTCGCCGTGATGCAGTACGCGAGGCCGCGTTTCCTCGTCGAGCAAAGATTCCGCCACCGGAATGCTCAGCAATTCGGAGCGCAGCAGCCAGTCCCGGGTTTCCGGATCGGCATAGTTCAGGTGGAACCATGCGAGGCCCTCGTTTCGAGGCACATCCTGTCCCGGAACCCAGGTCTGAAGCGCTCCATGTCCCCGCCCGTCAAGAATCCTGAAGGCGTTTGAAGGCAATGAGTCCGGCGTCGTCATTTCATGGGCTCCGCTATCGCCATGCGTTGCATTCAGAGGCTTTCAAAGGGTGACGCTCCTAGTTCCAGGGAGACTTGCATGACAGGGGGATGCAGTCGGTGCGAATCCAGCGGTCCCGGCCTTCCTGCTTGGCCTGGTAAAGTCCCTGGTCGGCGGCCTGGATCAAGTCTGCCGGGATGCAGCCGGGAATCGGGATGACCGTGCTCACTCCAAGGCTTACGGTGACCACGCTCTGGACAGGCGAGTCCAGGTGTTCGATCGCAAGTTCGGCCACGGTCCGGCGCATGCTCTCCGCCACCAGCTGCGCTCCCTCGGCGCTGGTGCCCGGCAGGATGGCCGCGAATTCCTCACCGCCATAGCGCGCGACCATGTCGGCGGGTCGTCGCATCATGCCTGCCAGGGCCGAGGCCACGCGGCACAGGCAGCAGTCGCCGGCCAGATGTCCGTAGCGGTCGTTGAAAAGCTTGAAATGATCCACATCCAGGATGATCAGCGAGAGAGGGGTTTTTTCGCGGGCCATGCGATTCCACTCCAGATTGAGCATCTCGTCGAATTGACGGCGGTTGGGGATGCCGGTCAGCCCGTCAAGGGATGACAGGAGTTGCAGCTGGCGGTTTTTTTCCTCCAGTTCGGCCTGCAGCAGATTGAGTTCTGCGATTCTGGCGTCAAGTTCCCTGGTCTTGCTTTGCAGTGCATGCCGCTGGCGGTGAATTTCCAGGAATATGCGGACCTTGCAGAAGAGCATTTGCGGGTCCAAGGGCTTGAACAGATAGTCCACGGCCCCGGAATCGTACCCGCGAAAAATGTGCTGATGCTCGGTATGGCTGGCGGTTACGAAGATGATGGGGATGTGCCGGGTGCGTTTGTTGCCGCGCATCAGTTCCGCTGTTTCGAAACCGTCCATGTCCGGCATCTGTACGTCCAGAAGCACCAGGGCGAAATCGTGGTCCAGCAGGCTGGCCAGGGCTTCCTGGCCTGATCCCGCGCGCACGATGTTCAGCTCCGGGTTTTCCAGGAGATGTTCAAGAGTCAGCAGGTTTTCCGGGCGATCGTCCACGATCAGGATGTCAATCGGTGTTGGCATGGCTCGGTCCAATAAGGAGGTTGTTCAAAAAAGGGGCGATCTCGCGCAAAGGCAAGACATGGTCCACGTTGGTGGATTCCAGGGCGGCCCGTGGCATGGCGTCCGCCAGGGCCGATTCCGGGGACTGCACGATGGCCAGCCCTCCTCGGCGCTTGATGCGGGCCAGCCCTTTGGCCCCGTCCTGGTTGGCTCCGGTCAGGACCACGCCGATGAGCGCGGCGCCGAAGGCGTCGGAGGCGGTCTCGAAGAGCACATCCACCGAGGGCCGCGAAAAATTCACTTTCGGGTCAACGCTAAGGGAAAGGCTTCCGTCCGGTTCCACCAGCAGATGATAATCGGGTGGAGCCACATACGCCACGCCCGCCTGCAGAAACTCCTTGTCCTCGGCCTCCTTGACCTTGAGTCCGCTCACCTCGTCCAGGCGGAGCGCAAGATAGGAGTCGGCCTGTGGCGAAAGGTGCTGCACGATGAGCACGGGTACGGAGAGGTCCTTGCGCAGGCCCGGGACAAGAATCTTGAGGGCTTCGAGACCACCGGACGAAACTCCGACAACCACTGCCTTGAACGCTCTTTTCATGCGTCCCTGCGCTTGCGGTAAATTTTTTCCTTTTCCCGCACGACTTCAAATTTTTCCGCATGCCTGGAAAATTTGAGACTCTCCTTGCTTCCCAGGCACAAGAATCCTCCCGGACACAGGCTATCGACAAACAGTCCCACCACCCGATCCTGCAACTCGCGGTCGAAGTAGATGAGGACGTTGCGGCAGACAATCAGGTGCATTTCGCCGAAAACTCCGTCCGTGACCAGGTTGTGCTCGGAAAAGAAAATCCTCTCTTTGAGGAACGAACACAGCAGCGCCCGTTCGTCGTCGGCCGCGTAGTAGTCGGCAAATGAATTTTCCCCGCCCGCCTGCTGGTATTTGGTCGTGTAGTCCTTGAGCTGCGCCAGCGGAAAGGCGGCTTCCCTGGCCTGTTCCAGAATGGCGCGGTTGAAGTCCGTGGCGTAGATCTGCCCGCGCTCGCGCATTCCCGCCTCGTGCAGCAGGATGGCCATGGAGTACACTTCCTGTCCGGCGGAACATCCCGCATGCCAGATCTTGAAGGACGGGTAGGTGCCGAGCATGGGCAGGATCTCGTTTCTGAGCGCCTTGTAGAACGGCGGGTCCCTGAACATCTCCGAGACATTGATGGAGAGGTCCTGCAAAAAAATCAGGAACATCTTTTCGTCATGCAGGACCGCGTGCTGCAACTGCGAAATGGACGCCAGCCCGGAGAGGCTCAACCTGTACTCGGCCCGCCGCTTGAGGTGGGCCATGGAGTAGTTGCGGAAGTCGTACCCGTATTTGAGGTAGATGGCTTCCAGAAGCAGGCGCAATTCGATGCGCTCGGTCTCGGGATGAACGTTCATTTGCGGTATAGCCATACGCGCAGCAGCGAGAGCAGCTTGTCCATATCCACGGGCTTGGCCAGGTAGTCGTTGGCGCCGGCCTCGATGCAGGCGCTCTTGTCCCCCTTCATGGCCTTGGCGGTCAGGGCGATGATGGGCAGGTCCTTGAGCCTCGGATCCTTGCGGATTTCCCGCATGGCTTCATAGCCGTCCATGACCGGCATCATGATGTCCATGAGTACCAGATCGATCTCGGGATTCTCCCGCAGCTTGGTCAGGCTTTCGCTGCCGTCCCGGGCCACCACGACCTGCATCCCTTTTTCCTCAAGCACGCTCGTCAGTGCAAAAATGTTGCGCATGTCGTCATCGACCACGAGGACCGTGCGCGCGTAGAGCACGGATTCCGGCTCCGAGTCGGTCTGGAGCATGCGTTGCTTTTCCTGGGGCAGATTGGCCTGGACCCGGTGCAGAAAGAGCGTCGTTTCTTCCAGCAACCGCTCCGGAGAGCGTGCGCCCTTGACGATGATGCTCTCCGCATACTGCGAGAGTCTGCGCTCTTCCTCGTCGCTCAGGTCCCGGCCCGTGTAGACGACCACGGGCAGGGTGGACGGGGTCGGGCCGGAGCGCAGCGTCCGTAGCACGTCAAAGCCGGACATGTCGCTGAGCCCAAGGTCCAGGATCATGCAGTCGAAGTTCTGGGACTTGAGCAGCGCCAGCGCTTGGGCGCCCGAGGCGGCGGTTACGGTTTCAACGTCTCCGTTGCCGATCAGTGCGCGAATGGACTCCCGCTGCAGGGCGTCGTCATCGACCACGAGCAGCCTGCGCGAGGGTTTTTTGATGAAGGAGTCTATTTTTTCGAGCAGTTTTTGCAGTTCTTCGATCTTTACGGGCTTGGTCAAAAAGGCCAGCGCGCCCATGCGCATGGCTTCCAGGCTGCGGTCTTCCGCCGAAATGAAGGACAGAGGGATGTGCCGCGTTCCGGGATCGTTTTTGAGCCGCTCCATGACCGTCCAGCCGTCTATGCCCGGCAGGACGTTGTCGAGAATGATGGCGCTTGGCGCGTGAAAATCGGCAAAGTGCAGACCGGTCTCGCCGTCGGCCGCCAAGAGGACCTTGAAGCCCATGTCTCGCGCCTGATCACGCAGGATGCGGGCGAAATGCTGGTCATCCTCGATGATCAGGAGCGACTTGTCGCCGGATTTGAGGTTGGCGCGATCGTCCTGCAGATAGGGCGCGGGCGCTTCGACCTCGGGCTTTGCAGGCCGGGGGGGCGTCGCTTTTTGTTCGGGCGCGGACTCCCTCGGGCGGATTTCGTCAACGGAGGTCCCGGCGTGGTGGCGCAAGGGCAGGATCAGGCTGAAGGTCGAGCCCTGTCCTTCCCGGCTGTGCAGGCGGATTTCCCCGCCCAGAAGTTTGGTCAGTTCCCGGGAGATGGACAGCCCAAGGCCCGTGCCGCCGTATTTGCGGCTGGTGCTGCCGTCGGCCTGGCGGAAGGCTTCGAAGATCGTGCCCTGTTTGTCTTCGGGGATGCCGATGCCCATGTCCGTGACTGCGATGCAGATCGCCTCCTCGGCCGAGGGAATGCTCTCGGGCAGGGCGATTTCAGGGTCGGGACGGGAGATGGACAGGGTGACGCTGCCGTGGTCCGTGAACTTGAAGGCATTGGACAGGAGATTGCGCAGGACTTGCTGCAGCCGGTGCGTGTCGGTGAGCATGGTCTCGGGCAGGGATGGATCCTGTTCGACCAGAAAGGAGACGCCTTTTTCCACGGCGACGCCTTTGAAGACCCGCTGCAGGTCCGAGATCATGGAGGTTAGCGGCATCTCTTCCAGGTGCAGCTCGACCTTGCCCGCCTCGACCTTGGACAGGTCGAGAATTTCGTTGATGAGGCGCAACAGGTCCGCGCCCGAAGAGTTGATGGCCGACGCCGCTTCCGTCTGCTTCGGGGAAAGGTTTCCTTCCTTGTTGTGCGCCAGAAGCTGGGACAGGATGAGGATGGAGTTGAGCGGGGTGCGCAGCTCGTGGGACATGTTGGCCAGGAATTCGGATTTGTACCTGCTCGCGCTTTCAAGTTCCTGGGCCTTGAGCTTGAGTTGCTCCTGGGCGCGCAGAAGCTCCTTGTTCTTGCGGCGGATGGCGCTTTTCTGCTCTTCAAGCTCCATGGCCCGTTCGCCAAGCTTGTCGTTGACGGAGCGCAGTTCGCCCTGCTGGTCCTGCAGCCTGCGTTCGGATTCCTTGAGGGCGCGGGTCTGTTCGGCCAGTTCCTCGTTGGTGACCTGCAACTCCTCCTGCTGGGCCTGCAGCTCGGTCTGGGACTCCTTGAGCATGTTGGTCTGTTCTTCGAGTTCCTCGTTGGCCACCCGCAGCATCTCCTGCTGCTCCTGGGCCTGCCGCAAGAGGTCTGCGATCACGCCGCGCGAGGTGGCCATGTTGAACAGAACCGCCGTGTTCTTGGCGATATCGGCTATGAACTGCCTGTGCAGAGGTGAGAATGCATATTCGCGGCCGATGAGAAATGCGCCGAGCAGCTCCTTGCCCATGAATACGGGCGCGGCCAGGAAATGGCTGGGGACGGCTTCGCCTGGACCGAAATGAAAATGCGGCGCACCCTCTTCGACCTGAGCGAAGGTAAGGATTTCTCCTTCCAGGGCGGCCTGGCCGACCAGCCCCTCGCCTACGCGCAGTCTGGTGAATTGCCCTTGCCGGTTGGTGAAGGCGTAGGATGAGGTCAACACCAGTTCGCCGTCATCGTGCAGAAAAAAGAGTCCGATCTGGCTGTCCAGGTGCTTGCAGATGAAGGAGATGAAAAGCCGGGCCAGTTCCTGGGGGCTGTGTTCGCCGCGCAGGGTGTCGTCGAGGCCTGTCTTGCCCTGGTTGAGCCAGTCCATTTCGCGCAGGTTGCGGGCCATGCTGTTCAGGGCCTTGGCCAGCATGCCCAGTTCGTCCTTTTGACGCAGGTCCAGGCGGGCCTTCAAATCTCCGGCGGAGATGGCCTCGGCGAAGCTCACGCCCTGTTCCAGCGGCTGGCTGATGCCTTTGGCCAAGCCATAGGCGCCGGGCGCGATCATGAGAGCCAGTACCGCGCCGGTGACGCAGATGATCAGCAGGAATGTCCAGATGGGGCGCAGAATTTCGCCCTTGTCGATCTTGGAAATGAGAATCCAGTTGGTGCCCAGTACGTCCAGCGTGTTGAAGGCCACCAGCACCGTCGTGCCCGCGCTGTCCTCGTAGGTGCCGCCGCCTCCGTCGAAGCCCTTGACCACGGCGTCATGCCAGTAGGCGGGAGTGCGGGGCAGGGTGTAGCCGATGACGTAGAGGCCATTGCCCATGGTCTTGATATCGCTGCGCATTTCGAATTTCTTTTGGGATTCGAGCCAGCGCAGCAGATAGGATTCTCCCGATTTGCCCAGGCCCTGCCGGGAGGGCATTATCTGGTTGATGAACTCCCCCGAGACGCGCGCGGCGATGACCCCGGCCACGCCGCCTTGCAGGTCAAGGACCGGATAGCCGATGAAGGCGGCCTGTTTCCCGCCATTGGGCTCGTAGACGCTGAAATCCTCGAAGGCCACGTCTCCGCTGCGCAGCACCCGTTCCCAGAGTCTGGCCAGCGCCGTGTGCCGGTAGCGACCGGTGGCCAGGCTGGTGCCAAGCTCCTCGCCCTGGCCGGCCGCGTACATGACATTACCTCCACGACGGTCGATCAGGTAGAGGTCCTCAAAGCCGTTGACGGCGATGTAGCCCTTGAGTTGGGAGTCGTATCTGCCGTGAATTCTTTGATATTCGCTTGATTCGATGGGGTAGGGGCGCGCCGGGTCATCTTCCCCGAGCACGTTCAGGTCGTCCACGGCCTGCTGGGTCTGCCGCAGTCCGGCCAGGAGCTTGAGCCCGCTTATGCGTTCGGTCAGGGTGGTTTGCAGCTTGTCGCGCTTGATGGCCTGGATGCTGCCGAGTTGTTCAAAGGCCAGATCCAGAAGGGCGTTGGAAGCGGAGTAGCTGCCGATGAGGGCCACGATGCCCAGAGGAACGATTCCGGTCATGATGAACAGGAAAAGGAGCTTGGGCTTCATGCGGATGTTGTCAAAAATCATGGTTCATCCTGGCGCTCTGAAGGGAATGCGTCCCGGAGGTCGCGTGTAATGGGAACTGCCTTGAAAGAATCGATTGCACTTACGTTAAAACGCTTTCAAGGGCAACGCATCCGGCGTGGATTTCAGGAACTTTTTTGCACGTTTGCGACAGGAACCGCGGGATTGAGCTTGCGTTTCGAGAGTGTCAGGCGTATGGGTGGCCATCGTTTTTTGTGTCCCGGACATTGTGCCCGGGCGACATGCAAAGGAGATCACAGTGGATTCTGGCGACAGTTGCGGCCCTAGGCCCTGCTTCCGACATCGTAAACTTTTTCGTCGAGCTCCCCGTCCTCATCGCGCCTGACCCGGCCGCCTGACGGAGCCTCGGCGCTGCGGCAGGTGGATCATGCTTTCCCACACTTTTCGTTCCCGTGCGGTCTTTTGCCGCCGCTTCGTCCGTTCCGGACAGCTTCCTCGTGCCGCGGGCCGTTCCGCGGACCCGTACTCGTGATTCTTCAGATCGGTTTTGGGCCACGCCCGGGCTGCCGATGAACCCGGCGTATTTTTTCTGCCTGTTCACACCATTTGAAGGACTCACAATATGATTACAATCCACAAGACCATTGATGGAATCCTGTCTCCTCAGGAACACCTCGACTCCGACTGCTGGGTCAACCTGATCAATCCCTCCGAGGAGGAACTGCAGCGTACTTCGATCCTGCTCGGCATTCCCCTCGACCATCTGACCGACCCTCTGGATGTCGACGAGCGCGCCCGCCTTGAACTGGAGGAAGGAGTGCTTCTGCTGGTCCTGCGCGTGCCGGTCGAGAATGTCTCCGACCGCATCCCCTACCTCACCCAGCCCATCGGCGTGATCATAACGCCTACGGCCGTGGTCACGGTCTGCCGCTCTCCGCAGGATCTGGTCACCGGGATTCTGAACGGACGCACCCGCATTGTGGATACGGCGGACAGGATGCGTTTCGCCATCCATCTCATGCAGCGCACGTCGCTCATTTACCTGAGGTTCCTGAAAGACATCATCAGGCGCTCGGACGTGATCGAGCACCGGCTGCAGCAGTCCATGCGCAATGAGGAGCTCATCGAGCTTCTGGGCATCGAGAAGAGCTTGGTCTATTTCACGACGTCCCTCAAAGCCAACGACATCATCATGGACAAGGTCCTGCGCATGCGCACCATCCAGTTGACCGAGGATCAGTCCGATCTGCTGGAGGACGCCATCACCGAGAATCGGCAGGCCATCGACATGTCCAAGATCCACAGCGACATCCTGTCCGGGACCATGGACGCGTTTGCATCCATCATCTCCAACAACATGAACATGGTCATGAAATTCCTGACGGGATTCACCATCATCCTCATGATTCCCAACATCATTTCGGGTGTTTACGGCATGAATATCGCGACCCCTTTTCAAGGCTCGCCCCATGCCTTCGCCATCGTTTCCGGGATCGCCGTCGGCGGATGCCTGCTCGCCTGGCTTTTGCTGGCAAGGAAGCGCTGGATGTAGTTTTTTCGCGAATGGGGGAACTGAAGGCGGACCGGATGCGGCCCGCCTTTTTTTTTCGGGCTAGCGGTCGGCCCAGAGCAGGCGCAGGCCAAGCAGCATGAGGATGGCTCCGGCGCCCTTGTGCAGCCAGGCCGAAAGGGAGGGGCGGGCGGCCAGGCGGGAGTTGAGCGCTCCCGCGCCAAGGGCCACCAGTCCGAAGCCGAGCATGGTCAAAACGACGAAGGTCAGGCCGAGGACCATCATCTGCATGGCCGGGTGCCCCTGGTCGGGGCGCACGAACTGCGGAAAGAAGGCCAGGAAAAAGATCGCGACCTTGGGGTTGAGCAGATTGGCGAGGATCGATTGGCGAAAGATGATGCGGGCCGTCTTGTCTTCCCCGTGCCCGGAGAGGACCAGCGCCGGGTCCGCCGTCCAGAGCTTGAAGCCGAGATAGAGCAGGTAGATGCCGCCCGCGATCTTGACCAGGGTGAAGGCCAAGGCCGACGAGGCCAGGATGGCCGAGAGTCCGAAGACCGCAAGCAGGGTGTGACCGATGTTGCCCAGGCTGAAGCCCATGGCGGCGGCCAGCGCGGCCGAGCGCCCCTGGGCCACGCCTCGGGTCAGCACGTGGATGATGTCCGGGCCGGGGGTGAAAATGAGTAACAGTGAGGTCAGGCTGAAGACGAGAAGCTGGTCGATGCTGATCATGATTCCTCCGCGGTGATGATGCCGGGATGGATAATCGATGATCGGGCGGCGGGCAAGGGCGCGTTGGCGGGGCGTGTCGCTGCGTCGGGTACGGCCGAACTCAGGGCTCGCGCTCCAGCAGACGCTTGGCAAGATGGGACCCCAGGTCCCGCCGCGTGTCGGCGATGATGTGGATGTAGATCTCTTTGGCGCGTATTTCGTAGATGATTCGGTTTTTTCCAGACAGAATCTGGCGATACTGAGTCAGGCCGAGTTGTGCGATTTCATCCGGGATGACGCCACTGCGGGGAAATTCCTGTAGTCCGCGCACGCTTTTCTTGATGTCCGCGTATGTGTCCTGCCAATGCTTGGGCGTGAAGGTATCAATGAGATAGCGGCGCAATTCCTTCAAGTCCCGTTCGGCGGATTCGAGAATGAAGATACGCATGGTCATTTCGGATCGAGGGCGTCAATCTCGGTAAAAACATCCTCAACGTCCCGGAATCTTCCCTGGTCCATCTCCCGCTTGCCCAAAGCCAGCAGTTTGAGGAGCGCGAAGGTTTCTTCCTGAGCTTCGTAGCTTTTGACGTCCATGACCACGAGTTTGGCTTCCCCGTTTTGGGTGATGAGCAGCGGTTGCCGGGTCTGCGAAAGCGTGGACACGATCTCGGCCGCATGGCTTTTGAGATAACTGATGGGTTTGACCTGGGTGGAATATTTCATGGATGCCCTCCGGATAATCGAGATGGAACTTATTTAGTCCTTATTTGGTCTCTTGTCCATGAAGAGCGTCCCCGCCGTCCGGTTCGGACAGCGGGGACGCGTGAGGTCATTTTGCCGAAAGGGCGGTTATTTGGCGAAAGTGCACTTGGGGTAGGTGCAGGTGTTGCACTGCAGGCAGACACCGCCTTCGCCGATGCGGGCCAGGTCGCGGCGGGTGATGGGCACGCCGGCCAGCAGGCGGGGCAGGAGCACGTCCAGGCTCGTGGTCTTGAAGAAGAGGGCGCAGGCGGGCACGCCCATGACCTGCACGCCTCCGATGCGGCCGATGAGCGTCATGGCTCCGGGCAGGATCGGCGCGCCGTGCAGTGCGTCGGTCATTCCTGCGTCCTCCAGGCCCTTGCGGGTCACGTCGTCGGGATCAACGGACAGGCCGGCCGTGGTCACGATCAGGTCGGCGCCACGTTCCAGCAGCTGCTTCACGCCGTCGGCAATGGCCTCCCGGTCGTCCGGGGCGACTACCTCGCCCACCACAGTGGAACCCAGGGCTTCGGCCTTGGCCCGGATGATGGGCGCGAATCTGTCCTCGATCAGGCCCTGAAAGACCTCAGTGCCCGTGACCAGCACGCCGATCTTGGCCTGGCGCAGCGGGGCGATGGACATGATCGGCTCGTCGCCAAGCGCGCTCAGGGCGCGGCTGAAGTTTTCGCGGCTGAGAAAAAGCGGAATGGCGCGGGTGCCGCCCACCAGGCGGCCTTCTTCGACCAGGGCGCAGTGCTGGCGCGTGGCGCACATGACGTTGGGGGTCAGGTTGAAACGTTCCAGTGCTTCAAGGTTGACCTGCAGGAGGCCGGAACAGGCCGCATGAAAGTCGATCTTGCCTTCGCGGGGCTCGGGCGTGCATGCGATGCCGGGGCCCGCCATGCGGGTGGCAAAGCTGATCGCCGCGTCGTTTTCGTGCACGAATTCGCCTTCGGGCAGGCTTTCGTCCTGCACGTAGACACTGTTGCGGCCCATCTGCTGCAACCGGCAGACATCGCCTGCCGTGATGGTCTGTCCGGCCAGGAATTCCGCGCCCTTGCTCTGGCCGGGTTCGATGCGGGTCATGTCGTGCAGTGCCTTGCGGCCGACAGCCTCGGCCACGGGTACGCGGGTCGGCATGCATTCCTCGACTTCAACTGCGCGCGAATGTTCGTAGGGGGCCTCGCCCTGGCAGCCTCGGCAGATGGCTCCGTCGCTGACCGGATAGGCTTCACGGCAGACTGGGCAGCGGTCGATGCGGGTCATGTGGCTGTGTCCCAGGAGCCTCTGCTGCACCGTAATCTTTTCCAGGCGCAGGATGCTGTCTCCGGCGGCCTCGATCTCCCGGAACAGCTCTTCGGTGTCCTGGTCCTTCTTGGGCACGAGCTTCAAGAACCAGCCTTCGATCTGCGGCCAGTCCTTGAGTTTGTCCAGATCGACGCTGACGCGCACGCCGACGCCCGTGTACTTGTCGAAAAGGGAGACGGCATAGCGGCCAAGGTTGACTATCTTCATCCAGCCGTTGCCGATGCTGCACAGGGTCAGGAGCTGCACCGCGTCGGGCAGGCATTTCTTGCTCTCGACCACGGCCTCGAAAAGGATATTCGGGGGCAGCGCGGCCTTGGCCATCTCGACCATGTAGCCGCCTATCAAGAGGCCGGGGGCGGGATAGCCGTGAAATTCGGCGGCTTTGTCCTTGAATTCCTGAAAGGTGTAGGAGCCTACGTGCATGTATTCCTCGCGGGGGAAAGGTTTTTGTTTGACCGCGAAGATTTAGCAGTGAAGCGGCCAAAAGAGAACTTTGTGAAAAAGGTGGATATCACGCAACAAAAAAAAGCCGGTCCTAAGACCGGCTTATAATCTGGAGCCCACAAGCAGGATTGAACTGCTGACCTCGTCCTTACCAAGGACGCACTCTACCGACTGAGCTATGTGGGCATTTCGTGTGGTCGGGATGAGAGGATTTGAACCTCCGGCCCCTTGAACCCCATTCAAGTGCGCTACCAGGCTGCGCTACATCCCGACACGAGAAAACGCTTCTAGGTAGAGCCTTGGGCTTTGTCAAACACTTTTTTGATTTCAACCCGAAATAACGTGACATTTTTTGAAATTGTTTGTTTTTCCGGGCCGCTGTGTTTGGGTCATGGCTGGATGAAACTGTTTGCAGGCGGTAAAAAAGGCCGCATGCGGCCCTTTTTTCCACCCACTGCACGGGCCTAGATCTTGAAACGTGAAACCTGATCCCGCAGGCGTTCGGCAAGTTCGGAGAGCTCCATCGCGCTCTGCTGCACTGTCTGGCTGCTCGCGGTCATCTCGTCCGAGGCCGAGCGCACTTTTTCGATGTCGGAGCTGATGGAGTGGGTCATGGACGAACTGGTGGCCACGTTGGAGTTGATCTCTGTGATGCCCATGGACGCCTGCCCGACGTTTTCGGCGATGTCGCGAGTGGTCACGGATTGCTCCTCGACCGCGGCGGCGATGGTGCCCACGATTTCATTCATCTCGGCGATGACTCCGGTGATGTCGGAGATGTCGCCCACCGTCTGGGTGGTCACGGATTGGATGCCCGTGATCCTCTCGCGGATGTCCTCGGTAGCCTTGGCGGTCTGCTGTGCGAGTTCCTTGATCTCGTTGGCCACCACGGCAAATCCGCGTCCGGCCTCGCCCGCCCGCGCCGCCTCGATGGTGGCGTTCAAGGCCAGCAGGTTGGTCTGGGAGGAGATGGCGGTGATGGTCGCGGTCACGGCGCTGATTTCCTTGGCGGCCGCGCCCAGTTCGTCGACCCGGCCCGATGCGGCCTGGGCCTTGGATACCGCGCTGGCCGTGGTGTTCTTGGCCCGCTCGGAATTCTGGGCGATCTCGTGGATGGTGGCGGACATTTCTTCAGCCGCCGTGGCCACGGTGGTCATGTTCATGGAGGCCTGTTCCATGGCTGCCGAGACGGAGTTCATGTTGCCGCTGACTTCCTCGGCCGCGTTGCTGACCGTGTTGGCCATGTTCGCGGTCTGGGCCGACCCCTCGGTCATCTGGGAGGATATGCTCGACAGTTGCGTGGACGCGGTGGCCAGGGACTGGGTGGCGGTGTTGATTTCGCCGAGCATTTCCTTGGTGCGGCCGACCATGGTGTTCAAGGCGTCGGACAGATGCCCGATGGCGTCCTTGGCCGGGTGGGTGAAAGCGATGGTGTAGTCGCCATCGGCCACCTGCAGGCTCTTGGCCGCGAGCTGGTTCAGGGGCTTGGCGATGCCGCGGATGAGCAGCACGGCGATGAATACGCCGAGGAGCATGACGGCCAAGCCGACGTAGATGCTATCGGTAATGATTTCCGTGTCCAGCCCGCGAATCATCTGTGCATCACTCAGGCCGACGGCGACATGCCAGTCCCAGGGCTCGAAGTGCTGGGTATAGGTGATCTTGTGTTCCCCGTTCCACTCATAGTCGAGGAAGTTGCTCTTGTGGTCACGGAACAAATCCCCGATTCCGGCCTCCTCGAAAATATTTTTTCCTTCGAGGGTGGGATGGACCAACACCTCTCCTTTGGAATTGTACACGAAAAAGTAACCGACACCGCCCGCCTTGATGGTGGTCAGCATCTCGCGCAGCTGCGGGGTCAATATCTTGCGTCCCACGAAGAGGACCGCCACGATCTTGTCGTCGGCGTTGTACACGGGCTTATACGAAGTCACGTACCAGTCGTTGACCACAAAAGCGCGGCCGTTATAGGTTTCGCCGCTCATGACTGTCTTGTATACGGGACTGTCGGCGGGGATGTAAGTGTCCACCGCACGGTCCGTTTCGTTGATGCGCACGTTGGTGGATACCCGCAGCAGTTTGTCGTCCAGCACCTGAAAGATGGTGGCCACACCACCGGTCATGAACTGGATCTTGTCCACGATGCCCGTGTTGCCGTTCATGACCGTTCCGCCGAGCATTAGTCTGGGTATGCTGACTTGCTTGGATTCTTTGCTGACCTGATTGATGATGGTTCGATCCAGCATGTAGCTTGGGTCCAGGTCAAAGGAACCATAGCGGTCCAGTTCTCCCTCCAGGATGGTCATGTCGCCGGCGAGTTTTTCGAGCAAAAGGGAGTTCTGGGTTTCAAGCGAGATGAAGACGGAGTTGTTGATGTTCTCCAGCGCATCCCTGCCGAGACTTTCCAGTCCGTCCTTGACGAGAATGTTTGAGACCGCGATTACCGATATCAATGACAGAATCAGAATGGACAGGATTCCGGTAAACAGTTTTGTGGTGAATTTGATGGACTGGGTGTTGATCATGCGCCCTCCTCTCATGAGGTAGTGTAATACGAGTTGCGTAGTACAATTTATACGTATTTGGACTGAATAAATCAACAAGGATTATTAATATTAAGTGGTTAAAAAAATTGCGTAGGTAGTAGGCGCGTGTACGTCAGGCGCGCAGGGTGGCTTTGAGGCGTGTGGGGTGCAGCAGAAGATCAAGGCCGGCCTCGATGCCGGGAACCAGAATGTGGGCCGAGGTGAGGGCGGCCCTGGCTACCCCTTCAGGCTGAAGTACGGCCATGGACAGTCCGGCCTCCGCGAGCATGACGGCGTCGTTGTTGCCATTGCCAAGACAAACACAGGACGGGGCCTTGAGTTCGCGCACGTATTCGGCCTTGGCCGCGCATTCATTGCCGGCGGGCAGGACATGCACCGTGTAGTCTGTCTGTCCGAAGGTCGAACGCACTGTACCGTATGTGTCCGCGGTGAGGATGTGGATTTGCAGTTGGCTCTTGAGCTGGCTCAGGCGCGAAAAGACGCCGGGCTGGACCCGTCCGTCCAGGGCCAGGGTGCCGTTGTAGTCCAGAACCAGGTGATGGAGGGTGCGTTGCCCGAAACCGGAGATGTCGAATTCAATCATGGTGGTGCGAGGTCCTTGCCGGTAGGGAGGCTGTTTTTGGAATGGGAGCATCTTGCCTGGCGGCGGGATCTTCCCTTGAGAGAGTCTTGTTCTTGTACATGTGCAGGTCGGCGGCCTTGATGAGGCTTTCCAGACTCTGGGGCGGCTGGTGAAGGGCTGCGCCGACAGAGGCGGAAATTCGCAGGTCCGTGTCCAGGGAGCAGACCCGGCTGACGTCGATGTCGGCCAGGGTTCGGCGCAGGCGATTCACGAACGTGCGGGTCATGTTTCCATCGGTGTCCGGGAGCAGAATGACGAATTCGTCTCCGCCGAGGCGCACGAAGATGTCGTACTTGCGGATCATGGCCTTGATGGATCTGGCCACCTCCACCAGTATGGCATCCCCTGCCTCATGCCCAAGGGTGTCGTTGACCGCCTTGAACCCGTTCAGATCGATGAAAAGCAGATGCACGGGAAGATTTTTGCGTGCCGCGAAATCGAGGATGCGTCCGGCATGGCGTTCCAGGTAGGTGCGGTTGTTCACTCCGGTCAGGGCGTCGCGTACGGTTAATTCCTCAAGCTGGGCGTGTTCCAGGGCGGTGATCAGGGTGCACGCCAGGATATTGCAGAAATGGCTCAGAAAATCGGTGGCTTTGTCCGGAGCGTAGCGCGTTGGGTCGGGATCGTAGGCTGCCACCACGCCGATGATCTTCGAGTGCACGTATTTGTGCCCAAGGGCGAAGATGAAGCAGGATCCGGATGGAGGGTCCTCTTCCAGCCCGAGAAAAAAACCGGGGTTTTCGATTTGTCCTACCTCGCCGAGAAAGAGCCTTGGAGCGTGCGGGCTGGGTGAGAATTGTTTCAGGCGATCGCGGATGGTGGCTGCCGAAGCCCGCCCCACGCCCTTGGGAATGCGTCGTTCAAAAAGATCGTAATCCAGCACGACGTGGAGGGTGTGCAGGTTGCGCAGCCCTCGGATGGCGTCCAGCGTCGCGGGAAGTTCTTCCAGGCGTTTGGTCTGCTGGACGAGATCGACGGTTCCGCGAAAGGTTTCAAAAGCGTCCAGGATGGCTTTGTAGGCCGAGATCATGGAGTCGAAGCTGGTTTTCGAGGCGCGCAGCCTGCGCTTCAGGCCTTCGATTTCCTGCGTCTGCGCCTGCGTGGACGTGGACGAGGACAGGGGCACGCGCAGGATGAGTTGCCTGGCCCAGGCGACGAGTTCCTTGAGATGGGCTTTGAGCGCGACCGAGTTGCCCGCACGCGCGCTGGCCTCAATGGCGGAGACGAGGCTTTTGAGCTCCGTCAGTAGGGTGTTTTGTCCGCGCGGCATGGCTTTTGGTTCAGACCAGCGCTTTCAAGGCGGCCAGTACTTCGGTCGCGTGCCCGGAAGCTTTCACGGTGGGCCAGGTGCGGCGGATCACTCCGGAGGGATCGATGAGAAATGTCGAACGCGCCACGCCCATGTATTCCCTGCCGTAGTTCTTCTTGAGCCGCCAGGCCCCGAACCGCTTCAGGATTTCATGCTCGGGGTCGCTCAAGAGTTCCACCTGCAGGTCATGCTTGCCCGTGAAGTTCTGATGGGATTTGATGGAGTCAGGGCTCAATCCCAGGATCACGGCATTCAGTTCCGCGAACTGGTCCTTCAGGGCGGAAAACTCCTGTGCCTCCACGGTGCAGCCGGGAGTGTTGTCCTTGGGGTAGAAATAGAGAACCACCCAGCGCCCGTGGTAGTCTTCCAGGCTGACCCCGGATCGTGATGCGCCGTCGAGGCAAAAAGGGGGAGCCGGTTCGCCTGGAGCCGGAATTTTGAAGTCGGTCATGAAAAACTCCTTGGAAAGCAAAGTCCCTTCAAGCTCCTAGCGCAACCCCTGTGTGCGTGCAAGGGTGTGCTCGTGGATCATCGGGATGTCAACATGCGGTCATGCAATCCTCACGTGCGTGCGTGGTCATGGGGCGTCGGAGGCGCTCAGCCCTGCCAGGTAACCCGTGGACATGGCCGCCTGCAGGTTGAAGCCGCCCGTGTCGGCGTCCATGTCGAGCACTTCCCCGGCCAGAAAAAGCCCCGGGCAGACTTTCGATTCCATGGTCTTGGGATTGACTTCGGACAGATCCACGCCGCCGGAGGTAATGATGGCCTCGCGCATTGGACGGTAGCCGCTGACGGTGAAGCGCAGTTCCTTGAGCCACAGGCGCAGGCGCTTGCGCTCCTCGGAGGAGATCTGGTGGGCGGCCTTGTCTCCGGCCAGGCGCGTCTGTTCGAGGCATACCGGGATGAGCTTGGGTGGCATGAGGCCGCGCAACAGGTTTTCCAGGTGCATTTTGCCATGTTCCGCCAGGTCGCGCAGAAGGCGAGCGTCCAGCTTGGCCGTGTCCAGGGCGGGTTTCAAATCGATGAGGATCTCGGTCTTTTTGCCTTGGTCCACCGCACGCACGGCGGCCTTGCTCAAGGTCAGGATGAGGGGGCCGGACAGGCCGAAATGGGTGAAGAGCATCTCGCCCATGTCTTCTCCGGCCTTCTTGCCGTCGACGCGCAATTCAACGCGCACGTTCTTGAGCGATAAACCCTGCAATTTCGAGGCGGTATCCCCGGCTGTGATCAGCGGGACAAGAGCCGGAGCGATGGGCACGATGGCGTGTCCCAGGCTTTTGGCCAGCTCGTAGCCGTCGCCGGTGGAGCCGGTCGCGGGGTATGAGGCACCTCCGGTGGTCAGGATGATTCTGTCCGCCGTGAGGGTTTGAGTGCCGAAGGAGACTTCGAACCGTCCGTCCTTGCGTTTGATGCCGCGAACCCGGCAGCCGGTGCGGATGGTGACGCCCTTGGTTTTGGCGTTGCGCACAAAGGCGTCCACCAGATCCTGTGCGCTGTCGCTGGCTGGAAAAAGGCGACCACCGCGCTCTTCCTTGGTCGGGACGCCAAGATCGCTCAGCAGTTCGACGGTGTCCGTGGTGAAGAAATGGGACAGGGCCGGGCGCAGGAAACGAAAATTCTTGCCGAAATGAGTCAGGAACTCATTTAAAGGCGCGGTGTTGCCGATATTGCCGCGGCCCTTGCCGCAGATCCGAAGCTTGCGGCCCGGGCGGTCCATGCGTTCGAGCAGGGTGACCGTGGCGCCTTTGGAGGCGGCGGTGGCAGAGGCCAGAAGACCGGCAGGCCCGCCGCCGATGACTATGACTGAGTGGTTCATGGGATTCCTTCAAAAACTTCATTCTGAAGGGAGCGGGGCAGGATGTAAAGGGCGTTGAGTAGGGTTTGCCCCGCACGCATGCAAACACGTACGGTTTTTCGAGGCACTGGCCTGCCCGGTGCCTGCCCGATGCCTGGGCGTCACGATCCGAGGCCGAAAAAAGAAAAAAGCCCCTGCCGGCTGGCGGGCAGCTTCCCGGAAAAGGGAGGCCGCCCGGGCCGTCACGGGCTGCGTGATCATTCGGGGCGCGGGTGAAAAGCAGGCCCTGCGCGTCTAGTCCTCGTCTTCCTGGTCGCCCGATTGATCGAAGATCGCGCAGGATTCTTCGGAGTCGTAGCGTACCACCAGCACCGAGCACTGCGCATGCCGGACGACCTTGGCCGTATTTGTGCCAAGAAGATAGTCCTGCAGTTTGAGGCGATGAGCAGGCATCACAATGAGGTCTGCGTTAATCTTCTCTGCCATGCGCAGGATTCTTCTATAGATTGAACCTTGTGCGACAAGATAGTTAACATCGATGTCGTCAGGAATGTAGACTCCAACCATCTCATGCAGCATTTCCTCGGCCTCGCCGACAATCTTGTCGCCTGCGTCTGGCGGAAAGTAGTTTGCGACAATGGGCATTCCCATGTCTGGAACTACTGTCAGGATGTACAGTTGAGCCTTGTATAGGCGGCAAAGTTCAATCGATCTCTCCAGGCCCATGCAGCGGGCGCGATCATCGGGTTCCTGCAAATCAATGGGGACAAGAATGCGTTTGTACATGCAGTGCCTCGCCTTTTTTATGTTGTGACTTTTCTCTTTTTCTTGTTCTTTTTAACCGTCATTTGCCATGCGACAAGGAGGAAGAAAACGCAAACTCCCAAAATCTGCATGCCCAGCCTGTCGAAAGGCAGGTAGGGTGCAAATGCTCCAGGGCGGAATGTCGTGGCGCATATCGCCAGCAGCAGAAGGCGTTCCCCCCAGTTGCAGCTTTTGACCAGCCAGCCCTGGATCGCCGAGGCGAACGCGAACATGGCGATCATCCCGGAAAAGAAGATCCACGCGATGTGCAGGTAGTCGTCGAGCCAGATGATGTCCCCGGTGGCGGTCACGCCGGAAATCATCAAGAGGTCCGTGTTGAAGAGAAAAATGAACGGCAGAATCGCGGTGCGCAGGTCGTAGGCGAAACCCTGCACACCGGTTTTAATTGGGTCGGAGCGTGCAATGGCCGCCCCCGCATAGGCCGCAAGTCCCACCGGCGGCGTGTCGTCGGCGAGAATGCCGAAATAGAACACGAACAGATGAGCCGCGATGATGGGGAAGACAAGCCCGGCGTCGGCGCCGAGCTGCACGATGACCGGTGCGGTCAGGGTGGCCATGATGATGTAGTTGGCCGTGGTCGGCATGCCCATGCCCAGAATCAGGCTGGTAATGGCCGTGAAGATGAGCATCAGGACCACGTTGCCCATGGAGATGGTGTCGATGAGGGTGATGAAACGGCCGACAAGGCCGGTGATGGTCACCACTCCGA
Organism: Desulfomicrobium norvegicum; assembly: GCF_900114595.1. Classification (NCBI taxonomy): domain Bacteria; kingdom Pseudomonadati; phylum Thermodesulfobacteriota; class Desulfovibrionia; order Desulfovibrionales; family Desulfomicrobiaceae; genus Desulfomicrobium; species Desulfomicrobium norvegicum. The sequence continues at coordinate 808,829 of NZ_FOTO01000001.1, read as the reverse complement.
CGATGATTCCGGCCGTGGCGGTGGCCACGCCCACGGAGATCATGTTGCGCGCGCCCATGATCAGGCCGTTCCAGATGTCGACAAGGCCCTGGCGGAAGGCCGCGACCATGAAGTGTCCGGTGTCCACGTCCGGGTCGAGGGTGCCGGCGCGGCGATGGGCGCACATGGTCAGGTAGGCGATGATCGGACGCTGCACCAGCATGATCACGGTCAGACTCTCGATGGCCAGGAGCGCCGAGGTCACGGGCGAGCGACGCACGATGACCAGGAAATAGATCAGCACCGCCAGCGGAATGATGAAGTGACAGCCGCGCAGCAGGGTCTTGAAGAACGGAGGGAGCTGGGAACGGGGAATGGCCTTGATGCCCATCTTCATGGACTCGACATGCACGACCCAGAACAGGGCGAGGTAGGAGATGATCGCGGGTAGGAATGCGGCCCGGACGACATCCAGATATGGAATGCCTATTATCTCCGCCATGATGAAGGCCGCCGCGCCCATGACCGGAGGCATGAGCTGGCCGTTGGTGGACGCCGCAACCTCGACGGCTGCGGCCTTGTATGCCGGAAAGCCCACCTTCTTCATCAGCGGGATGGTGAAGGTGCCGGTGGTCACGGTGTTGGCGATGGAAGAGCCCGAGACCAGCCCTGTCAGGCCCGAAGCCAGGACAGCGGCCTTGGCCGGGCCGCCGCGAAAGGTGCCGAGCGCCGAAAAGGCCACGTCGATGAAATATTTTCCGCCGCCCGCGCGGTCGAGCAGTGCGCCGAAAAGGACGAAGAGGAAGACGAAATCCGTGGATACGCCCAGCGGCACTCCGAAAATGCCGGTGGTGGTCAGGTACATGTCGCTGATGATGAAATCGAGCGGCACGCCGCGATGACGCAGCACCTCGGGCAAATAGGGCCCAAAGACCGTGTAGGCCAGAAAGACCGAGCCCAGTATGGTCAGCGCCGGACCAAGGGAGCGTCGGGCGGCTTCAAGCAGCAGCACGATCAGGATGATGCCCATCCAGATGTCCAAGGTGTTGGGCAGGCCCTGCCGATTGATGAGCTGGTCGTAGTCCCACCAGATGTAGAGCGCGCCTGACGTGGCCAGCGCCGCAAGGATCATGTCGTAGTAGGGAATGTAGGTGCGTATGGAGCGCCTGGCGAAATTCGGGAGGACCTTCCGGGTCCAGTTGACCCACATGGGCGGAGTGTGCTGCTTGTAGGCAGGATAGGCCAGAAAGGCCAGACACACTGCAAACGCCAGATGCCAGGCCCGGGCGATGTGTGAATTCAGGGGCTGGTAGGCCAGGAAGAGCTGGAAGGCGGACCAGCACAGGCACAGTAGCGTGATCGCTCCGGACGCGAAAAAATTAGAGGGTTCCCGCGCCCCTGCTTCGACCATGGCCACAAGGTCTTCGGCAGCTTTCTTCATGCTGGCGGAAGACTCCTGGCCGGGGGCGACGTTGTCTTGTTTGGGTGTTTCGTGTTCTGCCATGACAGTGTCCTTGCGTCAGAGAAGTGAGGCGGAAGAAAAATGCGGGCCTTTCAAATAGACAAAGGGGCCGCGTGGCCCCCTTGTCAGGATGAGGCTACATCCAACCTTTTTCCTTGTAGTACTTGATCGCGCCGGGATGCAGCGGGGCGGAGAGGCCCTGCAGCATTTCCTTGGGATTCAGGTTGCGGAAAGCGGCGTGGGAGGCTTTGAGTTCGTCCAGATTCTCGAAAACGGTCTTGACCATGTCGTAGACCACTTCTTCGGACACGGACTCATTGGAGATGACGGTCGCGGTCACGGCGTAGGTCTCGACGTCCTTGTCCACACCCTTGTAGGTGCCGGCCGGGATCTTGGTCATGATGTAATAGGGATGCTTGGCCACGAAGTCCTTGATGCCGTCGGAATTGATGGGGACGATGTCAAGTTCGACGGACTGGGCAGGCTCTTCGACAGCGGCGCTGGGGTTGCCGACGGTGAAGAAGAAGGCGTCGACCTTCTGGTCGACCAGGGCGCGGGAGGCTTCAGCCTGCTGCAGCGCCTCTGCGCTGAAATCCTTGTTGGGGTCCAGGCCGTAGATGCGCAGGACGTCTTCGGCATTGCCGCGCTGGCCGGAGCCGGGGTTGCCGATATTGATCCGCTTGCCCTTCATGTCCATGACGGTCTTGATGCCGGTGTCCTTGCGGGTGACCAGCAGAACGGTCTCGGGATGCATGCTGAACACGCTGCGCAGACCCTTGACGGGCTTTCCTTCCCAGTCGGCGGCGCCGTTGAAGCCCTGCCAGTTGCGGTCGGACTGGGCCACCGCGAAGTCAAACGCGCCGCGGTCAATGGCATTGATGTTGAAAACCGAGCCACCTGTGGGGCGACCGATGTAGTTGTACTTGTCGGCTGCATGCTTGTTCATCATGTTGCTGAGCTGCAACGCAACCTGGTAGTAGACGCCGGTGATCGACGCTCCGCCGAAGAGAATGTCCTGCTTGGCCATTGCCTGGGGCGCAGTTACCGCCATTCCGAGTACGACCACAAGGGCGACCAGCCATTTTCTTCCAACCATAAGCACCTCCATCGATGAATTGTTGTGAATCAAGGATAAAAAATCCACTACGTTGTTGATCTTCTATGCTGAAGATCATTCATCCTGTCAAATTGCGAGAGGTTGGAAAAATCATGCGCTTGTTGCATGATTCCAGATTGCTGCGATGGTCGCCGCCGTCAGCGCCGCTCTTTCGGACAACGTGTCTTTGAGAATATACTCCAGATCGCTGTGGTCCAGGTCTCCCACGGGTCCCAGCCCGTCGAGCACAGGCACGTCCAGGCCTGCGATGAAATTGGCGTCGGACACGCCCGAGCGCAGCTCCTCGGGCAGGTCGTAACCGAGAATTTGCGCCTGCTCGCGGGCCATGGCGTAAAGTCGTCGGTTCCCTTCCGACTGGGGCATGGCCGGTCGTCCGGACTGTTCGATCAGGGTGGCCACGGTTCCGGGGATGGTGGTCCTTGAGACAATCCGGTTCAAGTCCTTTTCAAGGCGCTGTCTGCCCTGCGGGGTCAGGAACCGGGCATCGAGGGCCGCCGTGGCCAGTTCGGGCACGGTGTTGGGTCCGATTCCGCCCTCGATCAGGCCGACGTTGAGGGTGATGTCCCGGCCGTCGTTCAGTCCTTCAAGGGCGACGATCATGTGCGCCAGCTCCAGGATGGCGCTGGCCTTGGCACCGCCCTTGGCCGCATGTCCGGCCTGTCCCTGCACGGTCAGAAGCATTCCGAGCCGACCCTTGCGGCCGGTGACCACATTCTTGTCCGCTCCGCCGCCTTCGAAGACCAGGGCGGCCAGGGCACCTTGCGCCTCTTTTTCAATCCAGGGGCGCGAAGCGGGGGAGCCGATCTCCTCGTCGGAATTGCACAGTACAGTGATCGGGATGTCGTCCAGAAGACCCAGGTGCTTAAGGGTTTTCAGGGCATGAACCGCGACAACGAGGCCTCCCTTCATGTCATAGACGCCCGGGCCGTGGCAGCGGTCGCCTTCCTCGCGAAATGCGGTGAAGGCCGTGTCGGCGGGAAAGACCGTGTCCATGTGTCCGACCAGCACGATGCCCTTGCGTCCCTTCGCGGCCGGAGCGGTCATGGCCTGGACCATGTTTCCGTGCTCCGTGAAGGGCAGGGTGCGCACGTCGGGCAAGACCTCGCCCAGGACCGTGGCCATTTCCCCCGCCATGCGGTCAAGGCCCGGCTTGTTGCGGCTGCCGCTCTGAATCTCGACCAGCCGCCGCAGCAGATCAAGGGCATCCCTGCGGCGGGGGGCGAGATATGACTGGATTTTGTCGTGCATGGCCGGGATCATTTTTCGTACTTGGCGAAGCCGAAGTCCTGGCGGGCGTATTCTTGCGGATCGGGATCTGGGTATATAACCTGCTCGCCGCTCCAGGGCTTTTGCATCTTCACGTGGCCTTGCGCGTGTTCGAGCACGTTGGTGCGGTGCAATGGGATCTTGCCCCCTGCGGTGGCGATGTAGCGTGGAATGGCGTCACCGGAGATGTTGCCGTACATGCTCTCGATGATGCCCTGTCCCACAGCCACGGGCACGCGCAAATGCATGAACTGCGGGTTGCGGTAGCTGCAGTTGAAGACATAGTAGGGGCGGACATAGGCTTCCTGGATGGTCTCGCACAGCTTCCACATCTTGACGCTGGTGTCGTTGATGCCTTTCAAGAGCACGGCCTGATTCATGACTGCCGCCACGCGTTTGGAGATGGCCTTGAACGCGGCCTTCGAGACCGGCGTGATCTCCTGGGCGGTGTTGATCTGCGTGACCACGCGCAGGGGCTTCCTGTCGCTGCTGGCCTCCAGAATATCCAGAAGTTCGTCGTCGATGCGCTGCGGCGTGGTCACGGGGATGCGTGTGCCGAGCCGTTTCATGCGCACGTGATCGATGGCGTCGAGTTCGCCCAGGAGCCACTTGAGCATGCTGTTGGGCAGGACCAGGCTGTCGCCGCCGGTCACGAGCACGTCACGGATTTCGGGGTTGGCGCGGATGTACTGAAGGGCCTCGCCGTAGGCTTCCTTGCCGTAGAGGCGGTCCTTGGCGCCGATGTGGGCGATGCGCAGGCAATGGGTGCAGTACATGGCGCACATGTTGGTGGCCTTGATGGTCACCACTCTTGGGTAAAACTGGTCGATGAGCCGGGCCGGAGAATGGTCCGCTGCCACGGGAGGGATCTCGACGCCGGCGTTGTCGATCATCTCTCCGGTAGGCACGGACTGCAAAAGGACCGGGTCGTTGATCTGGCCAGGGAGGATCAGGCTCGCGTAATAGGGGGTGAGGCGCATGCGGTAGGTCTTGGTGACTCGCAGCACGTCCTGCACCGCCTTGGCGGGCAGATCGATCACTTTGGACAGGGTCTCGACGGATTCGATGGCATGACGGAGCTGGCCGGAATAGGAGTTCCAGTCGTCCTCGCTCATGCCCAGGACTTTCCTGATGCGCGCCTGGTTCTCGAGCATCAGGTCCCAGACTTCGATGCCGCTCGGAGCTTCCCGGGGGTGACGGCCCAGATAGTCGGCGACCCGGTCCTGGGCGGCATCGACGATGGCCAGGGCCTTGCCGACGCGGCCGCCCACGGTGACCCGGTGTTCGTCGATCTGTTCATGCTTCACGGCCAGGGCCGCGAGGCCGTCTCGTGTCATGCCCAGCTGCTCCGGAGTCCAGCCCCGGTCGTCGTGGAATTTTTCCAGCGCGGCGAAAAGAGCCACGATGGGGCCGGTCAGCGTTTCGGCCTCGGCCTGCCTGAAAAGTTCGGCAATGGTCAGACGCTCTTCATCCGATGGCGCGGCGTCATTTTTCACGGTGAACAGTTTTTCAAAGAGATCCGTAGTAAACGTGTCCAGGGCATTGATGCTCATTACTTGTCATCCTCGCTTGATTCCTGTGTTTGTGAGTGTTTGCGGATGGAGTCGTTCAGTTGCTCGATGCCCAGGCGAATGTCGTCATCGAGCAGACAGCGGTCCCGGGCCACGGCCACGACCCTGCCCAGAAACGTGCCGGGCATGACGGCCTGCTTGCCGCCGACGTGTTCGACCACGATCACGCCGTGTTCCTGGCCGTTGCTGACGATCTGGCGAAAGAGGGTCCGCTCGTCCTCGTCCACGGGGACGATGTGCTCGGTTTCGGCCTCGTGTTCGAGCTTGAAGTTGTAGGTCCGCCAGCAGATTCCCTTCAGGGCTTCCTTGATCTCCATCTTGTTGTCCGGGAAGCGGTCGAACATCACGGCGTGGTATTCCAGTTCCAGCAGGCCCGGAGTCTCGGGCGGCAGGGCGTTCTCAAGGGTGCAGCACATCTCCATGGTCGTGCCCTGTTTGCGGGCGTTGACCTCCACAAAAAAGATCCGGCCCTGGTCGTCGACGATGTAGTCGCACCCGAAGATGCCGCGATAGCCGCCGCGCCCCATGACCTGCCCTATCCTGCGCGTGATCTCGCGCAACTCCTGCTGCGTGGCTTCGGGTTGCTCGGAAGGAAAGGTCGATCCGCGAAACTTGTTGCCGTCGTATATTTCCTGGTCGGCGGTGGCCGCGATGAACACGTCCTGGGCGTTGGCCACGATCCCCAAAACCGTGGGGTCGGCCACGTGCGGGATGTAGCGGCTGATGAAGAATTTGCCCCGCAGATGCGCGGTCTTGGTTTCGATCTCTTCCTGCGAGCGGGCGACAAAGCTGTTCACTCCGGCCGCCGAATAGGGCTGGCTGACAAATATGCCGTCCGGCCACTCTTCCCAGAGCTCGCGGGCCGTATCCATCATGTCCTGCGCATCCTGGCAGACGCGATAGTTGATCAGCGGGGCGACGTCTTTCAGGCGTTGCAGCTGGTAGAGCTTGTTGTTCCAGATGTTGGCGATGTGGCCGCTGGGCCCGAGGATGCGCACGCCGGGAATGAGCGCCAGGGTCAGTTCGGGTACGGATTCGAAGACGTGGATGAAGACATGCCCCTGCTTGTCCAGGAGCTGGCGGATCAGCTCATTGACAGTGTCCGATGCGGAGACCAGGGAGGCAAAGGTCCGTGGCGGGATGCGGAAGCTGACCTTGCGGCCCTTGGCCCGGAAAAGCTCCCTGGCCATGGGGTTTATGACCATGGTGTTCTTGTGCGGGTAGGATTCGAGCACATCCGGCAGGATGGAAATGAAGTCGAAAGTCTGGCCGTGAATTTTGGAGAGAGTCTCCTTGAAGAATTGGTTCAGGCAGTCCGTTTTTATTTCGCCGATATACAGGAAATAAAACGTGTCCGGGTCAAGTTTGATGTCCGAAAAGAGGATGTCCTCGTCTTCCATGAGCATAACCGCGCCTCCACGCAACAGAATTGAGCCCGTCAACGCCATTGTCGCGGGCATTTGTTCCGCTGGCCCTAACGATTGATTCCGCAAACCGCAATTCTTTGCTTGGACCTGTGCAAAGCTGCGTGCGGACTGCGGTTCGCGGCTCCGGAATTTCGGCCGATCGCATGCCGCGCGCCGATTCTGCGGCGTTTTCCCTGCGTCCTGCCGTTCAGTCCAGCTTGACCCGCAGGGTCATCGTGGCGGGCTTGCCGTCGGTGATGCGGTACACAAGCTTTAGTTTGTCGATGACCGTGGCCATTCCGGGAATGTTGATCAGCCCCGAGGATTCTCCGGACTTGAGCTGCACGGGGGCGCGAAGTTCGATGGGCTCGCCCTCGACCGGAATGAGGGTCAGGCTCTCGAACATGACTGTGGCGCCGTCGATCCTGAAACGCAGATTGTCGATCTTGCCCAGCTTTTCACCCACCGGCAGGGTCGCCGAGGTGTCCGAGGCCAGGAGACGGACGGGTTCAAGGGCGGTCCACGGTCCGGCCATGGCCGCGGAGACCTGCAGGATGCCGAGCAAAAGGGTGCAAACAAGGATCAGTTTTTTCATGGGAAACTCCAGTACGGGTGCGTTCACTGGTACGTACGCCGTGCACGGGCCGGGATCAAGGGCCGGTTTGTTTTGGTGCGGAGCGTTCCGGGCGCGGACAGGCAAAATGAGGTATTCCCATAACCGCCATGAGCCCTTATCTGCTTTTTCCATGACAACCGATTCAAAAAAATCCCGGCACGATCCTGAAGCCGAAGTTGCGATCCTGCAGGGCCGCTTGCGGGTTCTGGTCGATGGCTCCCCGTTGGGGATTTTTTTTGACGACGCTGAGGACAAGTGCGTTTTCGTGAACAGGACCTTCTGCGAGATGATGGGCCTGTCCGAGGAGGAAGCCCTGGGGGACGGTTGGGCCAGGACCGTTCACCCCGGGGATCTGCCGAGGCTTTTGAACGAGCGGGCCGGAGCCGTGACCCGGGGCGAGCCGCTTTTTCGGTCCGAGTACAGGTATTCCCGCCCGGACGGACGAGTGGGCTGGGTGGAGGAACAGACCCGGCCGGTTCACGGCCCGGACGGGAATCTGCTGGGCTACGTGGGCACCCTGGCCGAGATCAGCGGGCGCAAGGAAGAGGAGGCACTGCGGGCGCGGCACAGCGAGGTGCTGGAGGAGCGGGTCAGGGAACGCACCGCCGAACTTTTGGCCCAGACCGAACGCCTGGCCGAGATGAACACGGCACTCAAGGTCCTTTTGCGTCAGCGCGAAGAGGATCGCGAAGATCTTGAACAGGCCGTGCTGGCCAATGTCCGCCGTAGCATCTCTCCGACCCTGGATCGCCTGCAGGGGCTTTGCGCAGGAGAAGAGGCCCGCTTGCTGGCCGATCAGCTTCGCCGGAGCCTCAAGGAATTGACTGAGCCCTTTTGCCATCGATTGTCCACGGTCTGCCAGGGGTTGACCCCAGCCGAAATCCAGGTCGCCGAATTGATCCGCGAGGGACTCGGCACCAAGGAAATCGCCGCCCGTCTGGGGGTTGGCGCCTCCACCATCGACACCCACCGCCATCATCTCCGCCGCAAGCTCGGGCTCAAGGACCGTCGGGACGGCTTGCGCTCCTATCTGCTCTCCCTTGAGTCCTGATATGGAGAAAATCTCCATATTTTCTCCGCAATAAACAGCTATTGTCATTTTGCGGCCTGACTGTTTCAACGGCTGTCCAATCTCAATCAGGAGGACAGTATGAAATCAAGTGACTGCAACGACGACAAGGCACTGCTCAATACGGGCCTGGCCCGGATGTTCAAGGGCGGGGTGATCATGGACGTGATCAACGCGGAACAGGCCCGCATTGCCGAAGAGGCCGGGGCCTGCGCGGTCATGGCCCTGGAACGGGTTCCCGCCGACATCCGTGCCTGCGGCGGCGTGGCCCGCATGTCCGATCCGGCCATGATCCGCGAGATCATGGCCAGTGTCTCCATCCCGGTCATGGCCAAGTGCCGCATCGGCCATTTCATGGAGGCCCGCATCCTCGAAGCCGTGGGCGTGGACTACATCGACGAGAGCGAGGTCCTGACTCCGGCGGATGAGGAATTCCATATCGACAAGAATGCGTTCAAGGTGCCCTTTGTTTGCGGATGCCGCAATCTGGGCGAGGCCCTGCGCCGCATTGCCGAGGGCGCGGCCATGATTCGCACCAAGGGCGAGGCGGGCACGGGGGACGTGGTCGAGGCCGTGCGCCATGCCCGGACCGTGCAAAGCCAGATCAGGCAGGTGCAGGGCATGCCCCTCGAAGAGCTGGCCACGTATGCCAAGAATATCGGTGCGTCCCTGGAACTTCTGCGTCAGGTGCGTGAACTGGGGCGGCTGCCCGTGGTCAATTTCGCTGCCGGAGGAGTGGCCACGCCGGCCGATGCCGCGCTGATGATGCAGCTTGGCATGGACGGAGTTTTCGTTGGGTCGGGGATCTTCAAGAGCGGCGATCCGGCCAAAAGAGCGCGGGCCATCGTGCAGGCGGTGACTCATTTCGATGATCCGTCCATTCTGGCCCGGGTCAGCGAAAATCTGGGCGAGGCCATGTCCGGCATCGCGGTGCGCTCCCTGGATGCCGCGCAGCAGTTTGCGGGCCGGGGCTGGTGATGCGCGTCGGCATCCTTGCCCTGCAGGGCGCTTTCGCCGAGCATGTCGAAATGCTCGAAACGCTGGGGACGCGGGCCGAACTGGTCCGCTCTTGCGCCCATCTGGAGGGTCTGGACGGGCTCATTCTGCCCGGCGGAGAGAGCACGAGCATGCGGCGCCTTGCAGGACTGTCCGGGCTTGACGTCGTCTTGCGCGATTTTGGGGCAAGCCGTCCGGTCTGGGGCGTCTGCGCGGGGCTCATTCTGCTGGCCGCCAGGGTCGAGGGCGAGGAGCCTTTTCTGGGGCTCATGGACATGGGTGTCGCGCGTAATGCCTACGGCCGCCAGCAGGAGAGTTTCGTGTCAGGTTTGCGCGTTGACGGGCTGCCGGATTCCCGTCCCTACCCCGGCGTGTTCATCCGGGCTCCGCGGGTGCTCGAAACCGGTCCGGGAGTGAAGGTCCTGGCCCGCCTTGGAGATGCCCCGGTGGCCTTGCGCCAGGGGCATCTGATGGCCACGTCCTTTCACCCGGAATTGACCGGGGACGGTCGCGTGCATGCCTGTTTTCTGGATTTGTGCGCGGATCGGATGCAGGGACGTCTGGCCGGATGACCACGGCATATGAATGCGAAAAGGCCGGAGCGGTCCGGCCTTTTCAAGATGATGCGCGGGTCTTTCAAGGCTCGCTGAACATGGCTCGCGGGTCAAAGCCCATGATGAAGGCTCCCCAGTGCTTGCCATCGACAAATATGGGCATGGACAGGTCGTTCAGAATTTCGCCTGTATCGCGCATGTAGGTTTGCAGCAGGAGCGGGTCGGTGTGCGAGCACCTGCGCTGTTCTGTGCGGTTGCTTTGGTAGATGCGCTGGTGCCGGCTTTGGAGCAGATCCTTGACCGGGTCTCCGGTCATGGCCTTGGAGACGGCCCCGTGATGGATGGGCAGGTAGCCTTTTTGGTCGATGGCCAGACAATAGATGGTCCCCGGAATTCTTTTCTGCGCGTCATCGACGACGCTCTGCATCTCCTTGACGAAAACATCGCTGAAGGCGGTGACGTATTTCTGCGGTGACGTGTTCGGCACAGCCTTGTACTGCATGTCGAACACGTTGATCCCCCGGTCCTTCATGCCCTGAATCCGGGCCTGATAGTCGTCGCGGATCTCCTTGGCTGTGTCGATGACCGTGTCGAATTTGCCTTCCCCTGTCTTGAATCGCGCCACGAGTTCGAGCATCCGCTCGGTCACGGAGTTCAGGGCGTCCACCGAGGTGGCCGAGGAGTTCATGTCCTTGGCGATCTCCTGGCTGAGCGCATTGATGTTGTTGACCTTTTCGGTGACGTCGTTGTTGTTGGTCGACAACTCCTCGATGGCGGCCGCGATTTTGATCAGCTGGTCGTTGGCCGTTTCAAAGTCGTCGATCATGCTCTCGAAATTGACGGTGGCCGCAGTTACGACCTGGTCGGTATCCCTGGCATAATCCAGGATCTGAGCGGTCTCGGTCTGGGTGCGTTCGACGATCTTGATCATTGCCCCGATATTGTTCGATATTTCTTCCGTGGCGGGCTTGATCCTGCGCGAGAGTTCCCGCACTTCCTCGGCGACCACGGCAAAACCCTTGCCGTGCTCACCGGCCCGGGCGGCCTCGATGGTGGCGTTCAGGGACAAGAGATTGGTTTGTTCCGAGATACCGTTGATGATGGTCACGATGCTCAGGATGTTGGCCGAGCTTGCGCCAAGATCGTCCACGGTGTTGCGGAAGGATTCGACGATGGCGTTGATCTTGTGGATCTTGTCCGTGACGTCCTGCAGTTCGGTGTGCGACCTGTGGGCGGTGTTCAGGTTGCTGGTGGTCTTTTCGGCCACATACTGCGTGTTCTGCGCGATTTCGGCGATGGCCGCGTTGGCCTCGTTGCTGGCCACTGCCACTTCCTCGGCGATGGAGCCCTGCGCGGCGGTCTTGTTCCTGGTGTCGAACACGGATTTGGCCATGCGGGTGCTGTCGAGGGCGATGTCGATGCCCATCTTGCGGATTTTTTCCACCAGTTCCCGCACGCTCGCCAGGAAGCTGTTGTAGCAGGCCGAGATGTGCTTCAGGTCCGGGTTATCCAGATCCGCCATGGTGCAGGACAGGTCGGCTTCCTGGCCCTGGATGTTCTGGAACACGGCGTTTATGTCGGCTATGCCCCGCTGCGCCTCGCGGTGCAGAACCTTCAGGGCGACGGCTCCGATCCCCACGGTCAGGAGCAGGATGATCCCGGCCACGCCCCACGACAGCGGCGGAATGGCGGAGCTTGCGGTCAGGGCGATCCAGACGAGGCCCGCGGCATTCAAGGCCAGCAGGGTCAGGATCGTCGCCGTTATCTTGCCGCGCAGCGTGGAGAGCATGGTCTCGCCCGAACTTGGGGCCGAGTCAGTGTTTTTCATGTCAATACCTCGTGTTCCGTGAATTTCGTGCACAAGAGTATAATTGAGCCGGCGGCAAAAGAGAAGGACGCATTCGCGGGAAATGTCGATTGTCTTGGTGGCGGCGTCAGGGCCTCTCTATGGACAATGCCGGGGGGATGCCGTTATCAGGTACCTCCAAACAACGGAGGTGGCCTCTTGAGTATCTTGATAAAAAAAGTGCGCCTGAATGGAGAGTTGGTTGATGTGCTCATCAAGGGCAATCGCTTCGACTCCATCGGAACGGACGTGGATTCGTCCGCCGACGTTGTCATCGACGGGTCGGGCAAGGCCATCCTGCCTTCCTTTCACAACGCCCATACCCACGCCGCCATGACGCTCATGCGCGGCTATGCCGACGACATGGATCTGCACACCTGGCTTGCCGACCATATCTGGCCTTTCGAGTCCAGACTTGGCGAAGACGACATCTATTGGGGGGCGAAACTGGCCTGCCTTGAGATGATCAAGTCCGGAACGACTTTTTTCGCCGACATGTACTGGCATTGGAAGGGCACGGCCCGGGCTGTGACCGAGATGGGCATGCGCGCGGCCCTGTCCGCCGCCTTTTTCGATTTCGACGACCCGGTCCGCGCCGAGACCATGAAGCGTCAGGTCATGGATCTGCACGCCGTCAGCGCAGCCTTTCCGGACCGCATCCAGTTCATTCTCGGGCCTCACGCCATCTACACCGTGTCCTCGGACTCCCTGCGCTGGCTGGGGGAATACGCGAACCGCCACGGGCTTCTGGTGCATCTGCACCTTTCGGAGACGCAAAAAGAGGTCGAGGATTGCCTGGCCAAGCATGGCAACCGGCCGGTGGAGTATCTGCACGAGCTGGGTCTTTTGGCTCCGAACCTGATCCTGGCGCATGCCGTGTGGATGAACGGGACCGAGATGGAACTCCTGGCCCGGCACGGGGTGCAGGTCGTGCACTGTCCCGTCTCGAACATGAAGCTCTGTTCCGGCCAGTTCGACCATGTCGCCATGAGGGCTCACGGAGTCACCGTGGCCCTGGGCACGGACGGGTGCTCTTCGAACAACAATCTGGACATGATCGAGGAAATGAAGATCGCTTCCCTGCTGGCCAAGGTCACGTCCATGGACCCGACCGCCATGCCCGCCCAGGAAGCCCTCGACACGGCCACCCTGAACGGGGCGCGCATGTATGGCCTGGACGCGGGCCGCATCGCCTCCGGCAAGCTCGCGGACTGCATATTGGTCAATCTGGAGCATGTGCGCATGGTTCCGGGGCACCATCTTGCCTCCAACCTCGTCTACAGCGCGAACAGCTCCTGCGTGGACACGACCATCTGCGACGGCCGGGTGCTCATGCTCGGCGGCAAGGTCGAGGGCGAGGAAGAGATCCTGGCCCAAGTCCGGGCGACGCTGGCCCGGCTCAACGCCCCGCAAGAGCCCGAGGGGGACGCATGCTCCTGATCTATACCGGCAACGGCAAGGGCAAGACCTCGGCCTGCGTTGGCCAGGCCATTCGCGCCTTGGGGCAGGGGCTTGGCGTGGCTTTTGGGCAGTTCATGAAGCGGGGCGATCAGGCCGGTGAACAGGAGATGCTGGAAAAGCTGCTTGGCGAGCGTTTTCTGGCCTCGGGAGCGGGCTTTTACCGTGACACCGATTTCGACACCCACCGCGAAAAGGCCACGCAGCTTCTGCGCTGGGCAGGAGAGCTCCTTGACCGGGGTGTGGACATGCTGATCCTCGATGAGGCCCTGTATGCCCTGAATCACGGCCTGCTCATGGACGATGAGGTGCGGGAACTGATCACGCGTTGCAAGGACCAGGGGTGCCACCTGGTCCTGTCCGGGCGCGGCGCTCCGTCCTGGATTGTGGAGCTGGCCGACATCGTTTCGGACATCACCGAGGTCAAGCACGTTTACGCGCAGGGCGGCAAGGCCCGTCGCGGGATTGAATTTTAGGGAATCCGCTCCGGATGTTTCTTAATCGCCTTTCCCCAGATTTTCCGGCCTGATGACGACTTCTCCGCATCCGGGACATACGCCCCGCTGCAGCCTGTTGCGCAGGATCGTGAAGCCGACCCGTTCCACGACCATCTGTCCGCACCCGGGGCAGATGGTGTTCTCCAGATCCGATCCCGGCACGTTGCCGACAAAGACATGGGAGAGCCCGGCGGCTCGCCCTATATCGTAGGCCCGCTTCAGCGTGTCCAGCGGCGTTGGCGCGTGGTCAAGCATCTGGTGGCAGGGGTGGAAGCGCGAGACGTGCCAGGCAGTATCCTTGCCCAGTTCGTCGTGCACGAAGCGAGCGATTTCGGTCAGTTCCCGGTCCGAGTCGTTCAGGTCCGGGATGATAAGGGTGGTGGTTTCGATGTGCCAGCCCAGTCTTTTCATGTGCGTCAGATTTTTGAGCACCGGCTCCAGACGTGCAGCGCAGATGTCGCGGTAGAATTCCTCGCGGAAGGATTTTATGTCGATGTTGACGGCCTGGATCAGGTCGCCCAGCGCATCGAGGCATTGCGGGCTTTGGAAACCGTTGCTGACCATGATGTTGGCCAGGCCTGCTTCCCGGGCCAGGATCGCGGTTTCGCGCATGAGTTCGAAAAAGATGGTGGGCTCGGAATAGGTGTAGGCCACGGACGCGGCCCCCGATGTCTGCGCCATGCGGATGATCTCCCGGGGCGGGATGGCCTCTCCGCTGAGCGCCTTGCCCTGGCGGGGAGGCTGCGAGAGGCTCGCGTTTTGACAGAACGCGCAGGCCAGGTTGCAGCCTTGGGTGCCAATGGAAAGAGTCTTGGTTCCGGGCAGGAAATGAAAGAGGGGTTTTTTCTCCACCGGATCGAGGTTCAGGGCCGCGACCTTGTCATAAGACAGGGAAAAGAGCTGGCCGCTCCTGTTTTCGCGTACCCCGCACTGACCGCGTGTTCCATCTTCGATGCGGCAGAAATGGGCGCAGAGTTGACATTGCACGGCGCTGTCTTCCAATGATCGCCAGAGTAGCGCTGGTGTCTTCATGACCTACTCCTTGATGTTGATTTCAGGAACGATGATGACGGGCTCAAGGTCTGAATCTTCCTGCGGGGGAGCAGGCGGCGGCGAGACCAGAATCAGCGAGCCGTTGTCGGGGTCCGAATGGATGAGGATGCTCCCGTCATCGCTACCTGCCCTGCCGGTTTGCATCACGGTGTCCTTTTGTGCGCCGGAATCAATGGTGATGCCAGCCAGGGCAGCCTGCCCCATGAAAATGAAAAGACAGGCCGGCACAAGGATCGACCTTGCCAACGACGTGTTTTTTGCTTTACTTGGTTCAGCCGTGAGATTATGCAACTTGGCCTCCAGATGAAGAATGATTTGCATTAACGTAGCTGGTTGAAGGCGAAGAAACAAGGAGTTGTACATGTCCCAGCGAGACAAGGCCTACAAGGATGCCGGAGTCGATATAGAAGCGGGCAACACGTTCGTGTCCCGGATCAAGTCTCTGGTGGCATCGACCTACACCAAGGGCGTTGTCAACGATATTGGAGGATTCGGCGGGCTTTTCAAGCCGTCCATGTCCATGGTCAACGAGCCGGTGCTGGTGGCTTCCACCGACGGCGTGGGCACGAAGCTCAAGCTGGCCTTCATGTTCGACAGACACGACACAGTCGGCATCGACCTGGTGGCCATGAGTGTCAACGACATCATTGTCCAAGGAGCCAAGCCTCTTTTTTTCCTCGACTATTTCGCCACGGGCAAGCTTGATATCGACAAGGCCGAAGCGGTCATAAAGGGCATCGTCGACGGCTGCAAGGAAGGCCAGTGCGCCCTCATCGGCGGCGAAACCGCCGAGATGCCCGATTTCTACGCCGACGGCGAATACGACCTGTCCGGGTTCTGCGTCGGCATGGTCGACAATGACAAGGTCGTGGACGGTTCGAGCATCGGCGTGGGCGACATCATTATCGGCCTGGCCTCTTCGGGCGTGCATTCCAACGGGTACTCCCTTGTACGCAAGATCTATGAGCGCTCCGGCCTGCAGCCCGCCGACATTTTTCCCGGCACGGATCAGACCGTGGCCGAAGTTCTGCTCACGCCAACCCGCATCTATGTCGAAGCCGTGCGCAACGTCATGCGGGACTGGGAAATTCATGGCATGGTCCATGTCACCGGCGGCGGTTTCTACGACAACATCGTGCGCATCCTGCCCAAGGGCGTGACCGCGCAGATCCGTTTCGGCTCCTGGAGCATCCCGCCCGTGTTTGAATGGCTGCGGACCCAGGGGGACCTCTCCTGGGAGGAGATGCTGCAGATTTTCAACAGCGGCATCGGCTATATCATGGTCGTCAAGAAGGACGTGGCCAAGGATGTGGTGCACCGGCTGGGCGCACTGAAGCAGGACGCCTGGATAATCGGCGAGATTGTCGAGCGTGTCGACGGCGAGGAGCAGGTCCGCATAGATTTTCCCGTCGCCGACGCATGAGCTGACGGCAAGGCGACAAGGGCCGCCGTTTTCTTCCCGAGAAATGTTTGAACCCCGTCCGGTTTTCCAGGCGGGGTTCTTTTTGGCTTTTTGGAAGGCCGGTTGTGCGCAGGCGGCGGCTATGTCCAGAGCAGGGGGATCTTGTTCTCGATATAGGGGTTGAAATAGCCGTAATTGATCCAGGGGCAGGCTTTTTTGAGTCGTTTCATGAAATTGCCAAGGCCCATGGACGGCTCGGTCGGGTCTCCGACACAACCCAGGTAAAGCTCGGGGTCGAGGCTCAGGTTGCGCATCTGGATGTAGTCGGGCCGGGCGGAGGCGACGAGATCGGTCAGGGCTTCGAGTTCGCTCTCCACGTCGTTTACGCCGGGGAAGAAAAGGTAGTTGAGGGACACGAAAAGTCCGTGCTCCTTGGCCGTGACGATGGTGCGGCGGACGTCGGCGAAGGTGTAGCCGTGGGGCCGGTAGTAGCTGTTGTAGACGGACTCCCGCGCGCTGTTCAGGCTGACCCGGATGGAATCGAGGCCGGCTTTGGCAAGGCCTGGCATGGTATCCGGCAGGCTCGCGTTGGTGTTGATGTTGACCGTGCCCCGGCCGCCCGCACCACGGAAGAGGGCGATGGCTTCGGTCAGGAGCGCGGCTTCCGTCAGGGGTTCGCCTTCACAGCCCTGCCCGAAGGACATGACCGGATTCTTGGCCCGCTTGGAGTGTAGCTGCATGATCTCGACAATTTCTTTCGCCGTGGGGGTGAAATCAATGCGGTTCTGGGAGGACGGAAAGCCTGAGTCCAGCGGCTGGTGCGAGATGCAGCCGTAGCAGCGGGCATTGCAGGCCTTGGCCGTAGGCAGGGGCGCCTCGAACCGGCCCAGGGCCAGGTTTTTGGCGGCTGGGCAGCAAAAGGTCAGGGCGCAGCGCGAAAGATGGGAGATCAGCCGGTTTTCGGGATAGCGCTTCAGCAGATCCTGGGCGCCCTTGGTGATCCGTTCCGGCGCGACCTGGGTGAAGACCTGTCTTCTGTCCTTGTCGACCTGGGTGGCCGCGACCCAGAATTTGTCCTTGGCGAAACCGATGGCTCCGTATGCGAACAACGGCAGCTTGGGTGCGTCGGCGTCAGGCAGGTAGGCCGCCGAGGCGGAGAGCGTATAGGACGGGCAGACAAAGGCGGCCACGGCCCGCTCTTCCATGGCCTCGGCCTTGCCAGTCTCGGGGTCCAGGCCCAGGGCGTGACGGCCGGGCAAAAGATACAGGTCGCTGCCTTCGGGCAGGGGAATCAGCTCGTCCGGGCGGGGCAGGGTCAGTTCGCGGCCCCGGCGCACGAGCATGAGCAGGTCGGGGTGGTCGTAAACATTGCCGTCCGCATCCGCGAAAACCATGACCGGCTGGATTTTTTTGCTGCTCACAGGGCGCTCCTTGAAAAAAAGAAGGCAGAGGTGCGCGTGCACCTCTGCCCCAGTGTGTTCGAAAACCAGAGGGCGATTAACGCTTGGAGTACTGGAACCGGGCACGGGCAGCGCGCTGGCCGTACTTCTTTCTTTCCTTGACGCGGGAATCGCGGGTCAGGAAACCGGCACGCTTGAGCACGCCGCGCATTTCCGGATCGAATTCAAGCAGGGCGCGGCTGATGCCATGACGCACGGCCTGAGCCTGTCCGGAAAGACCGCCGCCGGTGACACGGCAGGCGATGTTGAATTTTTCGAGGGTTTTGGTCAGCTTGAGGGGCTGACGAATGATCATCTGCAACGTGGCCCGGGGAAAGTAGTCACCCAGTTCGCGACCGTTGACAGTGATGGTCCCTGTGCCTTTATACAGTCTGGTCCGGGAAACGGATGTCTTTCTTTTGCCGGTACCGTAGAAGAAATCTTGACTCATAATCTTCTCCATCCCTGATTAGATGTCCAGCACTTCAGGCTGCTGTGCCTGGTGAGGATGTTCCGTGCCGGTGTATACTTTCAGTTTTTTGATCAGCTGAAAGCCCAATGCGCTTTTGGGCAGCATGCCTTTGACCGCCTTGGTGATGACCGTTTCCGGGCTTTTGACCATCATCTCTTCCAGAGTGGTTTCCCGAAGGCCGCCTACATAACCGGTATAACGGTAGTAGGTCTTCTGGGAAGCCTTCTGGCCGGTTACTTTGATTTTGTCCGCGTTGATGACGATGATGAAATCACCGTTATCCATGTGCGGGGCGAACTCGGCCTTGTGTTTTCCCCGGAGGCGGGTTGCTATTTCCGTTGCAAGTCGGCCCAGGACCTTGTCCTTGGCGTCGACAAGGTACCATTTGTGGGTCAGTTCACTTGCTTTGGGACTGTACGTCTTCATTTCTGTGGCTCCTGCCTGATAAACCCGAGTCGTTGCGGGTGCTTTCAACCTTGAGATCGGAGGTAACATGCACAAATGGTTGTGCTTTACCACCGTAACCGCTACAACGTAACGAAACAATGCGTGTGGGATAAGGGAAGAAAGAGCTATCTTTCCTGTGCCTGCTTGTAAAGTATTTTTCTTGTTTTTTTGAGAAAAAATTTCATCCGCCGGCCTGACGCGGCATCATGGGGAGGCCTAGAGTGCCTAGTATACGCAAGGGTTTGCTTCAACTTGTTTTTTCCGGAAGTTTCATGAAGCGCTGGAACGACAAGATGCGTCCCATGGAACTTGTTGAGGTCGACAAGCAGGCCCACAAGATGATCGTCGCCTGGCTGCTTTTCGAACTCAATTCCCAGAATCTTTCCCCCGGGGACAGGGCCGCCCTTGGCGAAGACATCGTGCGCGGCGGAATTTACGATTACCTTTATCGCCTGGTCATAACCGACATCAAGCCGCCCATCTTCTATCAGATCAAGTCCAATCCGGCCCATTATCAGAAACTTACGGCCTGGGTGCTCAATGAATTACAGCCGCGCGTCCAGCCTCTGGGCAAGGATTTCTGGGATGGCATGAAGGACCATTTCGAACGGCAGGTCAGCGGCGACCAGAGCCTGGCCTCGCGGATTCTCGACGCAGCGCATCTCTTCGCCAGCAGATGGGAGTTCCACCTTATCCGGGACATGAACAAGTGGGATGAGGAAATGGACGATATCGAGGACAATTTCAGGCGCGGCCTGGAGGCGCATCTGGATCTGACCGGCGTGCGCCAGCTGATCGAGGGGCCGAGCACCCGGCTCGGGAAATTCGCCTTCATGTGCGGGCAGCTGCGTTTTCAGAAACGCTGGTCCCAGACCCCGCGCATCCCCGAGACTTCCGTCCTCGGGCATATGTTCATCGTGGCCTGTCTGGCCTATTTTTTCAGCATCGCCGTTGGCGCTTGTCCGGTGCGCAGAAAAAATAATTTCTATGCCGGGCTGTTTCACGATATCCCGGAACTCTTGACCCGCGATATCATCTCGCCGGTCAAGAGTTCGGTTCAGGGCATCGGGGATCTGATCCGTGAATACGAAGGCCGGGAACTTGAACGCCGCCTCTTTTCCATTCTCGACCGTTCTGTGTATGGGGGGCTTGTGGATCGGCTGGAGTATTTTCTGGGCATCGAGGTAGGCTCGGAGTTCGAGTCCACCATCATGCAGGACGGACGGGCGAAAGTCGTGAGCTGGGAGCAGTTGCAGGGGCCGTACAACCGTGACGAATTCTGCCCCAAGGACGGCAGAATGCTCAAGGTGTGCGATCATCTGGCCGCCTTTCTCGAAGCCTACACCGCTCTGGCCAACGGCATCACCAACGCCCATCTGCAACAGGCTTCGTGGCGGATCAGGACACTGTATCAGAACCAGTCGCTGACTGAGGAATTGCACATCGGCGCGCTGCTGGCCGATTTCGATTGAGTGAGTTCGGGGCCGGGCACTTTCTTCCTTATCATTAAACAGGGGTATAATCATGATGTTACGCAAGCGGGTCTGGGATATCATGCGTGAGGATTTTGCGTTCGTGCGCGAGGACGCGAGCCTTTCCGAGGCCATCACCGCCCTGCGCCAAATTCGCGCCAAACAGGCGGACACCAGTTTCGTGCTGGTTTTTTCAAAAAACGACAAATTCATTGGCGTGCTTTCCATGTGGAACCTGATCCAGGGCATTGGCCCGTGCCTGCTCAAGGGGTCCGTCCTGGACGGCAACGAGGTGGACTGGGACAGCGCCTTTGCCCATGCCTGCCGCAGCTGCTCCCAGGTCCGCATCTCGGACTGCCTGCAACATGACATCCCCATGCTGAAGCCCAACGATCCGCTGGCCCGCGTGCTTGAGGTTTTTCTCGACTACCGTCGCGGACGCGCAGTGGTCGAGGAGGGAGGCAAGATCATCGGCGTGGTCTGCATGGCCGATCTGTTCAAGGAAATCAGTGATTCCCTGATGCCCTAGTTCGCATGCGGCGGGCCGTTGCAACCGGCTCGCCGTGATATTTTTTCCCAAAGGATCCCGCCATGCTTCCGCTCCCGGCGTTTCCTTCGAAAGTGAGCTGCCACAATGCGCTGCAATAAAAAGGACGTAAGCTTCGCGATCTGTCTTTGGGCACACGCGCTTCTTGTCCTCTTCTCCCTGCTTGTTCCTGTCTCGGGCGCGCTGGCTGCTCCCGATAAAATTGTTGTGGCGGATGACAGGGATTACCCCCCGTACATGTTTCTCGATGCCTCGGGTAGTCCCAAGGGGATTCTGGTCGATGTCTGGGAACTGTGGAGCAGAAAGACCGGCATTGCCGTCGAATTTAAGCTCATGGAGTGGAGCGCCGCCCTGGACGCGGTCAGGGAAGGAAAGGCCGATGCGATTGGAGGGATGGCACGGACGCCGGAGCGTGAAGAGGTGTTCGACCTGACGTCGCAGATCACTGTCATTCCATCCGGCATATTCTTTCATGACCAGCTTGGGGGGATCAAGAACGTCAAGGATCTTGCCGGATTTTCGGTAGGGATCGTCGGCGGGGACGCTGCCCGGGACGTGGCCCTGTCCCGTTATCCGGAGTTGCGGTTCGCCACGTTTTCCGGGACGCGCGAGCTTGTCGGGGCGGCAATTTCAGGTGAGATCAAGGTGTTTATCTCGGACGTGCCGGTGGCGCGGCATTATCTGGCCCAACATGCGGGCAGCGCCGAGTTTCGTCAGGCCTTGGAACTGGTTTCGACACAGACCGTCCACGGGGCGGTGCGCAAGAACAATACCGAGCTTCTGGGCGTGATACAGGGCGGTTTCGATCAAATCACGGAGTCCGAAATTGATGCGATCATGGACGAATGGTCCGGTCATCCCGTTCAGGCAGCTTTGCCTTGGAGCATGATCGTCCTGGTGTTCGGAATTCTGAGCTCAATACTTGTGGGCGTTTTTCTGTGGAATTTCCTTCTGCGCAGACGGGTCCAGGCTAAAACGGCAGAGTTGGCGGAATCTGTGCGTGAGGCGGGTGAGAGAAAGGAAAAATACAGACTTCTTGTGGAGCATCAGACTGACCTGCTGGTCAAGGTCGATTTGGAGGGGCGCTTTCTTTACGTGAGCCCCGCGTATTGCCGAACCTTTGGTAAATCCGAGGCCGAGCTGCTGAATTCAACCTTCATGCCACTCATTCATGCGGATGATTTGGCTGCCACCGAAGAGGCCATGAAGGCGCTCCAGTATCCGCCTCACACTGCCTACATGGAACAGCGCGCCATGACGGTCGACGGCTGGCGCTGGTTCGCATGGAATGATTCGGCCATCCTGGCAGAGACCGGGGAGATCGAGGCCATCGTCGGCGTTGGACGGGATGTCACCGAACGTAAGGAGGCCGAGGAGCTGCTGCGTCAGAGCGAGGAGCGCTTTGCCAAGGCCTTTCATTCCAGTCCCGCTCCTCTGGTCATCTCCGATATCGCCACCGGCCGTTTCATCGATGTCAATGCCCGGTGGGTGGAGATGCTCGGCCGTGCCAAGGAGGACCAGATCGGTCGAACCTCCAAGGAAGTCGGGATATGGGCAGACCCGGACCTCAGGGACAGGGCCATTGCAATTTTGCGCAAGGAGGGATCCTTCAAAGAATTTCCCATCGAGTTTCTGACCATTACTGGCAGCGTGCGTTCCGCTCTCTGGTCCGCCGAGATTATCATCCTTCAGGGGCGGGAGGTCATGCTCTCCCTGCTTTTCGACTATACCGAGCGCAGGAAGGCCGAAGAGGCCTTGCGCAAGAGCGAGAAGCTCTATCGCTCGGTCATCGACAATATCCATGACGTCTTCTATCGCACCGACGCCGTGGGCCGGCTCGCCATGGTCAGTCCGTCGGGGGCCCGCCTGCTGGGTTACGAAAGCACCGAGGAGATGCTCGGACGATTGAACGAGGAATTCTGGTTCGAACCCGAGGAACGTCGGAATTTTTTGCAGCGTATTCAAGCCCAGGGTTTCGTGGCCGACTTCGAGGTGGTCTTGAAGCGCAAGGACGGCGAGCCGGTGCTCGTGGCCACATCGAGCGGGCTTTACCACGACGAGCAGGGCGCCGTTCTTGGAGTCGAGGGGATTTTTCGCGACATCACCGAGCGCAAACGCACGGAGGAGCGGCTGCGTCAATCCGAGGAAAAATTTTCGCGTCTTTTCAAGCTCTCCCCTGACGCCATTTCGCTGTCGGACCCGGACAGCGGCCTGCTGGTTGAAGTCAATGACGCGTACGCACGGCTCACAGGATACCGCCAGGATGAGCTTGTGGGCAGGAGCGCCCTTGAGATCGGTCTGTTCGTCGATCCTGAAAGTCGCGGGCGGGTGATCGAACGGCTGAAGAGAACCGGCCAGATCAGCAATATGGAAATCGAATTCCGGCGCAAGGACGGCGCTCATGTGCCGTGCAGCGTTTCGGGCCAGTTCATAAGTCTCGGCATGGAACGCTATCTTCTGGCCGTGATACGGGATGTGACCGAGTTCAAGCGCATGCAGGAGATGATGATCCAGAGCGAGAAGATGGTCTCGGTGGGTGGCATCGCGGCCGGAGTCGCTCATGAGATCAACAATCCGCTGGGAATCATCGTGCAGAGCGCGCAGAATCTGGTGCAGCGCACCCGTCCCGATTTTCACAGGAATATCGAAGTGGCCAAGAGCATCGGCCTGGATATGGCGCAACTTGAAAAATACATGCAGGAGCGCAAAATCCTGACATTTGTGCAGGACATGCAGGACGCTGCCTTGCGCGCGGCGGACATCATCCGGCACATGCTCGATTTCAGTCGACGCAGCGAATCCAGACGCGCGGTTTGCTCGCTGCCGGTCATAGTGGACCGGGCCCTGACCCTGGCGCAAAACGACTATGACCTGAAGAAGAGCTTCGATTTCAAACAAATCCGCATCGTCAAGGATTATGCCGCGGATCTTGTGCCGGTCGAGTGCACGGAGACGGAACTTGAGCAGGTCTTTTTGAATCTGCTGCGCAATGCGGCCCAGGCCATGATCATGGGTGATCTGCGGTCCGAAGATCCGAAAATCGTGGTCCGGTTGTCGAACGCGGCCTTAGGCGTACGCTGCGAGATCGAGGACAACGGGGCGGGCATGCCCGCCGAGGTCATGCGCCGGATCTTCGAACCCTTCTTTACCACCAAGCCTACTGGCATCGGCACGGGCCTGGGGCTGTCCGTGTCCTACTTCATTGTGACTCGCGGGCACGGCGGAAAAATGTGGGTGGAGTCGACGCCCGGCACCGGGACCAGATTTGTCATCGATCTGCCCGCCAGCGCATCTCTGGAACAAGGCCCGAACCTCCGCCGGGCATGAGCCGCGCTTCCGGGCACGGCAAATGAAAACCCCCGCGACATGTTGGTGTCACGGGGGTTTTCATTTTTAAGCGAGGGGGTGGATCATTCGCTTTTCAGGGAGCGCACTTCCGGCCAGATTTCGTCGATGGTTTCCACGGTTTTGACCGTGATGCGTTTTCTGAGTTCCTTGGGAATTTCGTCCAGGTCGTGGGCGTTTCGGGCCGGGATGAGCACCTTCTTGACCCCGTGGCTGACCGCCGCCAGGATTTTTTCCTTGATGCCGCCAACCGGCATGACCCGTCCGCGCAGGGTGATTTCGCCGGTCATGGCCACATCCGAGGCCACCGGTTCATTGCTGATGGCCGACATGAGCGCCGTGACCAGGGTCACGCCGGCGGACGGTCCGTCCTTGGGCGTGGCTCCGGCCGGGACGTGGATGTGAATGTCGTGCGTGTCGAAGAAGTCATCGGCAAGCTGCAGACTTGCGCTTTTGGTGCGCGCATAGCTCAGAGCCGCCTGGGCGCTTTCCTTCATCACCTCGCCGAGCTTTCCGGTCAGGATGAGCTTGCCCTTGCCCGGCAAAAGGCTGCACTCGATGTGCAGGATCTCGCCGCCGTAAGGCGTCCAGGCCAGACCCAGGGCCACGCCGGGAGGCATGGAGCTTTCGCGCTCCTCATCCATGAATTTGGGCTGCCCCAGAAGCTTTACGAGCGCCGACGTGGTCACGCGGAACGGGCCCTTCTTGCCCTCGGCCACCCGGCGCGCGTACTTGCGGCAGATGGAGCCGATCTCCCGCTCCAGGTTGCGCAGGCCCGCCTCTCGCGTGTAGCCTCTGATGATTTCGGCCAGAACCGCGTCGGAGATGATCAGGGTGTCGCTGGTGAGACCGTTTTCCTTGATCTGTCTGGTCAGGAGGTAGCGCCGCGCGATGATGGTCTTCTCCTGTTCCGTGTAGCCGGGGATGCGGATCACTTCCATGCGGTCCAAAAGGGCCGACGGGATGGTATCGAGCATGTTGGCCGTGCAGATGAACATGACCTTCGACAGATCGTAGGGCACGTTGAGGTAATGATCCGTGAAGGAGTTGTTCTGTTCCGGATCGAGCACCTCCAGCAGCGCCGAGGACGGATCGCCCCTGAAATCGTTGCCGAGCTTGTCGATTTCGTCGAGCATGATGACCGGATTGATCGTTCCGGCATCCTTCATGGACTGGATGATACGGCCGGGCATGGCGCCGATGTAGGTGCGGCGGTGTCCTCGGATCTCGGCCTCGTCACGCATTCCGCCCAGCGACATGCGCACGAATTTTCTCCCGAGGGATCTGGCGATGGACTTGCCAAGCGACGTCTTGCCGACTCCGGGAGGGCCTACGAAACACAGGATCGGGCCCTTCATGGACGGATTGAGCTTGCGCACGCTCAGGTATTCGAGGATGCGCTCCTTGACCTTTTCAAGGTTGTAGTGGTCCTCATGGAGGATCTTGCCCGCTTCCTTGATGTCGAGCCGGTCCTTGGACGTCTTTTTCCAAGGCAGGTCGATGAGCCAGTCGATATAGGTGCGCAGGATGGTCGCTTCCGAGCTGTCGGGATGCATGGACTCAAGTCGCGAGAGCTGCTTGTCGGCCTCTTTTTTTACCTTCTTGGGCAGGCCAAGGGAGTTCAGTGTTTTTCTGAGCTCTTCCATCTCCTCGCCTTCGCCGCCCTTGTCGCCAAGCTCGCGGCGGATGGCTTTGAGCTGCTCGCGCAGGAAATATTCGCGCTGGGCCTTGTCCATCCCTTCCTTGGCCATGCTCTGGATCTTGGCCTGCATGGAGGCCACTTCCACTTCCTTGACCAGCTGGGAGTTGACCAGGTTCAGACGTTCGATGGGGTCATGGCTTTCCAGGATGCGCTGGGCCTCGGAGGACTTCATGCGCAGGTTGGATGCGACCAGGTCGGCCAGGCGGCCGTGCTCGTTCACGGCGTTGAGCACGTTCATGATCTCGCCGGCGTCGATGCCGCGCAGGGTCAGGATTTTTTCGCTCTGTTCCTTGACCGAACGCAGCAAGGCTTCCTCTTCGGGGCCGGGATTTTCAACCACGAGTTCGTCGATGGTCTCGATCTTGACCATGTCGAAGGGATCGTGCTGCACGAATTCGGTGATTCTGGCGCGAGTCAGGCCCTGGACCAGGACTTTGAGTCGGCCGTCGGGCATCTTGAGCATGCGCATGATCATGGCCACGGTGCCGGTGGCGTAAAGATCCTCGGGAGAAGGATCGTCTACGCCCTCATCCTTTTGCGTGCTGATGAAGATGTAGCGGCTGCCGTTGAGCGCCGCGTCCACTGCCTGCACGCTTTTTTCACGTCCGACGAACAGGGGCAGGATCATGTAATTGAAGACGACAATGTCCCTGACCGCCAAAAGAGGCATGGTGGTAGGGATTTCCGCTTCCTGAACGGAGCTGTCGGCACTGGCTGTATCTGAATTTTCGCCCTGAAGTTCGTCTTTTTCCGGGGAAAACGATTTTTCTTCGCTCATTGAGGTCTCCTCGTGGTGTTGTATTCGCGTTGTTTCAAGCCGCGAAAAGCAAATTCAGTCAATTATAAGGCTCCTGGAGCCCCAGGCAAGAAAAAAAATGGATTTTTTCCCTTTTGGGAATAAAAAATCAGAGCAGGCCCTGGGCGCGGAAGCTGGAAAAGGTCTCGGACGTCACGACGATGTGGTCGAGCAGGCGCAAACCGAGGTCATCGGCCAGGCGGGCGATGGTTTCGGTCAGGGCCTTGTCTTGCGATGAGGGGACGGGGTTTCCGCCGGGGTGGTTGTGGACCAGGATCAGTCCGCCGGCATGGTGGCGCAAGGCCAGTTCGAGGATTTCGCGCGGGTAGGCCGCGGTTTGATCCACGGTGCCCCGAAAGACGCGTTCAAAGGAGATGAGCCTGTTCTGGTTGTCGACGAGGATGACCCAGAATTCTTCCTTGGTAAGATGTCCAAGGCGGGCGCAGACCATGTCCCTAACCTGTTCCGGCGACGAGAATTTTTCCCTGCGGGCTATCGCGCCGCATGCCTGGCGCGCGCGGCATTCGTGCAGGGTGCGCCAGAATCTGGCAGCGCCTTCACCCAGGCCGGGGATTTCGGCGATGCGGCCGGGGTCGGCGAGCAACGCGTCGCCAAGGGACCCGAAACGGGAGATCATCTCCTTGGCGATGGGCTTGGTGTCCTTGCGGGGCAGGGCATAGGTCAGCAGCAATTCCAGCACTTCATAATCGGACAAGGCCCGGGGATCGTTGTCCAGGCGTTGGCGCAGCCGCAGACGGTGTCCCAGATAGTGGGCAGCGTCCTCTTTCACCACAGGCGCTGGGCTTCCTTGACGAGGTTCTCCATGGCCTGGGCGGGCTTAAGCCTTCCGGTTTTGATGTCCGTGTCGGCCTGCAGCACGATATCCCAGAAGCGGCCGATGCGCGCCGGTCCCAGACGCTGGGCCAGGCGTTTTTTTTCCGTCTTCAGGCTGGGGTAGAGTTGGACCTTGCCGTCTTCCCCGTGCAGGAGCTGCCAGAGCTGGCGGGCTTCGCGCAGCATGAGCGAGGAGACCGGAAAAACCATGTCTCCGCCGGCCATGGCCGGGTCGTTCAGGAGTCGATCCCAGGCCTTCTGACGGCCGGCGGGAGTTTGCAGGGAACGCAGAAAGGCGAACAGATCAAAGGCCTCCTCGGCATCAAGGGCCGCGAGGTGTTCGGGCTGGATAGATTTTTCCGGGCCTGCCAGGAGCAGGATTTTTTCCAGCTCGTTGCGCAGGGCGATGGTGCTGAGCGGCAGGGATTCCGCCAGGATTTTCTTGACGCCATGGGCGTAGGTCAGTCCGTGGCGTGCGGCGAAACGATCGAGTTCCTGGCCGATGGTGGCGCGGGAGAGTCCGGGATGTTCCCAGATCCAGCCCCTTTTTTGCGCGGCGGCCCAGTATCTGCCCTTGCTCACGGTCTTCGGCACGTTGGACTTGCCGGATTTCCACTCGCCCTCAAGGCAGAACATGGGCCAGACCGAGGGTCTGGCCATGGCCAAAAGGGGGCCCATGCGGGTCCAGAATTCGTCGTTCTGGTCCTGGGCCCGGCGCAGGACCACGGCGTTGGGCGGGCCCATCATGGAGGGAACGGTCAGGGTCTGCCAGAAGCGATCCGGGAGATCTTCATCACCCCAAAAGGTTCGAACGGCGAAACCCTGGCCGTCCAGGAGTTCGTCCACGCGGTCCTTCAATAGTTCCGGGTCCGCGCAGACGAGAAAGGAGAATCCCTGTCTGGTCATGTCCGGATCAGAACTTCTGGCCCAGCTGGTCGGCCACTTTGCGCACCGCGAGGTCCACGGCTTCCTGGGTCGCTTCGCGCTTGGCGCTGGTTGACTGCAGGGTGCCCGAGCTCGACTGGATTTCGCTGGCGCCCCGAAAGGATTCAGAGGCCAAGATCGGACCCGAGGTCCAGATCAGGGCGTTGGTCTTGGTGCTGAAAAAGGTGACCACCATCTGAATGCTGGCCGCTGACTTGAGGGTCACGTCATCGCGGCCCTTCAGGGCGTCGGAGGTGCTGTAGGAGCGCACGTCGATGTTGACCGTGGCCTCGGCCTCGTCCCGGCTGACCCATGTCACGTTGCCGCGGCGGGTCAGTTCGTCGCGCAGGCTGCTTCTGAGCATGGGCTCGATCCATGTCTCGGTGGTCGGGTTGGTGACCTTGTCCAGATAGAGGCGCGTGCTGTCCTGGGGCAGCTGGATCGGAGCCCGGGCAGTGAGCTGATACCCGCATGCGGGCAGCAGCAGGGCGATGCAGAGCACCGCCCACACGAGGCTACCTGACAACCACGTTGACCAGTTTTCCGGGAATGACGATTGTTTTGACAATTGTTTTGCCCTCGATGTGTCGTGAGACGTTTTGATCGTTCATGGCCTGAGTCTCGATTTCTTCCGAGGTCGCATCCGCCGCCACCGTTATCTGGCCGCGAAGCTTGCCGTTGACCTGCAGAACCACGGTCACCTCGTTGGTCTTGAGGGCTTCGGGGTCGTGCGTGGGCCAGGGTTCGGCGGCCAGGGTCCTGGTGTATCCCATGCGGTTCCAGACCTCTTCGCAGACGTGCGGAGCGATGGGTGACAGGGTCACCAGCAGGGAAGAGATGGCCGATGACAAAAGGCGCGGGCCGTGCTTGCTTCCGCGCAGGTCGTCCTTGGTCGCGTAGAGGGTGTTGACCAGCTCCATCATGGCGGCAATGGCCGTGTTGAACTGGAACTTGTTTTCAATGTCGCGTTCCACCCTGCGCACGGTGTCGTGTTCCTTGCGGCGCAGCTCGGCCGCGGCCTCGCCGAGCGTACCGTCCATGCTCACGCATGTGCCGACGGGGGAGAGGATGTCATCGAGTTCGTCCACCAGCCGCCACAGGCGGTTCAGAAAGCGGCTTGAGCCTTCGATGCCCTTGTCGTTCCATTCCAGATCCTTTTCCGGCGGAGCGGCGAAAAGGCAGAACAGGCGAACGGTGTCCGCTCCGTACTTGGCGATCATTTCGTCAGGGTCGACCACGTTGCCTTTTGATTTGGACATCTTGGAACCATGCAGCAGGACCATGCCCTGGGTCAGCAGGTTCTTGAAAGGTTCGTCGTGGGTGAGGTATCCTTCGTCGCGCAGGGCCTTGACGAAAAAGCGCGAATACAAAAGATGCAGGATGGCGTGCTCGATGCCGCCGATGTACTGGTCCACGGGCATCCAGTAGGCGACCTCCGCCGGATCGAAGGCCAAGGTCTCGTTGCGGGCCGAGGTGTAGCGGGCGAAATACCAGGATGACTCCACGAAGGTGTCCATGGTGTCCGTCTCGCGACGGGCGGGCTTGCCGCAGGTCGGGCAGGCGACGTTCACAAAGCTTTCGCAATCCGGCAGGGGAGAGCGACCGTCGGCGTTGACCTTGACGTCCAGGGGCAGTTCCACCGGGAGCTGGCTTGCCGGCACGGGCACGATGCCGCAGTCATCGCAATAGATGACCGGGATGGGCGCGCCCCAGTAGCGCTGGCGGGAAATGTTCCAGTCGCGCAGGCGATAATTTACCGTGGGCTTGCCCAGATCCCGGGCCGCGAGCATGTCCACGATGGCCTTCTTGGCCTCTTCGTTGCCCATGCCGTCGAACTGTCCCGAATTGGTCATTATGCCGGGGTCGGAATAGGCCTCGGTCATGGTCTTCGGATCAAGACTCATGTCTTTGGGATTTATGACCACCTGCACGGGCAGCGTGTATTTGGTCGCGAATTCGAAATCGCGCTGGTCGTGGGCCGGGACGGCCATGACCGCGCCCGTGCCGTAGCCCATGAGCACGAAGTTGGCCACGTAGATGGGCATTTCACGACCGTTCAGGGGATTGATGCAATACCGTCCGGTGAAGACGCCTTCCTTTTCCAGGTCGTCGGCGGTGCGGACGATGCGGTCCATCTTGGCGATGCGGTCCACGAATTCGCCGACAGCAGCTTCCTGAGCGGTTCCGGCGACGAGTTTCTGCACCAGCGGATGTTCCGGAGCCAGGCTCATGAACGTCGCGCCGAAGAGCGTGTCGGGACGGGTCGTGAATACGGGGATCTGTTCGTCAAGGCCCTGGACCTTGAAGGATATCTCGGCGCCGATGCTTTTGCCGATCCAGTTGCGCTGCATGGTCAGCACGCGCTCTGGCCAGCCCTCGGTCAGCTTGTCCAGATCAGCCAGAAGCTCCTCGGCGTAGTCGGTGATGCGCAAGAACCACTGCGAAAGCTGTTTTTGCTGCACTTCGGAATCGCAGCGCCAGCACAGGCCTTCCTCGACCTGCTCGTTGGCCAGCACCGTGTGGCAGCTCGGACACCAGTTGACCGGAGCGTTCTTGCGGTAAACCAGCCCTTTTTCCAGGAACTTGAGGAAGAATTCCTGTTCGAAACGGTAGTATCCGGGGTGACACGTCGCGATTTCCCGATCCCAGTCGTAGGAATAGCCCAGGCGTTTGAGCTGGGTGCGCATGTAGGCGATGTTTTCGTAGGTCCACTTGGCGGGGTGGGTGTTGTTCTTGATGGCCGCGTTCTCGGCAGGCAGGCCGAAGGCGTCCCAGCCCATGGGGTGGAACACGTTGAAACCCTGCATGCGTTTGTAGCGGGCGACCACGTCGCCGATGGAATAGTTGCGCACATGTCCCATGTGGATGCGTCCCGAGGGGTAGGGAAACATTTCCAGGACATAGTATTTTTCGCCGTCCCGGGACATGTCGGTTCGAAAACAGGCCTGGTCTTCCCATGCCTTTTGCCATTTTTCCTCGATCTGCTTGAAATCGTAATGCCTCATGCTGTCCTCAAGATTCCGTGTTGCCGGACTGAATTGTCTTGTGTTCATTGCGCTGGGCACCTTTGGCCGCGGCGTCGAGCACTCCGTTGACGAAGGTCTTGGAGTTGTCGTCCCCGAAATCCTTGGCCAGTTCGATGGCTTCGTTCATGGCCACCTTGATGGGGATGTCGGGGCAGAAGAGCATCTCGAAGAGGGAGAGCCGCAGGATGGTCAGCTCGACCTTGGCGATGCGGTTCAATTTCCAGTGCTGCGAGTGCTTGGTGATGATCTCGTCGATGCTGTCGTAATTGTCGAACACGCCTTCGACCAGAGTCCAGGCATAGGAATCCTGGCGCTCCATGTCGAATTCCTCTTCGGTCCAGAAATTGTCGAAGGACTTGATGAGGGAGTCCTTGGACATTTCCCGGCCGAAAACCAGCGAATATATGACCTGAAAGGCGAAGCGGCGTTGATGCCGACGGTTGTGAGTCACGGATTTCCCCTAGATCTGCTGCAATACGCGCAGGGTTTCCAGAACCGCGGACGCGGCTTCGACGCCCTTGTTTCCGCCCTTGCTGCCGGCGCGTTCGATGGACTGTTCCAGGGTGTCCGTAGTCAAAAGGCCAAAGCCGATGGGTACGCCGGTGTCCATGGACACGTGGGCGATGCCCTTGGTGGCCTCGCTGCAGACATAGTCGAAATGGGGTGTGGCGCCACGGATTACCGCGCCCACGCAGACGATGGCGTCCGCCTTGCCGCTCCTCGCGACTTTCTGGGCCACCAGGGGCATCTCGAATGCTCCGGGCACGCGGATGAGGGTGATGTTCTCGCGGGTGGCTCCGTGACGAAGCAGATAATCCACGGCCCCGCCGATGAGGCGATCGACGATGAAGTCGTTGAAGCGGCTGGCGATGATCGTGAACTTTTGATCCTGGGCCTGCATCTGGCCTTCGATGGTCTTGATGTGCAGCATGTCTACTCCCTTAAAAAATTATTTGTTTTCGGCTTCAAAATGCAACAGATGGCCGAGTTTTGAATGCTTGGTGTGCAAATAGCACTTGTTGTCGTCGCAGGCCGGAATTTCGATGGGCACCCGCTCCACGACTTTCAGGCCGTAGCCCTCCAGGCCGATGATCTTCTTGGGGTTGTTGGTCATGAGCCGCATGTGCTTCACGCCAAGGTCGACCAGGATTTGCGCGCCCAGGCCGTAATCGCGCAGATCGGGCGCGAAGCCCAGTTCCAGATTCGCTTCCACGGTGTCGCGACCCTCGTCCTGCAGGTGGTAGGCCTTGATCTTGTTGCCAAGGCCAATGCCGCGGCCTTCCTGACGCATGTACAGGATGACGCCGGAGCCTTCGTCGTTGACGATCTGCATGGCCCGCTGCAGCTGGCTGCCGCAGTCGCAGCGCATGGAGCCGAACACGTCGCCGGTCAGGCATTCGCTGTGCACCCGGACCAGCACGGGGTTGTCCTCGGAGATATCCCCCTTGACCAGGGCGATGTGCGTATGGGCGTCGATGTCGTTCTCGTAGGCCACGATGGTGAAATCGCCGTAGCATGTGGGCATGCGCGCCTCGGCCACGCGGCGGACCAGGGAGTCCTTGCGGGAGCGGTAGGCGATGAGATCGGCGATGGTGGCGATCTTCATGTTGTGCTCTTCGGCGAATTTCCTGAGGTCGGGCATGCGCGACATGGTGCCGTCGTCATTCATGATCTCGCAGATGACGGCCGCGCCCTTGAGCCCGGCCAGGCGGGCCAGGTCCACGGAGCCTTCGGTCTGTCCGGCGCGAACCAGGACTCCGCCGGGCTTGGCGCGCAGGGGGAAAATGTGGCCGGGTGTGGCCAGATCCTCGGGGGTGGTCTCGTCGGCCACGGCTGTCTGGATGGTCAGGGCCCGGTCATGGGCGGAGATGCCCGTGGTCACGCCCTGCTTGGCCTCGATGGATACCGTGAAGTTGGTGCCGAACTTGGATGTGTTGCGGCGCGCCATGAGGGGGAGTTCCAGCTTGTCGACCAGGGCCGGCTCCAGGGCAAGGCAGATGAGGCCGCGTCCGAACTTGGCCATGAAATTGATGGCGTCGGGAGTGACCATTTCGGCGGCGATGGTCAGATCGCCTTCATTTTCCCGGTCTTCGTCGTCGACCAGGATGATCATCTTCCCGGCCTTTATTTCCTTGATGGCCTCTTCGGCCGAACATTTGTGCATCTTTTTCCTCGTTTATGGGCTGTCGGACTGGAGTGACGATCAAAAACCGTGTTCTTTCAGAAAATCAGGGGTGATGGCCGATGGAGTTCCCTTGGGGCGACCTTCGCTCCAAGGATCGAGCATGCGCTGCACATACTTGCCGATGACATCGGTCTCCATGTTGATCCGTCGTCCCTGCGTCCAGTCCGAAATGGTTGTCTCCCGTTGCGTGGCCGGGATGATGTTTACTTCCAAAAAACCCTGACCGCAATCGTTGACTGTCAGGCTGATCCCGTCCAGGGCCACGGAACCCTTGGGGATGACCTGGGCCGAGTAGGGAGCGGGGAAGCCCAGACGGTAGATCCGGGACTGGCCTGCCTGCCGGACGGTCAGCACCTCGGCCAGGCAATCGACATGGCCGGAGACGATGTGTCCGCCAAGGCGGTCCCCCACGGCCAGGGCCCGCTCGATGTTGACCACCGAGGAGATGCCAAGGGCGCCAAGGTTGGTCACGGACATGGTCTCGCCGGAAGCATAGGCCGTGAACCAGCCTGTTCCGAAAGTTTCCACGGTCAGACAGACCCCGTTCACGGCGATGGATTCGCCAAGGGCGTAGTCGGTCAGGGCAAAGTCCGGGCGGATCTTGAAGCGGGTTTCGCCGCCGCTTCGGTCCATGCCCGCCACCCGGCCAAGGCCCTGGATGATTCCTGTGAACATTCCTACTCCTTTGCTCGCAGCCTGAGATAGAGATCGGTATCGAAAAATCCCTGCTCCACGGTCCGAAATTCCCAGCAGTCCTGCATGGAAAGAGCCTTGCGTCCGGCAAATGCCGAGCGGGCCTCTTCGTCGCCCAGAACCTTCATGGCCTGAAAGATGCGCAGTTCGTCGACCAATCCCTGCCTTTGCATGGATCCGGCCAGGTGTCCGCCGCCCTCGGTCAGGGTGTACAGGCAACCCTTGTCACTGCGCAGCAGTTGCAGCCCCGCGCCAAGGTCCAGGGTCTCGGGCTCGGATTTCAGGAAGGGCAGTCCCCAGACCGTGACGCCAAGGTCCGCAAGCTGCGCGGCACGCCCGGAGCGGCTTTGGGCCTCGGTAGTCCAGAATACGGTCTGGCCGGGCCGGGCGGACAGAAGATGAGAGCCTTTTGCCGGGTCCGGCAGTTCGCGGGAAACGATCACGGCCAGGGGTTGCGGGCCATCGTATCCGGGCAGCCGGCAGGTCAGCATCGGGTTGTCGGCGCGGAACGTGCCGCCGCCGACGATGACCGCTCCGCACCAGGTCCGCAGCCGGTGCACTTCGCGGCGCGAGGCTTCTCCGGAGATCCAGGCCGCCTGGCCGTCGCGGGTGGCGATCTTGCCGTCCAGGGTGGTGGCCAGCTTGAGGATGGAGTACGGGCGGGCAGTGGTCTGCCAGATCAGAAAGTCGGCGATGAGATCCTTGCATTCCTGTTCGCGAAGCCCCGTGCGCACCCTGACGCCCCCGTCCAGCAGACGATCGGCCCCGCCTCCGGCCACGGAACGGTTGGGATCGGTACAGCCGATGACCACCTCCCCGATTCCGGCGTCCAGGATGGCCTGGGTGCAGGGTGGCGTCTTGCCGTGATGGTTGCATGGCTCAAGGGTGACGTAGAGGGTGCATCCGCTCGGATCAATGCCCTTGGCCCGTGCGTCGCGCAGGGCCTCGACCTCGGCATGCGGCTGTCCGCAAGCCGTGTGCCAGCCCTCGGCCACAACCTCTCCGTCGCGCACCAGCACCGCGCCGACACAGGGGTTGGGCGCCGTGCGCCCACGTCCCTTTTCGGCCAGGCGGATGGCCAGGTCCATGAAAACGCTTTCGTCACGCATCGGCGGGCTTCTCCAGCCGGGAATACGGGATTTTTGCCTCATCCAGCATCTCCCGAGACATTTCGTCGGGGTAGCCCTCGGCGAAGAAAATGGCTCGTACCCGACAGTTGATGAGCATTTTCGCGCAGAGGATGCACGGCTGGGTGGTGCAGAAGATGTCGGCGCCCTCGATGCTCACCCCGTGTATGGCGGCCTGGATGATGACGTTCTGTTCGGCATGCAGGGCGCGGCAGAGTTCGTGGCGCTGGCCGGAGGGGATGCCGAGCTTTTCGCGCAGGCAGCCGAGTTCAAGGCAATGGGTCAGTCCGGCAGGCGCGCCGTTGTAGCCCGTGGCCAGGATGCGCTTGTCCTTGACGGCCAGGGCCCCGACTTTTCGCCGCAGACAGGTGGAGCGTTCGGCCACCAGGTAGGCGATGCTCATGAAATATTCCGGCCAGGGGATGCGGTTGTCCATGGTCACCTCTTTGGAAATGA
Source organism: Desulfomicrobium norvegicum (assembly GCF_900114595.1). Lineage (NCBI taxonomy): Bacteria > Pseudomonadati > Thermodesulfobacteriota > Desulfovibrionia > Desulfovibrionales > Desulfomicrobiaceae > Desulfomicrobium > Desulfomicrobium norvegicum. Next base: position 773,072 of record NZ_FOTO01000001.1, on the reverse strand, counting down.
ATCAACCACAGGGCCTGCAAATCGGCCCTGTGGTTGGAGAAAGGCGGTAGAGAAAAGCGTGGTCTACCAGGCGAAAAGCGGGAACTGGCCCGCGAATTTCTCCACGTCAAGCCGGATCTCGGTCAGTCTGGACTCGTTGTCCAGATTCTCGAGGATGGCGACAATCCATTTGGCCACCTTGCGCATGTCGTCGCTCTTCATGCCGCGCGTGGTCAAGGCCGGTGTGCCAAGACGCACCCCGGAGGTGACGAAGGGCGAGCGGGTCTCGAAGGGCACGGTGTTCTTGTTGACGGTGATGCCGCCCTTGTCGAGGCCGATCTCGGCGTCCTTGCCGGTGATGTCCTGGGCGGTCAGGTCCACCAGCATGAGGTGGTTGTCCGTTCCGCCGGAGACAAGGTGGTATCCCGCGTCGGTCAATTCCTTGGCCAGGGTGGCGGCGTTGTCGAGAACCTGCTGCTGATATTCCTTGAACTCGGGGCGCAGGGCCTCGGCGAAGGCCACTGCCTTGGCCGCGATGACGTGCATGAGCGGTCCGCCCTGGATGCCGGGGAAGATCTGGGAGTTGAGGGTCTTGCCGAATTCCTCGGAGCTTAAAATCATGCCGCCGCGAGGCCCGCGCAGGGTCTTGTGCGTGGTCGTCGTGGTGTAGTGGGCGTGCTTGATGGGCGAGGGGTGCAGATCCGTGGCCACGAGCCCCGCGATGTGAGCCATGTCGACCAGCAGCTTGGCTCCGACGCTGTCGGCGATGGCCCGAAAGCGGGCGAAGTCGAGGGTGCGCGGGTAGGCGCTGGCACCGGCGATGATCAGCTTGGGCTGATGTTTCTTGGCCAGGGCTTCGACTTCGTCATAGTTGATCTGGCCGGTTTCCTTTTCCACGCCGTAGAAGGCGGTCTTGAACAGGCGGCCCGAAAAATTGACCGGGCTGCCGTGAGTCAGGTGACCGCCGTGGGACAGGTTCATGCCAAGGATGGTGTCGCCCGGTTCGATGACGGCAAAATACGCGCCCATGTTGGCCTGGGAGCCCGAATGGGGCTGGACGTTGGCGTACTCGGCTCCGAAAAGCTGACGGGCACGCTCCATGGCCAGGTTTTCGGCCATGTCCACGAACTCGCATCCGCCGTAATAGCGCTTGCCCGGATAGCCTTCGGCGTACTTGTGGGTCATGACGCTGCCCATGGCGGCGCGAACCGCAAGAGAGGTGAAGTTCTCCGAGGCGATGAGCTCGAGTTTGGTGATCTGGCGGTTGGTCTCCAGCTGGATAGCCTTGGCTATCTGCGGATCCTGGCGGGTGAGTTCGTCCATGGCGGTGTCTCCACTCTGTTGAGCCGCGCTGTGGCGGCAAATCGTTATTTGAAACTGCGCAGGATAACGGAGGCATTGGTGCCGCCGAATCCAAACGAGTTGCTGATGCCGTATTCCAGGTCCATTTCCCTGCTGGCACCCGGCGTGTAATCCAGGTCGCAGTCCGGGTCCGGGGTGTCCTGATTGATTGTCCCGGGAATAATGCCCGTGGTCAGGCTCATGGCCGTGAATACTGCCTCGGCACCGCCGGCAGCGCCAAGCAGGTGCCCGATCATGCTCTTGTTGGCGGTGATGGGCATCTTGTAGGCGTGAGCGCCGAAGACGGCCTTGATGGCCTTGGTTTCGGTCTTGTCGTTGAGCTTGGTCGATGTGCCGTGCGCATTGACGAAGGTGATTTGTTCCGGTGCCAGTTCGGCATCCCGCAGGGCGCACTTCATGGCCTGGGCCATGCCCGTGCCGGACTCTTCGGGAGCGGCGATGTGGTATGCGTCTCCGGAAGCCCCGTAGCCGACTACCTCTGCGTAGATTTTGGCTCCGCGCGCCTTGGCGTGTTCAAGCTCTTCAAGCATGAGCAGGCCCGCACCCTCGCCGATGACGAATCCGGTGCGGTCGGCGTCAAAGGGACGGCTGGCCTTTAGCGGTTCGTCGTTGCGGGTGGACAGGGCCTTCATGGCCGTGAAACCGGACACGCCCATGGGCGTGATCGTCGACTCCACGCCGCCGGTGATGCAGGCCTTGACCCGGCCAAGCTTGATGTCGGAATACGCATAGCCGATGGCGTGCGTGGCCGAGGCGCAGGCCGAGGTAGTGACCAGGTTCGGGCCCTTGGCGCCGGTGTGGATGGAGATCTGCCCCGAAGCCATGTTCGCGATGAGCATGGGTATGTAGAAGGGGGAAATCCTGCCCGGACCGGATTTGAGCAGCTTGCTGTGGAAGTCCTCGATGGTGGACAAACCGCCGAGTCCGCAGCCCAGGAGCACGCCCACTTCGGGGGCCATGGTTTCATCCATGACCATGGCGCAGTCTTCCATGAGTTGCTTGCCGGCAGCCACGGCGATCTGGACAAAACGGTCCATGCGCTTGGCATCCTTGACCCCGACATAATTCGTCGGATCGAAATTTTTCAGTTCCCCTGCGATCTTCGTGTCGAACTCGGAACAGTCAAAGAGAGTGATGGGACCAATGCCGCAGACTCCGCCGACAAGGTTGGTCCAGCTCTCTTCAAGGGAATTGCCAATGGGGGTCATGGCCGCAAGGCCTGTAACGACAACGCGTTTTCCAATCATGATCTTCTCGAAAAGTTAGGACTTGCAAGGCGAAACGTTCCGCCCGGCTGTGCATGAAAAAAAAGGTACCCCAGACGGACCGGGGTACCGTGTCATGGCGACGATACGGGTCCTAGGACTTGGACTTGATATAGTTGATGGCGTCCTGGACGGTGGCGATCTTCTGTGCGTCTTCGTCATCGATTTCGATGTCGAATTCTTCTTCCATGGCCATGATCAGTTCGGTCAGGTCCAGGGAATCGGCGCCCAGGGACTCCACAAAGGAGGACTCAAGCTTTACTTCTTCCGCGGAAACGCCCAGCTGTTCGACCACCAGTTCTTTGACTTTTTCTTCAATAGACATTTTAATCCTCCAAAGTGTGTATTCGTACGTAAAGTGGAATCAGGCTACAGATACATGCCGCCATTGATTCCGAGCACCTGACCGGTGATGTATTCAGCCTGGTCGGATGCCAGATAGGCCACGGCGTCGGCGATGGTTTGCGCCGAACCGAGGCATCCCAGAGGAATGCGTTCGAGATATTTTTCCCGCACGTCCTGGGGGAGAGTTTCAGTCATGTCGGTCTCGATGAACCCCGGCGCGATGGCGTTGACGGTGATGCCGCGCGAGCCAAGCTCAAGTGCGGCGGCCTTGGTCAGCCCGATGAGGCCGGCCTTGGACGCGCAGTAGTTGGCTTGTCCGGCATTGCCCATCTGCCCCACGACGGAGGAAATATTGACGATGCGCCCTTTTCGCTGCTTAAGCATGATCTTGGCTGCCTGTTGCAGGCAGACGAAGGCTCCGGTCAGGTTGATCTGGATCACCTGTTCCCACTGCTCGCGCTTCATGCGCATGATCAGGCCATCCTTGGTGATGCCGGCATTGTTGACCAGGAGTTCAAGGCTGACCTTGTCCTTGATCTGCGCGGCAAAAAAATCGGCCACGGCGTCCCAGTCGCTGGCGTCGAGTTGAAAGCCCCGGGCCGCGCCGCCAGCGGCCGCGATTTCGGCGCACACTGCTTCAGCCAGTTCCGGTCTGCTTACGTAGGTGAAATAAACCTGGTACCCCAAGCCTGCAAGTTTTTTTACGATCGCCTTGCCGATCCCTCTTGTGCCGCCGGTGACCAAGGCGGTCCTGACCAGTTCGCTCATGATTGACCTCGTGGTTTGCTTGAAATGTGCGAATTGAGTGGTTACTCAACGACCACTAAAATTGCAACAAGGCCGATGCCCAGGTAAATCCGCCGCCAAAGGCCGTGAGCAGGACTTTCATGCCGGGCTGGATGCGGCCGCTGGCCACGGCTTCGGTCAGGGCGATGGGTATGGAAGCTGCGGAAGTGTTTCCGATCCGGTCGACATTGACGTAGATTTTTTCCGAGTCCACGTTCAATTTTTTTCCGATGGCTTCGATGATCCGGATATTGGCCTGGTGGGGGATGATGAGGTCGATGTCGTCCGTGGTCAGCCCGTTTTTCTCGAGCAGATTCGCGGAAATTTCCACCATGCAGCGTACGGCGTGCTTGAAGACGTCGCGTCCGTTCATTTCTACAAAATATTCCGGTCCGATGGTCTGGCCAAGGACCGGTTTGCACGCCGAGCCGCCACCGTGGACGGTCAGGAGGCTGCCCACGGAGCCGTCGGCCTTGAGCATGGCGTCGATGACCTTGACGCGTCCGGGGTTTGCCTGCCCGGTGACGATGGCCGCGCCCGCCCCGTCCCCGAAGAGCACGCAGGTGGTGCGGTCCTCGAAGTTGAGGCGCGAGGTGGTCACTTCACTGCCGACGATCAGGATCTTGGCGTCCGGGTACATGCAGGTGTAGGCCCTGGCAGTCTCCAGGCAATACAGAAAGCCGGAGCAGGCCGCGGCCAGATCGAAGGCCGGGATGCCCTTGAGACCCAGCATGTCTTGCAGCAGGCAGGCAGTGCTGGGCAGGTTGTAGTCTCCGGAAAATGTACCCACAAAAATATGCGTGAGGTCCTGGGCGGTCATTCCCGCGTTTTCCAGGGCATTGCATGCGGCATGGTAAGCCAGGACGGAGCAGGGCTCGTCGGCCTGGGCGAAATGTCTGGTTGCGATGCCGGTGCGCGTGCGAATCCATTCGTCGGAAGTGTCGACGATATGTTCCAGATCAGAATTCGTTACGAGTGTCCGGGGCAGGTGCAAGCCCAGTCCCGAAATGAAGCACGGTGAAGACATGAGAGGATTCCTACATTCCCTTGAGGGGGGCTGCGTCACGTTGCAAAGCTAAAGGCCCGAGGCTTCCTGCTTGAGAGCGGAGGCCTTGCCGGTCCGGGAGAATAGGCTCAGTTCCGTGTTGGCGTGCAGGCCCTCCACGAGGTAGTCGTTGGCCTTTTTTTCGACGAAAATGGCGGCTTGTTGCAGTGCGGTGGTGATGGCCCGCGCGTTGGATTTGCCGTGGCAGACAATGGCGATGCCGTTCAGGCCAAGTATGGGCGCGCCGCCGTATTCGGCGTAGTCGATTTTTTTGGCGAAACGTTTGAAGGCGGGCAGTGCGATGAGCGTTCCAAGACGCGACCAGATTGACTTCTTGAGCTCAGTCTTGAGCATGGAAGCCAAGGCCGAGCCCAGTCCTTCGCTCAGCTTCAGGGCCACGTTGCCGACGAAACCGTCGCAGACGATGACATCGGTCTCGCCGGTGAAGACGTCACGGCCCTCGACGTTGCCGACAAAATTGAGAGAGGAGCCCTTCAGCAAGGTAAAGGCGTCCTTGGTCAGGCTGTTGCCTTTGCCTTCTTCCTCTCCGATGCTCAAGATGCCGACTTTCGGACTGGGTATGTCCAGCACGCAACGGGCCAGCACTTCGGCCATGAGGCCGAACTGGACCAGATTGTACGGCTTGCAGTCCGCGTTGGCGCCCACGTCAATGAGCACGATGGGTTTTTTGAGGGTTGGCATGATGGAGGCCAGCGCCGGTCTGTCCACGCCGCTTATGCGCCCGAGGATGAACATTCCGCAGGCCAGGGCCGCTCCGGAGTTTCCGGCAGTGACCACTCCATGGGCCCGGCCTTCACGCACAAGGCGAAAGGCCACCTGCATGGAGCTGTCCTTCTTGCGCCTGAGCACATCAGAGGGCTTTTCTGCCATGCCGGCCACCTGGGTGGTGTGCACGATTTCGAAACGCACGTCCGCATGGGCGTGCCTGTCCAATTCCTTGCGGATGGACGGTTCGTCGCCCACAAGGATGAGCCTGACCCCAGTCTCACGGGCAGCCGCGAGGGAGCCCGGAATGTTTATTTCCGGGCCGAAGTCTCCCCCCATGGCGTCCACGGCGAGACAGATGTCTTTAGGCATCTGCAGCCTTGGTGTACTGGCGTCCCTTGTATTTGCCGCAACCGGGGCAGATGCAGTGGGACAGGCTGGCTTCGCCGCATTCGCAGTACACGACGTTGGGGATGGCGACGTGGTCATGGGAACGACGCATGTTTCTTCTGGACTTGGATGTTTTCTTCTTGGGCAATGGCATGATGGCACCTCTATCTTGAAAGCGATCTAATTGGTTTTGATTTTAAGGCCTTGCAACGCTCTGGCCAAGGGCGATTGGCTGTCCGGGTTGCTGCAGGCGCATGATTCCAGGTTCCTGTTTTTTCCGCATTGCGGGCATAGCCCCAAACACGTGTCGGCGCAAAGTATTTTTTCGGGCAGGGCCAGCAGGAATTCTTCCCACAAAAGGCCCGCCGCGTCCAACTCCCAGCCTGTGTCGATGTTGCGCAGGTGGCTGGGCTCGTCATCGATCAGGTCCACGTCCTCGTGGGCTTCAAAGGTGTCGAAGTCGTGATCGATGACCACTTCGGCATCTTCAAGGCATCGGTGACACACGGTTCTGACGGTGCCGCCGATATGGCCCTGAATCAGGTATCCGTCCGGCTGGGGGACGATGCTCAGCGTGGCCGAGAGAGGCGTGACGACTTCCATGTCATAGTGGAACTCCTGCCAGAGCTCACGCCAGACGTCCTGGTCGTCAAATGAAAATTCCCGACCTTGTGCCGGGAGATTCGTCAGTCCAATCCAATGTTCAACCATGTGTGCACCTCGAAACGGGACGTGTATATGGGGATTCTTTTTCCTGTCAAGGATTTTTACTTGCCATCCCCGGCGTCCGGATATATGGGTCCAAATTCCTCTGGCGGCAAATCATGATCATGGCCGGCCGGAAAGTCTCGGAGCTGCCAGGCCATGACAGCTTAAGATATCAAAGCACTATTTTAGGAGGACGTTATGTCAAAAGTTTGCGATATTTGCGGGAAGGGCCCTCAGGTCGGCAACAATGTCAGCCATGCCAACAACAAGACCAAGCGGCGCTTCATGCCCAATCTTCAGTCTGTCCGCGCTCAGCTGAAGTCCGGCGAAGTGAAGCGGATGAAGGTCTGCACCCAGTGCATTCGTTCCGGTGCCGTGAACAAGCCTGCAGTCAACTAGGCTTCCCCGTTTTTCAACAAAAAAGGCGACCATGAGTCGCCTTTTTTGTTGCCTGCCGTCCTACTTGGCCAACTGTTGGTTGACAAACTCCCAGTTGACCAGCTTGTCCAGAAAATCCTGCAGATAATCGGCCCGTCGGTTCTGGTAATCAAGGTAGTATGCGTGCTCCCAGACATCGGCGGTGAGCAGGGCCTTGGCGCCATGCACCATGGGCGTGTCGGCGTTGCCGGTCTTCATGATCTCGAGCTTCCCATCCTTTTCCACCAGCCAGGCCCATCCGCTTCCAAACTGGGTCATACCGGCTTCCTTGAAGGCCTTGGCGAAATTTTCGTAGTTGCCGAATGCCTTGTCGATGCCTGTCGCCACGGCTCCGGTGGGTGCTCCGCCACCGCCGGCCTTCATGCAGCGCCAGTAGAAAGAGTGGTTCCAGACTTGGGCCGCGTTGTTGAAAATGCCTGCCTTGGAGGGATCGCCCGCCGTGGCCATGACAATTTCCCGCAGCGTCTGTCCTTCGAAATCCGTGCCCGCGATCAGCTTGTTGGTGTTGTCGATGTAGAGCTGATGGTGTTTGCCATGATGAAAGTCAAAGGTCTTGGCGCTGATGCACGGGCTTAAAGCGTCCTTGGCGTAGGGGAGATCCGGGAGCACGAAGATCATACAAGCCTCCTATTTAATGTATAGAACGTGATGCCAATCCGAGCGCGATTCCTGCCCGGAGAGCGGGCAGGGCGTGGAAATTGGAAGGTAGTTCAAAGTGAATCAATGACAGTAATCTGTCAACAGGAGGACGCGAAAATGTGTGCTCACTTCGAGGCGTGATCAGTACAGGACAAACTTGGCCAGGCGGCCGTCAAGGCCACCGTTCTTGAGGGGTTTTTTCCATTCCGGCTTCAGGCCGATGCATTTGAGCCAGGCCCTGTCCCCGAAGTAGACGTACGCCGTGGAGCCGGAGCACTGCCGCTTCAGGTGGTCTCCGAACATCTTGAACCACGGGGCCATGTCATCGCTTTTGCCCAGCCGGATGCCGTAGGGGGGATTGCAGATGATGGTCGTGCCGGTCATGTCGCTCCGCTCGAAAAAGTCCCGGCGTCCGACGATCACCTCATCCCCGCCGGGCAGCCTGGACATGTTGGTCCGCGTGGCTTCCACCGCGACGGGGTCGATGTCGCTTCCGCGCAGGTCGGCTTCAAGCTCCACGGTGGTTTCGGCGGCGAGTTCCAGATCCCAGAGCCGGGGGTTGAAATCAGGCAGCCGGTTGAAGCCGAATTTGCGGCGCAGCAGTCCGGCCGGCAGGTTGGTGGCATGCATGAAGGCTTCGCACAGAATGGTCCCCGAACCGCAGAGTGGATCAATGAGGGGGGATTTGCCGTCCCAGCCGCTCATGCGGATAATCGCCGCCGCCACGGTTTCGTTCATGGGCGCTTCCACGCTTTGCACGCGGTAGCCGCGCCGGTGCATGGACCCGCCGGAGACGTCAAGGCTGATCGTGCCCACGTCTTCGTGGATGTGCAGATGCAGCCACAGGTCCGGGTCGCGGGGGTCGACGCTGGGCCTTATACCCGTGTGATCCCGGAACCAGTCCGCCACGGCGTCTTTGAGTTTCAGGCCCGCGTACTGGGAATGGCCGATGGCGCTCTTGGAGACGTTGGCGAAGATGGCGAAAGTCTGGTCCGCGTTCAGAAAGTCCGTCCAACGGATGGCCATGCCTGCGTTGTATAGATCCTGGTCCGCCGGGCATGCGAAACGCGCCAGCGGAGCCAGAACGCGCGAGATCAGCCGCGCGCGGTAAACGATGCGGTAGAGAGTCCGGGCAGAGGCCTTGAAGTGCACGTAGCGAAAGCCGCATACGCAGTCGGTGGCCCCGAGTTCCTGCAGTTCGGTCTGGGCCAGATTCTCGATGCCGTCCGCCACTTGGGCGGTATAGGTGTTGTGAAGCTGATAGTCGTACATGGAGTGGACCTTGTGGACGAGATGGACGAGGTGGACTCGTCCGGCAGGTCTGGAAAAGGCCCGGTTTCCCGGGCCCATGATTACAGGGTCAGGGCCTTGCGGAAACGTTCCAGGGTGCGCTCGCGCCCAAGAACTTCCATGGTTTCAAAGAGGCCCGGGCTCATGGTCGTGCCGGTGATGGCCACACGAATGGGCTGGGCCAGCGCCTTGAACTTGAGGCCTGTCTCTTCCAGATAGGCGTTCACCATTTCTTCGAGGCCCTTGTGGTCAAAGGCCGGCAGCGCTTGCATGCGTTCGGCCAGGACAGCAAGATGCTCCCGTGTTTCGGGAGTGAGGAATTTGGTCACCGCCGCCTCGGCGTACGGCAGGCTCTGGGCATCATGCAGGAAAAAAGTCGCCTGCTCAGCCATTTCCTTGAGGGTCTTGGCCCTGGACTGGAAAAGGGGCACGATGGCCTCAAGATAGTCCCGTGCCGGTTCAAAGTCCGTGGTCTGCCGGATCATTTCGTCCAGCAGGCCCGCGAGCCTTGGCACATCGCCGATCTTGATGAAGTGGCTGTTGGTCCAGTTGAGCTTGTCCATATCAAAGACCGAGGCCGATTTGCCAAGGCCGTCAAAGGAGAATTTCTCCAGCAGTTCGGCCATGGTGAAGAGCTCGTCATCACCGTGAGACCAGCCCAGACGCACCAGATAACTGAGCATGGCCTCGGGCAGGTAGCCAAGATCCCTGTACATCATGACCGAGGTCGCGCCGTGGCGCTTGCTCATCTTTTTCTTGTCGGGGCCAAGGATCATGGGCACGTGGCCGAACTTGGGCAGCGGAAAGCCCAGCGCCTCGTAGATGAGGATTTGCTTGGGTGTGTTGTTCTGGTGGTCGTCGCCACGCAGGACGTGGGTGACGCCCATGAGCGCATCGTCCACGACCACGGCCATCTGATAGATGGAGGAGCCGTCGGCCCGGCGGATGATGAAATCGTCCATTTCCTGCACATCCCAGGCGATGGGACCCTTGACGGTGTCGTCAAAAACCACCTTGCCCGAAAGGGGAGTCTTGAAGCGGACCACCCGCCCCGGACCGGGCCCAAGACCCAGCTCCCGGCACTTGCCGTTGTATTTGGGTTTGAGTCCCGCGGCGCGGGCCGTCTCGCGCATCTCTTCAACTTCTTCGGGCGTACAGGAGCAGTAGTAGGCCTTGCCCGTTTCCACGAGCTTGTCCACGTAGCTGTTGTAGAGGTCGCCGCGCTCGCTCTGAAAATAGGGGCCTTCGTCGAAATCAAGGCCCAGCCAATGCATGGCGTCAATGATGGCGTCGGTCATTTCCTGGGTCGAGCGGGCCTGGTCCGTGTCCTCGATGCGCAGGATGAACTTGCCGCCGTTCTGGCGGGCGTACAGATAATTGAAAAGCGCCGTGCGGGCGCCTCCGATATGCAGATACCCCGTGGGACTGGGGGGAAAACGGGTCACTATTTGAGTCATGTTGCTCTTCCAAAAAAAACGGCGAAAAAACGCCGGCTGGTCCCGCACCCGGACCTTTCGGCCTGGCGGTGTGGGATGAGTGTTGCGTTTGAAATATGCGGCCGGATTTTTTCCGGTCGGACGGCCTGGTCCGGCTAGACGGCTTCGACGGCCTTGACGCCGGGGACCATCTTCTTGACGGCGCGTTCGATGCTGCTCTTGAGCGTCATTTGCGACATGGGGCAGCCCTTGCAGGCTCCGGTCATGCGCACCTGCACGATGCCGCTGGGCAGAATGTCCACCAGTTCAACGTAGCCGCCGTCGGCCTGCAGAATTGGGCGCACGGTATCGAGCGCCTTTTCGACCTGGTCTCGCATGGCTTGCTCCGGGGCTGGCGCATCGGAAACAGCGTCAGCCGATCTCGATCATTCTTCGAAAAGAAGGCCCGCCATCAGTTTCTCAGGATCGCGCCGTTCGGGAACGGTTTCCTGGGGGATGCTTCCTTCGTTCCATTCCTTGGAAACGTAAAGCCCGCAGTAACAGGCTCCGAATTCGGCCACATCGGGTTCGCGGTACACGCAGGGGCAGAGAATGTCCTGATCCAGTTCGCGCTTGCCCGAAGCCAGGCGGCAGGGGCAGGCCATGTAGCCATATCGTTCGCGGTTGATCAGCAGACTTTCCATGAGGTCAAGAACAAACGCCTTGTCCTTGTTGAAGAAATAGCCTTTGGCTTCCTGCAGGGGCCGCAGTTTTTCGTAAAGTTCTTCGGGAGTCATCATCTCTCCAGCGCTTCTTTGATCTGATCCTGTTTGAACCCGACAATGGCTTCCTCGTCCACGAGCAGGGTCGGAAAGGACAGCTTGGGATTGATTTTCTTGATGGCTTCGATGATCTGCTTGCGCTCATCGCCTTCGAGCTTGTCGACAAAGACGCAGTCGTATTTGGCGCCGCAGTCGTCGAGGTATTCTTTGGTTTTCTTGCAATGAATGCAGGTGCTTAAGGCGTAGAGTGTGATGGCTTTGTCAGGCATGGATCCTCCTTGCTATGTCGTGGGCGTTGCGATAGCCCTTGGCCGTCTCTTTGATTGGGATGCTATAAAGATTAATCGCCCCGCCGTCCACGCCGGGATGGGGGGCTTGGTGCAAGGGTTTTGTGATTTTAGCTGGTCCGTGCCGTTGAGGGGAGCATTGAATGGATATCCTGGTTTTTGGTGGCGCCGGTTTTATCGGCAAACACCTTTGTTCGCGTTTGGTCCGCCAGGGGCATCGAGTGCGTGCTTTCAACAAGCCGCCTTGCTCCGGAAATTGGCCCGATATCGCTGGCGTCGAGTGGTTGCCTGGAGATTTCACCAATCCGGTGGAGACGGCTTCTGTCCTGGATGGGGTAGAGGTCATCTTCCATCTTGTCAGCACGACGTTGCCAAAAAGCTCCAATGACGATCCCGTCCTCGACCTGAAGGAAAATGTAGCGAGTACCCTGCATCTTCTTGACAGCGTTATTAAGATTAAGAGGCCGCCGAAGATTGTTTTTATCTCATCCGGAGGAACAGTCTACGGTATCCCTAAGCAAATTCCGATATCCGAAAATCATCCCACAGATCCAATCTGTGCTTATGGAGTCGGTAAACTTTCCATTGAAAAATATTTACTTTTATATCGCTATCTTCATAATCTTGACTATCGCGTTTTGCGGATGGCAAATCCCTATGGGGAATACCAGCCAGTTCATTCAGGGCAAGGTGTTATTCCGGTTTTTTTGAATAAAGCGTTGAAAGGAGATGTTCTGGAAATTTGGGGTGATGGATCAGTCATACGAGACTACATTTACATTGGTGATGCCATAGATGCTGCGATCAAGACCATGAATTATGAAGGAGATCAAAGAATATTCAACGTCGGTAGCGGTCGTGGATATAGTCTGAATGATCTGATTCATATGATCGGCGAACTGCTTGAGCAGCGAATTGCCTGTCACTATTTTCCCGCGAGGCCTTTTGACGTACCTGTCAACGTTCTTGATATCACTCTTGCAAAAAACGAATTGGATTGGTCCCCTGGCACACCATTGCATGTCGGACTGCGAAAGATGCTGACATACATGAAGAGCTGCCTGGATTAAAGGGGCAAATCAGATACTCGATTATTGCTTGGGTGGACGGGTTGCATGGCCTATCCACCAGCGCTCCAGCCAGAACAGCAGCACCGCCAGCCAGACCATGCTGAATCCCGTGAACTGGGTGCGGGAGAAGGGTTCGTGGTACATGAAGACGCCGATCAGGAACTGGATGGTCGGTGCGATGTATTGCAGGATGCCGATCATGGACAGCGGGATGCGATGCGCGGCGGCTGCGAACATGACCAGGGGCGCGGTGGTGACCACGCCCGCGCCCATGAGCAGCAGGTCCGAGCCGACGCCTGCATGCAGGAACGCGCCCACGCCCGAGAGTTCGCTCCAGCCAAGCCAGGCCAGGGCGGGGGCGAGGAGCAGGCCCGTCTCCAGGGTCAGGCCTTCAAAAGCGCCGAGCGGCGCCTTTTTTTTGACCAGCCCGTAGAGGCTGAAGGTCACGGCCAGGGTCAAGGCGATCCAGGGCAGGCGGCCGTAATCGAAGGTCAGGTAGATCACGCCCGCCGCGGCCAGTCCCAGGGGGGCCCATTGCAGGGGCCGCAGCCTCTCGCGCATGAAGAAGACGCCAAGCAGCACCGAGAGCAGCGGATTTATGAAATACCCAAGGCTCGCCTCCACGATATAGCCCGCGTTGACGCTCCAGACATAGATGAACCAGTTCACGCCAATGAGCAGGCTGGCCAGGACATAGCTGCCCCACACCGAAGGGCACAGGCTGCTGCGTAATCTGGCGATGCGCCGGGTCAAGACCAGAAAGATAGCCAGGACCACGAAGGACCAGGTGATGCGATGGCAGAGTAGCTGGGCTGTGGGCACGTGGCCCAGAAGCTTCCAGTAGATGGGCAGCATGCCCCAGCTGGCGTAGGCTCCGATGGCGGCGAGAATCCCCGGGTTCATGCTGCTTTCCCCTTGGCGGAACGGATGGAGGACATGAGTGACCTCTGTGGCGTCTAGCGCCAGTCTATGTGGTTTGGTCCGAGCTGCTTCATCTGGGTTTGCACCCATTGCGCCCTTTGCCGTAGATAGGAAGACGGGCGGGCCGCCGAAAATCTTTTTGGATTCGGGAGCACCGAGGCCAGAAGCGCGGCCTCGCGGGTGGTCAGTCCGGCCGGAGTCTTGCCGAAGAACCGTTTGGCCGCGGCTCCCACGCCGTAGGTGCCGTCACCGAATTCGGCGATGTTCAGATACACTTCCAGAATTCTATCCTTGGACCAGAGAAGTTCGATCAGCACCGTGAGGCCTGCTTCCAGGGCCTTGCGGACATAGCTGCGCCCGGACCACAGAAAAAGGTTTTTGGCCGTCTGCTGGGAGATGGTGCTCGCCCCACGGACTCCCTGACTTTTTTTGTTGTGCTCCACGGCCCGCGCGATGGCATCGACGTCGAAGCCGAAATGGTTCGGGAAGTTCTGATCTTCCGCCGCCACCACGGCCAGCGCCATGTGCCTCGGGATGCGCCGCATGGGCGTCCATTCATGCATTACGGCGGGACCGGAGGCCATGCCCAGCATCCGTTCCACCTGGCTGGTGATTATGAAGGCGCTGGTGGGCGGCGGCACGAAGCGCAGGATCAGGATGACGGCCACGATTCCCGGCAGAATCCAGCCGGCGACTTGCAGGACGCGGCGAAGCGCCCCCCCTGATGCGGCGTGCTTCTTTGCGGCTGTGCGCGGCTGGGCGCGCCGGGGGCTGGAAGTGGTTGTCTTGCGTGCCATGTTGGAGCTAGTGAATTTGAAGTGAAGGGCGGCGTACCCGGCCACCGCTTGTGCGCCGGTGTCATGCCAAAGTCAATCCGCCTTGCGATCCGTTAAACAAAGGACGAGTACATGAATCATAGCCACAATGAAACTCTGGCCACCATCCACGCACGGCACAGCATCCGTCAGTTCGCGCCGCGCGACCTGTCCGAGGACATGGTCATGGCCATGCTCGACGCCGCCAATCAGGCTCCTTCGGCGCACAACCGTCAGTCCTGGAAGTTCGTCATCCTGGAAGGGGAGGCGAGGAGCAATCTGGCCGAGCTGGTCTCTTCGGCATCCAAGACATTCCAGAAACCGGCCTCGTCGCTCTTGCGCATGGCCGCACGCAGCATCGCCTCGGCTCCGGTGACCATCGCCGTGATCAACACCGGCGACCTGATAAGTCATGGTACGGAGCTTTTTCATGTCGATCGGGAGATGGGTTTTGACTTCTTCCGCACCATGGAGATCCAGAGCTCGGCCGCGGCCGTGGAAAATCTGCTTCTGGCCGCTACGTCCATGGGGCTTGGAGCGGTGTGGCTTGGCATCCTGTACCTGATCAAGGACGAGATTCTGACCTTTCTGCAGGAGCCCAAGGGGGAGTTCATGGCCGTCATTCCCGTGGGTCATCCCGTGCGGCCGACCCAGGGGCCGAACAAGAAGCCGCTTCAGAACGTGATCAAGAAAATCTGAACTTCGCAAAGGGGGAAGGGCGCATGGTGAAAACGCGTATCGAGACCGACAGCATGGGGCCAATCGAGGTGCCGGAGGATCGCTATTGGGGCGCGCAGACCCAGCGCTCCCTGAAGTACTTCCGCATTGGCGGTGACCTCATGCCAGGGGAGATCATTCACGCCTTGGGCATCCTGAAGCTTGCCTCGGCGCAGGCCAATATGGAGCTTGGCAAGTTGCCCCTTCGCCTGGCCGAACCAATCATGGCGGCCTGCCGTGAGGTCGTGGACGGGAAACTGGCCGGGAATTTTCCCCTGCATGTCTGGCAGACGGGCAGCGGCACCCAGACCAACATGAACGTGAACGAGGTCGTCGCGAACCGGGCCATCGAGCTGCTCGGCGGGACGCTTGGCAGCAAGACGCCAGTGCATCCCAACGATCACGTCAACATGTCCCAGTCATCCAACGACACCTTCCCGGCGGCTATGCACATCGCGTCGGCCCTCATGCTCACGGGCGAGGTGATTCCAGCCGTGACGGCCATGCATGGCGAGCTGGAGCGCAAGGCCAGGGAGTGGGACGGCATCGTCAAGATCGGGCGCACCCATCTGCAGGACGCCGTGCCCATGACCCTCGGTCAGGAGTTTTCGGGGTACGCGGCCCTGCTGGAGGACAATCTGGAGCGGCTGCGCGGCTGCCTGCCGCATCTGTATCGGCTGGCGCTGGGCGGGACGGCGGTGGGCACGGGCCTGGGCGCGCACCCGGATTTCGCCCGTGTGGCCACGGCCGGGATTGCCGGGCTGACGGGGCTGCCCTTCGTGCCCGCCCCGAATTTCTTCGCGGCCCTCTCGGCCCACGACGCGGTGGTCATGACTTCGGGAGCCCTGAAAACTCTGGCCGGTTCGCTGATGAAGATCGCCAACGACATCCGCTGGCTGGCCTCGGGTCCGCGCGCGGGGCTGGGCGAGCTGATCCTGCCTGCCAACGAGCCCGGCTCGTCCATAATGCCCGGCAAGGTCAACCCGACCCAGTCCGAGGCCATGACCATGGTCTGTGTGCAGGTCATGGGGCTGGACGTGGCGGTGGGCATGGCCGGCTCCCAGGGCAATTTCGAGCTTAATGTATTCAAGCCCGTCATGATCTTCAACCTGCTGACGAGCATGCGCCTTTTGACCGATGCCTGCGCGAGCTTCACCGTCTACGCGCTGGCTGGCCTTGCGCCCGACGAGACGGTCATTGCCAGACATGTCGGGAATTCGCTCATGCTGGTCACGGCCCTCTCACCGGTCATGGGCTACGACAAGGCCGCCGAGGTGGCGCACAAGGCGCATGTGGAGGGCACAACCCTGAAGGAGGCTTGTCTTGCGCTCGGTTATCTGGACGGGGACGCCTTCGACAGCCTGGTCCGGCCTCTGGATATGGCCAGACCCCACGGCATCGGGTGAACCGGCGCGCAGCTCACACGCTTGCGCCGGACCCGGGTCATGGTGTTGAATGATTTAACAATACGGTATTATTCTGTTTTTTTACCGCCAAGCTCCGCCAGCCGGATATACTTCTGGAAGGCGTAGAAAAACGAGTTGACCGCCAGCACGAATCCGGCCTTGCCGTCCAGAAATCCCCGCCTGAAGAAATAGATCTTCATGAACCTGGCCAGCCCGTGGCCGATCGCCGTGGCCACGCCCGCCCGCTTGCCCTTGGCGTGCATTTCTTCTGCGGCGATCTGCGTGTAGTAGTTTATCTTTTCCACATGCTGCTTCAGGTTTTCGTAGGGATAGTGGATGATGTCTCCGGCCAGGCGCCGGGTCTTCCCTTTTGTTTCAAACCCGTAGTGCGGCCCGGAGACATGCACGCCCGTGTCGGCCAGCTTGAAGACGCGGGGCAGCAGGTCCGGATACCAGCCGCTGTGGCGCAGGAAGCGGTCGAAATAGTAGGACGTGCGTGGGCAGAGAAAGGCGCTCATGTCCGCAGGGTCCCGGAGCGCCTGGATAACGGACGCCCGCAGCTCATCGGACAGGATCTCGTCCTGGTCCAGGGAGACCACCCAGGGCGTGGCGATGTGTTCGAAGGCGAGCTCGAATTGCTTTTTGGGCCCGGGCCAAGGGTTGACCAGCACCTGGGCTCCGTGGGCGGCGGCGATGTCCGCCGTTGCGTCCGTGCTGCCGGAGTCAACGACCAGGATCCGGTCGCAGAAATCCAGGGACGCGAGGCATGCGTCGAGATGTCTTGCCCCGTTCAGGGTCAGGATCAGGCCTGTCACTTCCGGCTTAGCCAAGGCCTTTCTCCTCCAGTCCGCGCAGGATGGACTCGAACACGGCGTCCGGATTGCGGCCCGCGTCCACGACCAGGAAGCGGCCCCGGTGCAGTGCGGCCCAGGTCAGATAGCCTTCGCGGATGCGGGTGTGAAAGGCCATGCTCTCGGCTTCGAAACGGCCCTCGGTGGCGGTCTTGTTGTCCAGCATGTTGCGGGTCAGGGCGCGCTTCAGGCCGATCTCCGGCTCCACGTCCAGAAGGATCGTCATGTCCGGCCAGAGTCCTTGCACGGCCACGTCGTTCAGGTGATGCAGAAGGCTCGGGTCAAGGCCGCGTCCGTAGCCCTGATAGACCACGGTGGAGTCGGCGAAGCGGTCGCAGATCACGGTCCTGCCGTCTTCCATGGCTGGCCGGATGACCGAGGAGACGTGCTGGGCGCGGTCGGCCAGATACAGGAAAAGCTCGCTGGTTGAAGACAGGTCGCTGTTCTTGGGATCGAGCAGAATGCGCCTGAGTTCCTTGCCCAGACGACTGCCGCCGGGTTCAAGAGTGTGCAGTACATCGTGTCCCTGCCGCACGAAATGTTCGATGAGCTTTTTGCACTGCGTGGATTTTCCGCAGCCCTCCATGCCTTCAAAAGTAAGAAACATGCTTCCTCCCTACTGGTTGCCGGATGTTGGAGTGATGCCCATGGCTTTTAAAAGGGGCGATTCCTCGGATTTGGGCGTCGCCTTTTTGGGCGTTTTGGGCTGCGGTTCCGGCGCCGTGGTCGCGACCGGCGTGCGCATGGGCTGGTAAAGGTAGCGGCCAAGAGTGCGGTGGTATTCGCTCCAGCCGCCGATTTCCTCGCCGTCGGGTGCGGTCAGGGCTCCGTGAACGGTGTTGATCTTGGCGTCCAGATTGTCCGCGTAGTGCAGGATGAAGGCCTCGGCGGTCTGGGGCAGGCAGGGTGAACCGAAGGCCAGTTCGCCATGATGGGCGACGATGAGGTGCTTGAGGTGCATGGACAGTTCTTCAGGCAGGTCCTTGGTCTTGCGCAGAAAAGGCTCCAGGACCTCCAGCCCGATCTGGATGTGTCCCAGCAAGCGTCCGGCATCGGTGTATTCGCGGCTTATGCCATGCGAGAGCTCGAAGGCCTTGCCCAGATCGTGGAAAAGGGCGGCCACGAGCAGGATTTCCCTGTCGATTCCCGGATAGAGCCGGGACAGGGCGCTGCAGATGCGCATGATGGCCAGGGTGTGCTCAAGGAGCCCT
The DNA here is from genome assembly GCF_900114595.1 of Desulfomicrobium norvegicum. NCBI lineage: Bacteria > Pseudomonadati > Thermodesulfobacteriota > Desulfovibrionia > Desulfovibrionales > Desulfomicrobiaceae > Desulfomicrobium > Desulfomicrobium norvegicum. Next base: position 754,624 of record NZ_FOTO01000001.1, on the reverse strand, counting down.
CCGGCATAGGCGTGATGGATGGACTTGGCTCCGGGCGCGCTCAAGAGGGATGCGCGGATATGATCGTCGTGCAGCACGCTCCTGCACAGGGCCTTCCATGGTTTGAAAGTCAGTTCGGCGCCGAGGAATTCTTCCATTTCACGAAGAAGGTCCTCGGGAGGAATGGCGGAGGACGGTAGAAAGTCGGTCAGGTCCAGGCCCGCTTCACGCGGATCGATGACGGCCATGTCGTTTATGTTCATCTGCAACTGGTCCTTGAAAGAGGCCACCTGCCCGTTCACGGCCACGAATTGTTCCGCCTGCAAGGCTTCGAATTGCTGGCTCTGGGGGTACCAGATCCTGGCCTCGATATTGCCGGTGCGGTCGGTCAGGGTCAGTTGCCAGTAGGGGCCGTTCTTGGCTTCCTTGCGCTGGGCCTTGGACAGGGCAAACACTTCGGAAATCGAATTTCCTTCAGCCAAATCGCGTACGTATGTTTTTTTGTGCTTCATTAAGTTGCTATTCCTGCATGCATGAGGTAATGGCGCAAACGAAGGCGAGGTCGATATTTTCTAAGATAATTGGGCAGTTGCACAATATTCAAATGACTTTCGCGTGCTCGTTTCCCACTTCGTCTACAGGCAAGTTTTCAGCTTTGGCAAGAGGCCGGACGTATCCGGCCGGATTGACGACCAGAATTGGCGGGGCGTGTCCTTTTTTCATACCCACGAAAGAAACCCCAACACTTTATCGAGCGGTTATGTCCAAAAAGAAAGGTCAAGCAAAGGTGACGATTTATCCGGATTGGTGTAAGGGCTGCGGGATATGCGCGGCTTTTTGCCCGTCCAAGGTGCTCGAACTCTGGCCGGACGGCAAGGCACATGTGGTGCGAGAGGAAGACTGCGTGAATTGCGGATTCTGTGAGCTGCATTGCCCGGATTTCGCTATCTCCGTTACCCCCAGGGAGATCAGCCGCAGGAAGACCGATGCGTTCGATGCCTCCAAGGGCGGGCCTTTGGACCCGTCCGCGGGCACCGACCCGGGTCCGGAGGAGAATGTTGGAACACCTAACCGGGAAGACGAACATGGCGACAAAAAAGCGTAAGAAAACGGAAATATTCGCCCTCGGCAACGAAGCGGTGGTCGAAGGCGCACTCCTGGCAGGCTGCAACTTCTATGCGGGCTACCCCATAACCCCGTCCACGGAAATCGCCGAGGTCATGTCCGCAAGGCTGCCCCTGGTCAAGGATGGGGTGTTCATCCAGATGGAGGACGAGATCGCCAGCATGGGCGCCATCATCGGCGCGTCCCTGGCCGGTCGCAAGGCCATGACCGCGACTTCCGGCCCTGGCTTCTCCCTCATGCAGGAGAATCTTGGCTACGCGTGCATGACCGAGGTGCCTCTGGTCGTGGTCAACGTCATGCGCGGGGGGCCAAGCACCGGTCTGCCCACCAGTCCGGCCCAGGGCGATGTGCAGCAGGCCCGCTGGGGCTGTCACGGAGACCATCCCATCATCGTCCTTTCGGCCAGCGACGTGCAGGAATGTCTGGAAATGACCGTCGTGGCCTTCAATTTCGCCGAAAAATACCGCACGCCCGTCATCCTGCTTCTCGACGAGATCACGGCCCACACCCGGGAAAAGATCTCCATTCCCGGCCCCGAGGATTTTGAGATCCTGGCCCGCGTGACCCCGTCCATGCCGCCGGAGTGGTACGTTTCCTACGAGGAGACCATGCGCGGGGTTCCGGCCCTGCCGCCCCTTGGCTCCGGATACCGCTTCCATGTCACGGGCCTGACCCATGACCAGAACGGATTTCCGACCTCAAAGCCCGACGAGGTCAAGGCGCTGATGCATCGGCAGTTCCGCAAGATCGACCAGTTCTTCTACGACATCCAGCTTTTCGACGAGGTCAACTGCGAGGATGCGGAAGTGGTCGTTCTGGCGTACGGTTGCGTGGCCCGTTCGGCCGAACTTGCCGTGCACATGGCCCGCGAACGCGGGGTCAAGGCCGGACTCCTGAAGCTCAAGACCCTTTTCCCCTTCCCCAAGACGGCGGTGCAGGCCCTGGCACGGCAGTGCAAGGCGCTCATCGTGCCCGAGATGAACATGGGGCAGATCTCGCGCGAGGTGAAGCGGGTCAACAACGGCCTGACCCACATCATTACCAACAACCGCGTTGACGGCCAGATCATCACTCCCTCGGAAATCTTCAAAAATATCATGCAGGCGTGACCATGGCACAGGTAACACAACTCATTCACGACTATCTCAGGCATAACAAGAAGTTTCCCCATGTCTACTGCGCGGGCTGCGGCCACGGTATCGTGCTCGGCTCCCTCATCCGCAGCGTGCATCGCCTGGGCTACGCCAAGGACGATGTCGTGCTCGTGGCCGGCATCGGCTGCTCCGGGCGCATGGCCGTGTACGTGGACTTCAATACCGTGCATACCACTCACGGCCGGGCCCTGACTTTCGCCACGGGCATCAAGATGGCCAACCCGGCGCTCAAGGTCATCGTGGTCATGGGCGATGGCGACGCCATGTCCATCGGCGGCAACCATCTCATCCACGCCGCCAGGCGCAACATCGGTCTGACGGCGCTGGTGCTCAACAACAACATCTACGGCATGACCGGCGGCCAGGCATCGCCGACCAGCCCCGAGGGGACCGTCTCCGCGACGTCTCCTTTCGGCCAGCTCGAACGCAGCTTCGACATCGTGGACATGGCCATGGCCAGCGGCGCCAGTTACGTGGCCCGCGGCACGGTCCTGCACGCCAACATGCTCGACGGCCTCATCTCCGACGCCCTGGAGAAACCGGGTTTTAACCTGGTCGAGATCCTGACTCCCTGCCATACCCAGTATGGTCGCAAGAACAAGTTCAAGACCGTGGTGGACATGTACCAGTGGTATAAGAAAAACACCGTCAAACTTGATCGTTATGCCCAGCTCGCTCCGGAAGAGAAACCCAAATTCACGCCCATAGGCGTGTTCAGGGACGAGATGCGGCAGGGTCTGGAAGTGCGTTATGAGGAACTGCGCAACAAGCTTCAGGAGCAGCGAAATGCCTAAGCAGCACGAACTGAATCGATTTGAGATACGGCTTTCCGGAACGGGCGGCCAGGGTATCCTGACCCTGGGCAAGATCATGGGCCAGGTGCTGGCCATCGACCACGGCTTTTACGTCACGCAGACCCAGAGTTACGGCCCCGAGGCCCGGGGCGGAGCGAGCCGGGCCGATCTGGTCATAAGTTCACACAGAATCAGCTATCCAAAGCCCGTGAATCTTGACATGCTCGTGGCTCTCAGTCAGGAGGCCTGCAACCTGTATTTTCGCAACCTGAAGCCGACCGGCTTCCTGTTGGTCGATACATCGCTCGTGACACAGACCCCCTCCAACATATATTGGGGCCTGCCGTTCACGAACATGGCCCGGGACAGGATCGGCATGCCTCAGACGACCAACATCATCTGCCTTGGGGCGCTGAGTCATTTTCTGCCGTTCATGAATTTCGCCAACGTGAAAAAGGCCCTGGCATCGGTCCTGCCGGCCAAGATCCTGGACGTGAACGTCAAGGCTCTGACCCTAGGGCACAGTCAGGCCAAGAAACTTTATCCGGACGCACCCGAAAAATGGACATTCTTCTCACCAATGACGATGGAATCAGAGCAGTAGGACTGCGCGCCCTTTACGGCGCCTTGATCAAGGCCGGACACAGGGTGCACGTGGCTGCACCCATGACCGAGCAGAGCGCGGTGGGGCATTCGGTGACCCTGTTTTCTCCACTGAGGGTCAAGCAGGTGGAGGAAACAGGGTTTTCCGGCCTTGGCATTTCCGGCACACCGGCGGATTGCGTCAAGCTGGCTCTCAGCCACCTTTTGCCCAAACGACCGGACATGATCGTGTCGGGAATCAACTCGGGCGCCAACGTAGGCGTGGACGTGCTCTATTCGGGCACGGTGTCCGCGGCCACCGAAGGCGCTTTGGCGGGCATCCCGGCCATGGCCGTGTCCGTGGACGATTTTCATCCTGAAGAGCTCTCCGCCCAGGCCGAATACGCGGTGCGGATGCTTGACGGGGATTTCTGGTCATCCTTTCCCCGGCACTGCGTGCTGAATCTGAACTTTCCCGCCGGACCGTTTGAAAACGCCAAGGGGCTCAAGGTCTGCAGCCAGACTTCGTCCACCTACCGGGACTGGTACGACGAGAGAAACGACCCCCGGGGCAATCCCTACTACTGGCTGTGCGGGGTCATCCCGCCGGAAAATGTGGAGCCCGAATCGGATCGGGGATATCTGAGCCGAGGTTACATAACCGCGACTCCGTTGACTTTTGATCTGACTCATGCCGGATATCTGGAAGCGTTGACCCGGCATCTGGCCAAGAACGAATAACCGCCTTTCAAGGAGACGATCATGCCCCTGACCACACCCAAGGAAATGTTTGCCCGAGGTTACGCCGAAGGTTTCGCCATCGGTGGTTTCAACGTGAACAACATGGAAATCATCCAGGGTATCATGGAGGCCGGAAACCTCGAAAAATCCCCCCTCATCCTGCAGGTTTCCGCCGGCGCCCGCCGCTATGCCGGCCAGGGGTACATCATCAAGCTCATGGAAGCCGCCCTGGCCGAGAATGATCTGCCGGTCTGCCTGCACCTCGACCACGGCCAGAATTTCGAGATCTGCAAGGAAGTCATCGACGGCGGCTTCACCTCCGTCATGATCGACGGCTCGCACCTGTCCTTCGAGGAAAATATTGCCCTGACCAAGCAGGTCGTGGCCTACGCCCACGATCGCGGCGTGTGGGTCGAGGCGGAGCTTGGACAGCTGGCTGGCGTCGAGGACGACGTGGACGTGGAGCACAGCGTGTACACTAACCCTGACCAGGCCGCCGAGTTTGTCGGCCGCACGGGTTGCGATTCCCTGGCCATCGCCATCGGCACCAGCCACGGGGCCTACAAGTTCGCGGGCGAGGCCAAGCTCGACTTTGACCGCCTGGAGAAGATCAAGGCCCTGCTGCCCGGCTATCCCATCGTGCTGCACGGCGCCTCGTCCGTGCCCCAGGAATTTGTGGACATGGCCAACCAGTATGGCGCCAAGATCGCCGGAGCCAAGGGCGTGCCCGAAGATCTGCTGCGCAAGGCGGCCGCCTCGGCCGTGTGCAAGATCAACATCGACACCGATATCCGTCTGGCCATGACCGCCACCATCCGCAAGTATCTGGCCGAAAATCCGTCACATTTCGATCCGCGTCAGTACCTGCTGGTGGCCAGGGATGCGGTGCGGGACATGGTGGCGCACAAGATCAGGAACGTTCTGGGTTCATCAAATAAAATTTAAGCGGAAGAGGAAAAGAATATGGCTGTCAAAATTGCACTCAATGGTTTCGGTCGCATCGGACGCTACCTTGCCCGCATCATGGCCGGGAACCAGGATGTTCAACTGGTCTGCGTCAACGCCCGTGGCGACAATGAATCCCTTGCATACCTGCTCAAATACGACTCGGTTCACGGCACCTTTGCCGGTGATGTCGAGCCCAACGAGCAGGGTTTTCTGCTGAACGGCAAGCAGGTGCTGGTTACCCGCAATGCCCCGGACGCCTGGGACTGGAAGGGCATCGATATCCTCGTCGAGTCCACGGGCAAGTTCACGGACCGTGAAAGCTGCGAGAAGCATCTGGCCGCCGGCGCCAAAAAGGTGCTCATCTCCGCCCCCGGCAAGAACACCGACCTGACCGTGGTCATGGGCGTTAACGACGGCCTCTACAATCCGGCAGAACACAGGATCATTTCCAACGCCTCCTGCACCACCAATTGCCTGGCTCCGGCAGCCAAGGCTCTGGACGACAATTTCGGCATCAGGCACGGACTCATGACCACCATCCACTCCTACACCATGAGCCAGCGCATGCTCGACGGAACGCACAAGGACATTCGCCGCGGCCGCGCCGGTGCCATGAACATGCTGCCCACGACCACGGGCGCGGCCAAGGCCGTGAGCATGGTCATCCCGGCCCTGGCAGGCAAGCTCGACGGCATGGCCGTGCGCGTGCCCACGCCCAACGTGTCCCTGGTGGACCTGGTCGTGGAAGTGGAGAAGCCGACCACGGTGGCCGAGGTCAACGCGGTCCTGAAGGCCGCGGCCAGCGGTCCCGAGGGCGGAGCCATGGGCTACACGGAAGTGCCGCTCGTTTCCATGGACTACGTCGGCAGCATCTACGGCGGCGTGGTCGATGGCCTGTGCACCTCGGTCATGAACGGAACCATGGTCAAGATCATCGTCTGGTACGACAACGAGGCCGGTTTCACCAACCAGTTGCTGCGCCTGATCAAGCTGGTCGGGGCTTCCATGTGATTCTCTGATTCCGACGCAATTCCAGAACGCCCGGCCTGTCCGGGCGTTCTGCTTTGAAGCGCGGCTTGCAATTCAGCCGCGCCTTTTCTAGTCTCCATTTCCCCGATTTTTGGAATTCCCTTTTTCCCGAGAGCATCATGAGCGGTTTTACCCATCTGCATTGCCATTCCGAGTACAGCCTCCTGGACGGCGCCATTCGCCTACGGGACCTGTGCGCCCGGGCCGTTGATTTCGGCTTTTCCTCGGCCGCCATCACCGATCACGGCAATCTCTTCGGTTCCGTGCCCTTTTATCTCGAAGCCAAGAAGCACGGCATAAAGCCCATCATCGGCAGCGAAGTCTACGTCGCCGACGACATGTTCGAGCGGGAGAACAAGAAGCGCTTTCATCTGGTGCTTCTGGCCCAGAATCTGGTCGGCTACCACAATCTGGTCAAGATCGTGTCCGCCGGTTTTCTGCAGGGCTTCTATTACAAGCCGCGCGTGGACAAGAAGCTGCTGCGCGCCCATTCCGAGGGCATCGTCTGTCTGTCCGCCTGCCTGCAGGGTGAAGTTCCCTATGCCCTGCGCCACGGGACCTTCGACAGCGCCATCCTGAAGGCGCGCGAATACATGGAGATTTTTCCGGACCGGTTTTATCTGGAGTTGCAGTCCAATGGCTTGAAAGAGCAGGAGGTCGTCAACGACAGGCTCATGGAACTGGCCAAGGAGACCGGCCTGCCGCTGGTCGCCACCAACGACTGCCACTACCTGAACAAGGACGACTACGAGGCCCACGACATCCTCCTGTGCGTGGGCACGGGCAAGATCGCCTCGGAAAAGCAGCGGCTCCGCTTCGATACCAACGAATTTTACTACAAGGCCCCCGAGGAGATGGAGGCCGCCTTCGCCCATTGTCCCGAGGCCGTGGAAAACGCGGGCCGCATCGCGGACATGTGCGAGGTGGAGCTGAAGCTCAAGCAGCATTTCTTTCCGGTCTACGACGTTCCTGAGGGCTCGACCCTGGACGACGAGTTTCGCCGACTGTCCGAAGAGGGGCTGAAGGAGCGCATCGCCGCCCTGCCCTACGAAGTGGACGAGGCCGCTTATCGCGATCGCCTCGAACTCGAACTCAGCGTCATCATCGAGAAGGGTTTTCCGGCCTACTTCCTGATCGTGCAGGACTTCATCAACTGGGCGAAATCGAAGAACATCCCCGTCGGACCCGGCCGAGGTTCGGCCGCCGGATCGCTGGTCTCGTACGCGCTCAGGATCACGGACCTCGATCCCATTCGCTACGCGCTCTTCTTCGAGCGCTTTTTGAATGTGGAACGTGCGTCCATGCCTGATATCGACGTGGATTTCTGCTACAATCGGCGTGACGAGGTCATTCGCTACGTTTCGGAAAAGTATGGAGCCGATCACGTGGCCCAGATCGTGGCCTTCGGGACCATGAAGGCCAAGGGCGCCATTCGCGACGTGGCCAGGGCCCTTGATGTCAGCCTGAAGGACGCCGACCGCATCGCCAAGCTCATCCCCGACGACCTCAAGATGACCCTGACCAAGGCTCTGGACGAGGAGCCGGAGCTGCGCAAGCTCATCGACAGCGACCCGCAGTACCGCAAGCTCTACGACGTGGCCCGCCGTCTTGAGGGTCTGGCCCGACACTCGTCCATCCACGCCGCCGGCATCGTCATCTCCCAGAAGCCCATGGTCGAGTATCTGCCGCTGCACAAGGGCAAGAACGGCGAGGTCGTGACCCAGCTCGACATGAAGAAGGTCGAGCTCATCGGCCTCATCAAGTTCGACTTCCTGGGCCTCAAGACCCTGACCGTCATCGATGACGCCCTGAAGCTCATCCGCAAGAACAACAAGCCCGTGCCGATTCTGGAGAAGCTGCCCCTCGACGACCCGCAGACCTTCGAACTTTTGTGCCGGGGCGAGACGGATGGCGTGTTCCAGCTGGAATCCGACGGCATGCGCCGGGTGCTCAGGGGCCTCAAGCCCTCCTGCTTCGAGGACATCATCGCGCTTCTGGCCCTGTACCGGCCTGGTCCCCTGGAGTCGGGCATGGTCGACGACTTCATCGGCCGCAAGCACGGCCTGAGGAAGGTCGAGTACGAATTCGAGGAACTGGCCCCCGTGGTCCACCCCATCCTGGAGGACACCTACGGCGTCATTCTCTACCAGGAACAGGTCATGAAGATCGCCTCGGACCTGGCCAAGTATTCCCTCGGAGAAGGCGACAACCTGCGTCGGGCCATGGGCAAGAAAGACCCGGCGGAGATGGCCAAGCAGCGCGTGCGTTTTCTGGACGGCGCGCGCGAGAACAACATTTCCCAGGAGGCGGCGGAGTACATCTTCGACCTCATGGAGAAGTTCGCAGGCTACGGGTTCAACAAGTCCCACAGTGCCGCCTATGCCGTCATCTCCTACCAGACGGCCTACGTGAAGGCCCATTACCCGGCAGAGTTCATGGCCGCCATCGTCACCTCGGAAGTGTCCAACACCGACAAGATCCTGGCCCATGTCAGCGCCTGCCGGGACATGGATATCGAGGTTCTGCCCCCGGACGTGAACCGCAGCTACAACGAGTTCACCGTCGAGGGCGAGTCCATTCGCTACGGCCTATCCGGCATCAAGGGCGTGGGCGAGGGGGCTGTCGAGTCCATCGTGGAGGAGCGGGAAAAGGGCGGGGATTTCACCAGTCTGCTCGATTTCTGCCAGCGCGTGAACCTGCGCAAGGTCAACAGGAGGGTGCTTGATTCCCTCGTCAAGTCGGGAGCCATGGACAGCTTCGGGTGTTCGCGCAGGGCGCTTCTGGATGGAATGGACAAGGTCCAGGCCATGGCCCAGAAACGGGCCAAGCGCAAAACCTCCGGCCAGCTCTCGTTCATGGGCATGGTCGAGGAGAACACCTGCAACCTGACGGGGCTCGGCATCGAGGGAGAAGAGGCCGCCCTGCCGGAATTCGGGGACGACGAGAAGTGCCGTATGGAAAAGGAGGCCTTCGGGTTTTTCCTCATCGGACATCCGTTGCAGCCCTTCCGCCAGGAGATCAGGCGGCTGGGCTACCCGACTCTGGCCCAGTGCGCGGACCTCACCGAGAAATCGCCCGTGCAGGTGCCGGTTCTGGTCACCTCGATGAAGACCATCAACACCAAGAAGGGCGACCGCATGGCCTTTTGCGGCATCGAGGATCTCAGCGGTTCGGGCGAGGCCATCGTCTTTTCCGAGCCGTACGTGACCTACCGCGATCTGCTGGCCTGTGAGGAGCCCCTGCTCATGACCGGCGTGGTGGCCAAGCGCGACTCCATGAACGAAGAGAGCGAGGACGGACCCAAGAAAGCCAAGATCCTGGCCGAATCCTTCAAGCTGCTTTCGGAGGTGGTCGGCTCGGGTACGGAGCCGGTGGTCCTTTTCGTGCGCGCCGACGGACAGGATCCCGACTGGGCCGGGCTGGGGGAGATCGTCACGCGTTACCCGGGGCAGGCCCCGGTGCAGGTCGATCTTGGTCGCGGGGAATACGTGTGCCGCCTGCAGTTCGGGCCGGATTTCATGGTGGCGCCGTGTCCGGAATTTTGGCGGGAATTCGAACAGTGGCGATTGATCCGAACCTAAAGGGAGTGTGCATGACACAAGGGCAATGGCGGCTTCGGGTGAGCTCGGATTTCAGCTCATCGCATCAGCTGCGGCATTACGAGGGCAAGTGCGAGAACATGCACGGCCACAATTTCACGGTGGAGGTCGATGTGGTCGGGGAGAGCCTCGACCAAAGGCTCGGCATCCTCATGGATTTCAAGGCGCTCAAGCGTCTGCTGAAAGAGGTGACCGACGAGCTCGACCACAAACATCTGAACGACCTGCCGGATTTTGCCGAGCAGAACCCGTCTTCCGAGCTGCTGGCCCGCTTCGTGTTCCGGCGCATGAAGGATCTGCTGGCCTCGTATCCGGTCCGTTTGGCCGAGGTCATGGTCTCGGAAAAAGCGAGCTCAAGGGCCTATTACTCGGAAGGATCGGTCTGATGCGGGCGGTTCTGCAGCGGGTGCGTTCGGCTTGCGTCCGTGTCCAGGACCGCACCTTGGGCGAGATCGGGCCGGGCATGGTCGTCCTGCTCGGCTTCGGCGGCAACGACGATCCGGACATGGTCGGCGGACCCGTCTGGAACAAATTCATGCAGAAGCTCCTCGGCCTGCGTCTTTTTCCCGACGCGGGCGGCCCCATCAACGCGAGCCTGGCCGATCACGGCGGCGGCATCCTGGTGGTTTCGCAGTTCACCCTCTATGCCGACGTCAAAAAGGGCCGCCGCCCCTCATTTTCCAAGGCTGCCCAGCCCGGGGCCGCCTTGGCCCTGTACCAGTCCTTCGTAGCCGATCTGCGTCGGCAATGGCCGCAGGTAGCCGAAGGCGAATTCGGCGCGGACATGGACGTGTCCCTGGTCAACTGGGGCCCTGTCACGATCTGGCTCGACAGCGACGATTTGTAACCATTCTTGGCAGGCATGTTGCTAGGATGTTCCGAAGCGTTCATTTTTTGACAGGAAACAGCATGCACCCCGTCACCACGACCTTTTTTTCTCCATACCACGCCGACGGCAGGGCCTGAGGCCATGGTCGCCGAAATGGATTACACCGCCGAGCTTGTGCAGGGCACTGACGGTTCCACGGATGTGCGCATCCTGCGGGACGGCCGCGCCCAGCATCTGGGCGGCAGGCGAGGCCGTGAGAACGAGCTGCGCCGCGTGGCGGAAATTCCGGCCGAAGGGGTCCTGCCGGTCTTTTTGGGGGCGGGGCTCGGAGCCGGGCTGGCCAATCTGCTCGATCGGACTTCCGGGCCGGTGGCCGTGGTCGATGCCGAAGAGCCCATCGGCGCCCTGACCGGAGTGCCTGGTAAATGGCGTGACGATCCCCGCATATTATGGGTTGCCGAAGACGACCCAGACGTGGCCCTGAGCCGCTTGACCCGCTGGCAGCTCCGGCACGGCGGCCTTCCTTTCGCCCCGGTCCGGGACCCTTTCTACGCGCGTCTGAGGCCGGGCCTGTACCGTGAGCTTGCAGACCGTCTGGACATAAGCCTCAAGTTCGATTTCTGGAACCGGGCGCGCTACCCCAAGTTTCGCTCCACGGTCCCGCGCGTGATGCTCTTGACCAGCTCCTATTTTCTGATGGGCGAGCTTGAGGCCGCCTGCGCCCGTCTCGGCTACGCGACCTCTCTGGTGCAGTTGCCGAGTCAGGAGGTGGGCAGCCAGGAATTCGTCGAATCCATCCTCGCGGAAATTTTGTTCTTTCGTCCGGATTTCGTGCTGACCATCAACCATCTGGGCGTGGACAAGGAGGGCATCCTGACGGCGCTTCTGGCGCGCATGGAGCTTCCCCTGGCGTCCTGGTTCGTCGACAACCCGCACCTCATCCTCTACGTCTACGAAAATCTGGCCTCGGATTGGGTCACGCTCTTCACCTGGGACGTGGACAACATCGAGTCCCTGAAGGCGCAAGGGTTTTCGCGCGTTCACTACCTGCCCCTGGCAACCGATCCGCACCGCTTCGCCCACGCCCCGAACACGGCTCCGGCGCGCGATGTCTCCTTTGTCGGCAACTCGATGCTTTACAAGGTGCGCGCCAAGCTGCGGCATTACGATTTTCCGCCCGTTCTTCTGGCCGATCTGGAGGAACTCGGGCGCGCCTTCATGCTCAGCGGAGCCCTGTCCGTGGCCCGGTTTCTGGAAGAGGAGCGGCCCATGTACGTGGCGGCTTTCAGGGCCCTGCCGGACGTGGACGCCCGGCTCGCCTTCGAGACCCTGGTCACCTGGCAGGCGACCCTTTTATACCGCCTGGAGCGCGTGCGGGAGCTGCTGCCCTTCAAGCCGCTTCTTGTCGGAGACCCGGGCTGGCACGAGATTCTGCCGCAGCCCGGCTGGACCTACCATCGCGAACTCAACTACTACGCCGACCTGCCCGGGTTTTATCCGGCCACGCGCATCAACTTCAACTGCACCAGCCAGCAGATGAAGGGCGCGGTCAATCAGCGCGTCTTCGACGTGCCGGTCTGCGGCGGATTCTTGCTCACCGACCACCGGCGGCAGATGGAAGCGCTCTTCGAGCCTGGCCGGGAGATCGTCTGCTATCAGGACCCGGGCGAGATTTCCGGGCTCGTGCGCCATTACCTGAGTCATGACGGCGAGCGCGCAAGAATTGTCCAGGCCGCTCGTACCCGCATTCTGGCCGAACACACCTACGACCTGCGCTTAAAGTCCCTGGTCCGGACCATGCGCTCTATCTACGGTTAGCCTGTGAAGAAGCCCATCCTGGTCATCCAGATGCAGCGCATGGGGGACCTGATCCTGTCCTTCCCTCTTTTTTTATGGCTGGAGCGGGCATTTCCCGGTCATCCGGTCTGGGTCATGGCCGAGCCGAGTTTTGCCGTGCCGCTGGTGCGCCTGAGTCCGCAGGTTCGTTACTTCAGTCATGGGCAGGAAGGGGAGCTGCGGCGGCAGGCATTTCATCTGGTCATAAATCTGAGTCACCGCGCCGAAAGCATGGAACTGGCCGGGAGCCTGCAATGTGACGCGCTGGTGGGCGGATACATCCGGGATGGCGTGACCCGCATCGAGGGCGACTGGCAGGAATACCGGGCGTCGCTGACGCACAACAACCGGCACAACCACTTTCATTGGGCCGATCTGAACGCCCTCGGCGTGATCCCGCGCAAAATCATGGAGCAAACCCGCTGGCCCGGGCCGCGCGACATGCCGCACGGCATCCGTCACATTGGTCTTTTTCTCGGCGCGAGCGAATCGGACAAACGACCCAGTGCCGCGTTTTGGGTCGAGCTTCTCGGGGAACTGGAACGGCGGGGGTTCGTGCCTGTCCTGCTTGGCGGGCCCGGAGAGCGTGAGCTGTGCCGCGAGGTGCTGCGCCTCGTCGCACGTCCGGTGGCCAGCGCCTGCGGCAGCCTGGGGCTGGATATGTTTGCCATGTTCGGGCAGACTCTGGCCGCCATGATAACCCCCGACACGGGCCCCATGCATCTGGCGGCCTGGTCGGGGCTCAAGGTGCTCAATCTGTCCATGGGACCGGTGCACGCCTTCGAGACAGGTCCTTACCAGCCGGGGCACGTGGTGCTGCGCAGTTCTGGGGATTGCGTGGGCTGCTGGCGCTGCCGCTTTGAACTTCCGCGTTGTCACCGGCGCTTCAAGCCTGCGCGGGTGGTGCGCGTCCTTGAAGCCATGCTCGGGCGCAAGGGCAAGCTGACTGGCCTGCGGCTTCCCGGACTCGAGATTCTGGCCAGCGGCCGCAAGGACGGCCTCTATGATCTGATCCCGCTCTCCGTCCGTCCCAAGGCCGGTCAGAAGCTGTCCGCATACTGGCAGGCTTTCTGGCTGTACGCTTTCGGGCTTGGCTCCCGGGACGAATGCCTGGCCGCGGCCGGGAATCTGCGCGAAGCCCATGACGCCCTGGCGCGGGTCATGGCGGTCGGCGCGCTGCGATTTTTCCGCACAGCGAGCAGCACCACCGACCCTGAGCGGCTTGTGCGCGAATGGGACCACGCAGCCCTGGCTTTGCGCCCTTTGAGCGGGTACGCCGCTGTCCATCTGTCCAATCATGACTGCTCCCCGGCCAGCCGCAGGCGCGTGCTGGCCCTGGCCGAGGACCATCTCGAATTTCTTCGCCCATCGTGAGAGGGTAACGTTTTCAATCAAAGAAAAAGGCGGCCAGTGGCCGCCTTTTTCTTTTGAATTCAACTGGTTACTATTGAGCCGATGCGTGCAGCCCGTTTTCCTGCCAGCCACCGCCAAGCGCGGTGAAAAGCTCGACCATGGCCAGCTTCCGGGCCAGGCGGGCGTCGAGCAGGTTTTGTCTGGCCGTGAAGAGGGTGCGCTCCGCGTCGTGCACGGCAAAGGCGCTCTCAAGGCCCGCCGAAAAACGCTGATCGACCAGCAGGCGGCTCTTCTCCGCGCTTGCCGCGCGCCTGGCCTGGGCTTTGACCTGGCCTTCGTAGCCCTGGTTTTTGGCCAGGGCGTCGGAGACTTCTCGAAAGGCGTTCTGGATGGTCTGCTCGTATTGCGCGACTCTGATCTGCTGCTCCGCCTTGGCCGCCTCAAGTCTGGCCTTGTTCCGGCCCGCGTCAAAGAGGGGCAGGGTGATGCTGGGCACGAAGGTCCAGGCCCGCTGGGCCGAATCGAACAGGTCGGTCAGTTCCAGGCTGGCCAAACCGGCCGTCGTGGTCAGTCCGATGCGCGGGAAGAAGGCCGCCCGTGCGGCGCCAATTTCCGCGCCCGCGGCCCACAGGCGGTGTTCGGCCTCCAGGATGTCCGGGCGCCTGGTCAAAAGCTCCGACGGAAGTCCCGGCTCCACCGTCGTGCGCAGGGCCACGTCGTTTATGGCCCGGGCCGGGAGGCCGAGTTCCGGGACGGGCACGCCGACCAGCACGGCCAGGGCGTTTTCATCCATGGCCACCTGGGCCGTGAGGCGCGCGACCTCGGCCTGGGCCACGGCCACGACTTCCTCGGCCTGATGGCGGGCCAGTTCCGTGCTCATGCCGTGGGCCAGTTGGGCCATGGTCAGATCAAGGGTTGCCTGGCGGCTTTCAAGGGTTTCCCGGGCCAGAGCAAGATGTTCGCGGTCTCCGGCCAGGGTCAGATAGCCCCTTGCGACCTGGGACACGAGGCTGATGTGCGCGGCCCGCCGGGCTTCCTCTGTGGCCAGGTAGCTCTCCAGGGCCGAGTCCTCAAGGCTCTTCACCCGGCCGAAGAAGTCAAGCTCGAAGGAGGAGATTCCAAGCCCCACGTTCCACTGCCGGTCAATGCCCTCGATCCCGCCGTGCAGGTCCGCAGGCAGACGCTGGTTCGAGTTCTGGCCCGAGGCGTCGATGTTCGGGATACGGTCGGCGCGGGCGATGCCGAACTGGGCGCGGGCCTTGTCCATGGCCAGCACGGCCTGACGCAGGCTTCGGTTCTGGTGCAGGGCTGTGGATATGAGCTTTTGCAGGGCCGAGTCGGGGAACACGTCTCGCCAGCCAAGCTCGTCCACTCCGGCCAGGGGGCCGGTCTGGGCCGGTGCGTTCCAGGCCTCGGGCACGGGCATGGCCGGGCGCTCCCGTTCAGGAGCGAGGGTGGCGCAGCCGCTCAAGGCGACGAGCGCGATCACGAGTATCAATCTTCGCATGGGTGCCCTCCGGGGATGATGGCGCGAGTGGTCGATTTTTTGGGTTCCTTGCGGGAAAGTCCCAGCTTGGCCACGATGACGAAGAAGACCGGGATGAGCAGGGAGCCGATGATGGTCGAGGCGATGGTGCCGCCGATGACGCCCGTGCCGATGGAGTTCTGTCCGCCCGAACCCGCGCCGGAGTTCAGGGCCAGGGGCAGGACGCCAAGGCCGAAGGCCAGGGAGGTCATGAGGATGGGCCGCAGACGTTGCCGGGCCGCCTCGACCACCGCGGTCATGAGATCCATGCCCGATTCGGCCAGGCTCTTGGCGAACTCGACGATGAGGATGGCGTTTTTGGCCGCCAGGCCCATGGTCGTGAGCAGGCCGACCTGGAAGTAGACGTCATTGGTCAGGCCGCGCAGACTGACGGCGGCCAGGGCTCCGACGACGCCGATGGGCACGACCAGGATGACCGATGCGGGCAGGCTCCAGCTTTCATAAAGAGCCGCCAGGCACAGGAATACGACGATGATGGAGAGACCGTAGAGCATGATGGTCTGCGAGCCTGCCTGACGTTCCTGGAAGGACAGGCCGGTCCAGGAGAAGCCGATGCCTTCGGGCAACTGACTGGCCAGGCTCTCCATGGTCGCCATGGCCTGCCCGGAGCTCTTGCCCGGAGCGGGCGCGCCGAGAATCTGCATGGCCGGAACGCCGTTGTAGCGCTCCAGGCGCGGCGAGCCCGAGGTCCAGTGCGCCGTGGCGAAGCTCGACATGGGCACCATCTGGCCGGATTTTCCGCGCACATGCCACCGGGCCAGATCCTCGGGCATCATGCGGTAGGGTGCCTCGCCCTGCATGATGACCTTCTTGACGCGGCCCTTGTCCAGGAAGTCGTTGACGTAGGAGCTGCCCCAGGCCGTGGCGATGACGCCGGTCACATCGGACACGGCAAGGCCCAGGGCGCCTGCCTTGTCCCAATCGATGTCGATGCGGTACTGCGGCGTGTCATCCAGACCGTTGGGGCGGACCATGGCCAGGTCAGGATGCTGTCTGGCCATGCCGAGGAGCTGGTTGCGGGCGGCCGTGAGCTTTTCGTGGCCGAGGCCCGCCATGTCCTGCAACTCGAAGTCGAACCCGGCCGCGTTGCCCAGTTCCATCACCGCAGGAGGGGAAAAGGCGAAGACCTGCGCGTCGCGGTACTGCGAGAACGCGGCCATGGCCCGTCCGGCGATGGCTTTGACGTGCATGTCCGGGGTTTTGCGCACGCTCCAGTCCTTGAGGCGCACGAAGCACATGGCCGTGTTCTGGCCGCTTCCGGCGAAGCTGAAGCCCGCCACCGCCATGAGCGATTGCACGGAGTCCTTCTCGGTTTCCAGGAAGTGATTTTCGATGCGTTCCAGCACATCAAGGGCGCGGTCCTGGGTCGCGCCGATGGGCAGCTGGACCTGCACGAAGAGGATGCCCTGGTCCTCGTCGGGAAGAAAACCCGTGGGCAGGCGCTGGAACAGGAACATCATGGCCGCGAGGATGAGCGCATAGAGGACCAGCGAGCGGCCCCAGCGCCGGGTCATGGATCCGACCAGCTTTTGATACCCATTGGCCGTGCGGTCGAAGCCGCGGTTGAACAGGCCGAAGAAGCCGCGTTTGCCCTGGCCGGGCTTTGCGGGCTTTAGCATTGTGGCGCACAGGGCCGGGGTCAGGATCAGGGCCACCAGGACGGAGAGGACCATGGCCGAGACCACGGTGATGGAGAACTGGCGGTAGATGACGCCCGTGGACCCGCCGAAGAAGGCCATGGGCACGAACACGGCGGACAGCACCAGGGCGATGCCGACCAGGGCCCCGGAGATCTGGGTCATGGACAGATGGGTCGCGTCCTTGGCCGACAGGCCGTCCTCGTGCATGATGCGCTCGACGTTCTCGACCACGACGATGGCGTCGTCCACCAGCAGGCCGATGGCCAGGACCATGGCGAACATGGTCAGGGTGTTGATGGAGTAGCCAAAGGCCGCCAGCACCCCAAAGGTGCCGAGCAGAACCACGGGCACGGCGATGGTCGGGATGAGCGTGGCCCGGAAGTTCTGCAGAAAGAGGTACATGACCAGAAAGACCAGCACGACGGCTTCAAGCAGGGTGCGGATCACCTCCTCGATGGAGATGCGCACGAAGGGCGTGGTGTCGAAGGCTTCCACGACCTTCATCCCGGCCGGAAAGGTCGAGCTGATGCTGTCCGTGTATTCGGCGATGGCCTCGACGGTCTTCAGGGCGTTGGCGCCGGTGGCCAGCTTGATGGCTAGGGCCGCCGCGGGCTGACCGTTGAAGCGGGAGACGATCTGCGAATTCTCGGCGCCCAGTTCCACCTTGGCCACGTCGCCCAGTCGCACCGTGGAGCCGTCGGTATGCACTTTCAGGAGGATGTTCCGGAATTGCTCCGGAGTCTGCAGGCGATCCTGAACGCTGACCGTGAAGTTGATGCGCTGTTCCTCCACAGAGGGCAGTCCGCCCAGCTGTCCTGCGGATATCTGGGCATTTTGGGCCTTGATGGCTGCCGCGACGTCGGCGGGCGTGAGGCTGTAGGTGTGCAATTTGTCAGGGTTGAGCCAGATGCGCATGGCGTGCTGCGAGCCGAACAGGGTGACCTCGCCGACGCCTTCCACGCGGCTCATGCCGTCGAGCACATTGGCGGCCACATAGTCGGCCAGTTCGGCCCTGGCCATGGAGCCGTCCTCGGACACGAATCCGAGTACCTGCACGAAGTTTCTGACCGCTTTCGTGACCTGCACGCCCTGGGCCTGCACTTCCTGCGGCAGCAGCGACATGGCCAGCTGCAGCTTGTTCTGGACCTGCACCTGGGCAATGTCCGGGTTGGTGCCGGCCTTGAAGGTCAGGGTGATTTCGGCCTGACCCGAGGACTGGCTGGTCGAGGACATGTAGTCCAGGTTGTCGATGCCCTTCATCTTCTGTTCGATGACCTGCGTGACCGCGTCTTCGAGCGTCTTGGCGGAGGCGCCGGGATAGGTCGCGCTGATGGCCACGGAAGGCGGAGCGATGGGCGGATACTGGGATATGGGCAGGCCGGTTATGGCCAGCACGCCGCCAAGCATGGCGGCGATGGCCAGAACCCAGGCGAATACCGGGCGATTGATGAAAAAATGTGCCATGAGAGCTCCTTACATTGTGTCTTTTGCGACACGGACCTGCACGCCGGGGCGCGCCTTCTGCAAACCTTCGACGACCACTCGGTCTCCGGCGGCCAGTCCCTGGCGCACAACCCAGTCACCATCGACCGCCCGGTCCAGTTCCAGGGGGCGGACAGCCACCTTTTCCTCGCCGTCCACGATCATGGCCATGGCTTTGCCATGCGCGTCGCGGACCACGGCCTGTTGCGGAATGAGCAGCGCATTGGCCAGCACCCCCTCCTCGACGACGGCGCGGACGTACATGCCCGGCAGAAGGTCGCGTTCGGGGTTGGGGAAGACGGCGCGCAGGGTGACGGAGCCGGTGCTCTGATCCACGCTGGCCTCGGCCAGTTGCAGGATGCCCTCATGGGCATAGGTTGCGCCGTCTTCGAGGATCAGGCGGACTTTTGTCGCGGCTGCGCCGGCGGACTGGACGGCCCCGCTCTTGAGGGCGTGCTTCATGCGCAAAAGTTCAACGTTGGACTGGGTGAGATCCACATAGATGGGGTCGAGTTGCTGCACCGTGGCCATGGCCTGGGCCTGATTGGCCGTGACCAGGGCGCCCGGGGTGATGGTGGACCGACCGATGCGGCCGCTTATGGGCGAGAGGACCCTGGTCCGCTCAAGATCGATGTGCGCGGCGCCAAGCTCGGCCTGCGCCGCGGCCACATTGGCTTCGGCCAGGGCCAGGGCGGCCTGGACCTCGTCGTGGTCCTGCTGGCTGACGGCCTTGGTGCGGATCAGGTCACGATAGCGCACCGCTTTCAGCCGGGCGGGCTCCAGTTCGGCCTTGGCCTTGGCCACTGCCGCCTTGGCGCGGGCCACGGCCACTTCATAGGTCGAAGGGTCGATCTGGTAGAGCAGATCGCCGGATTTGACCTCGGTCCCTTCCTCAAAGGCCCGCTTCAGGATGATGCCGCCCACCTGCGGCCGGATCTCGGCCATCTGGTATACGGCGGTGCGTCCCGGCAATTCCGTGGTCAGACGGACGTTTGTTTCCTGCATGGTGACCACGGCCACTTCCGGAGCGGGAGCAACCTGGGCTGCGGCTGGCTGGTTGGCTTGCGACGGCTTGTTCCAGGCGAGATAGCCAAGGCCGACGGCGACCACGACGACAACGGGAATAAGTATTTTCTTCATTTGGTCCTTCCAGGATTTCTTGTTTTGAAAATATTATGTGAACGGTCGTTCACTTTAAGGGCAAAAAAAAATTAAGGGGATACGCCTCGGACAAACATTTTCCAGTTGGCCTCGGCCTGGGTCTTGGGATCAATCATGTCGCCGCGCCTGCTGTACAGGATGGCGATGGTCAGGAACTGACCCAGAAACTGCACGAAGATCTCATCGGCATCGATGTCGTCGCGGATTTCCCCGGCAATCTGGCCCTGGCGGATGATCCCGGCCACCTCGGACTGGTGCCGCTGATGGTTCTTCAGCAGGCGCTCCCGCAGGTGGTTCTCGTCACTCCACAGCGCGTCCGAGAGCACGAGGTTGGGTAGCGCCCGGTAGCGCTCGACCACGCTGATGTGCAGGTCGTAGCAGCGGCGCAGCTTGGTCAGTGCGGGGCCCGGTTCCTTGATGGCCTGGCGGATTCCTTCGGTCTTGACGTCGTCGAGCAGGTCCAGGACGCTGGCCAGTATGTCGGCCTTGCCGCCTGGAAAATGCCTGTACAGGGCCGGCGCGGTCACGCCCACGGCGCGGGCCACGTTGCGCGCGGTGAGGGCCCCGACACCCTGGTCGGCAACCAGTGCGAGGGCCGCTTCGGCGATCTGTTCGCGACGGATTATGGTGGTGAGTCTCTTTGCCATGGAGGGGCTAGTTAACGACCGTTCACTTTGTCGTCAAGAGCAAAATGTGAGGTGGAAGGAAGAAATTTTGGTGTGATTGTGCGGAGGGGTGGAGTCAGAATGCTAAAAAGATTGAAGAGATTAGGGATTTGTGCGGCCAGCGGCCCGTTGCCGCCATGGCCTTGAGGCCCGCCGGAACTCCTTCGCGGGCCTCGTAGAGTTGAATCGTTGCGTGCAGGGCGGAAATTTCTGGGCAGTGCGCCCGGCAACGATTCAACAAACGATGCCTGGCTCAGTCAGACAGCCGACGCGCCTCAAGACCATGACGGCAACGGACCTTGAGGTGCTGGCGGGTGATTGCTGGCCGTGATTGTGGGAGGATTGGAGTCATTGTTTGAAGAAGATTGGGGAGATTAAGGGGTAATGTGCGAGTGGCGGTCCGTTTCCGCCATGGCCTTGTGTTGTAAAAAAAAGTACTTGCACTTTGCAGGGGCATTTATTAGCAAGATGAGAATTATTCCTGATAACAAAAAGCACTCAAGGAGAATACCAATGAGCAAGACCACCGAGAATTTGAAAGAGGCTTTTGCCGGAGAATCCCAGGCTAACCGCAAGTATCTGGCTTTTGCCAAGAAGGCCGAGGAAGAGGGGCTGCCGCAGGTTGCCAAATTGTTCCGGGCTGCGGCTCACGCCGAGACCATTCACGCCCATGCGCACTTGCGCCTCATGAAGGGCATTGGTTCCACGGCCGAAAATCTCAAGGAAGCCGTGGCCGGTGAAACGCATGAATTCAAGTCCATGTATCCGGCCATGATCGCCGATGCCCAGGCCGAAGGCGAAAAGGCTGCCGAGAAATATTTCGTTTTCGCCAATCAGGCCGAGGAATGCCACGCAAACCTCTACTCCAAGGCGGCGGAAAAGATGGGTGAGCTGGCGGCAGTGGACTACTATGTCTGCAGCATCTGCGGTCACATCCATGAAGGCGAGCCTACCGAAAAGTGTCCGATCTGCGGCGCGCCGGCCAAGGCATACGGCGTCGTGGCCTAGAGGCCTTGAGCCTTCCCGCCGGATTGCTGGAAAAGCCGCGTTCCCCTTTCGGGAGCGCGGCTTTTCAAATGAAAAAGGCCATGCATCACTGCACGGCCTTTTTTTGTGGATTATTTTCGGGTGTTATCTTCTGGGGGCCGGGGCGCTCGGGCGGGCCTTGGCCTTGGTGAAGGCCAGTTCGGTGCCCTTGCCCTTGTTGAACATGGCCAGCACCCTTTCGGCATCATGGAAGGGCAAGGAAACAAAGGCGAAGGTTTCCATGATCTGGATGTCCCAGATTTTCTTGGGCGGGATGTTGCACTTGTCGCCAAGGAAGGTCAGCAGACGCTTGGGCGTCAGACCATCCTTGCGGCCCTGGGTCACGAAGAGGCGGGACTTGCCCGTCTTGTCCACCACGAAGGCGTCTCCGATCTCCTTGTAGTTGGAGGCGTCAAGCTCCTCCTGGAACATGTACTGCAACAGGGCGGCCAGGGTTTCGCGGGGCTTGCTCTGGTCGAGGAGTTCCTGGGCCATGCCCATGAATTCAAGCTCCGGCTCCGTGGTCATGATTTCCTGCAGTTCCGCACGGATGCGTCCCTTCTTCATGTCGATGACATCGGAGACCTTGGGCAGCCTGGCCTTGCGGATGTCCGTGCGGGCGTGCTTGCTGATGAACTGCAGGCGGCGGTACTCGGACGGCGTGATGAAGGTGATGGCGATGCCCTGCTTGCCGGCCCGGCCGGTGCGGCCGACGCGGTGCACGTAGGCTTCCGGGTCGTGAGGCAGATCGAAATTGATGACGTGGGTCAGGTCGTGCACGTCGATGCCGCGCGCGGCCACGTCGGTGGCGACCAGGATCGTGACCAGCTTCTTCTTGAACTTGATCAGGATCTTCTCGCGCAGGCTCTGGGACATGTCGCCGTGCAGGGTGTCGGCGTCGTAACCGCGTTCCATGAGGCGCTGGGATACGGCGTCGGCGTCGACCTTGGTGCGGGTGAAGACAAGTCCGTAGAATTCCGACTCCATGTCGATGATCCGGCACAGGGCCTCGAATTTGTCGCTCATGGCGACCTCAAAGTAGATCTGGTCGGTCTGGGGGGCGGTCAGCTGGTTGGATTCGGCCCGAATGACCTGATAATCGCCCATGTATTTCTTGGCGATGCGCAGGATTTCAGGCGGCATGGTCGCGGAGAAGAGCATGGTGCGTTTTTCGGAGCCCGTCTGTTCCATGATCTCCAGCACGTCGTCCAGAAAGCCCATGTTCAGCATCTCGTCGGCCTCGTCGAGGATCAGGAAACGGATGCCCGAAAGATTGAGGCTGCCCCGGCGCAGGTGGTCGAGCACGCGGCCCGGTGTCCCGACAACCACGGACACGCCCTTCTTGAGGCTTCTGAGCTGGATATCCATGGACTGGCCGCCATAGATGGGGGCGACGTTGATGGTCCGGCCGCCGCGCAGGGAGTTGATCTCCTCGGCCACCTGAATGGCCAGTTCGCGGGTCGGGGCGAGAACGAGGGCCTGCACCGTGCGGATGTCAGGGTCGAGCATTTCGAGCAGCGGCAAGCCAAAGGCCGCAGTCTTGCCAGTGCCGGTCTGGGCCTGGGCGACGATGTCGTTCTCCCCGGTCAATACGGCCGGGATGGTCTTGATCTGGATGGGGGTTGGCTCTTCGAAACCCTTACGGGACAGAGCCTGGATGGTCAGTTCGGATAAGCCTAAATCAGAAAATGTAGTCATATTAATACCTTGCGGGCATAGGCCTCGCGGTCAAAAGAAAACCCGGCTCTGGAACCGGGCCCTTACCGTGAGGCCGACTGTCCAAGGCGGGAAACAAGCATTTCGAAAACGTGTGGAACCGGATCGAAGAGCGAACATGCTCAAGAAAGGTCGTGCGGAAAAGGAGGAATCCCCTCAAGAAATGCTCGGGGTATATATATTTTACTTTTGGGCTTGGCAAGAGATAATTTTTAAAATCGAAAAGAAATGAAAGGGGGCGAGCTCAAGCTCGCCCCCTCCCCAAGCTTCGGGCTCAGCGCCGCATGGCGATCCCGGCCAGACTTTCCAATTCCTCGGAGAGTCCCAGGGCCTGGATCATGGTTTCCCCGCGACAGACAAGTCCGTGGTTGTCCATGAATACGGCCTCGAAGTCCCTGCTGGCCAGTCCCACTGCTTGCCCCAGCTCCGGAGTGCCGGGTCGGTGGGCGGGCACGCGGGTCAGCTTGTCGGCGAAGACCCGGCCTTCGAAGAGGGGCAGGTCAAGAAGAGGACCTTCCCCGCGCAGGGACAGGGCCAGAAGTTTCGGCGGATGGGTGTGCACGATGGCCCGGGCCAGGGGCTGGTTGCGGTATACCTCAAGGTGTACGGCAAGCTCCGAGGAGGCCCGCACCGATGTCAGGGGCGTTCCCGTGGCCAGATCTACCACGGCCAGATCCCGGGGCCCAAGGTGTCCCTTGGCACTGCCCGTGGCCGTGATCACAACGCGCTCCCCTTGTCGCATGCTCACGTTGCCGTTGAATCCGGCGAAGAGTCCACGCAGCCAGCCGTCGCGGGCGGCCGAGAGAATGGCCTGGCCCGTATCGGGATTGACCAGGGATGAGAATTCGGCTGTGCCCTGGAGCGTGGTGTTGTCGGGCTTTATGTCGATGACGGGAGTCCCGTCGATGACCTCAAGGGGATGCACCTTCAAGCGCAGACCCTCGCGGTCGAGGATATGCACCGCATGCAGGCCGATGGGTGTGGGGCGGTCGGGGGAACGGGTCGAGAAGATGCCGCGCATGGGCAATTCGCGGTTTCCCTGAGGGTGGCAGCGCAGCACGCCCTGATCGCCCTGGTGCATCCAGGTCAGGACCAGGATGGCGTCTCCGACCTGAAGGTCCGTGGCTGCGGGCTCGAAGTCCGGGGCCAGCTCGATCCAGACCGGGGGCATGGAGGTATCGCCGTATTTCGGGCACTGGTCGCGGCTGACGAGATGGGAGCGGACGGTGCCGATGACGCGAGGGTTCATGAGTAGTATCCTTGCTGCGGTTTTGGGGCCTCGAACATCATGCTTACCGTCCGCTATTTTGCCCGTCAAATGCAAGGCTCCTAGATCCGCCCTCGCTCATCCTCCGTGGCCTTTCGGTGCAAATCGCGCAACGGTTTCCTAGTGAAATTTGGGGCGATGCTTGTATTGAAATTGCGAAAAGGGTAGCTCTTGGTACGTTTTCAACCACAACCTCGGAGCGCGCATGAACCGCTTCTCCACCAGCCTTCTGGGTGAAGCCAAGACCCTGCTTCTGGCCACGGACGGCTCCATTTTCAGTGACGGAGCGCTGCAGGAGGCCATCTTTTTCGGTCAAGCCTGCGGTGCCCGGCTGATTGCTTTGCATGTGGTCAAAATCGATGTCGAATCCCTCAAATCCGCCAACGCCAGGGTCACCCGCGCTCAGCAGGAGATCGCTCCGTACATGGAGGACATCCGCAAGATGGCCAGGGACAGCGGGGTGGAGTGCGAGACCGTGGTGGTCGGTTCCTCGGTGCCCGAGCATGCCATCGTCGAGCAGGCCAGAATGCGCGAGGCCGATGTCATCATCATGGGCCGTCATGGCCGGGCCGGAAGGCTGTACCTGATGGTGGGCAGCATGACTTCGAAGGTCATCGGCCTCGGTTTCCCCATGGTGCTCATGCTCCCCAAGGATTTCACGATGACCGGGTCCCATGTGCTGGTGGCCGTGGACGATTCGCCCAACAGCCGTCTGGCCGTCGAGGAAGCCCTGAGTCTGGGAATCTGCTGCGTGACCCTGGAGAGGCTGACCTTCGTGGCGGTCGCGCGGCGGGAGAGCGGTCTGCCCGAGGCCGAAAAAATGGTCGAGGACATCTGTGCCCGAGGCCGGGAAAAGTGGCCGCGGATTCACTTTGAGGCCGTGGCCGGGGTTGGGCATGCATCGAACATCATCGTGCGCGCCGCCGAGGAACGCAACGTGGACATGATCATGATCGGCGGCATGGTTTCGGGGCCGCTGCCCAAAATGTTCGGCGGCCGGGTGACCAAGGAAGTCTGCGGGTGGGCGCACTGCGCGGTGCTGGTCGTCACCGCCTAGGAGCCCGTCCAAAATCCGTTCTGGACTGCGTTGCTCCCCGATTCTGAAGGGCTCATGTAGGTAAGCTACACATCGCCCTTCAGAATCGGCTCGCGCCTTGCCAGAACGAATTTTGAACGGACTCCGGCTTCAATAGGAAAATTTGACTGAGCGGCAGGTGCGGGCCTTGATTTTTTTTGTTCCTCCCATCTCACCATTTTGGAACAGCCTGGGCGTTGTAATTTTTGAACATCGAATCATCTGACAAGGAATGGTCTCATGTCGGTCAGGCTTTTGCGATTCTTTCCCTTTCTCGCTTGGTTTCCGTTCAGCGCGCTGGTCGTGCGGGCCGATCTGATGGCCGGGATCACCGGCGCGCTGGTGCTTGTCCCCAAGGCCATGGCCTATGCCCAGCTCTCGGGCCTGCCGTTGTATTTCGGCCTGTACACCGCTTTCGTGCCGGCCATCATAGGGGCCCTGTGGGGATCGTCCAGGCAGCTGGCCACGGGGCCGGTGGCCATCGTTTCGCTCATGACCGCCGCTGCCGTGACTCCGCTTGCGGTCTCGAACACGCCTGAATACATCGGTTTCGCCCTGCTTCTGACCCTGCTGGTGGGTCTCGTGCAATTTCTTTTGGGTGTGATCAAACTCGGCACCATCGTCAATTTCGTGTCCCATCCGGTCATCCTCGGATTCATGAACGCGGCCGCCATCATCATCGGCCTGTCCCAGCTGGACCTGCTGCTGGGCATCCCCAAGGGCCGCAGCGACTTTTTTCTGGGGGATGTCTGGGAAATGCTCCGGCTGCTCCCGCAGACCCATTTGCCGACTCTGGGGATGACCTTCTTCGGGCTGGCCCTCATTCTCGTCATCAAGAGGATTCCGGCCCTGTCCAAGGCCAGCGTTCTCGTCGCGGTGGTCATCACCATAGTGGTCAGCGCCGCCATCGGTTACGACCAGCGCGGTACCGCCGTGCTCGACGACCTGGCAACCCCTCGGGCCCGGGATCTCGTGATCCAGTATGAAGAAAATCTGCGACGGATGGAACATCTGGGCGGCGAGGTGGCCGAGCTTTCCGCGCGGCAGCGGCGGGCGGAAAAGGACGGCTCCGTGTGGGTGGCCGCCGGACTGCGCCACCAGACCGAGCTCGCGCGGTTGGACATGCACTCCCTGGAGCGGCGGCACAACGAGCTTCTGCGCGGCGTGCGGCAACTGCGCTTCGTGCGCCCTGAAGGCGAGGAGACTGGCCGTCTCTACCTGCTTGGCGACTCCCCGGAGGGCATGCCGACCGATGACCGCGCCTGGCACATCAAGAGCGTCGATCATGGCGTCATGAAGCTGGTCGGAGGCGGGGATGTCGTCGGGCCGGTCCCGGCGGGGCTGCCGGCCCTGACCATCCCGACGCTCAGCCTCGATGCCGTGATGCAATTGCTGCCCTCGGCCCTGATCATCGCCCTGGTCGCCTTCATGGAGTCCATCTCCATGGCCAAGGCCCTGGCCAGCAAGGCGCGGCAGCATGTCGATCCCAATCAGGAACTCATAGGTCAGGGGCTGGCCAATATCGGCGGGTCTTTTTTTCAGGCCTATCCGGCCTGCGGATCCTTCACCGGCTCGGCCATCAACATGCAGGCCGGGGCAAAAACAGGGCTGGCCATGGTCTTCAACGGCTTCTTCGTGGCCGTGACCCTGCTGTTCTTTACGCCCCTGCTCCACCACTTGCCCAAGGCCGTGCTGGCCGTGATCATTGTCATGGCAGTCACCAGCCTGGTCACGCCCCACGCCTTCATGCACACGTGGAAGGCCAACAGGGGAGACGGCGTCGTCGCCCTGGTGACCTTCGCCGTGACGCTGCTCGCAGCGCCGCATCTGGACAAGGGCATCATGACCGGGGCGGCCCTGTCCATCGGCCTCTACCTCTATCGCACCATGGCCCCGCGTGTGGCGGTGCTCGGGCGCTATGCCGACGGAACCCTGCGGGACGTGAGCGTACACAAGGCCCTGGCGACCTCGACCCTGGTCACGGTCATGCGCTTCGACGGCTCGCTGTATTTCGCCAATGTGACGTATTTCGAAGACATGGTGCTGGGGGCTGTGGCCGAGCACAAGGACGCGAAATTTCTGCTCGTGGTCGGGGATGCCATCAATTCCATGGATTCATCGGGCGAGGAGATGCTGCAGAATCTGGTGGGGCAGCTGCGCGAGACCGGCGTGCAGATCGTCTTTTCGGGGCTCAAGAAGCAGGTGCTCGACGTGATGCGGGCCACCGGACTTTATGAGCGTATCGGGGACGAAAATATCTTCGCCACGGAATGTCAGGCCCTCAAGGCCATCTTCGCCCGGCTGGGGCAGGAAGTGGAGGACGACGCGCTTTTCGCTCACGTCAAGGTCATGGTCTGCTGACGGGCGCTTGAAAATTCCGGCCATGAAATGAAAGCGGGGCGTGTTCGGCAAACGCGCCCCGTTTTCTATTCCAGTTCCACGAAATCCTCGATGATGAGCTTGAGTCCGAATCCGGGGAAGTTGATCTTGTATTTGTTCGGCTCCACGCGCTGGACGACCTTGCCGCGGCCGAAGATCTTGTGCCGGCAGTAGGTGCCCTGCACCGGGGTCTGGGTGCTGGATGCGGGTCTTGGCGCCGGGGTCGCGAAGTCTTCGCCCGGGCCGGGGCGGGAGCTCTGGGAAGACGTGCCTTCCGGTGCGCGGCGCGGCGTGGGCAGGGTCTGGAGGCCAACGCCTCCCGTGAACTGTTCGCGATACCGGGACAGCAGGTGAGAGGGAATATCCTGCAGAAAGGGGCTGACCCGAGCCGGAGTGGTGGCTGCAAGCTCCCGGCTGTAGAGGGTTTCGGGGGAAAAGAGGGTCAGGCTGTCGCGGGCGCGGGTGCAGGCCACGTACAGGAGGCGGCGCTCCTCCTCGAAGTCGTCGTTGTCGTTCATGGCGTGGCGCGAAGGGAAGCGGTCCTCGACCAGGTCGATGACCAGCACCGCGTCCCATTCCAGCCCCTTGGCCGAATGGACCGTGGACAAGGTCACGGCCTGGCCCCGGTCTTCCTCCGCGTCGGGGCTGTCAAGGCTCAGGTCGCCCAGGAAAGATGGGATGTCGTCGTAGCTCAAGGAGATCTGGGTCAGCTCTTCGAGCCCTGCCTCGCGGCGCGGGTAGTCGTCGGGGAATTTTTCGCGCAGGACCGGCTGATAGTATTCGAGCACGAAGGTGATGGCCGTGGAAGGTCGCATGACCTGGGTGCGCAGGGTGTCGAGCACGCGCAGCAGATCGTCGAGGGCTGGGCGCTTGGCGCGCTGGGCTTTGATGAAGGCTTGATCGTTGATCATGGCCGCATGATGGATTTTTTGCGCGCTCTTGGGGCCGATGCCGGGCACATTGCCGAGGATGCGTTGCCAGGCAGGAAGATCCGAGGTGTTCTGGCTGAGTCTCAGGCAGGCCAGGACGTCCTTGATGTGCGCGGCATCGGAGAATTTTATTCCCCCGTATTTGCGAAACCCGAGCCCGATCTTGTTCAGCTCCACTTCCACATGGTACGATTGATACCCCGCCCGGAAGAGAATGGCGATCTGGTCGAGGGGGTAGGTGCGCGAGAGTTCCGTCACCTTGGCCGTGACCAGGCGGGCCTGGCTGCGGTCCGAAAAGGGCAGGACGTGTTCGGGCAGGCGGGAGTCGGTGCGTTCGGAGAAGAGGCGTTTGGCGAACTTGTCGCGAAAGCCGTCCAGGATGGCGTTGGTCAGTTCCAGGATGGGCTGGGTGGAGCGGTAGTTCTGCTCCAGCTTGATGACGCGGGTGCCCTGGAATATCTTGGGAAAATCCAGGATGTTGCGCACGTTGGCGCCGCGAAAGGCATAGATTGACTGCGCGTCGTCGCCCACGGCCATGACGTTGGGGCTGGTGTCGCCGGGCTTGGTCAAAAGGCGCACCAGCCGCGCCTGCACGAGGTTGGTGTCCTGGTATTCGTCGACCATGATGTGGGAGATGGACGAGGTCACCGCTTCGCGGACGTGCGGGTGCTCGGTCAGCAGGCGCTCCAGCAGAAAGAGCAGGTCGTCGTAGTCCAGCAGGCCGCATTCGCGCTTGATGCGCTCGTACTCTTCGAGGAGGCGGGTCAGGTCGTCCTCGTAGGGGCCGAGATGATAGGCCTCCTGGCGCAGCACCTGTTCGAGGGTAAGTTCCTTGTTGCGGCTCTTGCTGTAAAGTCCGAGCACGGTGGCCCGCTTGGGAAATTTGCGGTCGCCCTTGCCGATCTTCAGGCGATCCTTGGCCTGGCTCAGTATCTCCTCGCCGTCGGAACGGTCCATGACCGTGGCCCCGCGCTCGAAGCCGAGCAGTCCTGCGTGCTGCTTGAGCAGGGAGTAGGCGAAGCCGTGGAAGGTGCCGCCGCGCACGTTTCCGAGCCCCTGGTGGCCAAGGAGTCCTTCCGCGCGGTGCAGCATCTCCGAGGAGGCCTTGCGGGTGAAGGTCAGGAGCAGGATTTCGGCCGGGGACACGCCGGACTCGACCAGCCGGGCCAGGCGGTAGACAATGGTGCGGGTCTTGCCCGAGCCGGCTCCGGCGATGACTAGGATCGGTCCGTCAAGGGTGGTCGCGGCTTCGTATTGGGCGGGATTCAAGTCGTTTTGATAGTCGATGTGCATGATTGTTTCAGGCCCCACGGGTGGCGGCGGGAATGTCGAAGTGGTCCAGAATCGTCTGGCCGACCTCTGTCGGTGTGCGGGCCGAGGAGCCCATGGAATCGTAAAAAAATACGTCGTCCGCCGTGTGCATGCCCTGGCGGCCGAAATGGCCAAACATGCCGGTGCGGCCGAACTTGCCCTTCAGATCGAACCCGGGCTCCGGGACCAGTACCAGATCCGGGGCAAGATGGGCCTTTGAGCCATGATGGATGTCCCGGCCAAGGTGCACGTGGCGGATGATCTTGCGGCCGTTGTAGGTCAGGCCGGACAGGGCGCGGATGAGGTCCCGGCCGAGCTGGTCCGCCTCGGCGGCGGAGAGGGTGCCGCGCGCGAAACGCTCCTTAGTGTGCAGGTAGATGCGCCCCGGGTCAAGGGCAAAGGCCCGCGTGGCCGGGCCCATGGCCTGCGTGTCCCATTCGGTGGCGGGCTGGCGGGAGAGGTGCAAGAGCCCCTGGTCGCGTAGCCACACGTTGAGATCCACCTCCTGGGTGAGGGTCGTGAAGCCGTGGTCGGCCATGATCAGCAGACGCTTGGGGCCGGGCAGGTCATGATAGCGCTCGAAGAATTTTCCGATGAGGCGGTCCCAGGCGGCCATGAAGCGCAAGGCCTCGGAGCGCCACGGATGGTAGGGCTCGACCAGCGCGGGAAAGAGAAAATGGCCGAGGCGATCGGTCTCCGTGAGCACGAAGAAGAAGAGATCCCAGGCCAGATCCGGCCACATCAGATCCAGGGCGCGCTCCCGGCAGGCCAGGCTGCGGTGCAGGTCTTCGAGCAGAAAGCCCGGGTCCGTGGACCCGCGCACGGTGTCGGCCTCGATGGTGTATTCGTGGTCGGCCAGGATGCCCGCCAGGGCCGGGGGATGCACGGACGTGCGCAGGTCCTGGGCGGGGAATCCGGCCACGAGCATGGCCCGCATGGGGCGCACCGGAGCCAGATTGGGCATATTCACGGCCTTGGCAAAGAGGCCTTTGTCCGCCAGTCGCTCGAAGATCGTGGCTCCGTGGACATGGGTGAAGTCCGTGAACTGAAGCTCATAGCTTTGCGGGTCCATGCGCGTGAATCCGAAGACTCCGTGTTCACCTGGGTTTGCGGCGGTGAAGAGGCTGGTCCAGTTCACGGGCGAGAGTTCGGGCAGTTCGGCCCGGATGGCCCGGCACCCGGGAGATCCCGCGACGGCGGCGAGGCTCGGGAGCAGACCCTGGGCGCAGAGATTTTGGGCCAGAGACCAGGGCAGGCCGTCCAGGCCGAGAAAAACCAGTCGGGATGCGTGCATGGGAGGCGGTGTAGCAGGGGCGGGGGCGGTTGGCCAGAGGACGGGGCGCGGCGTTTTGAGGCGAAAACACATCTTCCGGACCGAAAATGCACTCTTCCCCCTTGCGCGAATGGATGCAAACATTAGATTGCAAACTGCTACCGATAAACCGGCCGGATCGGTTTCGCCGTGGCGAGTCGCGGCACCGAGGCCTCAAACAATGGAGTTCACGATGAAAAGAGATAACGTAGTGACGATGAAGGCGAATCCCCTGACCCTGCTCGGCCCGGAGATCATTCCCGGCATGGACGCTCCCGATTTCACCGTGGTCAACAATGATCTTGGCCCGGTGTCCCTTTCCGATTTCAAGGGCAAGGTAGTGGTGATTTCCGCCGTGCCGTCATTGGACACTCCGGTCTGCGACATGGAAACTCGGCGCTTCAATCAGGAAGCCCAGAATCTTGGCGACAAGGTCAAGATCCTGACCGTGAGCATGGATCTGCCCTTTGCCCAGAAACGCTGGTGCGGCAACGCGGGCGTCGAGAATGTGCAGACCGTTTCCGACTATCAGACCGCGTCCTTTGGCCAGGCGTACGGCGTGCTCATCGACGGACTGCGTCTGCTGGCGCGGGCGATCTTCGTGGTCGATGCAGGCGGCAAGGTGGCCTACGTGCAGGTCGTGCCCGAACTGACGAACGAACCCGACTATGCGGCGGTGCTTGAAGCGGTCAAGAAGCTGATTTAATTTCAAACAGTCCTCAAGGAGAGTTCCCGATGATTAGTGCCAATATGGAAAAAGCGCTCAACGATCAGATCAACGCGGAAATGTTTTCCGCCTATCTCTACCTGGCCATGGTGGCCTACTTCAAGGACAGGAATCTGGGCGGCTTCGCCAACTGGATGACGGTTCAGAATCAGGAGGAGACCTTCCACGCCATGAAGTTCTTCAACTATCTGAGCGAGCGTGGCGGCCGGGTCACCCTGGAGGCCATCGAGAAGCCCCAGTTCGAGTGGGAGAGCCCCCTGGCGGCCATGGAAGCCGCACGCCAGCACGAGGCCTACATCACGGGCCGCATCAACGACCTGATGAACCTGGCCATCGAGGAAAAGGACCATGCCACGGCCAGCTTTCTGGGCTGGTTCGTGGAAGAGCAGGTCGAGGAAGAGGACAGCGTAAACGAGGTCGTGCAGAAGCTGCGCCTTCTTGGAACCGACGGCGGAGGGCTGTTCATGATGGACAGGGATATGGCCACGCGGGTGTTCACTCCTCCGGTGGCATGATGTGCGGGGCAGGCGTGTCGTCCTGCCCCTCTTCTTTTGCGGACCCGCCGGAGCTTGGCGCGGCGCGGATTGAAATGAATTGACAATCCGTACGACAGGGCAATACATCGACGGCGAAGGTTACTTGCATATGCCGAAAACCAAGGCAGGTTGGATGTTCCAACTGCCTTTTTTTATGTGGATTCATGGAAAAAATCTGGGTCAAGATCGCTCGTCTGAGCCGCTACACCTACCTGCGCGTCGTGCGCATCAAGGCCCCTGCCGAGTCCATCGCTCTGGGGATGGCCTTGGGCGTGTTCGCCGGCGCATTGCCTTTTCTGTCCTTGCAGATGGCCATAGCCGTGGCCCTGGCCTTTGTCCTGCGCGGCAACGTCATCGCCGCGGCTCTTGGCACCTGGTGGAGCAATCCCTTCAACTGGGCCCTGATTTTTCCCCTGCTGTACATGCTGGGCAAGGTTTTCGTTCCGGTGGAAGTTGCACATCTGAGCATCCACGAGTTCGTGAACCTTCCGCTCCTGGAGCTTTTGCAGCGCAGCTGGAAGTGGCTGCTCATCACCACTCTGGGCGGATTCATCGCCGGCATTCCGCTGGCCATTGTCACGTACTTCATCACGCTTCGCGCCGTGCTCATCTATCATGACCGTCGTGCCAAGCGACGGCTCGAACGACAGCGCCGGATGCCGCGCCGTGGATAGATCATCCTTTTTCGCCCCCAAGCGTTCCCTTGGGCAGAATTTTCTGTCCGATCCCAACATCTGCAGGCGCATTGTCGCCAGCCTTGAGCTTGCGCCCGGAGATCCGGTGCTCGAGATCGGCCCGGGCAGAGGCGCCTTGACCCGCATCCTGGCCGGGCACGACGGCCCGGTCATGGCTCTTGAAAAGGACACGGAACTGGTGAACTGGATCAAGTCGGAATTCCCCACCGTGGGCGTGGTGCATGCCGACGGGCTGGATTTCTGCTGGGAAGCAACGCGGCGCCTGCCCGGCCTGTCCCTGATCGGAAACCTGCCCTACAATGTGGCCTCGCCCATGATATGGGAGATGGTTAGCCGGTGCCGATCTTTCAGGAGCATGCTTTTCATGGTTCAAAAGGAGGTGGCCCTGCGGCTTACGGCCAGGGAAGGGAGCCGGACCTACGGGGCGCTCTCGGCATGGGTCGGAAATTTCGTGCGTGGCGAATATGTGTTCACGGTTCCGCCCCATGTTTTTCGTCCGCAGCCCAAGGTCGACTCGGCCATTGTACGTTTTCTGCCCCGGCCCGATCCGGCCTGGGATGACGCCGCCGCCCTGTCCTGGACAGTGAAGATCCTGTTTCAGCAGCGTCGCAAGCAGCTGGGTACCATTCTCAAGGCCCACTGGTCCGGGGCGGTCGAGGCATGGTGCGCGGAACTGGGCGTTGACAGGCGAATTCGTCCCGAGGAATTGAGCCCAGAAGCGTTGCGCTCCCTGTCCCGGGTTCTTGCCCCCCAAAAAAAGGAGGGCTAGATGCCCAAAACGCCCGTCTGGGAAGGGTTTGCCGGAGTTTTTTTGAAAATAAGCTTGACTTTGCAAGTGAAATTCTGTTTGCCTGCCGACTGAGCGTTTGCGCCGGAAAGGGCGGTGGGCTAAGTGCTGAAGCCCTATGGACATGTTTCTTTCCTTCCAGTAGGAAGTGTCGCAGCCGTGTCCGGAAAATTTCAAGATCAGGCTGAATGTGCCAAGTGTTGACGGTTGTGAGCCCATGAGACTTCTGGAGAGTTTCACGCACCCGTTGGTAATTTACTGCAAAGGAGGAAGACTGATGACGAAAGCTGAATTGGTTGCAAAGATGGCGGAGAAGGCTGGATTGACCAAAGCGAATGCCGAGCGCGCGCTGACCGAATTTCTGAAGGCCGTCCAGGAAACCCTGGTGACCGAAAAGAAGATGACCCTCACCGGCTTTGGAACGTTCGTGGTTGAAGAGCGTCAGGCTCGCACCGGACGTAACCCCCGCACCGGCGAAGAACTGAAGATTCCTGCTTGCAAGGTTGTCAAGTTCCGGCCCGGCAAGGAACTCAAAGACGCAATCAAGTAATTACCGCGAGGGGGACCTATGCTGCATGGGGAAACTGTTCAAAGCCCACTGCCTCAGGATTTGCCCTGGTGGCAGCCTGATCATGCCATTTTTTTCGGAGTGCTCTACGCTGTGCTTTTCATCATAGGCAGCGGAGTCGGCGTGGTTATCCTGAAGTCTCTGGCCGAGACCGTTAAGGAAAAGATTTCCTAGCCTGATTTTCATGATGCTTTGAAAAGGGGTTGCATGAGCGCCCCTTTTTTTTGTTCCTTTTTTTCTTGCCATGCCTTGAAGGTTTGCATAAAAGACGAAGTTTCCTGATCGCCGACAGGTGGCAGGACCAGATCGAGAACGGGAGGTGATCCGTTTGCCAGGTGTATACATGGGTGACAGCGATACTTTTGACTACTCCCTGCGTAAGTTCAAGAAGCAGGTAGAGAAGGCCGGTATCCTTTCCGAGTTGAAAAAGCGTCAGCATTTCGAAAAACCCAGCATCCAGAAGAAGAAGAAGGAAGCTGCGGCCAAGAAAAGACTGCTGAAGAAGATCCGTAAAATGCAGGTGATGTAATGAGTCTTTCTGAACGCCTTGAAAAGGACTATTTGACCGCTTTCAAGGCCAAAAAGACTGACGAGGTGGCTGTCTTGAGAATGCTCAAGGCAGCCGTCAAAAACAAGCAGGTCGATCTCCGTCGTGAGTTGACCGATAGCGAGATCCTGGATGTCGTGGCCAAGCAGGTCAAGCAACGCCAGGAATCCATTGACCAGTTCCGGGCCGCAGGCCGGATCGATCTTGCTGAAATCGAGGAGCGCGAGCACCTCATTTTGCGCGCCTACCTCCCCACGGCCCTTTCTCCCCAAGAGTTGGAAGAGGCTGTGGCCATGACCATCCAAACCCTCGGTGCTTCCGGTATGAAAGACATGGGCAAGGTCATGAACGCCATTTTGGGCGAACATGCCGGCCGTGTCGACGGAAAGGAACTCAGCGCGCTGGTGCGCGCCAAGCTTTCGTCGTAATCCTATGGATTCAAGAACATTGCAGCTGCTGGAATACCCAAAGGTCCTGCAGCATCTTTCGCACTTCGCGGTCAGTGAGGCGGGCAGGGATGCCTGCCTTTCGCTTTTGCCCGAAACCGATCCCTTGCGCATCGCCGAGCGTTCGGCCCTGGTGCGGGAGGCCATCCATTTTTGCGCCTGCAAGGATGTGCGCCTGTCAGCCTTTCCCGACGTGGCCGGTGTTTTCGCGTATCTGAAGAACCCCCTGGCCTTTCTCGACGTGGATGGACTGATCGGACTCTGGGAGATGCTGAAGGTGGCCGCGTCTCTTGTGGAGCGTCTCGGCGCCGCCAATGCGGGTCGCTATCCCGGCCTGGCTGCCCTGGCTGCGGGGTTGACTCTGCCTCCAAAGACCTGGTCCGGCCTGTCGCGCTGCCTCGCCCCTGATGGGACGATTCGGGACGAAGCATCGCCCGAACTCTATTCCGTGCGTCAGGAAATCCGCCGCGTGCACCAGATGTGTACGCGCAAGGTGCAGGATTTCTTTCAGAACAAGGATCTGCAGTTCATCCTGCAGGATGAATTTTTGACCATCTCCTCGGATCGCTATGTCCTGGCCCTCAAGAACAATTTCAAGGGGCGCCTGAAGGGCATCGTGCATGACTATTCCCAGACCGGGGAGACCTGTTATTTCGAGCCGCTCTTTCTGGTCGAACTCAACAATGACCTGCAGGAATACAAGCAGGAGGAGCGCGCCGAAGAGCAGAAGGTTCTGCGCTTTTTAAGCGAGCTTGTCCGCACGGAGCAGGCAGCCATCGAGCGTACTTTCGACGAGCTCATACGCTTTGACCAGTTGTTGGCCATTTGCCATTTTGCCCGCCACACCGATGGCCATGTCGTGGATATCGCCCCCGACGCGCCGCTGGCTCTGGCCCAGGCACGGCACCCGCTCCTGGTCTTCGGACAGGATAATGTCGTGCCCGTGGATCTTGAGTTGCAAGAGGGCCAGCGCGTGCTCATCATCACGGGCGGCAACGCAGGCGGCAAGACGGTGTGCCTGAAGACCCTCGGGTTGCTTGGCCTCATGGCCCATGCCGGGCTGCCCGTCACCGCCGCCGAGGGCAGCACCTTGCCGCTGTGGAACAATTTTGTCGTCTCCATGGGCGATGAGCAGTCCATTGAGCAGAGTCTGTCCACGTTCACGGCCCAGATCCGTCATTTCAGCGAGGTCTGGCCGAGAATCGACGAGCGCACTCTGGTCATTCTGGATGAATTCGGGGTCGGCACCGATCCAAGTCAGGGCGCGGCCCTGGCTCAGGCCGTGGTTGACGGACTGCTTGATCGCGGCGCCTGGGTCGGCGCGGCTACACATTTTCCCGCGCTGAAGGCCTACGGGCTTTCCAAGGACTGGGTTCGCGCTGCCTCGGTCATTTTTTCTCCGGATACCAGAAAGCCGCTCTTCAAGCTTGGCTACGATCAGGTTGGCGCTAGCCGCGCCCTCGATGTGGCCCGGGAGCAGGGGCTGCCCGAGTCCATTTTGGCGCGGGCCCAGGATTACCTGTATCTGGATGCTGGCGATGCCGAAGAGATTTTCGAGCGCCTCAATCGTTTGGCGGCGGCCAAGGAAGAGGAACTGGACAAGGCCCGGGCCCGTACCCGGGAGCTTGAGCTCAAGTTTGCCCGCAAGATGGAGAAGCTCGATCAGGAAAGAAGCCGCATGCAAAAGGAACTGCGCGAGGCTTCTCAGGAGATCATGCGCCAGTGGCGTGAAGGCCGTCTCGGCCGCAAGGAAGCCTTGAAAGAAGTCGCTCGGCTGCGCGACAGCGTGGCTCAAACGCCCCAAACTGACGAGACTGCCGATAAACTTTCCATCCAGGCCATTGCCCAAGGGCAGGTCCTGCTTTATCTGCCCTGGAACAAAACGGGTCTGGTGCGGGAAATCGACGGAAAGAAAGAGCGTGTTCGCCTTGATGTCGGCGGTGTTTCGCTTTGGGTGGGGCTGTCCGATGTGCGGATTTCGGCCAAGGACAATTCCGATGGCGGAAAGGTCGTGCTCAGAAGCGCGCCCGCCCCGGTGACTCCTCTGCGCCTCGACCTGCGGGGAATGAGAACCGACGAGGCCGAATCGGAGCTGTCCCGTTTTCTGGACAAGGCCCTGCTCGCCGGACGGACGGAAGTCGAAATCATACACGGGATGGGCACGGGCGCCATGCGCCGGGTGGTGCATGAGCACCTGAAACGATCCAGGGCCGTTGGCGATTTTCGTCTGGGCAATGCGGATGAGGGTGGTGACGGCGTGACCAAGGTGGCCTTGGCGGATTAATTTTTTTCATCGGAGCCGGATGAGCACGTTCGATCAAGGACTGATCGCCCAGATCAAGGCCCGCCTGCGCATCGAGGACGTGATCGGAAGACACGTTGAGCTCAGGCCGTCCGGCACCAGACTGGTCGCTCCATGTCCGTTCCACCAGGAAACCAAGCCGTCCTTTTCGGTCAATCCGGAAGGGGGCTTTTATTATTGTTTCGGATGCCAGGCTTCCGGCGACATCATCGAATTCTACCGCGCCATCAACGGCCTTGAATTTGGCGAAGCCGTCGAGGCGCTGGCGCGAGAGGCCGGCCTTGAGGTTCGCAAGCGTCCTGAATACAGGGCGCCGGGAGAGATTTCCCGCTCCGAGTGCCTTGATATGCATGCCTTGGCGGCGGTCTTTTACAAGGAGATGCTGGGCCGCGGACCGGGAAAAACCGCGCGCGAGTATATCGCGGGGCGCGGACTGACTCCGGAAATCGTGGACCGCTTCAGCCTGGGCTGGGCTCCGGCCGCATGGAACGAGCTGCGCGATCACCTGCGCGGACGCGGGTTTTCCGAGGTCCTCGCCGAAAAAGCGGGGCTGGTCAGCAAGTCGGCCAAGGGTTCCTATTACGACCGGTTTCGCGAGCGGCTCATTTTTCCGATCATGAACCTGTCGGCCCAGACCGTGGCCTTTGGCGGCCGCAGCCTGGTGGACGGCGACGGTCCGAAATACCTGAATTCGAGCGAGACGCCCATCTACACCAAGGGTGAGCATCTCTACGGCCTGTTTCAGGCCCGGCGTGCCATGTCCCACTCCAAGAGCGTGCTTCTGACCGAGGGGTACGTGGACGTGTTGAGCCTGCATCAGTTCGGCTTCGAAAACAGTTGCGGGGTGCTGGGCACGGCGCTCACTCCAGAACAGGTGCATCGTCTTTCAGGTTTGGTCGGCCAGGTCGATCTTGTTTTTGATGGAGACAAAGCGGGCCGCAAGGCAGCCTTGCGCAGCGCGGAAATGATCCTGTCGCAGGGCCTCAAATGCAGAGTGCTGTGCCTGCCGGATGGCGAAGACGTGGACTCCGTGCTGCAGAAGAACGGCCGGGAGAGCCTGCTGGAGCTTTCCGCCCAGGCCGCGGACGGACTCGATTACTGTCTGCGGCAGCTGTCCGCCAACCAGTCTCCCAAGGAAGTGCTTAACTGGGCCATCGGTTTCATGTCGCGGCTTGGAAAGCTGGACTGGAAGTCCTTTTATCTGCCCAAATTGGCTGCGGGACTCGGACTGTCGGAAACCGAATTGCGCCGCACGCTGGATGAAAAAGGCACGGGTGTCGCCGCGTCGGCGCCGGCAGGTCTGGAGCAGTGCAAGCCTTCCCAGCTCGACAGGAATCTGTTGGCCTTTGCCGTGCGTTTTCCCGAATATCATGGGCAGCTGCACGAGCTCGGGCTTGGCGAGGCCCTGGCCACGGAACGGGGCAAAATTTTCTGGAGCAAGATTTTCGGGGTCAGCCCGCATGAAGTCCTGAGCCGCATGGATCAGGGCGAGAAGCAGTTTTATGTTCAGTGCCAGATGCGAACCGACGTCACGGTTGATGACGGCCGGAGCGAATGGGACGAAGTCCGGGATTTTTTGCGTCAGACGGGCCAGCGCCGTGAGTTGGAGAGTCTCAACTTCGGGTTGCGCAAGGCCCGTCAGAGCGGCGATTTCCAGGAAGAGCTTCGCCTTTTGGCCTTGATCCAGGCCAAGACACAGTGCTGAGAAAGGATTTTCACGTCGGCGGACGAAAGGTTTTTATCAACTTTGGGGGGAACGGATGAGCAATATCAAGGATGTTCAGCAAATTCAGGCGCTTATTGCCGAAGGAAAGAAAAAGGGATTTCTGACCTTCGATGAACTCAACAAGGCCTTGCCTTCCGAAGTAAACACTCCGGAACAGATAGAAGAAATCATTGTCATTTTCGATCAGCTGGACATTGATATCGTCGATGAGAAGCTTAGTCGCGGGATCGAGATCGCCGAGGATGACGGCGAGGAACCCAAGGAAGAGGAAAAGCTGGAGCTGGCCGAAGACGAGGACGGCGCGGATTATTCCTCGCGCAGCAACGATCCGGTGCGCATGTATCTGCGCGAGATGGGTGCCGTGGGCCTTTTGGACCGTGACGGCGAGGTCTACATCGCCAAGAAGATAGAAGCCGGCGAACTCGAAGTCATGTACGCCCTGGTCGAGGTGCCCGTGGCCGTGGAAGAGCTGGTGCGCGTGGGCGAGGACCTGAAAAAAGGCCGCATGAAGCTTAAGGATGTCGTCAAGACCATCGAGGAGGACGACCCCTCCGAAGAGGAGATGAACCAGCGCGAGCGCGTCATCAAGCTGCTCGAAGACGTGAAGAACATCTACCGCAAGAAGAAGCCCCTCTACACCCGTCTCGATGAGTGCGCGACCCTCGACAAGCGTGTTTTCGGCATCCAGAAGAAGATCATGGACTACAAGGAAGGCGTCGTGCAGTGCCTGCGCGACATCAAGCTCGAGAAGACGCTCATCGACCGCATCATCGAGACCGTGGGCGATTATGTGCGCCAGATGCACAACTGCCGCCGCGACCTTTCGGCCTACATCCTGTCGCTGGGCAAATCCCAGGACGAGATTTTCGGCATCTTCAAGCAGCTCGACGCCCGCACCATCAATCCCGTGGCCGCCGCCGACCAGCTCGGCATGACCATGGAGGAGCTCTTCTCCTTCAAGGAAATGGTCAACGGCAAGATCGAGATCCTGGGCAAGCTGCAGGAAAACGCCATGCACGACGTGGAGCAGCTGGAAGAGATCCTGTGGCGCATCCGCAAGGGCAACACCGACGCCCTGGACGCCAAGCAGGAGCTCATCCGCGCCAATCTGCGCCTGGTCGTGTCCATAGCCAAGAAGTACACCAACCGCGGCCTGCAGTTCCTGGATCTCATCCAGGAAGGCAACATCGGCCTCATGAAGGCCGTGGACAAGTTCGAGTACCAGCGCGGCTACAAGTTCTCCACCTATGCCACGTGGTGGATTCGTCAGGCCATCACCCGCGCCATCGCGGACCAGGCCCGCACCATCCGCATCCCGGTGCACATGATCGAGACCATCAACAAGCTGGTGCGCACCTCGCGCTACCTGGTCCAGGAGCTGGGCCGCGACCCCTCTCCCGAGGAGATCGCCGAGCGGATGGATTACCCGCTGGAGAAGGTCAAGAAGGTCCTCAAGATCGCCAAGGAGCCCATTTCCCTGGAGACGCCCATCGGCGATGAAGAGGATTCGAGCCTGGGCGATTTCATCGAGGACAAAAAGGCCGTGGCCCCGGCCGACGAGGTGGTCAACACCAAGCTGGCCGAGCAGATCGCCCAAGTGCTCTCCGACCTGACCCCGCGCGAGGAGCAGGTCCTGCGCAAGCGCTTCGGCATCGGCGAGAAGAGCGACCATACCTTGGAAGAGGTCGGCAAGCTCTTCAACGTCACCCGTGAACGCATCCGCCAGATCGAGGCCAAGGCCCTGCGCAAGCTGCGCCACCCCGTGCGCAGCCAGCAGCTGCGCTCGTACTATGAGTCCTAGCCTGAACGTGATCTCAAATCCCAAGGCAACCTTCCGGGTTGCCTTCTTTTTTGGGCCGCTGCTTCAGG
The DNA here is from genome assembly GCF_900114595.1 of Desulfomicrobium norvegicum. Lineage (NCBI taxonomy): Bacteria > Pseudomonadati > Thermodesulfobacteriota > Desulfovibrionia > Desulfovibrionales > Desulfomicrobiaceae > Desulfomicrobium > Desulfomicrobium norvegicum. Next base: position 712,943 of record NZ_FOTO01000001.1, on the reverse strand, counting down.
TGCTGGCCGTCGTCCTGGCGCTGGTGCTTTCTGCGCAGGGCGTTTCGGCCCAGACGTGGCGCGTCGGGGTTCAGGCGGTTCTGGACGGGGACACCTTGATTCTGGACGGAGGGGAGCGCCTGCGGCTGCGTGGCATCGACGCGCCGGAGATCTCGCGCGGGGACAAGCCCGGGCAGCATTACGGCAGTCAATCCCGGGACAGGCTTTTTTCCCTGGTTTCCGGCCAGATCCTTGATTTGGAAGAAAAGGAGCTCGGCAGGGACCGTCATGGACGATTGGTCGGAATCGCGCGGCTTGCGGACGGGCGGATGGTCAACCTGATCATGATTGAAGAAGGTGCGGCTTTCGTCTATCCTCACCCGTCGGACAAGGACAGGGCACTGACCGGTCGCCTGCTTGCCGCCCAGAACGCGGCCATGGAGCAGGGCAAGGGTTTTTGGCCCGCGATTCTCAGTGGCCCCGTCGCCAAGGCCGGCTATGTCGGCACGAAGAGCAGCAAGCGTTTTCATACATTGCCCTGCACGCAGGGACGCAAGGTCGGTGTCTCCAACCGGGTATATTTTTCCTCCTTGCGGGAAGCCTTCGCGGCCGGTTATGCACCGGCGCGGGAGTGCACTCCCTGGCCCGTGCAATCGGGCCGCTAGCCTACCAAAACCGGAGCGATTTGCTTGAAAGCCATTATTGTCGGAGCGGGAGAAGTCGGATTTCACATTGCCAAACGACTGGCCGCCGAAAACAAGGATGTGGTGGTCATCGACCGCAACCCTGCCGTGCTGCAGCGCATTCTCGAACACATGGACGTGCAGGTGCTTGAAGGCTCCGGCTGCAGCCCGCTTGTGCTGGGCGAGGCCGGCATCACCAAGGCCGACATGCTGCTGGCCGTGACCGACAGCGACGAGATCAATCTCATGGCCTGCACCTTCGCCAACATGCTGGCCCCGGGGCTGACCAAGCTGGCCCGCATCCGCAACGACGAGTACACGGCGTATGGACAGCAGCTGGCCAAGGGCATCGGCATCGGGATCATCATCAATCCGGAGGTCGAAGTGGTGCGCACCATCGAGCACATGCTGCGCGCCCCCGGAGCCGTCGACATCTGCGACCTTGCGGACGGGCGGATCAAGATCGTCGGAACCTGGATCACCTCGGGCAACCCGATGGTCGGGACCAGCCTCATGGACTTGCGCCGCAAGGCCGGAGACATGCAGCTCATCGTCGCGGCCATCGTGCGTGACGACAAGGTCATCGTGCCCACGGGCTCCGACGAGATCCTCGACGGGGATCTGGTCTATTTTGTCTGCGAGGACAGTCAGTTGCAGTCGGTGTTTTCCTTTCTGGGCAACCGCTCCGGCAAGAAGAGCAGCGTGCTGATCATCGGCGGCGGGAACATCGGCCTGCGTCTGGCCCGCGCCCTGGAAAAAAAGCCTGTCCACGTTAAGCTCATGGACAAGAGCCCCGAGCGCTGTTCCGTGCTGGCCGAGGAACTCGACCGGACCGTGGTTCTGGTCGGAGACGGCACGGACCAGGAAGCGCTTCTTGAAGAGAATATCGGCGCCATGGATGTGGTGGTGACCATGACCGGCAACGAGGAGAGCAACATTCTGGCCTCGCTTTTGGCCAAGAAGCTGGGCACTCCCATGGCCATCACCCGCCTGAACAAGATCGAATACATGCCGCTGGTGCGGGCCATCGGTCTTGAGCATATCGTAAGTCCCCGGCTTTCGGCGGTGAACAGCATATTCAAGCATGTGCGAAAAGGCGGGGTTCTCTCGGCCGTGGCCATCAAGGACGGAGCGGAAGCACTTGAAGCGCTGGTCGGTCCCGAGTCCGATCTGGTGGGCAGGGCGCTCAAGGACCTTACTTTCCCCAAGGGCGTGCTTGTCCTTTGCATCATGCGCGCCGACGCCGTGCTCATCCCGTCCGGGCTTGACGTTATCCAGCGCGGCGACCGACTCTTCATCCTGAGCCTGACCGAGTCCATTCCCGGAGTCGAGCGGATGTTGTCCCGGGGACAGGAGAAGGGCTGATGCGCTGGACCATCGCCCTGCACGTCACCGGTCTCATCCTGCTTTGCGTGGGCCTGTGCATGTTCCTGCCCCTGGCCTGCGGCTGGTATTATGACGATACCTCCGTGGCACCGCTTTTTCTGTCCCTGTGCGTGACGGTGCTGGCCGGGGCCTTTCTGATGTTCGCCTTCAAGCGCCCCAAACCGCTGGTCATCAACCATCGCGAGGGCATGGTCATCGTCTCCCTGGGCTGGGCCGCGTGCGCCTTTTTCGGAGCCCTGCCCTTTGCCCTGGGCGGATTTCCCTCCTTCACGGACGCCTTTTTCGAATCCGTCTCAGGCTTCACCACCACGGGTGCGTCCATACTGACCAACATCGAAGCCCTGCCCAAGGGGCTTCTTTTCTGGCGCAGCCTGACTCACTGGCTGGGCGGCATGGGCATCATCGTCCTGACCATCGCCATTTTGCCCTTTCTGGGCGTGGGCGGCATGCAGCTGTACAAGGCCGAGGTGCCGGGCCCCGTGGCCGACAAGCTCCAGCCCCGGATCAAGGATACGGCCATGAGCCTGTGGAAGGTTTATGTGCTCTTCACCGTGATCCAGGTTGTGCTCTTGATGTTTGGCGGCATGGATCTCTTCGAGAGTATCTGTCATTCCTTCGGGACCATGGCCACAGGCGGATTCTCGACGCGCAATACCTCCATCGCGGCCTACGATTCCGCCTACATCGATGGCGTGATCACGTTTTTCATGCTTGTGGCCGGAGTCAATTTCGCCCTTCATTTTCAGCTCTTTCGCGGAAGGTCGTTGGCCGTCTGGCGTGATCCGGAATTTCGCTTTTTCGTGATCCTGGTTCTTGTTCTGACCGTCGTCGTAACCGTTTCCATCCAGGGTTCAAGCTACCCCTCTTGGTTCGATGCCCTGCGCTTCGGATCGTTTCAGGTAGCCTCAATCCTCACCACCACCGGCTACGCCACTGCGGACTACGAGCTTTGGCTGCCCCTGTCGCAAGGGGTGCTGCTCCTGTGCATGTTCATCGGCGGTTGCGCCGGATCCACGGCGGGCGGGATCAAGTGCATGCGGGTCATGTTGCTCTTCAAGCATGCCTACCGCGAGCTGTTTCGGCTTGTGCATCCCCGGGCCGTGCTCCCGCTCAAATTCGGCCCCAAGCTGGTCAAGGAAGAGGTGCTGACGAGCATCTGGGGATTTTTCGTTCTCTTCATCGTCCTTTTCGTACTCTCGGCGCTGGCCCTGGCCGCCATGGGAGTGGACGTGCTGACCTCTTTCGCGGCGGTTGTGGCGTGCATCGGCAATATTGGTCCGGGCCTCGGCGAAGTCGGTCCGGTTGATAACTACGCGGCGATCCCGACCCTGGGCAAATGGGTGCTGAGTTTTTGCATGCTGCTTGGGCGCCTTGAAATTTATACGGTTTTGGTGTTGTTTGTGCCTGAATTCTGGCGAAAATAGACAGTCCTGGGAGAAAATCATGACCGAATGGATAGAGATGGGAAAATTTGCCGAGCTTGATGAAGTTGCGCAGAAAGAAGCGAACCGTCTGGCGGAATACGCTCTGGATGTGGCCCTGGACCCGGCCGCAGTGATTCGTTTCGAGGAGACCGACAAGGGTTTCAGACTGCTTATCGACGAAGATCTGTACAAGTTTTATCAGGGACTTTGATGGATCCGGTCGTGTTGCGGGAGATGCGCGCCCGTTTTGTCGGGATGGCCGGCGAGTACGCCGAGCGTCTGGGTGATCGGCGTGAGCACATCATCCTGAAACGCGACCACTCCCTGCGTGTGCATGCCCTGGCCGCGAAGATCGTGGCCAGGGAGAGCATCGCCCCGCCCGCGCCGTACCTGGCCGCGGCGCTTGTGCATGATATCGGCAGGTTTTCGCAGTTCGAGAGGTTTGGCACCTATCGCGATGACCAGTCCGTGGACCACGGCGAGGAGGGGGCTGATTTTCTGCGCGAGGGGGATTTTCTGTCGGCTTTCGAACCGCAGGTCCGGGACTGCATCATCCTGGCGGTGCGGCTGCACAACAAGCGCGAAGTCCCCCGGGACATGGACCCGCTGAGCAGGGCGCTGTGCAACGTCGTCCGGGATGCGGACAAGCTCGATATCGTGCCGGTGGTTTTGGCCAAGCTCGGTGCCTCCGGCCCGCAGGACCCCGTGGTCACCCTTGGGCTCATGGACGAACCGGAGGCCTGGACCGAGCTTGTCGCCGAAGCCGTGGCCGACGGCGAGAGCCCTGCGTACGGGGAGCTTCGCTACATCAACGATTTCAAGCTGCTGCTTGCCTCATGGGGACCGAAACTGGTCCATGGCGCAAGCCGGCGCATTTTCTCCGGGCGCGGCTACCTGGACAGCCTCTTCGACCTGCTCCCGAAAACCGAGCGCTTCTCGGGGCTCAAGAGCTGCCTTGCCGGTCATCTTGAGCGCTGAACTGCAACCATAGCAGCTCGTCAAGGGTGCGCAGGATATCTCCGTACAGCCCCCCGTATCCGGGGAACTTTCCGAAAAGCTCCTGTTTGCGGCGTTGCAGGCCAGGCGAGGCGCTGGCTTCCGGCGAGGATGGAGACGTGGCCAGGATGCGGCGCTCCTGCAACAGGTAGTCGCGGGTCTGCGCGCAAAAATCCCGGCAGAGGTGGCTGCATTTGGTTCCGTGTTCGGCCCAATATTCCTTGGCCGGCGCGGTCGCCTCATTGTGTCTGGCCTGCCAGGCCATGGCCAGCAGAAAGTTGATGGGCGAGCCGGGCACCCCGCGCCGCCAGCCCAGAAGCCAGGGGGTGCGCCAGAAGAGCAGGAAATGACTCTGGCCGAATGATACAAGATCGGCCAGTTCGGCATGCACGCTTCGCAGCGCTTTGTCGTTCCACAGCGCCTCTTCCCGGCTCAGGTCCCAGGCCGGTACGCCGGGGGCCGGGTCGAGGCCGAGCAGGCGGCAGAGCAGGGCGTTGGCCTGGGGCGAGGTCGGCGTCTCAAGATGCGCGTAGCTGAGCACGAAGGAACCCTGACCGTAAGCGCCCCGGACGATGCACGGTTCCCGGCGCAGCCGCTCCGGACTCAGGTTTATGCCGTACAGCTCTTCCCACTGTCCCACCTCCGAAGCCGCGATGCCGGACCAATCCAGATCGGCGGACCAGAAGTCAGGGCCGGGCCCTTCGTAGCGCGCCAGCACTTCCAGTTCCGTGTCCTTGGCCTGAAATTGCGAGGGCCACCAGACCGGCAGGGCGGCCTCGTACTCTTCGCCGTTCTCGGTGACGATGCAGTTCAGGTGTCCGCTGAAATTGGGCAGCCGCTGACTGGCCGCCTTGCGCGACCAGGGGCACAGATCCAGAAAGGGCGCGCCGCGCTCCGAACCGAGCGCCAGGCCCGCACCTCCGCAGAAACCCAGGTACTTGCCGCCGCCGCGTATGTGCTCGCGGATTTCCCTGCGGCCGTCTTCGCCCAGGGCCAGGGATTTGAGCCGGGCCCAGCCCCCCGGGACGAGCAGCGTGGCACCCTCGTGACTGCGCAATGCCCCGGCGCGGACCTGCTCGGCCTTGAGCAGGGTCACGGGGGCGTGCAGGGCTTTCAGGGCGCGGTGGAGAAGCAGGACCCACAGGTGCGATTCGTCCCACAGCAGGACCAGGGGCGGGAGGTGTCTGTGCATGTCCGACGGACTAGCAGGAAGCACGATGGCGGGCAAGTCGGGCTTGATTTTTGGGGTTCGCCCCAGTACTCATTTTTGTTTCCGTGGCGCCGGGCATTCCGGCGCTTTTTTGCCGCAAACAGCTCATTATCCGGAGTTCATCATATGGCCAACGAGACGCTTTCCAAGGGATACGAACCAGCCGACGTGGAAGAGCGGTGGCTTGAGTACTGGAAGACGCACCAGAGTTTCACCCCCGACGCGGCCAAGGCCGCGACCCACGTCAAGGACAACTACTCCATCGTCATCCCGCCGCCCAACGTCACGGGGGCCCTGCACATGGGACACGCTCTCAACCTCACCCTGCAGGACATCATGTGCCGCTACATGCGCCAGCGCGGCAAGACCGTGCTCTGGGTGCCGGGCACGGACCACGCGGGCATCGCCACCCAGAACGTGGTCGAACGCAAGCTCCTGGCCGAGGGCAAGAAGCGCGAAGACCTTGGCCGCGAGGAATTCATAAACCGCGTCTGGGAATGGAAGGAAGACTACGGCGGACGCATTCTGAACCAGATCCGGCGCATGGGCGCCAGCGTGGACTGGAGCCGGGAACGCTTCACCATGGACGAGGGACTGACCAAGGCCGTGCGCGAGGTTTTCGTCTCTCTCTACGAACAGGGACTTGTCTATCGCGGCAAGTACATCATCAACTGGTGCACCCGCTGTCACACGGCCCTGGCCGATGACGAGGTCGAGTACGCACCGGCCAAGTCGACCCTCTATCATCTGCGCTATCCCCTGGAGGACGGTTCGGGTTCCGTGACCGTGGCCACGGTGCGCCCCGAAACCATGCTCGGCGACACGGCCGTGGCCGTGCACCCCGAGGACGAACGCTATCAGTCCATGATCGGCAAGTACGTCATTCTGCCGCTGGTGGGGCGGCGCATTCCGATCATCGCCGACGCCTACGTGGATCGCGAATTTGGAACCGGCTGCCTCAAGATCACTCCGGCCCATGACATGAACGACTGGGAACTGGGCCGCAAATACGGTCTGGAGGCGATTGGCGTCATCGACGACAAGGGGTGCATGAACGACAACGCGCCCGAGGCGTATCGGGGCATGAGCGCCGTCGACTGCCGTACGCTCATCGCCCAGGATCTGCGCGCCTGCGGGGCGCTCACCGCCGAGGAGCCCTACGAGAACAAGGTCAACCAGTGCTATCGCTGCAAGACCACCATCGAGCCGTTCGTGTCCGAGCAGTGGTTCGTTTCCGTCAAGCCCCTGGCCGAAAAGGCCCGCCTTGCCGTGGAGGACGGACGTACGACCATCTGGCCCGCGCAGTGGAACAAGACCTATTTCAACTGGCTCGACAACATCCGCGACTGGTGCATCTCCCGTCAGCTGTGGTGGGGACATCGCATCCCGGTCTGGACCTGCCGGGACTGCGGCGAGATCATTGTCGCCCGCGAGGACCCGACCTCCTGCAAATGCGGAAGCACAGCCCTTTCTCAGGACGAGGACGTGCTAGACACGTGGTTTTCCTCCGCCCTGTGGCCGTTCTCGACCATGGGCTGGCCGGAGCAAACCAACGAGCTCAAAGCCTTCTACCCGACCTCGCTCCTGGTCACGGGTTTTGACATCCTCTTCTTCTGGGTGGCCCGCATGATGATGATGGGCCTGCAGTTCATGGATGAAGTGCCCTTCAAGGACGTCTACATCCACGCCCTGGTCCGCGACGAGCACGGCAAGAAGATGTCCAAATCCACGGGCAACGTCATCGATCCCTTGGAAATGATCGACAAGTACGGCTGTGACTCCCTGCGCTTCACCCTGACCTCGTTCGCGGCCATGGGCCGTGACATCAAGCTCTCCGAGGCGCGCATCGAGGGGTATCGTCACTTCATCAACAAGATCTGGAACGCGGCCCGGTTCGCCCTCATGCATGTCGATGGAAACGAGCCCGAGTTTGATCCCAAAGTCATGACGGCCCTGCATCACAAGTGGATTCTGCATCGTCTGGAGATGCTCAAGAACGAACACGCCGCCCAGATCGAAGGCTATCGTTTCAACGAGGCGGCCCAGGGTCTGTACGGATTCGTCTGGCGCGAGTTCTGCGACTGGTACCTGGAGCTGATCAAGCCCGAGCTCTACGGCGATGATCCGGCAGCCAAGGCCGCGGCGCGGTCGTGCCTCAAGCACGTGCTCTCGGAGATCATGGTCATCGCCCACCCGGTCATTCCCTTCGTGACCCAGGAGATCTGGTCCTCCATCCCATCTCTCGATGCCGAGAGCCTGGCCGTGCGCCCCTATCCCAAGGCCCGCCCCGAGTGCGAGGACGAGGCGTCCGTGCGCGACATGGAGTTTCTGCAGGGAGTCATCGTGGCCGTGCGCAACATCCGCTCCGAGCTGGGCGTTGCGCCGGGCGTGGCCCTGACGGTCATGGTTCGTGCGGGCGGGGAAGATCAGCGCTTCCTCAAGGCGCATGAAACGGAGATCGCGGCCCTGGCCCGGGTCGGGACCCTGATCGTGGGCGCGGACATCGCGCCGCCCCGGGGCTGCGCCTCGGCTGTGGTGCGCGGCTGCGAACTCTTCGTGCCCCTTGAGGGCGTGGTCGATTTTGTGGCCGAACTGGCCCGTCTGGACAAGGAACTGGGCAAGATCAGCAAAGAGCTTGATTTTGTGACAAAGAAGCTTGGCAACGAGAGTTTTGTCAGCAAGGCTCCCGAGGAAGTTGTGGCCAAGGAAAAAGCCAAGGCGGAGGGATTCGCCGAGAAGAAGGCCACCCTGGAGCAGCTGCGGGCCAGGATGCAGGAGTTTGTGGGGTGAGGCGCTAACATTTCCGGGCCCGACGTCACCCCGTTTTTCATGGGAAGGCGTGGCGCGTTGTTGCCGGATCATTACCGCGAAGGCGGGAATCCATGCCTTTTCCTGTACAAGGGGATGGACCCCGTTTTCACGGGGATGACGTCATGGTGACGCGTCTGCCCGGAGAAGCCCCCGCAACTTCGGGGTTCCCACCTTCGACAGCTTGGGCGGGAAGTTCACGGATCGAAAAAATAACAGCGGAAACGCTCAGGAAAGGAACAATCATGGCCAAAGCATATCTCATCGGCGCGGGTCCCGGCGACCCGGGTCTCATCACGGTCAAGGGGCAGCGTCTCATGCAGGAATGCGAGGTCGTCATTTACGATTACCTTGCCAGCAAGACCTTTCTGGCCCTGTGCCGTCCCGACGCCGAGATCATCTATGTCGGCAAGAAGGGCGGCGACCATACCCTGCCCCAGGACCAGATCAACGACCTGATCGTGGCCAAAGTTAGGGAAGGCAAGAACGTGGCCCGCCTCAAGGGCGGCGATCCCTACATTTTCGGGCGCGGAGCCGAAGAGGCCGAGGAACTGCTCGAAGCCGGGCTTGACTTCGAGGTCGTTCCCGGCGTGACCTCGGCCGTGGCTGGCGCGGCCTATGCGGGCATTCCGCTCACGCATCGCAAATACGCTTCCTCCGTGTCGCTCATTACCGGCCACGAGGACCCGACCAAGCCTGATTCCGCCCATAACTGGCCGGCTCTGGCCACGGCGGCCAGTACGCTGTGCTTCTACATGGGCGTGAAGAATCTGCCGTACATCTCGGCCAAGCTGATCGAGAACGGGATGCGCGCGGACATGCCCGCCGCCCTGGTGCGCTGGGGCACGACAAGCGAGCATCAGTCCTGGGTCTCGACCATCGGCGAGATCCCGGCCATGGCCGAGCGTGAAGGGGTGAAGGCTCCGTCCATGCTGGTCGTGGGCGAGGTGGTGCAGCTGCACGACACCCTGAACTGGTTTGAGAAGCTGCCCCTGCATGGCAAGGGCGTGGTCGTGACCCGGGCCCGGGAGCAGGCCAGCGGTCTGAAGGACACGCTGGAAGGCCTGGGCGCGGCCTGCTACGAGTTTCCGACCATCACCATCGTGCCCCTGGAGGATTACGCTCCGGTCCGCGCGGCCATAGACAGCCTGCAGGATTACGACTGGGCCATTTTCACCTCCGTCAACGGCGTGCGTCATTTCTGGAACCAGCTCGAACTCGTGGGCAAGGACGCCCGGGCTTTCGGCGCCATGCAGATCGCGGCCATCGGACCTGCCACGGCCGAGGCGCTCCTGGAGCACGGCATCCGTCCCGACTTCATTCCGCCCAAGTACGTGGCCGAATCCGTGGTCGAGGGGCTGCTTGAGCGAGGCATCGCAGGCAAGCGCGTCCTCATCCCCCGCGCCAGGGTCGCCCGTGAAGTGCTGCCCGAGGAGTTGGCCAAGGTCGCGGCCCAGGTGGACGTGCTTCCGGTCTACGAGACGCAGTTGACCCAGGAGGACGGCGCCGAGATCATCGATCTTCTCGAAAAGGGCAGGCTCCATTACCTGACCTTCTCCAGCTCATCCACGGTGGAGAACTTCTTCGCCCTGGTCCCGGCAGACACCCTGCGCCCCTATGTCGGCCAGGGGCTGAAGATCTGCTGCATCGGCCCCGTGACGGCAGGCACCCTGAAGGATTACGGGTTCACTCCCGACATCATGCCCGAGGACTACACCATTCCGGCCCTGGTCGAAGCACTGGTGAAGGGCTGATTCAATGACCATCGCGCTGGGCGTCCTCGTTTCCGGGTCCGGGTCCAACCTGCAGGCCATACTCGACAGGGTGGCCGACGGCGGCCTCGACGCCGACATCCGCATCGTCATCGCCAACAAGCCTGACGCGCAGGGGCTTGAGCGCGCCCGGAAGGCGGGTATCGCAACCGCCTGCGTGCGCCACGACGAGTTTCCCGAGCGTGCGACCTTTGACGGCGAGCTGGTCCGGCTGCTGCGGGAGGCCGGTGTCGAGCTCGTGGCGCTGGCCGGGTTCATGCGCATCCTGACCCCGGTGTTTTTGACGCCCTTTGCTGGTCGCGTGGTCAACATCCATCCCGCCCTGCTTCCGGCCTGTCCCGGGCTGCGCGCCCAGGGGCAACAGGCAGACCACGGTGTGCGGCTGGCCGGATGCACCGTGCATTTCGTGGACGAGCAGATGGATCACGGCCCGGTCATCATCCAGGCCGCCGTGCCCGCCTATCCGGACGACGACGAAGCCTCCCTTGGGGCGCGCATATTGGAGATGGAACATCGCATCTATCCCCAGGCCCTGCACTGGATCGCCCAGGGCCGGGTGCGTGTCGAGGGACGGCAGGTCGTGGTCCGGGACGCATCCAGAACCATGGGCGCGCTGTGGGCCAATCCGCCTTTGGAACCGCCTTTTGATTCTTGAGGGAGGAAAGCATGAACACATTCGAACTGGTTTTGACCGATGAGGAGAAGCGCTTCTGCAAGGACCTCGTGGTCTGGGTCATCCGGGATCATCTCGGTCTGGCTTCCGGGCCGAAGCCCGCTCTTGAGTCCAGGACCCTGAGCGAGGAGCTGGGCGCTTTTGTGACCTTGAAGCGCGAGGGCCGCCTGCGCGGCTGCATCGGCAACATCGTGGGCAAGGGTCCGCTGGCCGCCACCATCGAGCGCATGGCGGGCGCGGCGGCCTTCGAGGATCCGCGCTTTTCTCCGCTGACGGCCGGGGAGCTCGATGACCTGGATATCGAGGTCTCGGTCATGGGGCCGCTCTCGCCGTGTCCCGACCCGGAACTGATCGAAGTCGGACGGCACGGGCTCTATATCCGCAAATCCGTGCATTCCGGCCTGCTGTTGCCTCAGGTGGCCACGGAGTGGGGCTGGGACCGCGAAACATTTCTGGATCAGACCTGCGTCAAGGCCGGCCTGCCCAAGGGAACCTGGCGCAAACCCAAGACGGAGATCTGGTGGTTTGAAGCCGTCATTTTTTAAAGGAAGGTGCTCAATGCGTACTTTTGTTTTTGCCTTGATTCTGCTTTGCCTGTCTTCGTCTACCGTTCTCGCGGAAGGCCCCAGGGTTTCCCTGACCACGAACAAAGGCATCATCGTCATCGAACTCGACGAGGCCAAGGCCCCTGTCTCGGCCCGGAATTTTCTGACCTACGTGAGCGAGGGCTTTTACGACGGTACGGTATTTCACCGCGTCATCAAGGGTTTCATGATCCAGGGCGGCGGCATGGATACGGCCATGCACCAGAAGCGCGGCCATGATCCCATCAAAAACGAGGCCGACAACGGTCTTAAAAATGACAAGTACACGGTCGCCATGGCCCGTACGGGCGAGGTCGATTCCGCCACGTCCCAGTTTTTCATCAACACGGCCGACAACGCTTTTTTGAATCACGGCGCTCGTGATTTCGGATACGCCGTCTTCGGCCGGGTCGTCGCGGGCAAGCGCGTGGTGGACCTTATTGAAGCCGTGAACACGGGCTCCAAGGGCATGCACGGGGATGTCCCGGTCGAGCCTGTCATCATCGAAAAGGCTGAAGTGATGCAGTGATCCTGCGCCAAGCACCACAAAAAAAGGGGCGGTCCGTTAAGGATCGCCCCTTTTTTTTGTGGTGCTTCGTATCTTTTCTAGCGCAGCAGGCTGGGCAGGATGGTGGTGATGATCGGAAAGAGGGTCAGGATCAGCAGGGTGACCAGCAGTGCGAGCAGGTAGGGCACGGCTGCCTTCATGACCTTTTCAAGCGGTACCTTGGTGATGGCGCTGGCCACGAAGAGGTCGAGGCCCACCGGCGGGGTGATGCAGCCGATGGCCAGGTTGCAGACCATGAGCACGCCAAAGAAGAGCGGGTCGATGCCAAGGCTCTTGGCCACCGGGAGGAAGATGGGGGTCAGGATGACCACGGCGGCCGAGGCGTTGACCATGGTCCCGATGAACAGCAGCAGCACGTTCATGGCCAGCAGGAAAAGAACCGGGGATGAGGTCAGGCTGGCCACGAAGGCGCCCACATGATGGGGAATCTGCAGGTTGGTCAGGAGCCACCCGAAGACGTTGGCCGCGCCGACCAGAAACATGATGATGGTCGTGCCGATGACGGCCTGGAAGATAATCTTGGGGAAATCCTTGAATTTGAGTTCCTTGTAGATGAACAGCCCGACCAGAATGCCGTACACGGCGGCCACGGCCGCGGCTTCGGTCGGGGTGAAGATGCCGCCGTAGATGCCGCCGATGATGATGACCGGGGTCATGAGGGCGAAAAAGGAGTCCTTGAAGGAAGTCCACAGCGCCGAGGTGGAGAACGTGCCCTCGGGTTTGAGCCCGCGTTTTTTGGCCAGATACCAACTGACCAGCATCATGGACAGACCCATGAGCAGGCCGGGCAGAAAACCGCCCACGAACAGATCGCCGATGGAGGTGTCGGCGATGACGCCATACACGACCAGGGTGATGGACGGCGGAATGACGATGCCCACGGTGCCGCCGGCGGCGACGATGCCGGTGGCCCACTCGCGCGTGTAGCCTTTCTTTTCCATCTCATTGACCATGGTCGAACCCAGTGCGGCGGTGGTGGCGGCGGACGACCCGGAGATGGCGGCGAAGAACATGCCCGAAACGGCCACGGCCTGGGCCAGTCCTCCGGTGAAGGAGCCGACCAGGGCCTGGGAGAAGTTGACCAGCCTGCCGGTCACGCCGCCCGCGGACATGAACGATCCGGCGAGCATGAAGAAGGGCACGGCCATGAAGGAAAACGAGTCGATGCCCGAGTACATCATCTGGGAAACCATGACGAGGGGCATGTTCATGAAAAAGTGCAGGACGGTGGCCGCGGCCAGACACAGGGCAAAGGCCACGGGCACGCCAAGGGCGGTCAGGCCCAGAAAGACGAAGAGCAGTACGTATTCCATGGCTATCCCTCCTGCCTGGCGCGAGATTTGGAAATGTCCCTGATGATGCGCAGGGTCTCCCTGAAGAGGTACAGGAGCATGAGCACGCAGCTGACAGGGATGATGACATAGACCCAGCTCATGGGAATATCGAGGCCCGGGGCGCGCTGGAAGGTCATGATGGAGGTCATTTTCCAGCCCTGGGTCAGGAGCAGGATGATGAATACATATCCGCAGGCGTTGATGATGACGTCCAGAATGGTGCCGAAGCGGGTGCCCTTGAACTTGTCCGGCAGAAACTGCACGGCCAGGTGTCCGGTTTCTCCCATGATCAGCGCCGAGCCCAGGAAAACGACCCAGACAAAGAGGAAACGTGCCAGCTCCTCGGACCATTCAGGGGTGTATCCGAACATGTAGCGGGTCACGACCTGGGCAAAGATGATCAGGAGCATGATCGACATGGCGACGACGGAAAATCCGTACAGTACCGAGCGCACGCCCTTGAGGAGCTTGTCCATGGAATCCTCCTAGAAATGTGATGATAAAAAAACCCGCCCGGCTAAGCGGGCGGGTTCATGAGAATGAGTTATTTGCCGAGAGCCAGCACCTTGTCGATGTTGTCCTGCCCGACAGTGGGGGCGAATTCCTTCCACACGGGCTGGGTGGCTTCCATGAACGGGGCGCGGTCGACTTCGATGACCTCGATCTTGCCGGTGGCCTTGATCTTGTCCCAGTACTCGTTGTCCTGCTGGGTGGAGAGTTCGCGCTGCCAGGCGACGGCCTCGGTGGCGGCTTCCTGGATGATGGCCTTTTGGGCGTCGCTGAGCTTGCTCCAGGTAATCATGGAGATGAGCACCGGTTCCGGGGCATAGGCGTGGGCGGTCATGGATGCGTACTTCTGCACTTCGAAGAAACGCTTGGTGTAGATATGTGCGCTGGGGTTTTCCTGTCCGTCGACAGTGCCCTGCTGCATGGCGGAGTAGAGTTCGCCAAAGGCCATGGGCGTGGGAGAGCCGCCGAGGGACTTGATGGTCTCGATGTAGATCTTGTTGGACATGACGCGGATCTTGAGGCCATCCATGTCGGCCGGGGCTTTGACCGGACGGACGTTGTTGGTCAGGTGGCGGATGCCGTTCTCCATGTAGCCCAGCAGCTTCAGGCCGCGGGGCTCAAGCTCCTTGCCCAGTTCCATGCCCACGGTGTCCAGAGCCTTGTAGGCGTGGGCGCGGTCCTTGAACAGGAAGGGCAGGTCGAAAAGGGACATCTTGGGCTGGAACTGCCCGAGGTCCGCAGTGCCGGTCAGGACCATGTCGATGGTGCCGTAGATGAGGCCTTCGGTCATGTCCTTCTGGCTGCCCAGCTGGGAGGACGGGAAGACCTGGACTTCCATGTCTCCGCCGGATTTTTCCGCGACCAGCTTGGCGAACTGGTCGGCGCCCTTGGCATAGGGATGGCTGACTTCGGCGATATGGCCGAGCTTGAGCACTGTTTTGGCAAAGGCGGGAATGGTCAGGGCTACTGCGATCACAAGGACTGCACACATGAAGAAACGTTTCATGACTCCTCCGTCAACAAAAAACGTTATGGGCGCGGACGCGCGGGGAAGGGACCTCAAGTTTTGATGAGGAGAGGATATGACGGGAAGAGGGGAAAATACGGTTTGGAACGTAAAAAGAAAAAGCGCCATTTAGTGGATTAAGCGCATTTTGTTCACGGCGGCATCAGGGTCCCCCTTTCAGGAGTGGCCAAGGCAGGTCTCTCAGCGGCTGAAATAGCGGCGTTCGGGTCGGCCCACGCTGCCGTAGACCACGTCGGCGTAGAGCGTGCCTTCGGAGATGAGGTATTCAAGATACCGGCGCGCGGTGGAACGGCTGATGCCGATCAGTTCGGCCACATCCTCCGCGCTGCGACCCGCGGGCTCGGTTTGTTCAAACGCGCCGCGCACCTTGGTCAGGGTCAGACCGTCGATACCCTTGGGGAGGCAGCTGCTGCCGAGGGGCGGGCAGGGACTTGCGGGATGCAGCAGCGTGTCCACGTCGTGCTGCTCGATGGCGTTTCCAAGTCCAAGGCGCTCCCGGTAGGCGCAGAATTTGGTCAGGCATTCATGGAAGCGTTCGGCGGTGACGGGTTTGATCAGATAGTCGAATACCCCGCCGCGCAGGGCCTCTTTCAAGGTCCCGACTTCGCGCGCTGCGGTGATCAGGATGACGTCGATTTCCAGGTTCTGGGCCCGGATTTCCCGTAGAAGATCCGTGCCGGGGCCTTCCGGGAAATAGAGGTCAAGCAGGATGAGGTGCGGCTCCAGGGCTTGGGCCATGTCCCGCGCGTCATCAAGTCGGTGGGCGATGCCGACGACTTCGCAGCCCTCGACCCGTTCGGTGAAGCGGCGATGCAGATCCGCGATGCGTACATCGTCTTCGACAACAAGTACCCTGGTAATCATGTCTGCTCCTTGGGAATGACCACGGTGAAAAGAGCGCCGCCCAGGCTGCCGCGGCTGACCATGATCTGTCCGTTCAGCTCATCCAGACGCTGGCGGACCAGATACAGCCCGACTCCGCGCCGCCCACGGCCCTTGGATGAAACCCCTTTCTCGAAAATCCGCTCAAGCTGGTCCACGGCCACTCCCGGCCCGGCATCCTCGACCTCGAAGACGATGTCGTTGCCAAGGTCCGTGAAGGACATCTCGACCATGCGCAGTTGCTGCGGCTGCGTCAGGACCGCATCAAAGGCGTTGTCCAGGAGGTTGCCGACAATGGTCACGATCTTTTCCTGGCGAATCCATTTTGGCACATCGGCCATGCTGCTGTCCCGGTCGATGGCGAAATTGATCCTGAGCTCCTTGGCCCTGTTGTACTTGCCGAGGATGATGGCTGCAATGACCGGATGGGGCACGGATTCGCCAAGGAATCGGATGAATTCCTCATAGCCCGAGGATTCGGTGACCACCAGTTCCAGGGCTTCGCGGTAGGCTTCGATCTGAATGAGTCCTGCGATGGTGTGCAGCTTGTTCGAGTATTCATGGGTCTGTACGCGCAGCAGTTCGGAGTATTCCTGCACTCGCGAAAGCTCCGCAGCCAGGAGGTCAAGCTCGTCCTTGCGCCTGAAACTGGCCACGACGCCCTGAATTTTCTGGTCCTGGAAAACGGGCACGATGTTGAAGATGAGCTCCTGACCGTTGACGGTTCGTTCCTGGTCAAACTCGGATTGGCCCGTGCGCAGAGCCTGCTCAAGACCCGCCTCCGGGATGATGCCGGAGGCGGGTCTGCCCGCAAAACGTTCATCGAGGCTCAGCCCCGCATAGCGCCGCGCAGCCTGGTTTGCGACGCGGATGTTGCCATGGTGGTCGATGGCCAGAACTCCCTCGCGGATTGTCTGCAGGACGGCGACACGTTCCAGATACAGGCTGGTTATTTCAGATGGTTCAAGGCCCAGGGTCAGCTTCTTGAGGCGCCCGGCGATGACCACGGCGCTCAGGATGCCGACCACGCTCATGCCGATGATGTACATGAGCGGCTTGTCCAAGTGGGCAGAGATTGATTGATGAATGCTTTCGGATAGATAGCCAACAGATACGAAGCCGATGATGGAGTTGTCCTCGTCCAGGATCGGAGTCATCCCGCGTAGGGACCTGCCAAGGGTTCCGACCGCTTCGGAAACATAGGATTTACCTTCCTGCAAGGCAGGCCCGGTGTCTCCGCCGACAAAGGTCTGGCCTATGCGTGCGGGCACCGGGTGTGAATAGCGCTTCTGCGCGCTGTCGCCGATGACCACGAACGATGCGCCGGTCTGAGTGCGGATGTTTTCGGCCAGGGTTTGAATTTCCCCTTGCGGGTCGCCTTCGAGCAGCGCCTGCCGGATGCGCGGGATCTGGGCGATGGTCCTGGCTGTTTGCAGGGCCGTCTGGCCGATCTGTTCATGCAGCATCTCTTCGGTCAGCCCGGAGATGACGTGCCAGCTGACGGCGATCTGAATGACGACCAGGGCCAGCACCATGTGGATCAGATGTGCCTGGATGGTGGCGGGCCGCAGTCGGCTGATTATGTGGAGCCAGGATCGCATTTTTTGTACCTCCGCGCTTGCGTCATGGTCATCGCGGATTGCGGGTGTCATGGCAAGGCGCTTCCTGTGCGTGGTGCATGCGCGGCGGCTGCGACAAGTCGTTCAAGGGCGTCATGCTTTGATAATCAGAGGGCAAAAAGTGGGCCGTGCCTCTTGTCAGAAGTGCGCGTGACATTAAGAATTCAATAACAGTTTTCATTGACGATTGATGGTTTTAGAGTATCATGTATCTCAAACATCAAACTCTTTTTGGAGGCACCTATGGTAAACATGGATTATCCAGGCCCCTGCTTTGCTTGTTCCGCAATTGATGGATGTGCGACTGAAGAAGCGAAAAAATTGGCTGTAAAAGGCTATTGCAAAGGCGTCGAACGAGAACTCAATGCATGGAAGGCGACTCTTTATGATGTGATGGTCGGCTTTCTGGACCTCGGTGACAAGGATCGAGGAGCACTGGTTGACGCTGTCGCCGAGATAAAGGCTCTGGTGCGCGAGATCGAGACGAAAACCGCCCAACTTGAAGCTGAATGTCCGCTGGAGATGGGACCCGTGGAAAAGGATCTGGGTGACAAGATGGGCAAGCTGCGCGTGCATTACACCAAGGCTATGGAAGTGATCGGAGCCGGCTCATTCGGAGGTTGAAGAAAAACCCTGCTTTTTGAAAACCAAATAATCGCGCCCGGTGACAGTCACCGGGCGTTTTTGTTCCTGCTCCCGGCAGCGGGCGGATTTTTCAGCAAAGCCGCGCCTTATGAGGGAGGCCGAGATGCCAGTGCTTGCCGCCTCGGCGCTGGAAGGGGCGGATAGTTGCCGGAGGGCAAGATTTGCAACCATGAGGGAGGCGCGGTCATGAATCCGATTTTTTGGCTCAAGCTCTATTTGTTCACCATCCCTGTCTTCTTCGCCATCGACATGATCTGGCTGGGCTTCGTGGCCAGAAATTTCTACAAGACCAACCTGCATCATCTCTTGAGCCCGGATGTCAATTGGCCTGCGGCGTTCGCGTTCTATTTCATATATATAGCGGGGATTCTTCTCTTTGCCGTCCGTCCTGGCCTGGAAGCCCAGTCTTTGGTCCGGGCCTGCATGTTTGGCGCGCTCTTCGGCTTTTTCACCTACGCCACGTACGATCTGACCAACCTCGCGACCTTGCGGGACTGGCCGGTGCTGGTCGCTGTGGTCGATATCGCCTGGGGCATGGTCCTGTGCACCCTCGTCGCCGGAGGCAGCTACCTCATCGGAGTGCGGCTGAACTGAAACTTCAGGGAGGAGCCCATGACTGTCGTATTTCTTGGTGCGGCCGTGGCATTGCTTTTGACCATGAACACCATGTTTGTCATCGGGACGCGTGCAAGTGACAACAGCCTCATCGACATAGCCTATGGCCCGGCCTTTGTGGCGGCCTGTCTCGGAGCCTGGCTCGCGAGCGGGATGGAGTTGCATTTCAGGCCGCTGCTCATGTTCTGTCTGCTGTGTCTTTGGGCCGTGCGCCTGGCGGTGCACATCGGCTTGCGCCATCGGGGTCGCGGCGAGGATTTTCGCTACCGGAATTTTCGCGAGCAATGGGGAGACACCTTTGTCTGGCGAAGTTTCCTGCAGATTTACATGCTGCAGGGGCTGGTCGTGTTCCTGGTCGCCATGCCCATCCTTCTGGCCGTGGCCGGACCCGGATCCGGGCTCGTCTGGACCGATGTCCTGGGTGCGGCCCTCTTTGCGGTGGGCTTTTTCTTCGAGGCCGTGGGCGATTGGCAATTGTCCCGTTTCAAGAAGACTCCGGCCGGCAAGGGCAGGATCATGACCACGGGGCTGTGGCGTTACACCCGCCATCCCAATTATTTTGGCGAAGCCGTGCTGTGGTGGGGCTTCTTTTTTCTGGGGCTTGGTGCCGGGCATGGCTGGTATGGTCTGGTCAGCCCCGTACTCATCGGATTTTTGCTCCTGAAAGTATCGGGCATCCCCATGCTGGAAGACAAATACAAGGGCCAGCCTGAGTTCGAGGCCTATAAAAGCGCTACCAGCGCCTTTTTTCCCTGGCCCCCTCGCACCTTGAAAACCCGCCACGGCGGCGACGATTCGGAGCATGCATGAATACAGGCAGGGCGAATGCCAAAAAGACAGTGGCCGTTATCGGCGGCGGCGTGGCCGGGATCGTGGCCGCGCACCTCTTGCAGGATAGCCGCGAGGTGACCATCTTCGAGAAGGAAAATTATCTGGGCGGGCACACGCACACCGTTTCCGTCCCGGATGGCCCGGACGGGGGAACCCCTGTGGATACGGGCTTCATCGTCTTCAACGAGGCCACCTATCCGCTTTTCATCAAATTTCTCGAAGAGCTTGAAGTCCCATCAAGGGAGGCTCAGATGTCGTTCGCATTTCATTGCGAGCGCACCGGTTTGACCTACGCCGGGACGGACCTGGCCGGGCTGTTCGCCCAGCGCTCCAATCTGTTTTCCGTGCGCTATTACCGTTTTCTGTTCGAGATTGTCCGCTTTTGCCGTCAGGGCAAGGCGGATCTCAAGGACGGACAGGAGCTTGGCACCCTCGATGACTACGTGCGCCGCCATGGTTTTTCATCCTTCATGGTCGAGAACTATCTGCTGCCCATGGCCGCGGCCATTTGGTCGACTCCGGCCGGACGGGTGGGACAGTTTCCGGCCCTGTCCTTTTTGCGATTCTTCAACAATCATGGGCTTCTCTCCCTTGTTGATCGTCCACGTTGGAGAACGGTTTCAGGGGGCAGTTGCAGCTACGTCCGGGCATTTTTGCGTCGTTTTCGCGGAGAGGTGCGGCTTGACGCTCCCATCGAGGAAATCCGGCGCGGCGCGTCGGGGGTCAGCGTGACGGTTTCCGGTGAGGAACCGCGCATTTTTGATGACGTGTTCATCGCGGCCCATGCCGATCAGGCCCTGCGCCTTTTGGGCGATCCTTCGCCGGAGGAGGCGCGGCTTCTCGGGGCCTGGCGTTACGAGGAAAACACGACCGTCCTGCATACGGATGTTTCGGTGTTGCCCCCCTCGCCCAAGGCCTGGGCCTGCTGGAATTTTAGGCGGGAAGCCCAGGAGAACGCGCGGGTTTTTGTAACGTATGCCATGAATCTTCTGCAGGGTCTGGCCGCAAGCAAACAGTATCTCGTGACCCTCAACCGGCCGACTCCCCATGACGAATCCACGGTCCTGGCCAGTCTGGTCTACCATCATCCGGTGTACACCAGGGAATCCATGGAGACGCAGGGCTCCCTCTCTTCCTTGAACGGTCACCGAAACACCTATTTCTGCGGCAGCTATTTCGGCTTCGGATTTCACGAGGACGCGGTTCGCTCCAGTCACGAAGCCGTGCGGAAGTTCAGGAGGGAGGAATGAATTCGCGGATTTATGTCGGAACCCTGAGCCATTTGCGCACGCATGAGGCCAGGCATGGCTTTGATTACGATCTGCATCTGTATGCCCTGGATATTGACGAACTGGACCGGCTGGAGCGCGATACATTCTGGTTCGGACACAACCGTTTGCGCCCCCTGGCTTTGCATGACCGCGACTATCTGCATCATGGGGACGAGGGGTTGCGGGACAAAGTGCTGCGCGCCTTGCGGGAGAATGGAGTGGATCTTGCGCCAGCGCGCATCGTGCTGATCACGGCCCTGCGTCAATTTCATTACGTTTTCAACCCGGCCAGCTTCTTTTACTGTTTCGACGAGTCGGGGTGCCTTGCGTGCGTCTTGGTGCAGGTCAACAACACCTTTGGCGAGACTCACCTCTACTTGCTCACTCCAGAGGGCGGGGAGAGGATTTTTGGTGCGCAAAAGGCTTTTCATGTCTCCCCGTTTTTTCCACGTCGCGGTCGCTATGAGTTCATGTTTTCCGAACCGGGCGACGAGCTTGCCATTTCCATCACGTATTATCTGGGCGACCAGCAGGCCCTCAAGGCGTCATTCACCGGCGCGGCGCGACCCATGACCGGTCGCAATCTGGCGCGGATACTCATGGGGCATCCCTTGCGGGCGGTCCTGACCGTCCCGCGCATCGTGGCCCAGGCGGCGCGGCTTTATTTTCGCAGCAAACTCGCCGTCCACCCGAAGCCTGAACCTGCTTCGTCCATGACGATCCGGCAGGCTCCGCCGACACTGACCGACACACTTGGCAAGTGGGCGGTCAGGCGCTTCTTGCGGCAACTGGATCATGGCCAGCTGACGCTTGGCCTTCCGGACGGGGGGCGGGAAATATTCGGTTTGTCCGGATCGCTGCCAAAGGCCGAGATTACTGTGCACAGATCGCGTTTCTTCAGCCGCGTCATGCTGTCCGGGGACATCGGCTTTGGCGAGGCCTACGCCGACGGCGATTGGAGCAGCCCGGAACTGGTCCGCCTGCTCTGCCTGCTGGCGCAGCGCGAGGATGTCCTGGATGATCGGCGCTTCTGGCCTGCCCTGGCGGGGAGAGCGCTCAATTTCATGACGCATCTGCGTCGCCCCAACACCGTCGCCGGGAGCCGACGCAACATCGGCGAACATTACGACCTCGGGAATGATTTTTACAGGCTCTTTCTGGATTCGACCATGTCCTATTCCGGCGGCATCTTCAAAAGCGCAGAGGATTCCCTTGAAGATTCCCAGTTCGCCAAGATGCACGCCATCATCGACATGGCCGGTCTTGGCCCGGAAGATCACGTGCTCGAGATCGGCTGCGGCTGGGGCGGCTTCGCCCTGGAGGCGGTGCGGCGCACAGGTTGCCGGGTGACGGGCATCACCATTTCAAAAGAGCAGCTTAAGTGGGCCACGCGCAGGGTGCGGGAAGAGGGCATGGAGGAGAACATCAGCATTCTGCTGACTGATTACCGCCATGTGCAGGGCAGTTTCAGCGCCATCGTTTCCATCGAGATGCTCGAAGCCGTGGGGCATCGCAATCTGCCTCTGTATTTTCAGACCCTTGACCGTCTGCTCGCTCCGAACGGACGGGCCGTGCTGCAGGTCATCACCATGCCCGACCAGAAATACAGGGCTTACCGCCTGGGTTCGGACTGGATCCGGAAGCACATATTCCCCGGCGGTCACTTGCCGTCCCTCGGGGCCATGGCCCAAGCCGTGGGCGCACGAAGCAGGCTGGGCATCACGCGCATGGAGGATATCGGGCTCCATTACGCCCGAACCCTTGAGTTGTGGCGGCTGGCGTTCATGTCGCGTGGCGATGAGGTCATGAAGCTGGGTTTTGATCAGAATTTTTTGCGCAAGTGGGAGTATTATTTCAGCTATTGTGAGGCAGGGTTTCGCAGTCGCACGGTTCGGAATTATCAGCTTCTGCTCTCCCGAATGGGTGAAACGGGATCATAGCGTATTTCCGCGTAAAGAGAGTTTTCAAGCCCCATCGTCGGGGGGCACCAAAAAGAACGCCCAGCGGGAAGCCGCTGGGCGTTTGTCGTGTGCTTCCCGTGTTCGGGAAGCGAGGGCTTTCGGAGAAGCCAGCTCCGAAAACCCCACACAGTCCATGACGCGATAGTCGATTTTTTTTAACATGGGCGGAAGAAAAAAGTAAATCAAAAAGGCTTTGTAAGACAGAAATCGCTTTTTTTGTAGGACGCGCGCGGTGCGTTTTTCCGGGTGGAAAATTTCTTTCGGGGGGGCGCCTTGGCCTTCGTGCTCCGGCTTGGCCCGTCTTTTGATCTATTGCCTCCAGCAGGAGGTGAAGAATGCAGTTTTTTCCCGCATCCATGTCTGGTGGGGCACAGTCCTTTCGCGCTGGCGGCGCATTTGAAATGATGGAAAATCGGTCCGGTCAGGATTTTCATGATCTGTTTTCGGCGCATCTGAACCAGCCGGATACAGCCGTCGTAACTCCTCAAACCAGTCAGGCCGAGCCGCCTGCAAGTCACGAACAGGTTTTCGCTGACGATCATGTTCCTGCCGAAGATGGAAGGGATACGGATTATCGCGAGTCGTCCCCAATTGAAGAAGAGAGTGTCTCCGCAAGTCCGGACCCTGCCGACCATGAGGGAAACCGTGTGGAAGAAAGCGCAGGTGGCTCGGCAAAAGCTGCCGTGCAGGAGCCCCAAGCCTCAGGATCTGGGCAGGCGGATTCCGTATCCGCTGCCGAGAGCGCTGCCTTGGATAAAGAGACCGGCGCTACGAATGCGGACAATGCGGATGACTCCACCGCTGCCGCAGTGCAGGAGCTGCTCGACAGCTTGGCCGAGGAAGTCAGGGCGAGGGGCGCGGACAACGATGAATCCGTCATTTCCGAAAAAATCGCGGCCCTGCACGAACTTCTCCGTCAATTCCAAAAGAGCGATCCTTCGAACCGCAGCGAACTGGCCGTGACCCTGGGCGAGCAGATGAGAAGCCTGAAGGCGGAGCTGGCAGCGGACGGGAAACGGGGCGAAGGCACCGAAAATTTGGAGCGGAAGACACAGAGCGCTTCGTCTTCTGTGATGCAGAAGATCGACGCCCTTTTGGTCCGCTTGGAAGCGCATCGGACGGCGGGACATGAAGGCGTGAGCCCGGACAAGAGCCTGACAAAGAGCCTGGGCAAGGCCGATGCTTCCGTTGCCTCGAAAGCCGGCGTCATGGAGGGAGCGCAGGATGGACAGTCCCGCGTCGCGAGGTCTCGGATTTTGGCGGCGGAAGCTGCGAAGGCCGCGTCCGGCGAAGCCCTGGATCGCAAGCAGGGCGATGATCCCAAGTCCGAGATTCCGGTCGCGCTTAAGGACGGCAAGGGCCCTGAGATCGGAACTCGCCCGGTCCGCAGCGAGAAACAGTCTTCGGATGTTCAAGGTCAACCCGGAATTCGCGTCGCGGCGTCCGAGGGTTCCGCCGGGAAAAGCTCTGTGGTGCTTGATGCCACGGAAGAAGCTCTTTCGGCGCAGGACTGGCACGCAGAGTCCGTGGCCACCGACGCGGAGCGCAAGCATGCCGCCGCAAAGGATCAGGACGGCGCCGCCCGCAACGGGAGCGTCGTGACGCGCGGCGGCCTGCCGGCTGCCGCCGACAGACCCGTGGCGGCAAGGGAAAGCTCCGGGCAGACGGTAGCGCAGGACGCGGCCTCCCTGGCGCGTGAGGGCGAAGCCGCTTCCGCCGGAAGCGCTGCGGCCGCGGATTCCAAGGGGGAGAAAAAGCAGCCCGATGCCCGTCAGGGATTTTTCGGCACGCAGGACGGGGAAAAATCGTCCTCATCCACCTCCCGCGCCGCCCAGGTCGCCGGGAACACAAAGACAGCATCCGAATCCCAGACGCTGACCCCAGCCTCCGCACAGGCTTCCCAGAGTCAGTTTCAGCAGAGGATGGAGGCTCCCGTCAGTGCTCGCAACGCCGAGGTCTATCAGCAGGTTGAGAACGGAGCCTTCAGGAACCTGGGGCAGGGCGTGAAGCAACTGGTCATTCGTCTTGATCCGGCCGACCTGGGGCAGGTCAGTGTCATTTTGCAGGTGCGGGGCAAGGAAGTGCAGGCCGTGCTCAGATCCAGCAATCAGGAGACCTCTTTGGCCTTGAATGAGCAGTTGGGGCAGCTACGCACGCAACTCGAAGCCCAGGGGCTCAAGGTCGGGAAACTTGAGGTGCAGACGCAACTGGCCGATTCTCAGAGCCAGTCGCAGTGGCAGGGCTCCGAGAATCACAACCGCTATCAGGAAAACCAGGAATTGGCCTCGTCGGCCAAGCGCTGGCGCACTCTGGAACGGGTGGCGGGCGGTATGGTCCGGGATGTGCAAAATAGCGGGCACAGGGAAAAACTTTCCCAAAGCGGCCTGGATATTTTTGCCTGAGAGGAGGCGGTCATGATCGATCAGATTTTGCAGCAGCAGGGCGGTTTTTACGGCGCGGACACGGCATCCAAGAACGATGTCCTGGGCAAGGACGCCTTTTTGAAGCTTCTGGTGACCCAGTTGCAGAATCAGGATCCGCTCAATCCTCTGGACGACAAGGAATTCATTGCCCAGCTGGCGCAGTTTTCGAGCCTTGAGCAGATGACGAATATTTCCGAGGGCATCACCTCCCTCACGGACAAGACCGCCCAGCAGGACATGCTCAGCGCCGTCAACTACATCGGCAAGGAAATCACGGCTTCGGGAGACGGAATCACCAAGAGCGGAAATTACGTGACCCCGGTCTACTTCACCCTGGCCGACGCCGCCGCGCAAGTCTACGCCAATGTTTACGATGAAAACAACAATATGGTGCGTACCGAGAAGTTCTCCTCCATGCAGGCCGGGGAGTTTGGATTCACTTGGGACGGTCTGGACTACAACGGGAATCCGGCCAACAGCGGCCAGTACAACGTATATTTTTCAGCGGAAAGCCCAACCGGGGCAACGGTTTTTGTCGACACGGAAGTCTCCGGCACCGTGACCGCACTGGAACAGGGCGACGGGGAGACATTCTTCCGCCTGAGCGACGGACGTAAGATCAGTTTCAGCGACATCAAGAAGGTCATCCAGCCGGTTGTGGCTGAAGAGTAAATTTTCTTCACAGCTCATTGCAGTGAATCAAGAAGGGGGTAGTTATGGGTTTGTCAGCATCTCTGTACTCCGGGACCAGCGGTCTCAAGGCTCATGGCGAGGATATGACCGTCATCGGCAACAACATCTCCAACGTCTCGACCATAGGATTCAAGGGCTCGCGCATGTATTTCGAGGATGCGCTGAGCCAGCAGATCACCACCGCTTCGGGCAGCGGTCAGGTGGGACGTGGCGTGTCCGTGGGTACGGTCATGGGTGATTTTTCCCAGGGCTCCCTGGAGAGCACCACAGAAGCCACGGATTTGGCTGTCGGCGGCAACGGATTTTTCATGGTTTCCCCCGCCGGGCAGGAAATCAATTACTACACGCGAGCCGGAAACTTTCGTTTTGACGAGGATGGCTATCTGGTCAATCCTCAAGGTTACCGTCTTCAGGGGTGGGAAGTACAGCAGACAAATGCGAGCGCCTCAACCACCGGAAACACGACAGCTCCGACGAAATCCGGAGTGCAGATTCAGGGCGTGCCTCAGGACGTGAAATTGGAAAATTTCCAGTCTCCACCCCAGGCAACGGCTCGGATTGATGTGATCGTCAACGTAGACTCTGCATCGGAGGATAAGTCAGCTTACACCACTTCCCCGTTTACATCGTTATTCAACGCGTATGACGCGGGGGAAGCTTCACCACTGACCGAAGAAAGTTACGCATATCAGACTACAATAAAGGTTTATGATGAAAACGGCTCGTCCCACAATCTAACTGTGTATATGGATCCTGTTGGCGATGAGAATGTTGAGTCTGAAGCTGGAGGTAAGAAGTATTGGGAATATATTGTTACTGTTCCTCCTGGTGACGATAATCGCGAGTTCTGGGATGGTGTTGCTGATCCGAAAATGAAAGGTGTTTTGATGGCTGGTACTCTTACATTCAACGCGGCTGGCGAACTCGAGAATATGTCCGCGTTCACGATCAACGATACCACCTTGCCCCCTGATACACTGACTTCCTGGGAACCTGCCGATATCTCGCCGACTGGCTATCCACGGTGTACGGCCAATTTTTTGGGAACCTCGGATGGAAGTATTGTGGGGCCGCTTTCCAAAAATATCGAGATCAATTTTGGCTTGCGGAACAAGACGACAACATGGGACCCTGGGCCCGCCGGTCAGAATCCTGAAGCCTCAGACCTCGGTCTTGACAACTTGGCCGCGTTGGCAACCCTTGACCCAAGCGACTTGGCCCTTATTAACGGTTTTGATGTGACGGATAAAAGCGCTCTCTCATCCACCAACTACAGCACCGGTTCCACGACCATCTTTCAGGCCCAGGACGGATACACCGCAGGATTTTTGCAGAACATCTCAGTGGACCGAGATGGGGTCATCACTGGTAGGTATTCCAACGGGCAGGTTCTGCAACTCTTCGCCGTGACTCTGGCCACGTTCAACAACAACTATGCCCTGTACCGCGAGGGCGGGAACCTCTTTTCCGAGACGCGCTCCTCGGGGCCGCCCATCACCGGATTGGCGAACACCGGGGGCAAGGGTAGCATCGCCTCCAACTCCCTGGAGCAGTCCAACGTGGACTTGGCCACGGAGTTCGTGAAGATGATCACCACGGAAAAGGGCTTCCAGGCCAACTCCAAAACCATCACCACCGTCGATCAGATGCTGACCGTACTTATCCAGCTCAAGCGCTAATCTTCTAAGCTTTCAGCACGAAAAAAAAACCCGTTCCGGCAATCCCGGAGCGGGTTTTTTTTCGTGCGGACCAAGCAGTTTATAGGGCTTTGTCCAGAAAAAGTCCGACCATCTTTTCTATGGAAACGGCTAGGTCGAGCATCTCGTCGGCGGGGATCTTGCGGATCAGCTTTTGCGTTTCGGGGTCGCGCACCTCCACCTGGACCGTGTCGGTTCGCTCGTCGATGTGAAACTTCAGGTTCACACCCAGGGAGGACATGTAGGAATCGACCGCTTCGGTCAGGTTTTGCAGTTTCTGCGCGGAAATTTCTTCCGACTCGTCAGGCGTCGCTCCGGATTGCCGGCCCTGAAGCCCGCCCGATGCGGCACGCTCCGCGTCTTCGAAGTCGGATTTGAGCTGATTGGTTTGCTCGACGGGCGCCAGAAGTTCCTGGGGCTCGTAGGAGAGGGAGGTTATTTTCATGGCCGAGGCCTCCTCTTGATGGATGAGTTCATAAATATAATCGTCCAGCGGGAGGAAAACTTTAGCCGTGGGAGGCAATTTTGACCTCTTTGCCGAAGCTCTGTCTGGGATATTAATCTAATATTCTGAAAATAATAAATAAATTTTAAATGGCATTCTGTGTGCATTGTTGCGTGCATACCAGCGTAAGGAGGATCTCACATGTCTTTGGTCATAAATCACAACTTGATGGCGATGAACTCCGCCAGGAACCTGTCCAATTCCTACAGCAGTTTAGCAACCTCGACCCGGCGCCTTTCCTCCGGATTGCGCGTGGGCACCGCCGCCGACGATGCGGCGGGCCTGGCCATCCGCGAGTTGATGCGCGCCGATATCGCGTCCCTCAATCAGGGCGTCCGCAACGCCAACGACGCCATCTCCATGATTCAGACGGCCGACGGCGCCCTCGGCGTTATCGATGAAAAGCTGATCCGCATGAAGGAACTGGCCACCCAGGCCGCTACCGGCACCTATGGCTCGGATCAGCGTCTGATCATCGACTCGGAGTACCAGGCCATGGCCTCGGAAATTACCCGAATCGCCAATGCTACGGACTTCAACGGAATTTATCTGCTCAACGGCAATCTTTCTTCATCGGAAACAAATGCTGCCGATTGGGGCGATGGTCACAATGGTGGCGGCTTGCAAGCCCAAGGTGCCATGAAGATCCATTTTGGCACCGGCAATGACAGCAGTGAAGACTACTACTACATCGCCATCGGCAACTCCACTGCTTCGGCGCTTGGCGTCGGTAACCAGTCCGATCCGGCTGTTGGCGGCGGCTTCAGTATTTCCACCCAGCAGGGGGCGCAGCAGTCGCTCGACGCCATCAACGAAGCCATTGTCTCCAAGGACAATATCCGGGCCAGCCTTGGTGCCTTGCAGAACCGCCTGGAGAATACCATCACCAATCTGAGCATTCAGGCCGAGAACCTGCAGGCCGCCGAGTCGCGCATTTCCGACGTGGATGTGGCCCAGGAAATGACGGAATTCGTGCGCAACCAGATCCTGACCCAGTCCGCCGTGGCCATGTTGGCGCAGGCCAACCAGCTGCCGCAGATGGCCATGCAGCTCATGCAGGGTTAATCGGGTTTCCATCGGCAAAGGCAATGATCAAAGACAAAGCCGGGGCGTTTGGCCCCGGCTTGTTTTCTTGCAATGCCTTTTGCTGGTGATGGCGGGCTTATGCGCCTGGTTCGGAAAGATCAGGGAAGCGTTTCCGCAGGAGCAGCAAAGCCTGCTCGGCAGCGCCCTGCTCGGCCTTGCGCATGCTGCGCTCCTCCCATTCAACCTCGGTCTTGTCCGGCATGGTCACGACGACGGTGTACTGCTTGGCGTGTTCCGGGCCCTGGCTGTCGCGTAGCGCATACGAAGGCCTGGCCTTCCAGATGCGCTGGGTGGCTTCCTGCAGCAGGCTTTTGAAGTCGCGCGGTCGGAAGGTCTCCGGAGGCGCGGGCCACTGCCCCTCGAACAAAAAATTGACGCACGTGATCGCGGACTCCAGCCCCCCGTCAAGGTAGACGGCGCCGAGCACCGCTTCCAGCGCATCGCTCAGCACGGAATTTTTTTCTCTCCCGCCCTGCACATCCTCACCGCGGCCAAGGAGCAGGCATGAGCCAAGACGAATCCTTCTGGCCGCCTGCGCGAGCGCCCCTTCGCTGACCAGCGCGGAGCGCATTTTGGTCAGATGGCCTTCCTGCACTTCCGGAAATTTGCGAAACAATTCCTGGGACACAGCCAGCTCAAGAACCGCATCACCAAGAAATTCGAGCCGTTCGTTATGCGGACAGCCGTGTTCATTGGCATGGGAGCTGTGTGTGAGGGCTTGGATTAAAAGCTTGACTTGCTTGAATTCATAATGGATTTCATTCTGCAGCGATTGCAGTGCATCCGATGGAACTTCCAGTGACATTAAGGTTCTCCATGAGAGACGATTATCTTCACGCCCTTTTTTCTCCCCAAACCATCGCCGTTGTCGGTTCATTCGACAACGCAGGAGCCTCGGCCCGTGTCGTGCTTTCAAATCTTGAAGGCTGGGGGTATCAGGGGAGGATTGTTCCCGTCAATTGGACCTCCGGACAGGATCCGCGCACCCTTGACGATCTGAAAGGAATCGACCTCGCCGTGGTCTGCCTTGCTCCTGAATTTGTGCCTGAAGCGCTGGAATGGATCGCGGACATGGGCATCAAGGCGGTCATCATCATTTCCGCCGGATTCCGGGAGATCGGGGGACAGGGCTATTATCTCGAAGAATCCATCATCCAGTTGGCCGAACGCCGGAACCTGACCTTGCTCGGGCCCAACTGTCTGGGCGTGGCCTCCTGGGCGGACCATCTGAACGCTTCGCTCATTTCCCGGCTGCCCAGCCAGGGCAATATCGCCTTTTTTTCGCCGTCCGGATCCATGTGCAACGCCATCCTGGATTGGGCCGCAAGCGAGGAGATCGGCTTCTCCAAATTCGCAAGCCTCGGCAACCGGGCGGTCATTGATGAAGCGTCCATGCTTCAATTTCTGGCCGAAGACCCCCAGACCAGCGTCATCATCGGGTATCTGGAAGGCATGAACAACGGCCGCCGCTTTGCGCGCATCAGCCAGACCATCACCCACGAAAAGCCGGTCATCATGCTGCAGGCCGGCATGACCGAGCACGGGCAGAAGGCAATTTCTTCCCATGTGGGCGCCCTGACCGGATCGGAGAGGGCCTACCAGACCGCCCTGAAGCAGGCGGGCATCATTCAGGTGGACAATCTCTCTACACTCTTCGATCTGGCGCGCATGTTCGGCACTCAGTCCCTGCCCAAGGGGCCGAATCTGGCCATCGTCACCAATTCCGGAGGAGCCGGGATTCTGGCCGCCGACGGAATGGCCGGGACCAGTCTCATCCTTCCGCGCCTCGGCCGCGATACGGCCGCCCGTCTGGCCGACGTTCTTCCCCGCCATGCACAGACATCCAATCTTGTGGACATCGGCATGGAAGCCACCCCCGTTCAGTATGCACAGGCTTTGAACACGGTGCTGCACGACCGGCAGATCCAGATGGCCCTGTTGGTCATCGCTCCGGGGCTTGGCGTGGACCTGCCGGCCATCGTGCGCGAACTGGTCGCCTTGCCAAGGGCGGAAGGCAAGACCGTCGCGGTCTGCCTGATCGGCCAGGAAGGGGTGATGGAAGAGAAACGTTTTCTGCAGCGTCACGGCCTGCCCTGCTATTCCAACCCCAAGGCGGCGCTGGCCAGCTTCGAGGCCATGCTTCGCTATGCCGGGTGGAAGACCAAATCCTATCCGGTCGAGGTCTGTTACCGCCGGGACAAGGCCAAGGCCGAGCGTTTTCTGAAAGACTGCCTCGATGTCGGCAAGACCGAGCTGTTCGGCTTTGAAGTGCAGCCCCTGCTCATGGCTTATGAGCTTGGTTTCCCCCGCACGGAGCTTGCCCGGACCAGCAAGAGCGCGGTCAAGATCGCCAAGCGTCTGGCCTGTCCAGTGGCGCTGAAGATTGCATCCCCGCATATCGAGTACAAAAGCGATGTGGGCGGAGTCGAGGTCAATCTGCAGACTTCCGAAGAGGTTCGCCTGGGTTTCATGAAATTGACTTCGCGCGTGCAGCGCCTGCGCAGCGAAGCCTTTGTCTCGGGTTGTCTGGTCCAAGAAATGATTCTCGGCAAACCGGCGGAAGTTTGCATTCGGGTCCAGCGCGATCCGAAGTTCGGTCCACTGATCCGCTTCGGGCTGTCGGGCAGCCAGGCGGACATTTTCCAGGAGTATTCGATGCGTCTTGCACCATTGTCCCTGGATGACGCCGCCGGAATGATGCGGGAACTCAAGGTCTTCTCCCTGCTCAAGCGGGAGCGTGGGCGCGAGGCGCTGGACTTGCGGGCTCTTGAGGATGTATTGTTGACATTGTCGCAGATGACTCTGGATTTTCCTGAAATTTACACCCTGGAATTCGATCCTGTTCTGGTCACGTCGAGGGGGGCCTGGGTGGCCGGGGCGCGAATGTCTCTTTTGCCTCAGTCTGAATAGTCGGGCCGTGATCGAAAAAATAATTTCGCAGTCCTGATCGGGAGGGAATATGGTAGGAATTTATGTAGGGGCGACGTCCGGTTATTCCGGGAAAAACATGATTGCCATGGGGATCGGGCTCAAACTGCAAAAAGAGGGCTACCGGGTCGGTTACATGAAGCCGGTGGGTGCCTTGCCGCAGGAAAAGAACGGAGTGCTGGGCGATGCCGACGCATTTTTCGTTCAGGACATCCTGGGGCTCTCCGAGAATCCCGCCCTGGTCACTCCCGTGGTCGTGGACCAGGATTTCAAGATGAAGGCCTTCACGGGCAAGTGCGAAGATCTGATGCCTCGCATCAAGACTGCCTACGAAGAGCTCGGCAAGGACAAGGATGTCATGATCGTGGCCGGTTCCGGCAGCATGTATTCGGGCAAGTACTGCGGTGTGGACGGGATCAGCGTGGTCAAGTCCCTCGGGATCAAGTCCATCATCATCGATCGCTACGTCAAAGAGCTCAATTACGACTACCTCATCGCCATGAAGGAACTGCTCGGAGAGCAGCTTCTGGGCGTACTTCTGAACGACATTCCCCCGGCTTTCAAGGAAGAGCTTGATTCGCTTCTGCATCCGTTCATGGAGAGCAAGGGTATCAAGATTCTGGGCAAGATCCCGTCCGATCCGCTCATGGGCGCCATCAAGGTCGCGGATCTGGCCGACCGTCTGGGCGGCAAGGTCATTACCGCCCAGGACAAGTCCGAGCGGGTGGTGGAGAATTTTCTGATCGGCACCATGCAGGTCGAAAATTTCATGACCCATTTCCGCAAGAGCAAGAAGTCCGCGATCATCGTCGGCGGAGACCGCTCCGATGTTCAGCTGGTCGCCCTGGAAGGGCAGTGCCAGTGCTTGGTGCTGACCGGCAATCTCTATCCCAACGACATCATCATGACCCGGGCCGAGGTTCTCGAAGTGCCCATCGTGGTCGTTCGCGACGATACCTTCACCGTGGCCAAGAAGATGGAAGCCATCCTGTCGCGGCACAAACTGCGTGATGTGATCAAGATCCAGCACGGCTCCCAGCTGGTCAGCTCCATCATTGATTTCCAGTACATGAAGGAAAGTCTTGGGATCTAAAAACTTCGGACCCCATGCCAAAAGGAAAAAGCCCCGTGAAATCGGGGCTTTTTTTTTCGGGTGGCGCGTTTCGGTACTGGCCAGGCAAGGTCTGCCGGAACTCCCTCGCCGGCTTCGTAATGTTTCCCCGTCTTGAACTTTGGGCAGCGGGCAGGGCACTGTCCGTCACGCGGCCGGGAAACAAACGATGCCTGGCTCTGTCAGACAGCCGACAGCCCTTGCCTGGCCAGCACCTGAACGCTTGCGGTTGCGTGCAGGTGCCCCACCGCCTGCACGTCGGAGGCATTATTTTCGGGTGGCTCGTTGCGCATCGGGCCGCTTTACCGTCAGATTTCCCGGATGGCCTGGGTCAGTTTTTTCTGGTCGTCCTTGAAGAGCTTGTAATTGATGGAATCTTCCAGCGCCTGGCGGCTGGCCTCGATGATATTGTAGGATACGCCCACCGTGGTCCAGCGGCTCTTTTGATCCCCGGATTCGATGAGCACCCGCACCACGGCCGCTGTTCCGCCGTGCCCGTCTTCGCGGACCGATCCGGTCAGGACGCGAACCTTGAAGTCCAGGAGACGCATTTCGCCAAGGTTGGGGTAGAAGCGCTCCAGACCCTTGCGTAGCGCGCAGTCCATGGCGTTGACCGGACCCTTGCCCGTGGCCGCCGTGTGCTCGATCATGCCGCCGACGCGCAGCATGACCGTGGCCTCGGTGAAGGGTTCCATCCCCTCGGTGAAGACCGAGTCCATGATGCGAAAGCTGATCAGCCTGAAATAGTTGCGGGCCCGCCCCAGCACGCGGTTGACCAGAAGCTCGTAGGATGCTTCGGCGGCCGAATATTCGTAGCCCTGGTCCTCGCGGTTCTTGAGTTCGGTCAGCAGCTCAAGGACAAACGGGTCGCCCTTGTCCAGTTCGAATCCATACTGTTTGGCCTTGAAAAGGATGTTGGACTGCCCGGCCAGGTCCGAGAGCAGGATGCGTTGCTTGTTGCCGACCAGTTCGGGTTCGATGTGTTCGTAGGTGCGCGGGTTGCGGCGTACGGCGGCGACATGCACCCCGCCCTTGTGCGTAAAGGCCGACTGCCCCGTGTACGGCTGGCGCTTGAAGCAGCGCAGGTTGGCCACTTCGGCCACAAAGGCCGAGGTGTCAGTCAGGCGCTCCAGATGCCCCTCGGGCAGGCAGGAATATCCCATCTTGAGTTCCAGGTTGGCGATGATGGAACAGAGGTTGGCGTTGCCGCAACGCTCCCCGTAGCCGTTCATGGTGCCCTGGACCTGAACGGCCCCGTGCCGGACGGCCGCCAGGGAATTGGCCACGGCCAGCTCACAGTCGTTATGGGCGTGGATGCCCAGGCGCGCTTCGGGCAGGCGTGTACGCACCGCGTCCATGATGGCGGCGATCTCCTCCGGCAGGGTGCCGCCGTTGGTGTCGCAGAGCACCAGGAGATCCGCACCGGAATCCAGCGCCGTGCCAAGGCAGGAGATGGCGTAGTCGGCGTTCTTCTTGTACCCGTCGAAGAAATGCTCGGCATCGTAGAAAAGCTCTTTGGCGTGGGGGCGCAGGAAGGCCAGGGAGTCCCGGATGAGTTCGAGATTGCGCTCCAGGGTGATTTTCAGGGCATCGGTGACGTGGATGTCCCAGGTTTTGCCGAAGATGGTCAGCACCGAAGCGCCGGAATCGATGAGCGCGAGCAGATTGGCATCGTTCTCCGCCGAGACCTTGGCTGCATGGGTTGAGCCGAACGCCGCCAGCCTGGCCGTGCTGAGCTGGTACTGCTGCATCTCCGCGAAAAAGCGTTTGTCCTTGGGGTTGGAGCCGGGCCATCCGCCTTCGATGTAGGCCACCCCAAGCTGGTCGAGCTTGGTGGCGATGCGCAGCTTGTCCTCTGTCGAAAGATTGAGTTCCTCGGACTGGGTGCCGTCACGCAGGGTGGTGTCGTAGATTTGAATGGTGTTCATTGAGTTCCTGGCGGTGTCCGCCGGCCGTGTGGCCTGGTGTTCATGGTTGCATGCCCGACGGGCCTGAGTTTGCCATTTTTGCATGAAAAAAAGCCCCCGGACCTTGCGGTCGGGGGCTTTGCTCTTTTGTGGATATCCGCTTGTGCAGACGCGTCACTCCCCCGACCGTGATCCTGGAATCACGGAAATGAGAATAATAATGGAAATGGGGGTAGCGATGTTTTTCATGTTTGTTTCCTGTCTGCGTAGATGAACAATGGAGAATCGATTGTCAAGCCTGATCTTTGCTTCCCCGGGCTTGCTGCAAGATAGTCACCCGGCTGACGGCGGGCTTTCAGGTCCTGCGCATGGTGTCCAGGACGATTTTTGCCGCGCGCGACGTGGCCCCTCCGTTGCCGAGCAGGGCGGGCAGAGCGCCAAGCCGGTCGAGAACGCGGGCCCGGGAAGGCGTCTCCTCGATCCATTGCGCCACGGCGGCGGCAAGGGCCGCAGGGTTGGCATCGTGCTGCAGAAATTCCGGGAAGACGGGTTCGTCCAGAATGAGGTTCGGCAGGGAGATGAAAGGCACCTTCACCAGCATGCGCCCCAAAAGATAGGTAAGGGGGGAAAATCTGTAGGCCACGGCGGTGGGCACTTCTAGCAGGGCCGTTTCCAGCGTCACGGTGCCCGAAGCGGCCATGATGGCCCGGCAGGAGCGCATGAGTTCGTAACGGGAGGAGCTTTTGACCAGGGTGACCGGAGTTTTCGAGACCCAGCAGCGGTTGATCAGTTCCCGGTCCATGCCGGGAGCCACGGGCAGCACGAATTCCAGATCCGGATAGCGGGCGGCCAGCAGGGCGGCGGCGCGGGAGAAAATGGGCAGCAGGGACGTTATTTCGCGTTTGCGACTGCCGGGAAGGATGCCGATTCGGTTGTCGTGGCGGCGGACATTCATGATCCGGGGCGTTTTGATGGAGTCAAGCAACGGGTGGCCGACATAGTCGATGGACATGCCGTGACGGGCGTAGAATTCGACTTCAAACGGGAGGATGGAGATCAGTCGGTCGACGTGGCGTTGCAGGAACTCAACCCGCCCCTCCCGCCAGGCCCAGAGCTTGGGGCTGATGTAATATACGACGGGAATGCCCAGGCGTTGCGCGATTCGGGCCACACGGAAGTGAAAATCCGGGGCGTCGATGACCACCACCACATCCGGACGGGATGTTGCCAGCTGGCTTTCAAGGGTACGCAAGAGGCCCATGATTCTGGGGAGTTGTGCCAGGACTTCGGTGAAGCCCATGACCGACAGGGCCTCTGTGCACAGCCTGGCCTCGACCCCTTCTTCACGCATGGCCGGTCCGGCCATGCCCAGGAATCTGGCATCCGGGCACTGGTCACGCAGGGCCTGAACCAGAAGCTGGCCATGCAAATCGCCGGAAGTTTCTCCGGCATTTATCCAGATGGTGGGCGTGTGCGTCATGGGATGGCAATAGTTCTTTGGCGTCAAAATAACAAGAAGCCCGAACCCTTGCCCTGTCCGGACCTTTGGAATAGGTGAGGCCATGCGTGAAAATACGGTCATCTTCCTGCACAAATTTTTCTGGGCGTTCTATGTGCTTGCCCTCATCGTCGGTTCCCTGATCCCGGTGAATATGTCCAGCGCACCGGAACAGAGCGACAAGGTTGTTCATTTCCTGGCCTATGCCCTGATGGCTTCTTTTTGGCCCTCGTCCTGGAGACGCTCCTGGCTGACGGCGTTCTGTCTTGCCGGCGGACTTGGATTGCTGCTCGAGTTTGCACAGGGGGCGTTGCCCACGGGACGATTTTTCGATCCGTGGGATGCCGTGGCCAACGCCATGGGAGCCGGGGTTGGCGTCGGCGCGGTTTTAGTGTGGTCCCGATCAGCGGGGCGAAATTTGTTTGAAGGCATGAGGCGCAAGGCATGAGCGCGGCTGAATTGTGGGCGCAGATCCTGTGGCCTCTGTGCAAACTGATCGGCCTTGTTTCCGTGGGACTTTTTGTCGGCAACCTGATCGAGGCCATGCACTGGACCCGTTTCATGGCGCGTCTGGCCAATCCTCTGACCCGCATCGGGCGCATGTGCGAAATTTCCGCCGCCAGTTTTTCCGTGGCCTTTGTTTCCGGCGTCACGGCCAACACCATGCTGGCCGAAGCGTACGACCAGGGCCGACTGTCCCGCCGTGAACTCATCCTCACCAATCTCTTCAACAGCTTGCCGACCTATTTCTTGCACCTGCCGAGCATGATCTTTATCACCGTGCCCATCCTCAAATCCGCAGCTGTGGTCTATCTTGGCATCACAGTGGGGGCGGCGTTGCTGCGCACGGTTCTGATTCTTTTCATTGGCCGGATTCTGCTGACCGGGCTTAACCGCTGCCATGCCATGGACATGCCCGCCCAGGAAAAGCTCGTGGCGCGGCAGGTCTTGCAGAAGACCTGGAGTCGTTTCAGGCGACGCATCAAAAAGATCGTGATGATTACCGCGCCCATTTATGTCGGTGTTCATTTCATGAACAAGCTTGGCATGTTTGCGGTCGTCGAGCATTTTCTGGCCGAGCACATGAGTGCCATGTCCTGGCTGCATCCCAAGGCCATGGGCATCATTGTCTTTCAGCTGGCCGCCGAGTTTTCGGCCGGCATGGCCGCCGCCGGCGCTCTGCTCGACGCCGGGTCCATGTCCGTGCGCGACGTGGTCATCGCGCTCATTGTCGGGAACGTCCTGTCTTCACCCATGCGGGCCTTCCGGCATCAGTTTCCCTACTACGCAGGCATTTTCAGGCCGAAACTGGCCTTGGAACTCATCTTTTGCAGCCAGGGTTTTCGCGTGGCCAGCCTGATTTTCTGCGGAGCCGTGTATTATTGGATGAGTTGAGGGGGGCGTTTCGTGAAGTCGGACCGGGGGGGAATATATAAAAACCTGGAAAACACGGCTGATTTTGCGATACGCGGCCCGCTGGCGGCATGGCCTTGAGCCCCGCCGGAACTCCCTCACCGGCCTCGTAGAGTTGAATCGTTGCGTGCAGGACAGAAAATCCAGTCGGTACATTCGGCAACGATTCAACAAACGATGCCTGGCTCGGTCAGACAGCCGACGCGTCTCAAGGCCATGCCGCCAGCGGACCTTGAGACCTGTTGGAACGTTCTCGCTGGCCTCGGAGGGATGAAGCGTTGGGTGCAGGGCAAAATATATAAATTTAAAAAACACGGCTGATTTTGCGATACGCGGCCCGCTGGCGACATGGCCTTGAGCCCCGCCGGAACTCCCTTACCGGCCTCGTAGAGTTGAATCGTTGCGTGCAGGACAACAAATCCAGTCGGTACATTCGGCAACGATTCAACAAACGATGCCTGGCTCGGTCAGACAGCCGACGCGTCTCAAGCCCATGTCGCCAGCGGCCCTTGAGACCTGTTGGAACGTTCTCGCTGGTCTCGGAGGGATGAAGCGTTGGGTGCAGGGCAAAATATAAAAATTTAAAAAACACGGCTGATTTTGCGATACGCGGCCCCCTGGCGACATGGCCTTGAGCCCCGCCGGAACTCCCTCACCGGCCTCGTAGAGTTGAAGCGTTGGGTGCAGGACAGAAAATCCAGTCGGTACATTCGGCAACGATTCAACAAACGATGCCTGGCTCGGTCAGACAGCCGACGCGTCTCAAGGCCATGTCGCCAGCGGACCTTGAGACTTGCAGGAACGTTATCGCTGGTTTCGGAGGGATGAAGCGCTGGGTGCAGGGCGGAGAATTCAGCCACTACATCCGGCGGTGATCCGAGACGCGATGGATGACCGGCAAAATGAGAGCCAAAAAAAACCCGGAATTTCCGGGTTTTTTTTGATTTGAATTAACGACGGCGTGGTCCACCGCGATCTCCGCCTCGGTCTCCGCCGCGCGGGCGGTCGTTACGCGGGCGGTCGGAGCGGGGCTGAACCGGTTCGGGTTCTTCACCCAGTTCTTCCAGGATGATGGCCTTGCGGCTGAGCTTGATGCGCCCGGAAGGCTCGATGTCGATGACCCGGACGCGGATGGCGTCGCCTTCCTGAACCACATCCGTCACCACGTTGACCCGGTCGCGGGCAAGCTGGGAGATGTGGCACAGGCCCTCAAGTCCGGGCAGGATTTCGATGAACGCGCCGAAGTCCATGATCTTCTTGACGATTCCGTCGTAGTCCTTGTTCAGCTCGGCCTTCTGGTCGTAGTAGAGGACCATTTCCCGGGCCTTGGCCAGGGAGGTCGAATCCGGAGCGAAGATGGAGATCTTGCCCGAATCGTCGATATCGATGTCGGCGCTCGTGGCTTCGCAGATGGCCTTGATGTTCTTGCCGCCGGGTCCGATGACTTCGCGGATCTTGTCCTGGGAGATGTGCACGATGTCCATCTGCGGAGCAAATTTGGACAGCTCGCCTCTGGGCGCGGCGATGAGCGCTTCCATCTGGTCGAGGATGTGCACGCGTGCGTCCTTGGCCTGGTGCAGGGCTTTCTGCATGACTTCGGCCGGGATGCCCGCGATCTTGATGTCCATCTGGATGGAGGTCACGCCGTCACGGGAGCCCGCGACCTTGAAGTCCATGTCGCCGAGGTGGTCTTCGTCACCGAGAATGTCGGTCAGGACCAGGTACTCGTCGCCTTCCTTGATGAGACCCATGGCGATGCCCGCAATGGGAGTCTTGATGGGCACGCCAGCGTCCATGAGCGCAAGGGTGCCGCCGCAGACGGAAGCCATGGAGGACGAGCCGTTCGATTCCATGATGTCGGAGACAACGCGGATGGTGAACGGGAACGCGTCCGGCGCGGGCAGGACGGGATTCAGGGCCCGTTCGGACAGGGCGCCATGGCCGATTTCGCGGCGTCCGGGAGCACGCAGCATGCGCGCTTCACCCACGCTGTACGGCGGGAAATTGTAGTGCATGAGGAAGCGTCTGGATGTGTCGCCGGCCAGGGTCTCTATGCGCTGCTCGTCGCGGGTGCTGCCAAGGGTGCATGTGCACAGGGCCTTGGTCTCGCCGCGCGTGAAGATGGCCGAGCCGTGGGTGCGGGGCAGAAAACCCACTTCCATGATCAGGGGGCGGACCGTGGTCAGGTCGCGGCCGTCGATGCGGATCTTGTCCTTCATGATGCGCTGGCGGACGATCTTCTTTTCCAGCTTTTCCATGATCTCGCCGACACCCCTGACGCGTTCGGGTGTTTCGGCAAATCTGGCTGCCAGGGCTTCCATCAGATTCTGCTTGACCTTCTTCTTGGCATCGCGGCGATCCATCTTGCCGGGCACTGCCAGGGCTTCGGTCAGGGGCGTGGTGGCGAGTTCGGCCACGACGGCAATCAGTTCCGAGTCCTCGGCCGGGGGAGTGACCGTGAACTTCTCTCTGCCAAGTTCCTTGCGCAGCTCTTCCTGAACATCAAGCAGGGGTCCGAGCTGGGCGTGTCCCCAGGCCACGGCTTCGGTCATGATGTCCTCGGACAGGAACTGGGCCCCGCCTTCGACCATGACCACCGCGTCGCGCGAACCGGCCAGGATCATGTTCAACTGGCTTGTGGCGAGCTCGGATGCCGTGGGGTTCAAGAGGAACTGTCCGTCGCGGTAGCCGACGCGGATGGCCGCGATGGGTCCGGCAAAGGGGATCTCGGAGATGTGCAGGGCCGTGGAAGCGCCGAGCATGGCCAGGATGTCGGCGGAGCGCTCCTTGTCCGAGGAGATGACCGTGGCGATGACCTGGATCTCGTTGGTGCAGCCCTTGGGGAAGAGCGGACGGATGGGACGGTCCATGAGCCGGGAGGTCAGGGTCTCGTGTTCGCTGGGGCGGCCCACTTCGCGGCGGAAGTAGTTGCCGGGAACGCGGCCTGCGGAATAGAGCATTTCCTGATAGTTGCAGGTCAGGGGAAGAAAATCCACGACCCGGTCCAGGGCCTGATGGGTGGCCGTGACCAGAACGACGGTGTCGCCCCACTGCACGGTCACGGCGCCGCTGGCCTGGAGCGCGAGCTTGCCGTGTTCGATGATGATTTCACTGTCGCCCATAGGGATGGTGCGTCTGGTGGTCTGAAAAGCTGCCATGATTTGCCTCGTGATGGTTTGGGCACTCCCTGTCGAGGGCAGCGGGCGGCGGGTTTGGTGTTTAGTGCATGGTTCAACCGGGGTTGGGCCATGCACTAAACACAAAACCGCAGGCATGTGATGCTGCCGGGAGCGCGGTTCAAAAAAAGGGCAGGCGGGACCATTGGTCCCGCCTTAAAGCTGTCTACTTGCGCAGACCGAGTTTCGCGATCAGATCGCGGTAACGCTGAATGTCTTTGTTCTTCAGGTAATTCAGAAGCTGTCTGCGTTTGCCGACGAGCTTCAGCAGACCTGTGCGGGAATGGAAGTCCTTCTTGTGACCTTTGAAGTGGTCAGTGAGGTACGTAATCCGTTCGGTCAACAGGGCTACCTGTACTTCAGGAGACCCGGTATCAGTTTCGGTTTTGCCATATTCCTTTACAACTTCAGCCTTGCGTTCAGGGGTTAAGACCACAGCCATATCCTCCGGTTATCATGTTTCTTCCACCTGACCATATCCACTTTGCGAACCAGAGTTTTCAGGCTTGCCAAAGCCCGCGCAGGATGGCCCATGACAGGACTCCCGCGCGCATGCCCGCTTCCATTAGGGCCAGGGGGGCCCTTTCGGCGGAGAGCATGAGAGCCCGGTCCCCTTCCTGGGCCGGATAATCGGGAAAAAGGCTCGTCGGCAGCCATGCCCCATTCTGCACCAGCGCGGCCTGTTCGTGACTGAGCACAAGCTTGGGCCAGTGGGGCAGGGCCTGGGTCATGGGCAGGACCAGCTCGTGGAGCAGATCCTTGCTTTCCAGCACTTTTTCCAGATCATGAGCCTGGGCGAGGGTGAACGGGTGGCTTGCCTCCCGCTCCAGTTCGCTGAGCACCGCTCCGCACCCAAGTCGCATCCCCAGGCTGTGGGCCAGGGAGCGGATGTAGGTTCCCGCGGAACAGGTGACTCGAAAATCAAGACTCGGCAGCTCCATGGAGAGCAGCTGCGAATCGAAAATTGTTACATCCTTGACCTTGACCGGAACTTCCTGTCCGGCCCTGTGCAAGGCATACAGGGGCTTGCCCTGGTGCTTGGCCGCCGATACCGGGGGCACTTCCTGGCTGATGGTTCCCTTCCAGCCGAGCACCTCGGCCCGCACTGCCTCCGGGTCCAGGTGTTCCCATGGCGCTTCGGCGAGAACCTTGCCTTGCGTATCGTAGCTGTCCGTGGTCTGTCCGAGGATCAGGCGCCCCCGATAGGTCTTGCGGCCATCGACCAGATAGCCGGCCAGCTTGGTGCCCTGTCCGAGCAGGACCACCAGAACTCCCGTGGCCATGGGGTCGAGGGTACCGGCGTGCCCGATTTTTTTCTGCCCCAGGCGGCGCTTGATCTGATTCAGGCAATCGGCCGAAGTGGGACCTCCCGGTTTATGCAAAACCAGCACCCCGTCAAGTTGTTTCAGTGACGGTGCGCTCATGACTTGCCCAGCTCCTCGGTCACGGCCTGGATCATGGTCGCCTTGGCCTGCTCCATGTCCATGAGCAGGGTCCCGCCGGCGGCGTTGCGATGCCCGCCTCCCCCAAAGCGGAAGGCCACGGTTTGCACGTTGGTGCTGCTTTTGGAACGCAGCGAAAATTTGATGCCCTGTTCTTCCTCGCGCAGGCTGATGGCCACCTGTACCCCGTTTACGTAGAGGACGGTGTTGACCAGTCCTTCGGTATCCTCGGGGCCTGTTCCAGTCTGCTCGAAGAGTTCACGCGTAAAGCAGATGAGGCTGATCTGCCCGTCCGCGTACAGGCGGGCCTGTTGCAGGACAGTGCCGCGCATCTGAAGCTGGCTGAGCTTTCCGGTGGATTGCTTCTGTTCGTGGAAAGGTCCGGGCAAAAGGCCCAGGCGCAGGATTTCTGCGGCCATCT
This sequence comes from Desulfomicrobium norvegicum, assembly GCF_900114595.1. Taxonomy (NCBI): domain Bacteria; kingdom Pseudomonadati; phylum Thermodesulfobacteriota; class Desulfovibrionia; order Desulfovibrionales; family Desulfomicrobiaceae; genus Desulfomicrobium; species Desulfomicrobium norvegicum. The sequence continues at coordinate 669,865 of NZ_FOTO01000001.1, read as the reverse complement.
CCAGGGTTTCGGGTCGGGTGTTGTTGAAACAGAAGTCCCCGGTGTCGGAAATGAGCGCCAAATAGACATATTCGCCCAGCAGGCCCACCAGCGGGACTCCCAGCTTTCGGGCCAGCATGCCGACCATTTCGCCCACCGATGACGCACGCTGTTCGACCCAATTCAGGGTGCCGAACATGGGGTTGCCCAGGTGATGGTCGATGTTGAACACTTTCTTGGTCTTGAGCCACGGCGCGATGAGTTCTCCGGCCCGTTCGGCGCTGCCGCAGTCCAGAACGATGAGGTTGTCCGGCTCTTCCTCGGGCAAACGGGTCAGGATCTCGCGTTTGGGCGTGAGCCATTCAAAGCGACGGGGGATGCCGGACTCGTTGAAGAGGACCACCTTCTTGCCCAGGGCGTCGAGAAGTTCTCCCATGGCCAGCATGGAGCCCAGGGCGTCGCCGTCCGGGGAAACGTGCGCGAGGACAAGAAAATTGTCCGCGTCCCGCAGTTGCTCAGCTATCTGTTTCAGGAGGGGCATCGTACACCATGTCTTCGAGGAAGGTGTCCCACTTGAATCGCAGGTCCGGGATGCCGCGCAGGTTGAGCTCCTTGCTCAGCCGCGAACGCAGAAAACCCTTGGCATGGTAGAGCGCCTTGGTGATCTCGGGCTCTGCCGCGCGTCCGCGCAAGTGGGTGTAGAGGACCTCGGCAATGCTGAAATCCCGGTTCAGGCGCACTCCGGTGATGGTTACAAGGGCAAGGGTCGGGTCCTCGACCTCCTGAATCAGGAGCGAGGCCAGGACCTGCATGATCTGATCGCCCATCTGTATGGCGCGTCTCGAATTGCTTCTTTGCATAAAAAATCAGGCTCCAAATACGTCCATGTCGGCATGGACAAGCTCGTCGGCGGTGGAAGCTTCCACCATGGCCAGTACTTTGGACAGTCGGCTGTGTACGTGCGCCGTATCGTTGGAGACCGTGACCACCCCGAGAACCAGGACCTGATGGGAATCCTGTGATTCGGTTTCGGCCACGGCAACATTGAAGGTGTTGCGCAGCTTCTGCTTCAGGCTGTTGGCGCTTTTTCGCTTTTCCTTCAAGGAAAAAACGCCGTGCAGGCGGAATTCCAGGCGCAGGGTGCCGATGATCATGGCCGCGTACCGTTCGTAAATCCAACGTGCTGAAAAAATGAAAGGCATGGATCCCCGTCTGAGCAGGGATGACGCACCGGCCGTTCGCGTCACTTCCGTGTCATTCCCGCGCAGGCGGGAATCCATGCCTTGGTTTCCGGTTCCGTGAGGACCTTAGTCGATCCTCACGGCCACCCGGGCCTAGATAGTCCGGGCTTCCTCGACCAGTTCAAAGGCTTCGATGATATCTCCGGACTTGATATCATTGAAGTTCTCCAGGCCCGCACCGCAGTCGTAGCCCTTGGTCACTTCCTTGGCGTCATCCTTGAATCGCTTCAGGGAGCTGAGCTTGCCGGTGTAGATGACCACACCGTCGCGCAGCAGACGGACGTTGGCGTTGCGCTTGAGCTTGCCGTCACTGACCATGCAGCCTGCGATATTGCCGATCTTGGGCACGCTGAACACCTGCTGCACGTCGGCCTGGCCGAGGTACACTTCCTTGATGTCGGGAGAGAGCATGCCGGACATGGCCGCCTTGATGTCATCCACGAGCTTGTAGATGATGTCGTAGAAGCGGATGTCGACCTTTTCCTGCTCCGCCACTTCCTTGATCTTGGCCGTGGGACGGATGTTGAACCCGATGATGATGGCGTTGGAGGCCGATGCCAGCAGAATGTCGGATTCAGTGATGGCCCCGGCGCCGCCATGGATGAGGGCGATCTTGATTTCGTCCGTGGACAGCTTGCGCAAGGCCTCGGAGATTGCTTCAAGGGAACCCTGCACGTCGGCTTTCAAGAGCAGGTTCAGGTTCTGGGCCTCTTCGCCGGCCTTGGTGGCCAGGAAGCTTTCGAGGGTGACCTTGGATTCCTTGGCCAGTTCCTTGTCGCGATGCTTGACGCGGCGTTCCTCGGCGATCTTGCGGGCAACCTTCTCGTCCTTGACGATGACGAACTCGTCGCCTGCTTCGGGGATGCCTTCAAAACCCTGGATCTCCGTCGGGATGGCCGGTCCGGCGGTCTTGATCTGTCGGCCCTGGTCATCGAACATGGCGCGGACCTTGCCGCTGATCAGGCCGCACACGAAGGCATCGCCCTGGGTGATCTGGCCTTCCTGGATGAGAACCGTGCCCACGGGGCCGCGGCCCTTGTCCAGCTTGGCTTCGACCACGTGGCCGCGGCCGGGCTTGTCCGGGTTGGCCTTGAGGTCGAGCACTTCGGCCTGCAGCAGGATAAGTTCGAGCAATTCGTCCAGACCTTCGCGCTTCTTGGCGGAGACGTGGGCGAAGATGGTATCGCCGCCCCAGTCCTCGGGCATGAGCCCAAGATCGGACAGTTCGCGCTTGACGCGGTCAGGGTCGGCCCCTTCCTTGTCCATCTTGTTCACGGCCACGACGATGGGCACGCCCGCCGCCTTGGAGTGGCTGACGGCTTCCTTGGTCTGCTCCATGACGCCGTCATCGGCGGCCACGACCAGGACGACGATGTCCGTGACCTTGGCGCCACGGGCGCGCATGGTGGTGAACGCCTCATGGCCGGGGGTGTCCAGGAAGACGATCTCGCCGCGTGACGTGGCCACGTGGTAGGCGCCGATGTGCTGGGTGATGCCGCCGGCTTCGCCCGATGCCACGCTGGTGGAGCGGATGGCGTCCAGGAGCGAGGTCTTGCCGTGGTCGACGTGGCCCATGATGGTCACGACAGGGGGACGGGGCTTCAAGTCCTCGGCCTTGTCGGCCTCCTTGGGCAGCAGGAAGTCGTCTTCGGAGAATCCGGCCCTTTCCACTTCATATTTGAATTCGGCGGCCAGGAGCAGGGCCGTGTCGAAATCCAGGGACTGGTTGATGGTGGCCATCACACCCAGGGAAAAGAGCTTTTTGATCAGGTCCTGGGCCTTGATGCCCATCTGATGGGCCAGGTCGGTCAGCCTGATGGTGTCGTCGATGCGAATCTTGCGCTTGGACGCCTTGAGCGGCTGCGTGTTCTGTGCCTGGGCCCGGGCTCCACCGGCTCTGCGAGCCTCGGCACGCTGGGCCTTCTTGCCCTTGCCCATGGAGAATTCTTCCTTGCGGTACAGATCGGCTGCCTCCACCGTGCGGCGACCCTTCTTTTTCTTGCCGCGGCTGTCCTTGGTACCCTCGGTTTCAGGGGCGGGACGTGGCGGAGCTCCGAGGTTGGCCGGTCCGGAAGGACGCGGAGCGCTCGGGCGCTGACCACCGGGGCCGCCGGGGCCACCTGGGCCGGAAGGACGTCCGCCCGGTCCGGAGGGACGCGGGGTATAGCCTGCCGGACCCATGGGGCGCGCTGCCGGTCCCATGGGACGAACCGGCTGGCCGTCCACGCGGGTGTCGGGAAATTCGACGATGGTGGGCCGGGAGATGATCTTGACCTGAACGGACGGAGGAGCGGGCTTGGCTTTTTTGGTCTTCTTGCGGGCGCGCTTGGCTTCCTCGGACTCGCCTTCGGTTTCCGCGGTTGTCTCGTCTCCGGCTTCACCGGGAGTCTCGGCAGGTGCCTGAACGGTCTTTTCGGCGGTTGCGGCATCGGCATCGGCCGATTCAGCGGCTACCGGCTCGGCAGGGACTTCTTCGACGGAAACTGGAGCTTCGGCGATCGGAGCCTCGGCCACAGGCGTCTCTTCCTTCGCGGATTCCTCGGGCGCGGCCTTGGCGCTGGAGACTTCCTCGATGATGCGCGCCGGGGTGACGATGACCGCCCTCGAAGGCTTGCGCGCCGTGGACTTCTCGGTCGCCTCGGTCGTTTCAGTCACAGTCTTGGCTGGCGCTTCTGCCGGGGTCTCGGCGGGAGTTCCGTCCTTGGGCTGTGCTTCGCCGTCCGTTTCCGGGGTTTCGGCCTCGGCGGCAGAGACCTTGTGCCGCTTGCGCACGATGACGCCAGAGGTGGCGCGCGTGTCCACGACCTGGGGCGCGGCGGCCCGGTTCTGGTGGTGATTGCGGACCTGTCCGACTTCTTCGTCGGTCAGGCTGCTCATATGGCTCTTGGCCGGGATTTTGAGTTCCCGCAATAACGTCATCAAATCCTTGCTGGAGATATCAAGCTCCGTGGCAAGGTCTCTCACCCGCAATCTAGTGGACATGCCCAACCCCCTTACATTTCTTCTGCCAGCCCTTGAATCGCTCGAATTTGTTCCGGCACGCCGCATCGCGGCAAAGATAAAAACCCCGTCCCGGTGTTTTTCCGGTGCTGTCAGCGGTCAGAGTGAGCTCTCCGTGAACAGGGCAGGTAAATCTATATAGTTCTTCTTTGGAAAAGCGCTGCCTGCAAATCACGCACATGCGTATAGGCCCTTGCGCGCAGGCGGTCTTGTCGTCCGCTGGGATCATCTATGCTTCGTCTCCGTCCGCGTAATCAGCATCTTCCCCTTCGACCGCGCCTTTTGTTTCCGATTCCTCGGATTCTTCCGGGGTTTCTTCCCGGTTCTGGCTGATGAGGAGGTTCAATGCTCCGCGCAGGGCGCCGATGTTTTCTTCACTGATGCCCTGGATGTCGAGCAATTGCTCGTTGGTGCAGGCGGCCATGGCTTCAAGGGAATCGAAGCCGGCTTCGGTGAAGTCCGCAACGGAGACCTGGGCCGCGCTAGCCAGCTGTTCCAGCAGGTGGCGGTTCTTGTGCACCTTGTTGAAGCGGCTGTTGGTGAAAATGTCGATCTTCCAACCCAGAAGCTTGGCCGCGAGCTTGACGTTCTGGCCCTTCTTGCCGATGGCCGGGGTCAGCTGATCCTCGGGTACCACGACTTCCAGGGATTTTTCCTCGTCGTCGATGGCGATCTTGGAGATGCGTGCCGGGGACAGGGCGTTGGCCGCGTAGGTGGCGATGTCCGGGCTCCAGAGCACGATGTCGATGCGCTCGCCGCGCAGTTCCTGCACGATGCTGTGGATGCGCGAGCCGCGGATGCCGACGCAGGCGCCGACCGGGTCGACGTTGGAATCCTGGGACAGGACGGTGACCTTGGCGCGCAGGCCCGGGTCACGGGCCACGCCCATGATGTTCACGGTGCCGTCGGCCACTTCGGGCACTTCACGGCGGAAAAGGGCGGTCATGTACTCGGGATCGGAACGGGTGATGATGATCTGCGGCCCGCGTCCTTCCTTGCGTACGTCGATGATGAGTCCCTCGACCCGGTCGCCCTGACGGAAGCGTTCACGCGGGATCTGCTTGTCCTTGGGCAGGAGGGCCTCGGTCCGGCCGAGGTTGATGATCCAGCCGGAACGGTCACGACGCTGGATGATGCCGCTGACGATCTCGCCTTTGCGGTTCTTGTATTCCTCGAAGATGATTTCCTGTTCGGCGTCGCGCATGCGCTGGATGATGACCTGCTTGGCGCTCTGGGCGGCGATGCGGCCAAGATCCTCGACCTGCAGGCGAAATCCGATGGCGTCGTCAAGCTCGACGTTGGGGTCGTGCTTGACTGCTTCGACCATGAGAATCTCCGTGTCGGGATCCTCGACCTCTTCGACCACGATTTTGAACTGGTAGACTTCGATCTCGCCGGTCTCTTCATTGAAGGTGACCTCGATATCCATCTTGTCACCGTATTTTTTGGTCACGGAGGCCCGAATGGCTTCTTCCAGTGTGTCGATCAGCATTTCACGGTCGATGCCCTTGTCCTTGCTGATCTGGTCGATGGCTTTTTTGAGTTCCAAATTCATGAACGTCCTCCGTTCTCCGTGCGGAAACAACCCGCCGTATTCCGAAATTTATCGTTTCTTGCCCTGATCAAAGGGCTCGTAGACGAGGTTGGCCTTGCCCACATCGTCCCAGTTCAATTCAAATGTATTGCTGTCGTCGGTCAGCGTAAACATGGGCGGTTCGACACCGAGCAGACGCCCCTTGAAATTTTTTCTGCCCTCAAGCGGGTTTTCCATGCGGATGCGCACCGTCTGCCCCACATGGGCCTGCAGCTGCTCCAAGGAGAAAAACGGCCGCTCAAGGCCGGGCGAGGACACTTCCAGTGTGAATGCTCCGGGAATGATGTCCTCCACGTCCAGGGCCAGGCTCAGCTGTCTGCTGACCTCCGAGCATTCGTCGATGCCGACCCCGTGTTCGGAGTCCAGATAGACCCGTACGATCTTGTGCCGTCCCCCGGCCGCGAAAAGCAGGTCGATGCCCCAGACTTCGAGGTCCCGGGCCTGACACAGGGGAGTCACCATTTCCATGAGCCGCGCGTGTATTTCGTTTTTGTCCATCTTATAAGCCTATCGGAAAAAAAAAGGTGGACCACGAAAAGGCCCACCCCCATCAGCTACCGAAAATCAGTATGACCACATACAGGAGTGGAGCGGGTGACGAGGGTCGAACTCGCGACTCCAAGCTTGGGAAGCTTGTACTCTGCCATTGAGCTACACCCGCTCTGCAACCGTTTCCCTTGCATGAGTGGGGGGATGGCAGTCAAGTGTTTTTTTCCCGTGGCCCTTGTGAACCCGGCGATCATGCATTTCAAGTGGCCTGGTATTTGCTCAATGAGCGTTACCAAGGAGGACCCCCCATGCAAGACAGCAGTTATAGCGCCGTATTCGGGGCTCTTACACAGCAACATCGACTGGATAGCATCGCCAATAATTTGGCTAACGTGAACACCACGGGTTTCAAGAGCGAAAAACTGGCCTTTCGGGATACCTTTCGCCGCTATGCCCATGACATGGTCGACCCTAACACCACTCTGAACGAGAAGGTACCCTGGCCGCAGCCCAATCTTTTGGCGCAGCCCAGGATTTCCGAGGCGGTCATCGACATGTCCCAGGGACCAATGAAGAGCACGGGCAACCCGCTTGACCTGGCCATCGCAGGGGACGGTTTTTTCCGGGTCCAGACGCCCGAAGGGGAATTCCTGACCCGTCAGGGCGTGTACCATCGCTCGGCCGAGGGTTTTGTCGTGGACGCCCACGGCAATCAGCTCCTGGGCCAGGGCGGCCCCCTGCAGATAGCGGAAGGGGGAGCCGTGCTGGTTGACGCCGACGGCGGGTTCTCCGTTGACGGCGAACTTGTCGATACCATCGATCTGGTTCGCGTCGAGGACCCTCGCGTTCTGGAAAAGGTGGGCAATTCCCTGCTGCGCATCCGCCCGGGTGCGGAGGCACAGGCCATCCCGGCCGAGGATTCCACCGTGGAGCAGGGCTTTCTGGAGGCGGCCAACGTGAACGTGGTCTCGGAGATGGTCAACATGATCGAGGCCATGCGTGCTTTCGAGGCCTACCAGAAGATGATCAGCGGCTCGTTCGAGCAGGACAAGAAGGCCATCGCAGAGGTCGGTGCGCCCAGATAATATCCCTAGGCTTGCCGCCCGCGACCTGATCGCGGGACGCAGGATGGGCGCGGGTGATCCCGCAAGGAGAAGAAGATATGATTCGCGCTTTATGGACCAGCGCCTCGGGCATGATTGCCCAGCAGCTCAATCTCGATGTCACGGCCAATAACCTGGCCAACGTGAACACCACCGGGTTCAAGAAGAACAGGGCCGAGTTCGAGGATCTCATGTACCAGAACATGAAGATCGCGGGCTCTTCAAACCAGGAAGGCGATCGCCTGCCCGTGGGCATGCAGGTCGGCATGGGCGTGCGGCCCGTGTCCGTGCACAAGATATTTTCGCAGGGCGATTTCCAGAATACGGGCAACCAGCTCGATCTGGTCATCGAGGGCGACGGGTTTTTCCGCGTCGATCGCAGCGGCGAGGAGTCCTACACCAGAAGCGGCGCCTTCAAGCTCGACAGCGACGGACGCATCGTGACCGACAACGGGCACCCCCTGCAGCCTGAATTCATCGTCCCGCCAGAGACGCAGAACATCGTCGTGACCGAGGACGGCCGTTTGACCTGCGTGGACAAGGCCGGAGCGGAGATCGCCGGCACGGACATTCCGGTCTACACCTTCGTCAACCCCGCCGGTCTCAAGGCCATGGGGCGCAACCTCTATGTGCAGACCGACGGATCCGGCGAGGCGGTGGAGAGCGTGCCCGGAGAGAACAATGCCGGCACCCTGGCCCAGGGATTTCTGGAGATGTCGAACGTGGAGATCGTGGAAGAAATGGTCAACATGATCGTGGGCCAGCGCGCCTACGAGGCCAACTCCAAGTCCATCACCACGGCCGACACGATGCTGCAGACCGCCAATCAGTTGAAGAGGTAGCTCATGCGTTTTTTCGTGGCTCTGTTCGTTCTTCTGCTCTGTCCCTGCCTGGCCGTGGCCCAGGGCCGGCTGATCGTGGCCGGGGCCGTGTGCGTGGACGGACCGGCCATCACCCTGAACGATCTGGCCCGCGCCGAGGGCGAGGACGCCAAGGCCATCCTGGCAGGCATCGGAACTGTACCACTTTTGGCCTCTCCCAAATTCGATGGTGCAAGGGCCAACCTCAATGGGGCCAGGCTCCGGGAACTGATCGTGCAGCGCTTCGGGACGGCCCTGCCGTCCGTGGACGTTCCCGATCAGGTTCAGGTCCAGCGCGGGGGACAGGTGCTCAGCTCCCTGTCCCTGCGGCCGGCCATCGACAAAATTTTGACGAATGCACTGGCCCATCACGGGGGCGAAGTGGAAATCCGCGAGTATCGCATGGCGGACTATCTCTTTCTTCCGGAAAAGGAGCCGATTCAGGTCCGTGTCATTCCCGTGGGCACTCCCGCGCCGGGGCGGATCAGCCTGCGCCTTGAGGCCGTGACCGAGGACGGGCGCCCGGTGCAGAGCTTCACGGGCACGGTTTTCGCCGATGTCTGGAAGACCGTGCCTTGCGCCGCCCGCGTCCTGAACAGGGGCGACATCCTGGAGCCGGGCCTGGTGGGCTTTGCGCGCAAGAATCTGGCTTACATGGCGCGAGCGCCCTGGGATGGAGGCAATCTGCCCCTGCGCATGACCGCGGCGGTGGGCGAGGGGCAGGTCATCAGTGCCGACGCGGTGGAATTCATTCCCGTGGTGGCCAAGGGGCAGATTTTGACCCTTGTCTATGCGGGGCAGACACTCAAATTGACCGTGCCGGTCGAAAGTCTCGAGGACGGCGGCATCGGCAACACCATCCGGGTCCGAAACATGCAAAGCCGCAGAGTGGTGGCCGCGCAGGTTGTCGACGCAGAAACGGTGCGTGTGCCGTAGGCTGGGAGGAAATATGCAGAAAAAATTCTTTATGTTCACGCTGGCCGTGCTGGCCATGACCGGATGCCGGACCACAGGCCGTCCGCCCATGCCCGCGGCCGTGGTCACGCCTCCTCCCCAGGAGCGGGTGGCCGAGGCCCAAAATCCGGGTTCGCTCTTCGATCCGGACGGGGCGACCATGCTCTTTGCCGACGCCAGGGCCAAAAGGGTCGGCGACATCCTGCTCATCAAGGTCGTGGAGACCACGCTGTCCAAGAGCAAGGCCTCGACCACGGCCGACAGGGCGAGCTCCATGGATCTGGGCGTAAGCGCCTATCTGGGCAAGGATAAGTTACCGCTCATTCCCGGCGCGACCGTGGGTCCGGATTCTCTGGTCAGCGCCAAGTCCACCAGCGGATTCGAGGGCGATGGCGAAACCAAGCGCGAAAGTTCCCTTACCACCACCGTGGCCGCCCGGGTGACCCGGGTTCTTGGCGGCGGACTCATGGAAGTGGTCGGGGCCCGCGAGACGCGGGTCAACGGCGAGACCCAGATCGTGCTGGTGCAGGGTGTGGCCCGGGATCGAGACATCGACGCCGACAATACCATCATGTCCACCAGTCTGGCCGAAGCGCGCATCGAACTTTACGGCGAGGGCGTCCTGGCCGATAAACAACGCCCCGGGTGGCTTGCGAGGATACTTGACAATGTGTGGCCATTCTAAAACCAGACGCTTCGCTTTCCTGCTTCTCGCCCTTGGCCTGACCATGGGCCTGGCCATGCCGGCCGGGGCCGTGCGTCTCAAGGATATCGCCAGCTTCGGCGGGGTGCGTTCCAACGATCTCGTCGGCTACGGACTGGTGGTCGGCCTGCCGGGAACCGGAGACAAGAGCAGTTCGCAGTTCACGATCCAATCCATGGCCAATATGCTTGAAAACATGGGGGTCAAGGTCGACCGGGCAGCGCTCAAGCCCAAAAACGTCGCAGCGGTCATGGTCACGGTCAAGATGCCGGCTTCGGCCAGACCGGGGTCCCGGCTCGACGCGACAGTATCCTCCGTGGGGGACGCGTCCTCGTTGCTTGGCGGCGTGCTGCTCATGACCCCACTCAAGGGCATTGACGGCAGCATTTACGCCCTGTGCCAGGGCTCCCTGGCCGTGGGCGGGTTTTCGGCCGGAGGAGATGCGGCCACGGCGACCAAGAACATCACCACCGTGGGTCGCATCCCCGGCGGCGCGGTGGTCGAGCGCAGCGTGCCCTTCAGCTTCAATGAGCAAAAGGACATCACCATCCAGCTGGGCGTGGAGGATTTTTCCACGGCCAAGCAGGTCGCGGACAGCCTGAACAAGGCCATCGGCGGCCAGTACGCCCACGCCCAGGACGCCTCTTCCATAAGGCTCGGAATTCCTCCCCAGTATCAGGGGAACATCGTCGCGCTCATGGCCTCTCTTGAGAATCTGGAAGTACAGCCCGACAGCCGGGCCAAGGTGGTTGTCGATGAAAAGACCGGCACCGTGGTTCTGGGTTCCAACGTCACCCTGTCCCGGGTTGCCGTTTCCCATGGCAACCTGAACGTGGTCGTGTCCGAGCAGCCCCAGGTTTCCCAGCCCGGAGCGTTCTCCCCGGGTCAGACGGCCATCACTCCGTCCACCGAGATCGGCGTCCGCGAAGAGCAGCGGAGACTCGTCCTCATGGCCGGGGCTTCCATCCAGGAGCTGGTCGATGGCCTGAACGCCATCGGCGCCACTCCCCGGGACCTCATTTCCATTCTGCGGACCATGAAATCGGCGGGCGCCCTGCATGCCGATCTTGAGGTCCTCTAGCCAGCGGAGGCGGCATGAACGAGATTATCACCACGGGCCTGCCCGAACCTGATCCGACGCAAAGCCTGCAGGAACGCCTGCGGGATCTGCGCTCCCGGGTGCAGCCCGAAAAGGGGCTGGATGAGGTCAAGCTCAAGAAGGCCTGCCAGGATTTCGAGGCTGTGTTCATCGGCCAGATCTGGAAGCAGATGCGCGCTTCCGTGCCCAAGGAAGGATTGCTTCATTCCAAGGAAGAGGAGAGCTATCTGTCCATGTTTGACCAGGAACTCTCAGTCAAGATGTCGCAAAGCGGGGGCATCGGCTTGTCCGACATGCTCTATGCGAATCTTTCCGAGCGCTTGGTCAATGCCAGCCGCGACACGACCTCGACGGCTCCTTTGCATCCCCTGAACGTGGCGGATCGCGGCAAGGCTCCGTCCGGGACGCAGGCCGCGGCAGTGCCCCCCCGCACGCTGGCCGCGATCACGGCCCAGCATGAGGCCGAGATGCTGGCGCGTAGCATCGAGCAGAGGTCGCAGTCCGGAGAGGCTCAGACGAAGATCATGCCCACGGATCTTGAGGATGCCCTGCGCGTTGTGCGCATGGATGGCGAGGACGGCCCTTAGTGCTTGTGGCCACGGGGAAATTCTTGCCGGTGGGCATGGCGCTGACGTCTGCGTCAGGGACGGGAAAGGGCCTCTGGCGCTGTCTTTGGAGGATCTGATGCATGCTGGTCGGCATTTTGCAAAGATCAGGGAAATGAAGGGTGCGCCAAGCAGGGATTTCCTGTCTCGGCCTTAATTTTCACTACCGCTCATGTGTAAGGAAGCACGATATGCAACAGATCATTCTTGGCAGTCTCATTCGTCAGGCAAAAGGCACAGAGCTTCTCTGTCAGCTCCTGCGCGAGGAATACGCCTTGTTGCGGGCGGGCGCGCCGGATCAGGTGACGGGACTTGAGATGTGCATCCAGGACCTGATCAGACAGCTCGTGCGCGAACGCGAGGCTCTGGTCCATCGCCTGCAATCTGCGGGCATGACCAATCTGGCTGTTTTTCTGGAGACCTTGCCCGCCGCGGACAGGCGCATCTTTGAAACGTGGCGGGCCAAGATCGTCACGCATGAGCAGGACAGCGGCCATCTGGCCTCGATCAACGCCGATCTGGCCATGGCCCTGTGGAAGCAGAGCGGCGTGCTGCTCAGCCATTTTCAGAATCAGGTCGCACCGAGGGAGCGCAACACCTACTCGGCCAAGGGGACGTGGCAGGACCGCACGGCCACGGCGACTCTGGTGCGCGGGAGGCTCTGATGCCCGGCATCGCATCCCTGTTCAATATCGGGAAGCAGTCCCTTTTTGCCAACCAGTCGGCCATCGAGGTCGTCGGCAACAACATTTCCAACGCCAATACCGAAGGTTATAGCCGTCAGGCGGTGCGCTTCGAGGATGGCTACTACATCAGTTACACTCCGGGCCAGCTTGGTACAGGGGTCAACGCGGCCGAAGTCATCCGTTATTTCGATGAGTTCACCGAGATCATGTACAATGACAAAAGTTCGGAGCAGCAGCGTTGGCAGAAGCTCTACGAGAATCTGCAGAACGTTGAAATGATTTTCAACGAATCCAACGCGCAAGGGGTCAACTCGGCCCTGTCCGCGTTCTGGGCCGATTGGCAGACCCTGGCCACCAGCCCCGACAATCAGAGCGTGCGCTCGGCCCTGCTCGGCCATGCCTCAAATCTAGAGCAGGCCATCGGGGTTGTCTACGGCGATCTGCAGCGTCTGCAGTCTCAGACCGATGATACCATTCATGCTGAAGTCGGCGAGATCAATACGCTTCTTGAAAGCATTGCCGCGTTGAACAAACAGATCACCGTGACCGAGGAGACTGGCAAGAACAACGCCAACGGACTGCGCGACGAACGTGCGGCCCTGGTTCGGAAGTTGGCCGAAAAGATCGATATCAGATATATCGACAACGGCCTTGGCAACGTGACCATCACCACCCAGGCCGGGCATACTCTGGTTGATGGCGTCAGTGCCTTTCGGTTGGCTTTCGATTCTCCGACGTCTATTGCGAATTTGAAAAGCACCTCTACCTATAAAGGGTTGCCGACTTTTGACGGGGAAAGTTCCAGCGAATATACTATAGAAATTCGCAATGATCCTCCCGTGGACGTTCCTCTTGGATCTAATGAAACGCTGGATTTCAGGATTTCCGTGGATGGCGGCAAGACCTGGATGACCAATGAAGCGGGCGGCGATGTATTCAAGTACACGGGAGAGGCTTTTCTGCTGCCCGACGGCAAGGGCACTCTGACGTTTCCAGTCGGGGCCGATGTTAATGGTACATTGCAGAAAGACGATCGCTTTCAGATACTGCCTAAGAAATCTCTTTTCTGGTACGAGACCACCTCCTCCAGGATCAACATCACTCCCCAGATCATGCCCAACGGCGAAGATAACGAACGTCGTCTGACCGGGGGTACCCTGGCCGGGTACTTCCAGTTTCGGGATGCGAGCGTGGGTGGTTATATCGAGAAGCTGGACGCCTTTTCCAAGAGCCTGGCTTGGGAAGTCAACCGTATCCATTCCCAGGGCACGGGACTTGAACGTTTCGAACAAGTAGCCGGGACCTACGGAGTGACGAGCAGCGAGCTTTCCCTGCAAACCGGCGCTGGGTCGGCATTTGGCGACAAACTGGAAGACGGTAACCTCATGATCGGGGTTTACGACAAGAATACCGGAGCGCAGGTGCAGTTTTCGGCTTTGGATTTCAGCGCGGATGCCGGGGTGCAAAATTTCGTTGCCAAAGATCATTCCCTCGAAAGTGTTGTTGGAGCTATAAATCGAGTTTTTCCCGGCAAGCTCACGGCCTCCGTGTTGGACAACCATCTGCAGATCGAAGCCGCAGACGGCTATGATTTCGCCTTTGGTTCCGATTCCACCGGCCTGCTTGCTGCCCTGGGCATCAATACCTTTTTCGACGGCTCCGACGCTCAGACCCTGTCCCTCAACAACGATGTGCGCAGCAACATATCCCGCATCAACACCGGCCACGTCAACGGCGCCGGGGAGATGAACGAGGGCGACAACACCACGGCCGCCGCCCTTGCCGCCTTGCAGAACAAGGCCGTGACCACGCGTACTGTAAGCGAAGGTAAGACCATCCAGACTCTGGGGGAATATTATTCCACGCTGGTGGCCAAGGCGGGCTCGGACACGCAGTCTTCAAAGTTCAATTATGAATACCAGCAGGCCCTGGCAAATGACCTGAGATCGCGGCAGGAATCCGTCTCGGGCGTGAATCTGGACGAGGAAATGACCAACCTGATCAAGTTTCAGCACGCCTATACCGCGGCTGCGAAACTGATCACCACCGCCGAGTCCATGCTGCAAGTGCTGCTGGGGCTCAAGAACTAATGGAGGCGGGACATGCGCGTATCCCTTCGTAACCAGTACAGCAATTTTCTGTACAATCTGCAGGACACCCAGTCCAAGCTCATGGATTTGAACATGCAGGCTTCCAGCCAGAAGCGCATCAACAACCCCTCCGATGACCCGGTGGGCACTGCCCGTGTGCTCAATTACCGCTCTTCCCTGGCTTCCATCGACCAGTATCGCTCCAATATTGACACGGCCAAGGGCTGGCTCGGCCTGGCCGATGAATCCATGATCCAGGTCAGCACCATTTTGACCAAACTCAAGGGGCTGGCCGAACAGGGCGCTTCCGGGACAATGACCGCTTCAGACCGCGAGGCCACCTCCTACGAGGTCCGTCAGCTTTTCAGCCAGTTGGTCAATCTGGGCAACACCCGTTTCGAGGGCAACGCCATTTTTGGCGGCCAGAAATTTGACGAGAGCGCCTTCGAGGAGGCGCTCATGGTTTACGACCAGGACGGCAACAGCCTTGGCCTGGCCACGGGCTTGGCCAGCCACAGCTTCGTCGTCCAGTTTCTGGGGGCCGAAGGGACGGTCGTCCCTGTGAGCGGGAGGCCGGATTGCCGGTTCAGCAAGGATGGGGGCGCGACCTGGGAAACAGGGACATGGGACGCCAACGGAACGTTGAATTTGGGCGGGGTCAGCGTGAATCTGCCTTCAAACCATGAAGTGACGCTTTCGCCTCCCTCCAACACCTCGGTGTCGCAGGGCTCTTGGCTGACTATCGCGCCCACGGCGGTGTACAAGGGCGATCATGAGTCCCAGTCTGCGGTGCTTTATACAGCGGGCGATCCCGACGTTGTCGCTCAGCCTCTTGGTGGGTTCGAGAAGGATGTGAAGGTTTCCGTCGCGGCGGCGGGGGCGAATCTGGACATCACCGTTTCGGCCGAGGTCAACGGGACGACCGAGTCATGGACCACCACTATTCCGGATTCAACCTCCTGCATAGTGAATACGCCTTACGGTCAGGTGCGCTTGTCCGGCTCGGATCTCGAGGGAGCCGCATTTGAAGTAAAAGCCGGATCCACGGGCGTCATTCAGATGGGGGTGGCGGTCAACGCCGAGGGACGCGGGCTTTTTTCAAGTGACGTAATGGTACGTATCGAGGAATCAATTGTGCTCGGCACGTCCGCCACTGAAAAAATCAAATATTCTTATAGTATCGACGGAGGGGTGAATTGGTCCGAGGGGCATACGGCTTCTAATAGCCCCGTTCCAACTCCTACCACGCCTCCTGATCCTCCCGCTGTTCCTGCTCCGGTCGAGCTGCTGGTGCCCGGCGGCAAGCTGGTGCTTACGACGCGAGGTGCCGAGGCCTCGCTCGTCAAGAACGCCCAGTTCGTCATCCATCCCCAGACGGCGGCCCACAACGTGGAGATTTCCGCCGGGCAGTATTTGCGGCTCAACAATGTCGGAGCGGAAATTTTTGGTGGCTACTATGAAAACGGGACTCAGCCGGTGTTCTCGGATTCCGACGTGGGCAAGAACATCATGGTCACCGTGGGCAAGCTGGTGGCCGCGCTTGAAAACAATAACCAGCAGGGCTGCGCCGAGGCGCTGGACGGCCTGAAGACCGGCCACGAATATTTCACCACCCAGCTGGCCTCCGTGGGTGCGCGGGAAAACCGACTCGACGTGGCCGACACCGTTCTCTCCGGCCTTAAACTCAACGAAACCGAGCGCATGAGCAATGTGGAGGATGCGGATCTGGCCACGCTTCTGACGGAGCTGGCCAACCAGCAGCTGTCTTATGAGGCGGTCCTCAAATCCTCGTCCATGATCATGAAGATGAGCCTGGTCAATTATCTGTAGGAAGGGGTTATGCTCATACTCTCTCGTCGCCCCGGAGAAAGCGTGCATGTGGGTGATGACATCAAAATCACTATTTTAAGCATCAAGGGGCAGCAGATCAAGCTGGGCCTTGAAGTGCCGGAACACATGCCGGTCTACCGGGAAGAAATCTACCTCAAGGTGCAGACCCAGAACGCCTCGGCCCTGGAACTCGATAACAACGATCTGATGATGGCGGCAGCAATATGGACAAGCAAAGACAAATAATAAATTCACGCATCGGGCAGCTGGTCGTTTCCTCGGACAAGACCATCCGGTTTCCTCGCGGCATCATCGGCTTCGAGTCCCTGCGGGAATTCGCCCTGGTGGAGTTCAAGCCCGGAACCCCCTTTCATTTCCTGCAAAGCATGGAAGTGCCGAGCATGGGCATGATGCTCGCCGACCCGTTCTCGTTTTTACCGAACTATGAGATTCGGTTGGCCGCGGCCGAAGAGCGGATTTTGAAGGTGCGCAGCATTCACGATCTGGTCATAATGGTCAGCGTGACCGTGCCCAAGGGCGATCCGCAGGGCAGCACCCTCAACCTGACCGGGCCCATCTGTGTCAATGTCCCGGAACGACTGGGGCTGCAGTCCCCGCAAGTGGAATCGGGATTTCCATCCCAGGTCCTGCTGCGCGACCTTGGAAACGAGGACAGGCGTTTGGCCAATTCATGAAAAAAGCCTGGCCGGGTCACCGGTCAGGCTTTTTCTGTTCGAGTCGCAAATGGGTCAGCCCCAGATGTCAAGCTCCTGCTGGAGCAGGCTGGCTGCGATATCCTTGCCGCTTGCACTGTACTCTCCCGCCTCTATCCGGGCCTTCACGTCGGCGACCTTGTCGGCTCGCACCCCGTCGTTTTCCTGGGCAGCCTTGAGCATGCTCATCTTGAGCCGCGCTTCATCCGAAATGGAGATGCGATCGGTTCCGCCGTCCGGATTGGCGACGGTCTTCTGGTGCTCCTGGCGCTGCTGCTCCAGCTGGTCCAGTCGTTGCGATTCGTAGCCGCTGAAAGATTTGATGGTGTTGATCGACATTTTCCGCTCCTGCCGGGGTTTCCGGCTGCAATGGCTTGATCCTCATGTGGACGACATGCGCCCGCCCAAGAACAAGGCCTAGAGCATTGTTTCGTTGACCCGGGTCAAGGCGATTTCCCACAACCGGCGCATGAAAGCATCCTTTTCGCCGTTGGTCAATTCCGCGACACCCTGGTCTGTTTTTTTCAATATCTGGAGGCCGTTTCCGTCGGACGGGTACCTGAAAAGCACATCCTGCCCGAATTCCTTGGCCATCTGTGTCTTGATTTCGCGAACGACCGGGTTCGTGGTGTCCGATCCGATGAGGTTGTTCACGATCTCGCCTGCGACCTTTTCGACCAGTTGGCGTCTTTTGGCTTCCTTGGAAATGGAAACGGAATCCTCTTGCCCGGCGCGGTCCATGTATTTCTTGAACCTGGCAATGCGCCGACCCGCTTCTTGGTGCTGGTCGTACGTGCGCATCACGTTTTTGACGAGAAAGGGATTCACTGTCACAGGGCGTACCTCTTACTTCACCCTATCGGCCACTTGTTCGCGAACTTTAGTTTTATTTGCAAAAAAGTTTGTCCCCGCCCATAGCCCGCCCCAAGCGAACATTGCCCCTCTCCTTGAATACGCGAGACCTTTTGCTTACACTCCCGCAAATGGGAAAAATCATCAGCAAAATAGTCATTGTCCATAACGTCGAGAACGAACTTGCGGCCAACATGGCCCGGCAAATCCGGCGCTGGCTCGTGGGCGAGGGGCGCTCGGCGCGGATTGTCGCATCTTCCAAGGAAGAGGTCCACTGCGTTTCGACCTGGGGGGATGCGGACATGATTCTGACCCTGGGCGGCGACGGCACCCTGCTCGCCGTGGCCCGGGCCGTGCAGGATCTGGGTGTCCCGATCCTGGGCCTGAACCTCGGCAAAGTCGGGTTTCTTACGGAGCTTTCGCCCACGGACTGGCGCGAATCCCTGACGCTCATTCTGCGTGGGGAGTACGACATGTCCCAGCGGCTGGTGATCAGCTTTCATGTGCTCCGGCGCGGTCAGGAGTATTATCGGGGCTACGCCATAAATGATCTGGTCATCAGCTGCGGAAGCCTGGCGCGCATGATCAGGCTGGACATGTGGTACGGCAACGACCACCTGGGCACGGTGCGGGCCGACGGCATGATCGTGGCCACGCCCACGGGCTCGTCGGGTTATTCCATCTCCGCGGGCGGGCCGCTCATCTATCCGGAGCTCAACGTCTTCGCTCTGACCCCCATCTGTCCCTTCCTGCACGCCTTCAGGCCCATGGTCCTGCCGTTCGAGAACGACCTGCGCATCCTGGTCCTCGACGCCGACCCGGATGTCTATCTGACCCAGGACGGCCAGACCGGCGTGGTCCTGGCCGCCGGAGACAACATCTTCGCCTCCAGAGCCGAAAAAAGGCTCAACCTGATCCGTCCCCTGCATTCCCAATATGCCCACAAACTCAAGTCCAAGGGGTTCGTGCGCGAGAGTTGACGGGTTTTGATTTTCCTCTGCTTCGATTGACTGAACGGGTTTTTCAAGGATGGTCCTGTCATCTTTGAATTCCCGTCTTACCGAGCGCTCACCAAACATGCTTGTTGGCGAAACATTCCGAGATGAAAACGGGCTTGCTCTATTCGCGATTCGCGAATAGAGAATTCGCATGTTGAAGCCGCAAGATATCGTGATCCTGCTCAAACTTTCTTTGGAGCCTGACCGCCCGTGGTCGTACAATCAGCTGGCTTACGAGCTGCGCATGAGCGCTTCCGAGGTGCACAAGGGGATTGGGCGGGCCGAACATGCCGGATTGTTCAACAGGCAGCAGAAAAGGCCGCACCGCATGGCTTTGGACGAATTCCTCCTGCATGGCGTGAAGTATGCTTTTGCCCCGGACCTCGGGCCTGTCACGAGAGGGATTCCCACCGCTTTCTCAGCTCCTGTTGTGCATTGCGAACTGTCTGCCCGGGAGGGGGAGATGGATGTGTACGTGTGGCCTTTTTCCGAGGGCAACGTTCGTGGCATCGGTTTGTCCCCCTTGTACAAATCTGTCCCCGAAGCGGCCGTGGGTGACGCGGGTCTCTACGCCGCCTTGGCGTTGCTGGATGCCATCCGGATCGGCAGGGTCCGGGAGAAGCGGCTTGCTGAACGATTGCTCTCGGAGATGCTCGACCGTGCGACGACATAGGGAAGCATGCCTGGAGCGCATCGTGGAAGTCGCAACATTGCTTGGTGATCTGGCCGAGGAAGTTGTTTTTTTGGGTGGCGCGGTGGCGGGACTTTTGATCACGGACCCCGCAAGCCCGGCGATACGCCCAACTCTTGATATTGACGTCCTCGTCGAGGTTGGCACGCTTGGGGAGTATTACAGATTTCAGGAGAGATTGCGGCAGAGGGGCTTTCTGGAAGCTCTCGGAGAGTCAGTTATCTGCCGTTTCAGGCATGGCGCGCTGATACTTGATGTCATGCCAACGGATCCCGATATTCTTGGGTTTGCCAACCGTTGGTATGTATACGCCGCCAGGGATTTTCGGATTATGGCTGTGAATTCGGCAACGCTGCGGGTTGTGAGCCCGGCCAGTTTTCTTGCGACCAAGCTTGATGCGTTCCATGGTCGTGGAAACGGCGATTTTATGCTCAGTCACGATATGGAAGATATTATCGCGGTCATTGACGGGCGTCCCGAAATCGTCCGGGATATATCCACGGCGGAGTTCGAGGTGCGTAACTACCTGCGGGAACAGTTTGCTTCGCTTCTCCAAAATCGATTCTTTCTGGATGCGCTTCCCGGATATCTCCCGGGAGACGCCGGAAGCCAGCAGCGCCTCCCCATTCTTCTGGAACGCCTGGCCCGGCTCGCAGTCAAAGCCCCTTAAATTATTTGAAACTATTTCCCCTTCAAGGACAAACCATGTGTGCTTCCCTGCGTACAGTCTCCCGTCATCTGCCGCCCGGCCTGGTCATCATTCACGAAGACCGGGACATCATCGTCGTGGACAAGCCCGCCGGAATGCTGACCATGGCCACGGAGGCGGAAAAGACGCGTACCGCCTATTACGCCCTGACCGATTACGTGCGCAAGGGCAACGCCAAGTCCAGGTACAGGATTTTCATTGTCCATCGCCTGGACCGGGAGACTTCCGGGATTTTGCTCTTCGCCAAGACCGAGGCGGCCAAACGCACCCTGCAGGATCAGTGGGAGGATACCACCAAGATCTACGCTGCCGTGGTGCACGGGCAAATGGACAAGGCCTCGGGCACGGTCATCTCCCATCTGGTGGAGAGTGGTGTGCACAAGGTCTTTTCCACTCGCGACGCCAGGCTCGGCAAGCTGGCGCAGACCGCCTGGACCGTGGTCAAGGAGAAGGGGGGATATTCGCTTTTGAGGATCGAACTGCTGACGGGACGCAAGCACCAGATCCGGGTGCAGATGGCGGATCTGGGGCATCCGGTGGCCGGTGACCGGAAATACGGAGGCAAGGGGGACAATTTTTCCCGCCTGGCGCTGCATGCCGCTTCAATCAGCTTTGCGCATCCGTTCTCGGGTCAACGCATGACCCTTGAAGCGCCGATGCCGACCATATTCGCGCAACTGGTGGGCCGGGCTCAGTTGCCCTGACCCTGCATTTCCCGGCAGGTGCCCACGATCTTGCCCAGAAAGTCGCGCAGGCGCGGATTTTTCGGGTTGCTGAAGAATTTGTCCGGGGTGTTTACTTCCTGGATCACACCTTCGTCGATGAAGATGACCCTGTCCGCCACCTCGCGGGCGAAGCCCATCTCATGCGTGACCACGATCATGGTCATACCCTCGGCCGCCAGTTTTTTCATGACTTCCAGCACTTCGCCGACAAGTTCCGGGTCCAGGGCCGAGGTCGGCTCGTCGAAGAGGATGACCTTGGGTTGCAGGGCCAGGGCGCGGGCGATGGCCACGCGCTGCTTCTGTCCGCCCGAGAGCTGCTCCGGGTAGGCCTGGGCCTTGGAGCCGAGGCCCACCTTGGCCAAAAGGTCATGGCCCAGGTGTTCGGCATCGGCACGGGGCATTTTGCGGACCTTGACCGGTCCGAGGATCACGTTGTCGAGCACGGTCATGTGCGGGAAGAGGTTGAACTGCTGAAAGACCATGCCCGCTTCGGTGCGCACGTAATTGATGTCTGTCCGAGGGTTCATGATGTCGTGTCCGTCGACGATCACCGTGCCCGCGGTCGGTGTTTCCAGCCGGTTGATGCAGCGCAGCACGGTCGATTTGCCCGAGCCCGACGGTCCGATGATGCAGACCACCTCTCCCGAGGCCACGGTCAGGTTGACTCCTTTCAAAACTTCCAGGTCGCCGAACTTCTTGTGCAGGTTCTTTATTTCAATCATGCGCGCTTTCCGCTGGTCTTGTTGATGAGTCTGTTCTCAAGAATCTTGAGAGCCTTGGCGATGCTCATGGTCATGACCAGATAGACCATGGCCACGGCCATATAGACCTCGAACGCCCGAAAATTGACGGCCACGATCTCCTGGCCGGTCCGCAGCAGTTCGCCCACGCCGATGACCATCAGTAGCGAGGTATCTTTGAGGCTGATGATGAACTGGTTGCCAAGGGGCGGGATCATGCGTTTGAAGGCCTGCGGCCAGATGATGTAGCGCATGGTCTGGGCCCGGGTCAGGCCGATGGAGCGTCCTGCTTCGGTCTGGCCGACATTGATGGACTGGATGGCCCCGCGCACGATCTCGGCGATGTAGGCGCCGGAGTTGATGGCGATGACGATGACTCCGGCGATGAGCGGCGGGATGCGCAGGCCCACGGCCATGGGTACGCCGTAATAGAGGAACATGGCCTGCACCAGCATGGGCGTGCCGCGAATGAGCTCCACATAGAGATCGGCGAGCTTGCGGACGAAAAAGGGGCGGGCCAGCTTCATGAGGCCCGTGGCCACTCCGAGAAGAAAGCCGAAAAACAGGCCGCCGATGGTCAGGTAGATAGTGTACCAGACTCCGCGCATGAGCATGGGCAGGGTGTCGATAACGACGCTTGGTTCGAATTGAAAGGCCATGGGTGTCTCGAAATGGAGGCAGGAAGATCCTGCCTCCATGGATGATTTAAGAGGGATTACTTGGGCTCGGTGCCGAACCACTTGATGTACAGTTCGCGGTAGGCGCCGCTGTCTTTGAGCTTCTGGAGCGCGGCGTTGGTCTTGGCGACCAGATCGCTGCCCTTGGGAAAGCCGATGCCGTAGGACTGACCCATGTACAGGGGCCCGACGATCTTGGCCTGACCCTTGCCCACGGTGCGCACGAATTCGGAGATGACCGGGGAGTCGAAGATGACTGCATCGGCGCCGCCGGCGAGCAGTTCCATGAACATGGCGTCATTGTTGGGGAAAAGCTTCACTTCCTTGGCTCCGGCTTCCTTCTTGGCGAAGTCCTCGCTGGTGGTGCCGAGCTTGGTGGCCACGATCTTACCGGCCAGAGCCTTCACGTCGGTGATGTCTTCGTTGTCGGCTTTGACCAGGATCAGAAGGCCCGCGTTGTAGTAGGGGTCGGAAAAGTCGACGACTTCGGCGCGCTCTGGCTTGATGGTGATGCCGGCGATGCCGACGTCAACCTGGCCGGACTGCAGGCCGGGGATGATGCCGTTGAAGTCCATGGGCTGCAAGTCGTACTCGGCGCCGATTTCCTTGGCGATGGCGTCCCAAAGCTCCACGTCGAAGCCGGTGTGCTTGCCGCTCTCGGGGTCCTTGAATTCAAAAGGCGGAAAATTGGTATCCGTGGCCACGACCAGCTTTTTGGCTGAAGCGGTGGTCGCGCACAGAGCCAGGGCTAAAACGGCGAAAAGCAGGATGCGTTTCATGGAGCCTCCTTGATGATGGATGAGAAGAAACGGGTTTGGCCACTATGGCGGAAAATCGTCCTTGGCATGGGCCAAAATGACGGAAAATGCAAGAAGGTTGGCAGAATCGGAACGATCGGTTCTCTGGGAGGAACGGGCTGGGGGCGGGGAGTGGATTTGGTGCTGGATGCGGAGGGCGCGTGTCGGTGCGGTCCGGGCAAGGTCTGCCGGAACTCCTTCGCTGGCCTCGTAATGCTTCCCGTCCTTGAGCTTTTGGCATCCTTGCGCGCTTTGTCCGGCACGCGGCCGGGAAGCAAACGATGCCTGGCTCAGTCAAACAGCCGACAGCCCTCGCCCGGACCACGCCGACACGCTTGAGGCGATGTGGATGGATTGTGAAGGGAGGGGACGGGGTACTGGGGGCTGTCGGAGATAGGGATTTGGCGCTGGATGCGGGGGGGCGCGTGTCGGTGCGGTCCGGACAAGGTCTGCCGGAACTCCTTCGCTGGCCTCGTAATGCTTCCCGTCCTTGAGCTTTTGGCATCCTCGCGCGCTTTGTCCGGCACGCGGCCGGGAAGCAAACGATGCCTGGCTCAGTCAAACAGCCGACAGCCCTCGCCCGGACCACACCGACACGCTTGAGGCGATGCGGACGGGTTGAGAAGGATGGGAGAGGGGTGCAGGGGGCGAGGCTCCTGTTTGTCGAAGGCATGGAATTGGCGCGGGATGCGGGGGCGCGTGCCGGTGCGGTCCGGGCGAGGCCTGCCGGAACTCCTTCGCTGGCCTCGTAATGCTTCCCGTCCTTGAGGTTTTGGCATTTTTGCGCGCTTTGTCCGGCAGGCGGCCGGGAAGCAAACGATGCCTGGCTCAGTCAGACAGCCGACAGCTCTCGCCCGGACCACGCCGACCCGCTTGAGGCGATGTGGACGGGTTGAGAGGGATGAGGACAGGTTGAAAGAATGTGAATGGGGTGCAGGGGACGAGTCCCCTGCCCGCCGGAGGCATTTCTTTCAGGCCGTTTCCTGCTCCGTGCGCCGGATGATTTCCTCCTGGTGATCCAGATCCAGGTCCACGAAGTAGTCGCTGTATCCGGCCACGCGGACCAGCAGGTTGCGGTGCTCGTCGGGACTGGCCTGGGCCTGGCGCAGGGTGGCCGTGTCCACCACGTTGAACTGGATGTGGTGGCCGCCGAGGCGGAAATAGGTGCGCACAAGTTGGGCGAGTTTGTCCAGATCCTGATCGGTTTTGAGGACGCCGGGCAGGAAGCGCTGGTTGAGGAGGGTGCCGCCGGATTTTATCTGATCCATCTTCGAGAGCGACTTGACCACGGCCGTGGGTCCGTTTCTGTCCGCGCCGTGGGAGGGCGAGGTGCCGTCGGACTCGGGCAGTCCGGCCAGGCGGCCGTTGGCCGAGGCTCCGAGCATCTTGCCGAAATAGACGTGGCATGTGGTGGAGAGCATGTTCAAGTGGTATTCGGTGCCCTTGGTGTTGGGGCGGCCGTCGATGGCCGTGAAGAGTGAATCGTAGATGCGGCGCATGATGTCGTCGGCCCGGTCGTCGTCGTTACCGAAGAAGGGGGTCTTGTTCCAGAGCTTCAGGCGCAGGGCTTCCGATCCTTCGAAATTGGATTGTAGGGCCTGGGCAAGTTTCTGCATGGGGACGGTCCCGGCGTCAAAGACGTGGGTCTTGATTGCGGACAGGCTGTCCGTGACCGTGCCGATGCCGCAGCACTGGATGTAGTTGGTGTTGTAGCGCGGGCCGCCGTCGTAGTAGTCCCGGCCCTTTTCGATGCAGTCGTGGATGACCGTGGACAGGAAGGGCGCAGGGGAGTGGGTGGCGTACATGCGCTCGATGTAGTTGTTGACGCGCACCTTGAGGTCCACCACCCAGTCCAGCTGGCGGGTGAAGGCGTCGTAGAGGTCGTCGAAGCTTGAAAAATCGCGGGCGTCGCCGGTCCGGGGGCCGATCTGGCGGCCGGTGAGCTGGTCGCGTCCGTCGTTCAGGGCCAGTTCCAGGACCTTGGGCACGTTCAGGTAGCCGGTCAGGATGTAGGCTTCCTTGCCGAAGGCCCCGGTTTCGATGCAGCCGGAGCAGCCGCCTTCGCGTGCGTCTTCCACGGTTTTGCCGACGCGCATCTGTTCCATGACCACGGCGTCGGTGTTGAAGACCGACGGGTAGCCACAGCCGTTTTTGATGACGCGGGCGGCGGCCTTCAGGAAGCGGTCCGGCGTCTTCTGGCTGATGTGCACGCTGGTCTGGGGTTGGAGGAGTCTCAGTTCATCGACCACTTCCAGGATGAGGTAGGAGAGCTCGCTCACCCCGTCGGAGCCGTCGCGCCGGAGGCCTCCGAGGTTGATGTTGGTGAAATCGTTGTAGGTGCCGCTCTCCTTGGCCGTGACTCCGACCTTGGGCGGGGCCGGGTGGTTGTTGACCTTGATCCACAGGCAACAGAGCAGCTCCTTGGCCGCTTCGCGGTTCAGGGTGCCGTCGGCCAGGCCTTTCTCGTAGAAGGGGGTGAGGTGCTGATCGAGGTGGCCGGGGGTCATGGCGTCCCAGCCGTTCAATTCGGTGATGGTGCCCAGGTGCACGAACCAGTACATTTGTAGCGCTTCCCAGAAGTCGCGCGGGGCCTGGGCCGGGACGCGGCGGCAGACCTCGGCGATGCGCGTGAGTTCGGCCTTGCGCGTCGGATTTGGCTCGGTCTTGGCTTTTTCCCAGGCCAGATCGGCGTGGCGCTGGGCGAAGACGATGGCCGCGTCGCAGGCGATGTCCATGGCCTTCAGCTGCTCGGCGCGGTCCGAGGCCAGGGGATCGTTCAGATAGTCCAGACGGCTCATGCGTTCGGCGATGCGCGCCTTGAAATCATGCATGCCCCACTCGTAGATCGTGCCGTCAAGGGCCGTATGGCCGGGAGCGCGTTGTTCCATGAACTCGGTGAAGAGACCGGCTTCGTAAGCCGCCCGCCATTCGTCAGGAATCTGAGAGAAGACGCGTTCGCGCATGGACCGGCCGGTCCAGTAGGGGATGACCTCGCGTTCGTAGGTTTCGATATCCTCGTCGCTGACATGGTAGCGGGTCATGGGCCGGGTCGCGAGTACGCGCAGGTCCGAGGCCGAGTGGCAGGTCAGCTCGGGGAAGGTCGGCACGCATTTGGGGGCGGGGCCGCGTTCGCCGACGATGAGTTCGCCGTCGCCGAGGTAAATGGTTTTCTTTTCGCACAGGTCCCTGAAGACCAGGGCTCGCAGCACCGGCAAGGAGTGTTTGCCATAATTCTCGCGGTAGAATCGGGTTTCCAGCAGGGCTCGCTCGATGGAAACGGACGGTTCGGCGGCGAAGCTTTCTTCGCGCAGGCGCATGATTCTGTCGTTCATCTATCCTCCGATACGGACCGCAAGTCCGCAGTGCCGTAGAATTTCCATGGCCCGGTCCAGGCTGTCTGGATCGGCCGCGGGGATTGCATCTCCCGGGTAGGGCATGCCGAGCTTGGCGTATTTGCCCCTGGCAGTGGCGTGGTAGGGGAGCACGTCGATGCTCTGGATTCCGGGCAGGGATGCGGCCAAAAGGCCTGTGCGGCGAATGTTCTCCGCGTCATCGTTGATTCCCGGTATGAGCGGCAGCCTGAGCCCGATCCGCGCCCCCGACTCTGCCAGCAGGCGCAGATTGGAAAGGATCGGGGCGTTGGATACGCCTGTTGCCCGGCGGTGGGCGTCAGGGTCCATGTGTTTCAGGTCGAAAAGGAAAAGGTCCGTGTGCCTGGCGATGCGTGAGATCGTCGCGGCGGATGCGAAGCCGCTGGTATCCACGGCGCGGTGCAGGTGCTGCTGTCCGCAGGCCATGAGCATGGCTTCAAGAAAATCCGGCTGGGCCAGAGGTTCGCCTCCGGAAAAGGTCACCCCGCCTCCGGTTCCGGAGAAAAAGGGGATCTCCTTCTCTATCTCGGCCATTACTTCGGACACGGCCCATGTCTTGCCCACGGCTTCGTGAGCCAGGGCCGGGCATGTCTCGGCGCAGACCCCGCAGGTGGTGCAGGTCTCATTGTCTCTGACCACGCCTGTCAGTCCGGGGCGCAGGGCTCCTTGCGGGCAGGTTTTCAGACATTCCCCGCAGCCGACGCATTTTTCCGGGAGGTGCACCATGACCGGCGCGGCCTCGATGCCTTCGGGGTTGTGGCACCACAGGCAGGACAGGGGGCAGCCTTTCAGGAAGACAGTCACGCGCAGGTCCGGCCCGTCGTGCAGGGCGTAGCGTTTGATGGCGAAAAGAGTGCCGGAAGGGGAGGAAGCGCTGGGCATTGGTAATTAGTAATGCAAACCGTTATGTTTTTCAACGTGGAAACAGAGAATGTTCCCGGGGAAATGCCGGAATCAGGCGTGTTTGAAAAGATCGAAAAAAGGCATCTTTTTTAAGGGAACTTTTCAAATAAACTCTTGCCTCTTTTTTTAGAAATACGTATTTTCCATAGCCATGTATCAACCATTTCGGTTGGTGCGAGGTACGAGGAGACGGGAAGGGTTTTGGCCCAAAGGCGCGACAGATCCGATGGGAGACTCAACCTGGATTTTTCAGTTTTTTTACAGGAGACAAGTGCATCATGTCGAAGAACATTTATGTCGGAAACCTGCCCTGGAGTGCCACCGAGCAGGATGTGGAAACGCTGTTCGCAACCTACGGCCAAGTTGCAAACGTTAAACTCATTTCCGACCGTGAGACAGGCAGAGCCCGTGGATTTGGTTTTGTGGAAATGGAGAGCGGCGCTGAAGAAGCCATCGCTGCTCTGGACGGCGCCGATTACGGCGGACGTTCCCTGAAGGTCAACGAAGCCCGTCCCCGTCCCGAGCGTGAACGCCGGCCCAGATGGTAGTCGCGTCGATCTGAGCCTCTAAACCCTGCCTTGCAGGGTTTTTTTTTGCTGTGTGGCCGGTTGACTTACGCGCACCTGCCCGCATCTTCCCTCCCCCTGATATTCCGTGATCGAAGAATTTGAACTCACGCCAGTTGCCGGTCTGAATTTTAATCGCCTTGAATTCATTGATAATTATTTGCCAGGCTGTTTTTTTGACGGCAGATGGTGAAAATCTGAGTCACGAAAAAATGCTCAAGAATTGAACAGAGTGAGCTTTTCGGACCGTCGCGGCAGCTGCGTGGTGCCGATGCAGCCAATCAGTAGAGTCTGATCAGGTTTGATCAAATGATTGGAATTTTTGTGAATTCTGTATCCGGTGGCCGAGAGGCACTTTCTGTGCCGTCTTTGGCAGTCCATGAACAAAGTGCGTTGGGACGCATCGCATTTTTAGCCGTCTTACGCCCCGCCCGGTCTCGTCTCGTCTTTTTTATCCTCGTGTTCTTCAGCCTCTTCTCCCGGAAGAGGTCCGCGCGCACCTCAAGGGCGGTGTCCCATGCGACGTTCGCCGCTGGCCACGCCGTCCATCCAGAACCAGCCCAGCGCTCCGGCCGCGGCGGCCAGCAGGATCAGCACTCCAAGTTCCATTTGTCCTCCTTATTTGACAAGAGAGCGCCCGAAGCGCTTCAGGTCTTCGAGCACCATATAAAGGGACGGCACGATTCCAAGGGTGATGAAAGTGGAGAAGACAATGCCGAACCCAAGCGACAGGGCCATGGGGATGAGGAAACGCGCCTGGCGCGAGGTTTCCCAGATCATGGGCGCGAGACCGCCGAAGGTGGTCACCGTGGTCAGCAGGATGGGCCGGAAGCGTTGCACGCTGGCCTGATGAATGGAGGCCAGGGCCGATTGACCGACCCGCCGTTTGCCGTTGGCGCAGTCGATGAGCACCAGGGATGCGTTGACCACCACCCCGGACAGGGCCACGATGCCGAAAAGTGACACCAGACTCAGGCTGTAGCCCATGACCAGATGTCCGAACACGGCGCCGACGATGCCGAAGGGGATGCTGGTCATGATGATCAGCGGCTGCACATAGCTGCGCAGCGGCACCGCCAGCAGGGCGAAGATGCCCAGGCAGGCCATGCCAAGTCCGAGCAAAAGCGCCCCGACCCCTTCCTTGATGTCGGCCTGCTTGCCTTCGAAGCTGAACTCCAGACCCTGATAACGGTCTTGCAGTTTTGGCAGGTATCCGTCTTTGATGGCGTTTATGATCGCGGCGGCCTCCGAGGGCGGGGTCACGTCGGCGGTCACGGAGATTATCCGGCGGCCGTTGCGCCGGTCGATGCTGGTGTAGGAGTGCCCCTTGGTGACATCGGCCACTTCGCGCAGCAGCACGCTTGTGCCGGCAGGGGTGCGCACCAGAAAGTCCTCGATGTTTTGCAGGGAGACGCGCTCGCCCTCCGGCAGACGGACCATGACCTTTATTTCGTTGCGTCCGCGCTGCTGGCGCAGTGCCTCGGCTCCGTAAAATGCAGCCCGGATCTGGCGGGCCACGTCCTGGGAGGTCAGCCCCAGGCTGCGCCCCTCCGGCCGGATACGGAAGTCGAGCTGCGTCTTTCCGGCGGAAAATCCATCGTCGATGTCCGACACCTGGGCGTAGGAACCGAGTTCCTTGGCCAGATCCTCTCCTGCTTTTTCCAGGATTTGGGTGGAGCGGTGCGAGAGTTCGATGGTCAGGGCCGCGCCGGAACCCGGGCCGCCGCGATCCGATTCGAATTTGAGATATTCGGCTCCGGCGATTTCGCCGACGCGTTCCCGCCAGAGTCTGGTGAATTCCGCCGTGGGCAGGGTGCGCATTTCCGGCGGGGTCAGAAAGACGCGCACCGAGCCCTGGTGTCCGCCCGAGCTCGTCCCGACCTGGGAAAAGATTCCCTCGACCAGCTCATCCCCGCCGTGTTCACGAGCCAGCTCGTCGGCGATGCCGACCATGCGGTTGATGGCCGCTTCGGTGCGGGCCACGGGCGAGCCGAAGGGCATGGCCAGTTCGACGTAGGCATAATCCGACTCGACCTTGGGGAACATGACGATGCCCATGCGTCCGCTGGCCACGTATCCCAACGTGGCCAGAAGCACCGCAACGGCGATGGCCAGGGTCAGATAACGCAGGCGTATGGTCAGCATGAGCAGGGGCGAGATGAAGTTGTTCACCACGCGCATGAACCCGGCACTGAATTTGGCCTGCCAATTGTGCAGGAAGGACAGCCTGGATTTGCCTCCGGACTTGAGGTGCCCAAGGTGGGAAGGCAACACGAAGAGACTTTCCACCAGGGAGATGAGAAAGACGCTGACGACAACCGCCGGGAGCACGCCGAAAACGCGTCCCAGGACGCCGGGCACGAAGAGCATGGGCACGAACGCGACGACGTTGGTCAGGACAGAGAAAGTCACGGGCATGACCACCTCCCGGGCGCCGCTGGTGGCGGCCTTGAGGGAGGAGAGCCCCTGTTCCTTGTACTGATAGACGTTTTCACCGACCACGATGGCGTCATCGACCACGATGCCGAGGGTGATGATGAAGGCGAACATGGAAACCATGTTGATGCTCACGCCAAGCCCCGGAAGGATCAGGAACGAGCCCAGGATGGAGATGGGGATGCCCATGCTGACCCAAAAGGCCAGGCGGATTTCCAGGAACAGGGCCAGGAGGATGAAGACCAGGCAAAGACCCATGAGGCCGTTGCGGGTCAGCAGGTCCATGCGTTGGCGAAAGATGTCCGAGCTGTCGTTGCGTTTGGCCAGGTTCACGCCCGGCGGCAGGATTTGCTTCAGCCGCTCCATGTGCCGCTTGACGGCATTGGAAACGGAGATGGGCGTCTGGTCCCCGACGCGGTAGATGTCCAGCAGGATGGCCGGCTGGTTGTTGTAGAGGGCGAAGAGGTCAGTGTCCTCGAACCCGTCGGTGATGCGGCCAAGGTCCTCAAGGCGGACCATCGAGCCGTCGGAGGAGCTGATGATGGGCAGGTTCGCGAACTCCTTGCCCAGTTCGCGGCGGTCCTTGACCCGGACCAGGATTTCACCCTGGCTCGTCTTGACGCTGCCTCCGGGCAGCTCCAGGGCGGAGTTGCCGATGATCTCCGCCACCTGCCGCAGGGTCAGGCCATGCGCGCGCAGGGTGTCCTGGGAAATTTCGATGCTGATCTCAAGGTCGCGCGCGCCGCTCAGGTCGATCTGGGTGATCTCCGGGTCTTGGAGCAGGTCGTCGCGCACCGTTTCGGCCATCTCGCGCAGGATGCGCTCTTCCATGTCGCCATAGATGGCGATGGACATGGTCCGGCGGCGGTTGGAGGCGATGACCACCCGCGGCGTCTCGGCATCTTCCGGGAAAGAGGAGATGCGGTCGACCTCGCCTTTCACGTCCTGGGCCAGGCGTTCCATGTCGGTCCCTTCCAGCGCCTCGACCGTGACCGTGCCGGCGCCTTCCACCGAGGAGGAGGTGACCTTCTTGATTCCGTCCAGTCCCGTGACCCGCTC
Source organism: Desulfomicrobium norvegicum (assembly GCF_900114595.1). NCBI lineage: Bacteria > Pseudomonadati > Thermodesulfobacteriota > Desulfovibrionia > Desulfovibrionales > Desulfomicrobiaceae > Desulfomicrobium > Desulfomicrobium norvegicum. The sequence continues at coordinate 638,395 of NZ_FOTO01000001.1, read as the reverse complement.
CTCTATGGCAAGGACAATGCCCTTCTCCACTTCCTCGGGGCTCGCTCCGGGGTAGGCCACGGTCACGGTCACGATTTCGGACTCGAATTCGGGAAAGACTTCCTGCTTGATCCTGGTGGTCATGAGCAGTCCGCCGACAAGGCAGAGCAGCATGATCAGATTCGCGGCCACCGGGTTGGAGGCCATCCAGGCGATGGCGCCGTGTTGGATTTTGTTGCGCATGGCTCTACTTTTCCTGGCCAAGGCTGACAGGCATGCCGTCGATGGGGCTCGCCAGTTCGCTGGTCACGACGGTGTCGCCGGATTCAAGGCCGTCCGAAACAAGGACCGTGTCCGTGTCGCGCCACGCAACGGTGGCGGGCCGGATGGCCAGGGTCGCGTTGTGCACGGTCCAGACGGTGTCGTTTTCGCGTAGTGCGGCCCTGGGCAGGCGGATCACGTTTTCAAGACGCGTTCCCTCGATTTCAAGACGCACGTATTCACCCAGCAGAATGGGCGCGGGGGGGGCTTCAAGGGGCGCGGGCAGCGAGACCTGCACCCGGGCCAGGCGCCCCTGCTCCTCCAGATCCCCGCGCAGGCGCAGGATGCGGCCCGTGCGCTCGGCGCCGCTGGCCTGGGAACGGATGCGAACCGCCGAGCCGGGGCCGTCTTTTCCGGGCAGGGTGATCCAGGGCAGGCGGTCCACCGGTATGGCGGCCTCGACCCAGAATTCACGGGTGTCGACAAGGGTGGCCAGGGTGTCGGTGATGGAGACCCTGGAGCCGATCTCCACGTTCTTTTCCAGCACGAGGGCGGTGAACGGCGCGGTCACGGTGGTCCGTTTCAGATCGAGCCGGGCCTGATCCAGGGCCGCCTCGGCCTGCCGAACCTTGGCCCGGGCCTGGGCGAGTTGCGGTTTGCGCAGGGCCAGATCCGGACTCTCACCGGCGTTGCCCGTGATTCCCAAAAGCTCCCATTCGTGCCTGGCCACCTGCTGGTACCCAAGTTCAAGTTCCAGCGCGGCCTTGGCGTTTTCAAGCTCCGCCTCCCTGCTGGTCACTGCCAGACGAAAATCCTCGTCCGCCAAACGCAGCAACGGACTGCCCCCGACCACCGTTCCGCCGGGCACGAAGGCCGGAGAAATCTCGCGGACGACTCCGGCCACTTCGGAGCGGATCAGGGTCTGGCGTGCGGGCACGACGGTGCCCAGCGCCTGGACTACAGCCGTCTGGGGTCCCGCCGTGACGGTGGTTGTCTCGACCAGGGGCGCGATGACCACCAGCGGCCTCTGGGGAGGCGTGGGCCGGGTCTTGATGAAACGGACCGCGACAAAGATTCCGGCTCCGAGGAAAAGAAGGGACAGAAGAACGACAAGAAGCTTGACTTTGGACGGCAGGGGTTTGGTGCTGTCGCATTCGGGTATGATCATGGCTTTTTCGCTTTGGTTTTTTCAGGATGCATCGGGGAAAGAAGATCTCCAGCCCTTGCCCAGCGCCCGGCAGAGTCCTGTCTGCAGGGTCAAAAGGGAGGCCTGTTCCCTGATATGGGTGCGCTCGAGCTGCTGCAGCTTGAGGAGCAGGGAGAGGACGGTGTCGTAGGCGAGCACGCCGTTGCGGTAACGGACCTGGGCGCTGGTCAGGGCGGACCGGGCCGCGTCGCGCTGGGTTTCCAGGGCGCGCACCAGTTCGATTTGTCTGAGCACGGCGTTTATGCCCGTATCCACCTCAAAGAGCGCCGTGAAGACGGTCTTTTCATAGGAGGCCAGCCGCTCCCGGCGCACGGCTTCCTGTCGTTTCACTTCGGCCCGGCGGCTGCCGCCGTCGATGATCGGAGCTGTCAGGGAGGCGGCCAGGTTGGCCAGCCAGTTGTCGAAGATGCGGCTTGCGTCCCCGCCATTGTGCTCGAAATTTCCGGTCAGACGCAGGGCCGGCATGCGGTCCGCCCGGGCGGCGGCCAGGTCCCAGCCCGATTCGAGCAGCCGTTGCCAGGCCGCGCGGATGTCGGGCCGCTCAAGCAGCAGCTCCGCCGGAAGCCCGGCCCTGGTCAGGGGCATGGGCATCGGGAGATCGGCCGCTCCGGCGAGATCCATCGTGCCCGGCGCCTTGCCGAGGAGCAGGTTGATCCGGTTTTCAAGGCGCACGGCCTCGGATTTCAGGGGGAAAATCACGGTCTCGGTCTGGGCGATGGCCTCGCGCTGTTGCAGCACGTCCAGGGCCGAGGCCAGAGAGTTGGCGAAGCGCAGCTCAAGGGTGGAGAGGATGTCCGCGTTGGTGCGCTGCTGGCTTGCCAGCACGGCGAGCTGCTGCCGGGTCGAACACAGGGATATCCAGGCCCCCGCGATTTCGCCGCTTAAGGTCAGGGCCGCCGTGCGCAGATCGTCGCGGCTGGCCATGACTTCCAGGGTGTCGGCCTGGCGCAGGGCCCTGACCCGTCCCCAAAGGTCGAGTTCGTAGCTGGCGGCGAGTCCCAGTCCATAGGCGTCGCTTTCGATCTGGTTTTTGGTGTCGAGCTTGGTCCAGGTTCGCGTTGCGTCGGCGCTGGCGCCAAGGGTCGGCCAGAGGGCGCTGCCGGTCTTTTCAGCCGCGGCCTGCGCCTGATCGAGCCTGGCCAGGGCAGTGCGCATGTCCGGAGCGGAGCGCAGGGCCTCGTCCATCAGGGCGTTCAGGTCCTCGCTTTGCAGGTCCCGCCACCACTGGTCGGCCGGATCATGTTCTCCAGCTTCAAGCCGGTAGGCCTGGGGCAGCTCCTGCACGGCCGGGGGGACAGGAGCGAAGGCGTGACATCCCGTCAGGAGAAAAAGAAAAACAAGAAGCCTCATGCAATTTGCTCCGGGAGGAGTCGATGGCGGAAAAGTCCTGCTAAGCATGAACATTGGCGCAATCTGAACCTTAAAAAAAGGGGAAACCCGCGCTTCGCGATTGAAATGGAATGCGCGGGAGGGTGTCAGGCCGGCATCGCTGTCGAAAATTTCCTGTCGACAACGAGGATGTGGTTGGTCAGCCAGCCGCGCAGGAAATGGAACATGTCCCAGGCCAGTCCTTCGGAAGCCAGGATGACGTCCAGATCGAAAAGCAGGATCTGGTCGACAAAAGCCAGGTGCTCGCTTTTGTGTTCTTCGAGTTCCGCGTATCCGGCGGCCTCCATGAGCGTCTCCTCGGCCCGGAAATGGTAATTGGCATATTCCTTGAGCTGGGTCAGGATATTGTGCAGATCGTCCATGGAAGCGTGACCGATGCCGTCCGCAAGGGAGTTGATGATCTCGACCAGGCGCTGGTGCTGCGAGTCGATCTCGGCAATTCCGGTTTCAAAAGACTGATCCCAAATGATTTTTTTGTTCATTCCCTGCGGCTCCTGGGGCTTGAGATGGAAATATTTCTTTTCCTTTACCCCAGAGCGCTGCCCGGGAAAAGGGGCAATTCCCGCCAAATCCCGGAAGAATCGAAACCAGCTGATTTTTCAGACCGGATTCCGGCCGCCTGTGTCCACCAGGCGGGGCGGGTAGGTCAGCGTCTCGCACATGCCTGCCAGGGCGCGCCCGGCGGCCTCGGCCAGGGCGGACATTTCGTCCTCTCCCGGATGGACCATGACCGGAGCCAGAAATTCCACCTGTCCGGATATGAGCGCGGCCAGCCCCCGATCGTGCATGAGCCCTCCGGTCAGGATCACGGCGTCGACCCGGCCACGGAGCACCGCGCCCATGGCTCCGATCTCCTTGGCCACCTGGTAGGCCATGGCCTGACGCACCTCCCGGGCGAGGGTGTCGCCTTCGCGGATGCGCCGCTCGACCTCCATGCCGTTGGCCGTTCCAAGATAGGCCAAGAGTCCGCCTGCGCCCGTGATCCTGCGGCGGATGTCTTTTTCGCTGGCGCCCGGGGCAAAGCACCAGCTGACGAGCGCTCCGCAGGGCAGGCCGCCGCTGCGTTCGGGGGAGAAGGGCCCGTCCCCATCCAGGGCGTTGTTGACGTCGACCACCCGGCCAAGTTCGTGCGCCCCCACGGACACTCCTCCGCCCAGATGAGCCACGATGAGCCGCAGTTCTTCATAGGCGCGCCCCAGTTCCTGCGCCACGCGCCTGGCCACGGCCTTGTGGTTCAGGGCGTGAAAGATGCTGCGTCGCTGTATGGAGGGATGGCCGGAATAGCGGGCCAGAGGACCAAGCTCGTCCACGACCACGGGGTCGGCGATGAGGGCCGGTATTCCGGCGCGGGCGGCCAGGTCGTGGGCCAGGATGGCGCCGAGGTTGGAGGCGTGGGTTCCGAAGCCGCAGGAACTCAGGTCGGCGAGCATTTCCGGGCCGACGGCGTACACGCCGCCGGGCATGGGACGGAGCAGTCCGCCACGGCCGATGACGGCGGCCATGTCCGAGACGGCAAGCTCATGGCGCGCAAGGGCCGCCACGATCATTTCCCGCCGGTATCCCTCCTGGTCCATGACGTGCGCGAAGCGATCCAGATCGGCTGCTTCGTGGCGGATGGTCTCCACGAAGAGCGCTTCCCGGCCTTGAAAGACCGCGATCTTGGTGGAGGTCGAACCGGGGTTCAGGACCAGGATTTTCATGTTCTAGGCTCCTTTTGCCGCCATGAGAATTCCGAGGGCCACGGCGTTGATCTTGGTCTGGTGGGAGTCGGCCCGCGAGTTGAGCAGCACCGGGGCCCTGGTACCCATGACCACCCCGGCCGAGCGGGCGTGGGCGAAGTACATGAGGCTCTTGTAAAAGATGTTGCCTGCCGCCAGATCCGGGGCCAGCAGGATGTCGGCCTTGCCCGCCAGGGGATCTTTCATGCCCTTGTGCCGGGCGGCCTGCTCGCTGATGGCGTTGTCCAGGGCGTAGGGCCCGCCCACGCGGCAGCCCGGGAGTTCGCCCTTGGCGTTCATCTCCACCAGGGCCGCGGCGTCCATGGTAGCCGGCATTTTCGGGTTGACCTTCTCGGATTCGCACAAAACCCCGACCACGGGGTCCGGGTTGCCGAGGGCGCGGGCCACCTTGACCGCGTTGAGCACGATCTGGCGCTTGGTCGCGAGGTCGGGTTTTATGATCATGGCCGCGTCGGTCAGCAGATAGAGCTTGTCGAACCCGGGCACGTCCATGACCACGGTGTGGCTGACCGTGGAACCGTTGCGCAGTCCGGTATCGCGGTCGAGCACGGCCCTGAAGAGGACCGAGGAGTCCACGAACCCTTTGAGGAGGATCTGCGCCCGCCCCGAGGCTACGACCTGCACCGTGGCGGCGGCTCCGCAGGCCTCGCCCCGGGCGTCGAGAAGTTCAAACGCCGTGAGATCGAGTTCGATCCTCTCGGCAATGGCTTTGATTTTGTCGGTGTTCCCGACCAGTATGAAATCGGCCAGACCCATGGCATGTGCCTCGGCCACGGCCGTGAGCGCCTCGGCGTCCTGCGCGCAGGCCACGGCCACGGTCTGCCTGGGCAGGGTCAGGGCCTTGTCGATGATGGACTTCATGGATGTAAGCATCGGATCTCCTTGCGAGTCCTGCCGATAGATCATCGATTGGATGAAAACAAGTGGCGCGCAACCGTTTTTGTCAAATTTTGCATCCTTGGTTGCAGGGGTTGCCCCCACGCGCGGCTGGGACTAATCAAGGCCGATCTTCGGAGGAAGCATGCACAATCGTACAGCCGCCCTGGCCGCCGCGTCCGTGGCCAGTTTTCTGGTACCCTTCATGATGTCCGCCGTGGCCATCACCCTGCCGGTCATGCAAATCGAGCTCGGGGCCTCGGCCGTGGAGCTGAGCTGGGTGGCCGGGAGCTACATTCTCGCCCTGGCCGCCATTCTCCTGCCCATCGGCAGGCTGGCCGACATCCTGGGCCGCAGGCGCACCTTCGTTTGGGGCACGGGCGCCTTCGTCGTCTTTTCCCTGTGCGCCTCCCTGGCCTGGTCCGTGGTCAGCCTCGTGACCCTGCGCGTCGTGCAGGGGGTGGGCGCGGCCATGATCCTGGCCACGGGCGTGGCCATCGTGACGGAGCTCTACCCCCGCGAGGAGCGGGGCCGGGTCATGGGCATCCTGGTCGCCTGCGTCTATCTGGGGCTGTCCGTGGGCCCTCTCGTGGGCGGGATGATGACCTCCCTTTTCGGCTGGCGCTCGGTCTTCTTCCTGTGTCTGCCTCCGGGCCTGCTGGCCTGGATCATGGCCCGCGGGATCAAGGACGAGTGGCGTCCGGCGCGCGGCCAGGGCTTCGACCTGATCGGGAGTCTGCTCTATGCGGCCTTCGTGGTTTGCTGCGTTAACGGGCTGACCGGGCTGGCCCGGCCCGAGCGGGGCTTGCCGCTGCTTGGGGGCGCCCTGGTCATGGGCGTCCTGTTCGTTTTGCGCTCGCGCAGCATCCGGCATCCGCTTATCGACCTGACACTGTTCACGGCCAACCGCGTCTTTCTGCTTTCAAGCCTTGCGACCCTCATCAATTACGCAGGCACGTTCGCGGTGGGCTTCCTGCTCAGCCTGTACCTGCAGGTGGTCAAGGGCTTCTCGCCCATGCACGCCGGGTTCATCCTGATCGTGCAGCCGGTCGTGCAGAGCCTGTTGTCTCCCGTGGCCGGGGTCCTGTCCGACCGTTTCAACGCGGCCTGGCTGGCCAGCATGGGCATGGCCTTCTGCGCCCTTGGCCTGTGGGCGATGTGCGGGGTGGGCGCTCAGACCGGACTATGGGAGATCGGCTCGATCCTGGCTCTGCTGGGCCTCGGGTTCGCTCTCTTCGCCTCGCCGAACATGAGCGTGGTCATGGGCAGCGTCGAACCGAAGGACTACAGCATCGCCTCAAGCCTGGTCGCGACCATGCGCACCTTCGGCATGACTCTGTCCATGGGCATTTCCGCCGTGGTGTTCGGCTTTTTGCTGCAGGATCGCCAGATCGCTCCGGACACGATCCCGGAATTTCTGGCCAGCATGAAGATCATTTTCGCCGTTTGCGCCGGGCTTTGCGTGGCGGGCGTGTTCTGTTCGCTGGGCCGGGTCGCGAAACGCTGATTCGGGCGCGACAGCCAGGATTTCCTTTTCATCGAGGCCGCATTGAAATAACGATCATTCATGGTGTCTTGCTGGTTTTCGCAAACAGAAGGAGTTGTCATGAACGCTATTAAAGTCATGGTCATGGGCGTGCTGCTATGCCTTGGTTCCGTATTTGCCTTTGCCGATGACGGGCAGGTGCTGGTGGAGAAGACCTGCTCCAAGTGCCACGATCTGGGCCGGGTCCGGGCCGGATTCGGGGTCAAGGATCAGGCGGCCTGGTCCGCAACGGTGGCCCGGATGCTGGCCAAGAGCAAGGCTCCTGCCGTCACCCACGAGGAACACGGGCTTATCGTCGACTGGCTTTCGGCGCAGAAGAAATAGTCCAGGCCCAATCTTTCTCCCCTGGTAAATCCAGTCTTCGGCGCGGCCGGGGGCTGGATTTTTTGTTTGGCGTTCTTGGGCATGGAGCCGACCGTTTTGGTCGTATTTAAAAAATCTATGTCAGTGTTGACTCAAAAGTCCTGGAGGGCATAATACAGGGCACCTTTTTCATTTTATCCGGAGGTTGCTCATGAATCCCTATTTTTTGAAAGTGCTTCTCCTTGTTGCCCTGCTCGGCGTCTGCACGAGCGGATCAGCTTTTGCCGAGCCGTCGGGCAAGCTGGTGATCTTCCATGCCGGAAGCCTGGCCGTGCCTTTTGCCGACATGGAAAAGGCTTTTGAAGCCAAATATCCCAAGGTCGACGTACAGCGCGAATCCGGCGGCAGCACCAAGCTCGCGCGCATGATCACGGAACTTGGCAAGCCCGCGGACATCATGGCTTCCGCCGACTATCTGGTCATCGACAAGATGCTCGTGCCCGAATTCGCGCAGTGGAACGCCCGTTTCGCCACCAACCAGATCGTGCTCTGCTACACCCCCACAAGCAGGTATGCCGACGAAATTAACGACAAGAACTGGTTCGAGATCCTGCAGCGCCCGGATGTCGTCTGGGGGCATTCGGACCCGAATCTGGATCCGTGCGGCTATCGCAGTCTGATGACCATCCAGCTCGCCGAGAAGTTCACGGGCCTGCCGGGTCTTTACGACAAAGTGCTCGCCAACCGCCCGGAGAAGAACGTTCGCCCCAAGTCCGTGGAGCTCATTTCCATGATGGAGTCGGGCAACATGGACTATGCCTTCGAGTACATGTCCGTGGCCGTGCAGCACGGGCTTGAATACGTGACCTTCGACGACCACATCAACCTTGGCAACTATGCCATGGATCCGTTCTACAAGAGCGCCGTGGTCAAGGTCACGGGCAAGGAACCGGGCACGTTCATGGAGCTTACGGGCAGTTCCATCACCTACGGCGTGACCATGCTCAAGGCGGCGGCCAATCCCGAGGCGGCCGAGGCATTTCTGGCCTATCTGCTGGACGAGAAGGGCGGACTTGCGATTCTGAAGGCGCAGGGCCAGCCGCCCATCGTTCCGGCCAGCGTCGGAACGGACGCCATGCACGAGGCGCTCCCGCAGGGCCTGAAGGCGCTGGTCAAGGTCGCAAAATAGATGGGAGTCCCGGTTGCGACGCACGGCCGGGGAGGCTTTTTGGGAAGCCTTCCCGGCCGTGTATTTCAGTTTTGGCTGATCGCGTCCTGCATTCTGGTCCTGGTCTTCATCGTCGCCCCTCTGGCCCGGACCGTGGTTTCTCCGGATGCCGAGCAGATGTGGAAGACCCTGGGCGATCCCGATGTGCTGCGTTCGGTGGGCCTGTCCATGGGAGCGTCGGCCATGGCCGCCGTCCTCTCGCTGATCATGGGCACGCCTCTGGCCTATATTCTGGCCAGACGTGAGTTCGCGGGGAAGAAGATCGTGGAGAGCCTCATCGACCTGCCCATCATGATCCCGCACCCGGTCATCGGCATCGCCTTCCTGACCCTGGCCGGCCGGAACAACTGGTTCGGCGGCCTGCTCGCGAGCATGGGCATCGAGATGATGGGCACGGTCACGGGCATCACCGTGGTGCTTTTTTTCGTGGGCCTGCCCTTTTACATAAATACGGCCAAGGCCGGGTTCGAGAGCGTTGCCCCTCGTCTGGAGAAGGTTTCCCGTTCCCTTGGCGCAGGCCCCGGCGCAACCTTTTTCCGCGTGACCCTGCCCCTGTGCCGCCGCGCCATGCTGGTCGGCATGATCATGTGCATGGCCCGGGCCCTGAGCGAGTTCGGAGCCGTGGTCATCGTCGCCTATCATCCCATGATCGCACCGGTGCTCATGTTCGAGCGCTTCACCGCCTACGGACTCAAATATTCGCAACCCGTGGCCGTGATCCTCATCGTGGTCAGCCTGCTCTTTTTCATCGCCTTGCGCGTGGTCTCCCGGCCCCAGAGGAGGGATGCATGATTCGCGTAGAGTCCCTGGCCCTTTGTTTTGGGAAATTCAGCTTGCGCGATGTCGGCTTTCAGGTCGCGCCGGGTGAATTTTTTGCGCTGATGGGGCCGACGGGTTCGGGCAAGACCCTGATCCTTGAATCCATCGCCGGGCTGGTGGAGCATGCGCGGGGCAGCATACGTGTCGCCGGGCAGGAGGTGGGCGGGCTGCCTCCCGAGCGCAGGAATGTCAGCCTCGTCTACCAAGACAACGCCCTCTTTCCTCACCTGAGCGTGCTGGACAACGTCACCTACGGGCAACGCTATCACGGCATCGCAAAGGACGAGGGGCGGCGCATGGCGCTTGCGCTGCTGGAGCGCCTGGGCCTGACCCGCGTGGCCAAACGTCTGCCCGTGAACCTGAGCGGCGGCGAGAAGCAGCGCGTGTCCCTGGCCCGCGCCCTGGCCTGCAAGCCGGATGTGGTGTTGCTCGACGAGCCCCTGTCTTCCCTTGATCCGCAATTTCGAGACGACCTGCGCGCGGCGCTCAAGGATCTGCATCGGCATTCGGGGCTGACCTTCCTCATGGTCACGCACGATTTTGTGGACGCCCTGACCCTGGCTGACCGCGCGGCGGTGCTCCGGGAGGGCCGCCTGGAACAGGTCGGGACTGTCGGGGATGTGTTCCGCAAGCCGGCCACTGCGTTCGTGGCGGGATTCGTGGGCATGAAGAACATTTTTTCCGTGGAGGGCCAGGGGGAATGCCGCCTGGGCGGGGATGCGCTTTTTGCCGTGCCAGGCGCTTCAGTTCCCGGGCATGTGGCCCTGCGGCCCGAGGACGTGTTTGTTTCGTTCACCGATCGCGCCGCGCCAGGATGGTTGAGCCTGCCCGGAACGTTGCAGGGGGTGCGGCACGAAGGCTTTTCGTGGTTCGCGGAAGTGTCCTGCGGGCATTCGCGTTTCACCGCCGCCCTGGACCGGCAGTTTCCGGAGCAGGGCAGGCTGGAGCCGGGGCGGGCAGTCTGGCTGACTTTTGCCTGCGAAAGCCTGCATTTCATGCCGGACGCCTGACCAAACGCCCTTGCAGTGCAAGAAGAATAGGTCCTATAGGTCTCATGGGACCTATAGGACCTATTCTTTTTTCCAAAGGAGGATTTCATGACCGACATTCCCGTTCAGCACCGCTATGCCGAAGACCTGAGCCATTGCTACGGCTGCGGAAAGAACAACGCCCAGGGCCTGCACATCCAGACTCACTGGGATGGAGAGCAGGGTGTGGGGCGTTTTATGCCTCGGCCGGAGCATATCGCGCTGCCCGGATTCGTTTATGGTGGAATGCTCGCTTCGTTGGTGGACTGTCACGGCGTGGCCACGGCCGCTGCCTCGGCGGCCGGGGACGACGGCCGGCCCCAGCGCTATGTGACGGCCTCGCTGCATGTGGATTTTCTGCGGCCCACGCCGCTCGGGCCGGAGCTTGAGTTGGTGGCGCGGGTCATTGAGCGGCGGGGCAGGAAGATCGTGGTCGAGGTGGAGATATCGGCCCTTGGAGAGTTGCGTGCCCGGGGACAGGTCGTGGCCGCGCCCATGCCCGCCACCATGGGCCGGGATTGATTCCGGCCCATGGACACGGGTGTCAGCCTAGCAGCATGATGATCTTCGAGGCCATGATCATGCCCACCAGGGCGATGGGATAGACCGATGCGTAGGCCGTGGCCGCATAGGGCGTGTCGCTCAGGGACGCGGCGGCGGCCAGGCCCGGGGTGGAGGTCATGCCGCCGGTGATGACGCCGAGCATGCGCAGGAACGGAATGCGCAGCACTCTGGAGCAGATGGGCACGCCGATGAGCATGGGCGCAAGCGTCATGATGGCTCCGCCCAGAAAGAGGGGCATGCCGTATTCGCGCAGTGTCGGCACGAGGGTGCCTCCGGCCGCGGTTCCGACCACGGCCAGGAAAAGTCCAAGGCCGAGGTCGCGGATCAGGGCGTTGGCCGTGCTCGGGAGTTCGGTGATGACCGACCCGACCTGGCGCACCGCGCCAAAGACAAGTCCCGCCAGCAGCACCCCGCCGGTGGCGCCGAGAGTGAAGATTCCAAGTCCCGGCAGATAGAGGGGCAGCGCCCCGAAAGCCAGCCCGCAGAACAATCCGGACAGGAGCACCATTACGCTGGTGGCGAAGAGCGCACGCACGTCGTCACCCAGCATTTTCTTGACGTTTTCCACGGTCTCGGGATTGCCGACCACATGCAGCACGTCGCCCTGGCGCAGGCGTACATTGGAGCCGGCCGGGCAGTCGAAACCGTTGCGGGTGATGCGCGAGACCTGCACCCCGAAGACATGACTCAGATTGAGGGCGCGCAGGGTCTTGCCGGCCACCTCGGGACGGGAGAGCAGGATTTCCTTTTTTATGAGCACGGAATTGAAGGCCAGGTCGGCCTCCACCACGGGTCCGATGACGATTTCGGCCTGATGCAGGGCCTCGGAGGTCCCCACCACCCGCACCGTGTCGTGCATGTTCAGGATTGTTTCCGCCACGGCCAGTTCCGGGCTGTCGCTTCCTGCCCGCAGGACGCGGGTTATGGTCACCTCGGCCATGCGTGCAGGCAGGACCTGGGATAGCGGCCCGGTGCACAGATTGGGGTTGGTGACTTCAAGATGCGTGAATTCGATTTGCGGATGCAGACTGCTCATTTCCTGCTCCAGTTTTTCCTCTTCCTGGCCGATGCTCGCGCGCATGATCCGCGGTAGGAGCTTGACCACCAGTACCACGCCGACAACACCGAACGTGTAGGCCACGCCGTATGCGGCCGGGGCCGCGCTGTCGTGGGCCAGTTCCACGGCCACGGCCAGGCCCGGCGTGGAGGTCAGAGCTCCGGCAAAGAGCCCGGCGGTGATCTCTTTGGAAAATCCGAACCACGCCTTGCAGCCGAGGGCTGTGAGCAGGCCCGTCGCGATCATGACCATGGCCCCGATGCTGAGGGCCAGCCCTCCGCGCTTCATGGAGTGCACGAAGCCTGGTCCGGCCTGCTGTCCCACGGAATAGATGAACAGGATGAGCCCGAGGCTCTGGATCACACCAGGTAGGCTGAAGCCCGCGAATCCGGCCAGAAGGCCGGTAAAGACGATGCCAGAGGAGCCAAGCGAAAAGGAGAATATCTTGACCTTGCCGAGCAGGTGCCCGGACAGGATGACGGCAAGCAGCAGGAACATGGGATTATGCAGGAGCTCCATGGGGAACCTCCAAAAGATTGTTTGATCGATCAATAGGCGCAGGCACTACTCTTTTTGTCCCGCATTGCAAGCGGAAAGTGGCGGGTAGCGCCGGAGGAATCAGGGCACGTGACGTCGCGGGGGCGCATCGGAGCTGTCGGTAAATCGTCAAGAACCGCGCTCAACGCCCCTTTGCTTGAGCAGTGCGTAGAGCCTGGGTCGGGACAGGCCCGAGAGACGGCAGGCGTTTGCGATTTCGCCCTTGCTGACCAGCATCAGATTCTTGAGATACCACGTCTCCAGCTCGGCCATGTGCTTTTCACGATACTCCCTGAGGCTCGGGAAAGCCTCCCCGTCCGTGAGCGGTGGCGTCCTGTTTTCAAGTTCGGGCAGCTCCGCGACCAGGAGCCGGGCGACGTTGGCGCGAATGTTTCTGGACAGGTGCTGGGGGTAGAGGATGGGTTCGGTCCCGGCCCGGACCACGGCCTGATCGAGGGCGTTGACCAGCTCGCGGATGTTTCCCGGCCATTCGTACTGCATGAGGGTGTCGAGAAAGTCCGGAGAGAAGCCTTTGTTGTCTATGTTCAGCCGTTTGCAGGTGCGGCGCACGAAGTGACAGATGAGATCGTTCAGGTCGTCCAGCAGGTCGCGCAGGGGGGAGAGCTCAAGCCGTATCCCGCGCAGGCGGTAGAACAGGTCCCGCCGAAAGGTGTCGGCCCGGACCATGGCCTCAAGATTTCGATTGGTCGCCGCCACCAGCCTGAAATTGCTGGTGATCTCCTTTGCCCCGCCCACGGGACGGAAGCTGCGGCCTTCGAGCACGCGCAGGAAGACCTTCTGGGTGGACAGGGGCAGTTCTCCGACCTCGTCCAGAAACAGGGTCCCGCCGTCGGCCTGCTTGACGAGGCCGATGGAGCGGTTCTCCGCGCTGGTGAACGCGCCGCGTTCATGGCCGAAGAGCATGCTTTCCACCAGGGTTTCGGGCATTGCCGCGCAATCGACCACCACGAAAGGCTTGCCCGCGCGCGAGCTGTTGGCGTGGATGGCCCGGGCAAAGAGCTCCTTGCCGGTGCCTGTTTCGCCGGTGATGAGCACGTTCACATCCGTGGATGCGGCCTGGGCCACGATGTCGAGGCAGGAGTTGAGCAGGCGGCTGTTGCCGACGATCCCTTCGCGCCGCAGGGAGACCGGCGCGCACTTGGCGGGCCGCTCGCGATGGTATTCCAGGGCCCGCTCCGCCAGGACCATGAGGCGCTGCATGTTCACGGGTTTGGGCATGAAATTCCAGGCCCCGCCGCGGATGGCGGCCTCGGCCGCGTCCGGGTCGCGGCTTTTGGACATGACGATGATTTCCGGGCGCGACGGCACCTCGCGCAGGGTGGACAGGAATTCCAGACTGTTCTTGCTGCCGGCCTCGTCGCCGAGCAGGACCAGGGAAAATTCGCCCACGTGCAGCATGGCAAGACCTTTGGACAGCGTCGTGCTGTGGGCCGCGTGCAGGTTGTGCCTGGCCAGCTCCGCCATCAGCGATTGGCAAAATGCCGCATCGCCATCGATGATCAGAATGTCGCTCATGAAGACTCCCGCAGTGCTGTCTTGTCTGGCAAGACGATAATCAGGCTTTTTAGGGCTTCGCAAAGGTGAGTGTCGTCCGGTCCGGAAGGGCCTGCTCCGACCGGTGCAAGGACATGGCTCTCACCTACACTGTTTTGCTGTCTCGTCAAGTAAGACACTTCTCTTGTCCCAAGACAAAGTTCATTTGTCTCTCACCTTCTCTCCTTTCATAATTGCGTACTGTTTTTTATCCATTTGCTTGAATTATTTTGGAATGAATGATTCGGCACGCAAAGTGTTTTTACGGACAACATGAGAGAGCAAGGGCGCTCTGCAGCGGAGTTCTTTTACATCGCAATATAGGTTGAATTTGAATTTTGTGCTGGCGCATGGCGCGGAAAGTACGTTCTCGCCTTCCCGGCAAGAGGTCATTGATGATCTGATGACAGGGTGCCCCCTGCGAGGAGGAGTGGAGGATGAAACGCAAATGGGACGCAAGAACCAAGGCGCGTATCGTGCTCGAAGGGCTCATGGGCGGGTGTGTGAACGAGATCTGCCGAAACCATGAGCTGCGACCGGGGCTGTACTATAAATGGCGGGGACATTTCCTGGAGCACTGCCACCTCATTTTCGAGGAGCAGCCCAGAGCCCCGAGTCAGTCGGACCTGGCTGCCGAGAACGAAAAGCTCAAGCGTCTGGTGGGCGAGTTGACCCTGGAATTGAACAAGGGCGGAAGTCTTCGCTGATCGAGGGACAAGGGGGATGACATGGCCAGAAGGATAGGAGTGTATGTCTGTCACTGCGGCTCGAACATCGCGGGCAAGGTGGATTGTCCGGACGTGGCCGCTTTTGCACGGGGGCTCAAGAACGTCACGGTTTCGCGTGACTACCAGTTCATGTGCTCGGATCCCGGCCAGGACATGATCATCCGGGACATTAACGAACACGGGCTGGACCGCGTGGTTGTGGCCTCCTGTTCGCCGCGCCTGCATGAGAAGACATTCCAGAAGGCCTGTGCCCGGGCCGGGCTCAATCCCTACCTCATGCAGCACTGCTGCATCCGCGAGCACTGTTCATGGGTGACCGGTGACAAGGCCGAGGCCACGGCCAAGGCCAAGCATATCGTCGAGGCAGCCGTGCTTCGGGTGCGCAGGCATCAGGAGCTTCATTCCCGCGAGGTGGCCGTCGTGCCCGACGTCATGGTCGTGGGCGCGGGCATCGCCGGCATCCAGGCCGCGCTCGATGTCGCCCGCTCCGGGCATCGCGTCATCCTGGTCGAGAAGTCCCCGTCCATCGGCGGACACATGGCCCAGTTCGACAAGACTTTTCCCACCCTGGACTGCGCCGCCTGCATTTCCACTCCGAAAATGGTGGCCGTGGCCCAGGAAGCCAATATTGACCTTCTGACCTGGAGCGAGGTGGAGGAGGTCACGGGCTTTGTCGGCAACTACACCGTCACCGTGCGGCGCAAGGCTCGTTACGTTCGCGAGGACATCTGCACGGGTTGCGGGGCGTGTCTGGAAAAATGTCCGACCAAGGTCTTGAGCGAATTCGAGGAGGGTCTCGGCATGCGCCGGGCCATCTACCGCAATTCTCCCCAGGCGGTGCCAAGCACCCCGGTCATCGACGCCGAGCATTGCAAGATGCTCACCAAGGGCAAGTGCGGCGTCTGCCAGAAGACCTGTCCCACCGGAGCCATCGATTTCACCCAGCAGGACCGCCGGGAAGTCTACCATGTGGGCAGCGTGATCCTGGCCACGGGCTACGACACCATGGACCCGACCCCCATGACCGAATACGGGTTCGGCCGCTATCCGGAGGTCTATACCGCCCTGCAGTTCGAGCGTCTGAACAACGCCGTGGGCCCCACCGGCGGCAAGATCCTGATGAAGAACGGCGAGGCCCCGAAGAGCGTGGCCATCATCCACTGCGTCGGCAGCCGCGACAAAAATTACCACGAGTACTGTTCGCGTACCTGCTGCATGTACGCCCTCAAGTACGACCACCTCATCAAGGACAAGGTCGGGCACGGGGCGGAAGTCTACAATTTCTACATCGACATGCGCTGTTTCGGCAAAGGATACGAGGAATTCTACCGCCGCGTTCAGGACGAAGGGGTGACCTTCGTGCGCGGCAGACCTTCTGAAGTCGTCCAGGAAAACGGCAAGCTGGTCGTGGTGGGCGAGGACACCCTGCTCGGGACTCGTCTGCGTGTGCCCGTGGACATGGTCGTGTTGTGCACGGCCATGGAGGCGCGCGCGGACACCACGGAAGTGGCCCGTGTTTTCGGCGTGTCCCAGGGCCGGGACGGATTTTTCCTTGAAGAGCACCCCAAGCTCGGTCCCGTCTCCACGGCCTCGGACGGCATCTATCTGGCCGGAACCTGCCAGGGGCCCAAGGATATTCCCGACGCCGTGGCCCATGCCGCGGGCGGCGCGGCGCAGGCCCTGGCCCTGGCCGCGCGCGGGGTGGTGTCCATCTCCCCCACGACCTCCTGGATCAATCCGGACATCTGTGTCGGCTGCAAGATGTGCATCGGGCTGTGCCCGTATTCGGCCATCGAGTTCGACGAGCGTCGCCACATAGCGGTCATCAACGAGGCCATGTGCAAGGGCTGCGGCAGCTGCGCCGGGCATTGTCCGAGCGGAGCGGCCCAGATCAAGCATTTCCGCCAGGTGCAGGTCTTCAACGAGATAGACGGTCTGCTGGACCGCAAGCCGGACATAATGGCCCTGATTGGAGATATTTACGAAACCGCGAACCGAGCAGAGGCGTGAGGAGGATTGTATGAACCAGGAATTTGAACCCGCCATTCTGGCTTTTGTCTGCAACTGGTGCACCTACACCGCCGCCGATCTGGCCGGAACCTCGCGCATGGTGCAGCAGCCCAATGTCCGCCTTGTGCGCATGATGTGCACGGGCATGGTCGATCCCAAATATGTCATCAAGGCCCTGTTGTCCGGGGCCGACGGAGTGCTCGTCAGCGGCTGCCATCCCGGCGACTGCCACTACATAAACGGCAACTACAAGGCCCGGCGGCGGGTCAAGCTTTTAAACGAGATCCTGCCGCAGTTTGGCATCGACGAACGGCGGCTGCGCCTGACCTGGGTCGGGGCCAGCGAAGGCAATGAATTTGCGGCCACGGTCAATAATTTCATCAATGAAATCCGAGAGCTCGGCCCGCTGGACGTGCGCGGCATGGCAGCCCTTTAAGCGGACGGGGAGGAGTAATCATGGCCACCACGGTACGAATTGAAGTTGGCGAACACGGCCCGGTTCCGGCCCTGCAGGATTTTTTCAGGAAATTGCTGGCGGACGAATCCCTGTCCGGCATCATGGTCCCCGTGCATCTCTTCGGCGGCGGCATGCCTATGCCGACCCTGGTCACCGATCCGGCCCAGCTGGATCGGGCCGACCCGCTGGCTCCGGCCTTTCCCATGAGCAGCGCGAAGCTCGTCTCGCGGCTGAGCAAGGGTTCGGCGGGGGAACGCTTCGCCGTGGTCATGCGCCCCTGCGAGATCCGGGCCTTCATGGAACTGGTCAAGCTCAATCAGGGCTCCCTTGAGGAGGTCATCCTCATCGGCATGGATTGTCCGGGAGCCTACGACAACATGCATTATCGCGATTTTCTCGGCGAGCGCGAGCCCATGGCCGCCAGCGCCGAATTCCACAAGGCCCTGGCCGAGGGCCAAAAGCCCGCTTCCGTCGAGCTGGCCGGAGCCTGCAAGGTCTGCGAGCACCCCACGCCGCAAGGCACGGACATTGTCGTCGGCCTTTTCGGGGGCGACATCTCTTCAGGCATCCAGATCATGGCCGCCAGTCCTCGCGGCGAAGCCCTGCTCGGGGCCATGGGGCTGCAGGCCCAGGAACCCGACGGGAAACGCGAGGCCGCCGTCGCCGCCCTGGTCGGTGAGCGTGAGGCGGCGCGGGACGCCATGTACGCCGACGTGCAGGAGCGGACCTCGACGCTGGAGAAGCTGGCCCAGTATCTGGGCTCCTGCGTGAACTGCTACAACTGCCGGGTGGCCTGCCCGGTCTGCTACTGCAAGGAGTGCGTCTTCAACACCGACGTCTTCGAGCACAAGCCCTGGCAATATCTGGATTGGGCCAAACGCAAGGGCAGCCTCAAGCTGCCTACCGACACCGTCTTTTACCATCTCACGCGCATGGCGCACATGAGTACGGCCTGCGTGGGCTGCGGCCAGTGTTCCAACGCCTGCCCCAACGGGGTGGAGGTCGTGGAGCTGTTCCGCACCGTGGCCGCCCGCACGCAGAAGAGTTTCGACTATCAGCCTGGACTCAGTCTGGACCAGGCTCCGCCCCTGACGGTGTTCAGGGAGGACGAATATCAGGATACGGTTTCGCACCTGGCTTGAATCCGAGGAGGAGGCAATGAGGAAACAATACGGCGCGTTGGTGGTGGGCGCGGGTATCGCCGGAATCCGGGCGGCTCTTGATCTGGCCGTGACCGGACACAAGGTGGCCCTGATCGACAAACGCCCCAGTCATGGCGGCATCCTGAGCCAGCTGGATTACCAGTTCCCTTCGGATCACTGCGGCATGTGCCGCATGCTTCCGCTCATGAGCCGGGATGCGTCCAGCCAGTTTTGTCTGCGCAAAGGCATGTTTCATGAAAATATAGATCTGATGCTTTCAACGGAGCTTGCGTCCCTGGAAGGTGAACCCGGCAAGTTCTTCGTCAGCCTGAGCAGGCGCTCCCCACTGGTCGATCCGCACAAGTGCGTCAGCTGTGGGAAATGTTCCGAGGTCTGCCCGGTCAAGGTCCCGAGCGAATTCAACGCCGGGCTGACGAAGCGCTCGGCTGTCTATTTGCCGGTGCCGCACGCCATTCCCAATCATTATGTCCTGGATCTTGATAATTGCATCCGCTGCTGGAAATGCCACGAAGTCTGTCCGACAGGGGCCATTGACCTCAAGTTCGAAGAGCGCGCGCGGTTCGGCATTCTGGTGGCGGACGAGGAGGAGCAGACCCGCTCCACGGTGCGCGAAAGCCTTGAGCATCTGCAATTCCCGGTCTTTGAGGCGGCCGGTGGCCAGGAAGCCCTGGATTTGCTTGAGTCCGGCGCGTCGATCAATTTCGTGCTCGTGGGGCTCAATCTGCAGGGCGTGGATGCCCAGCGCGTCATGACCCGCGCCCAGGAACTCAGTCCCGGCATGCCCGTGGCCGTCCTGGCCGCCGCCGGGCAGGAAGAGGCTGCGGCCGATCTGGTGCGGCGCGGGGCGCGGGATCTGTTCATGAAGCCGCTCTCGTCCAAGAAGTTCGTGCCCTGGCTGGACAAGCACTACATGCGCATCATGTCCGACACCACCGAAGAGCTGCAGGTCAGCGCGGTGATCCTGGCCGGAGGTTTCGACTGCTACAATCCCGACATGGACCTAAACGGCGGACGGGATATCTGGGGGTACGGCCATCCGGCCGTGCTGACCGCCGTGGAGTTCGAGCGTCTGCTGAGCGGCACCGGACCCACGGGCGGCAGGCTGACGCGGCCGGGTGACGGCAGGCCCGTGAACAGGATCGCCTGGATTCAGTGCGTGGGCTCGCGCGATGTGGGCAAGAACGCCGATTACTGTTCCTCGGTCTGCTGCATGTTTTCCATGAAGGAGGCCATGCTGGCCAAGAAGGTCACGGGCGGGGCAGTGGATGCCACCATCTTCTACATGGACATGCGCACCTTCGGCAAAGGCTGGGACGATTACCGGCAGAAGGCCGTGCAGCAGGGCGTGCATTTCGTGCGCAACCGGCCGCACTCGGTCGTGCCTGCCGAGGGCGGCGGGGTGCTGCTCGAATCGCTGAGCGATGACGGCACGCGCCGCTCGGAGGAATTCGACATGGTGGTCCTGGCCGTGGGCGCCCGGCCCCCGAGGGGTATGGACAAGTTCGCCGCCACGGTTGGCATCGAGACCAACGAGTGGGGCTTTTGCAAGACCCAGCCCTATGCCCCGGAGCGGACCAGCCGGGTCGGCGTGTTCGCGGCCGGATCGTTCGGCGAGCCCCGCGACATCTCCGAGTCGGTCATGCAGGCCGGTGCGGCGTCCGAGGCGGCGGCGCGCATGATCAAGATCTACGACGTGCTGGGGGCGGCTCCGGCGCCCGCGGAGCCGGACTATCCGGATGTTTCCCGCGAGCCGGTGCGCACCCTGGTGGCCGTGTGCACCTCCTGTCCGACCCTGGGCAAGGCGGTGAACCTGGACGAGCTGGCGCACACCGTGGGCCGGGTCCATTCGGTCGGCACGGTGCTTCCCGTGTTCCAGGCCTGCACCGAAGCCGGCTGGAAGCAGATCCTTGAAACGGTCAAACAGAAGAAACCCAACCGCATTCTCATAGGGGCCTGCATGCCCTACGCCTACATTCCGCGCTTGAAGGAGATGGCCCGCACCGTGGGGCTCAACCCGGCGCTCATGGATGTGGTCGACGTGCACACCCCGACCTTCAACGGGCGCGACGCCGTGGACGTGGCGCGCGAGATATTCTCCAGCCTGTCCATGGCCGTGGCCAAACTGCAGGGTGTCGATCCCACGCCGCCGGACGTGCTCATGGACGTGTCGCGCTCGGCGCTGGTGGTGGGGGGAGGCCTGGCCGGTCTGACCGCGTCCATGGCCATCGCCGACCAGGGCTTCGGTGTCTGTCTGGTGGAGGCCGAGGAGGAGCTCGGCGGCATGGCCCTGCGCCTGCACACCCAGCTCGATGGCACGGACCCGCGCAAGTACATGGAGGACCTTGTCGCCCAGGTCGAAAAGCACCCGCGCATCAAGGTCTTCAAGGACGCGCGCGTGGTTCTTTCCCGAGGCAGCGCCGGACGCTTCCGTTCCGCCATAAGCGGCGACAATGGCATCTTCCCGCTGGAACACGGCGTGACCATTCTGGCCACCGGCGGTCATGAGGCCAAGATCTACGAGAGCGGATTCTGCGTGCACAGGACGGTCATGACCCACTTCGGGCTGGAGGAGAAACTGGCCACGGGCGCGCTTGACGTGGGCAGCCTTGGCGCGGTGGCCATGATTCAGTGCTGGCGGTCCCGCAAGGAAGGCGAGCGCAACTACTGCAGCCGCATCTGCTGTCCGGAGATGCTGAAAAACGTGCTGACCATGAAGGAGCGCAACCCCGACCTGCCCATTTATGTTTTCTACCGCGACATCATGGCCCAGGGCTTCCTTGAGGCCTATTACACCCAGGCGCGCAAGGCCGGAGTGATCTTCATCCGTTACGATCTGGAGAAACCGCCCAAGGTGCGCTTTGTCGAAGGCAAGCCCGTGATCACCGCCCTGGACCCGATTCTGGGCAATGAAATAGAGGTGCACGCGGACATCCTGTCCCTGTCGAGCGGGGTGGAGCCGAACGATGTGGACGATCTGGTGGAGATCTTCGGGGTCAAGACCGACGCCAACGGATTCTTCCAGGAGGCGGACAGCAAATGGCGGCCCGTGGATTTCCTGAAGCAGGGAGTCTACATGTGCGGGCTGGCCCATTCGCCCCGGCGCATGGCCGAAACCGTGGCCTCGGCCAAGGCGGCGGCCCAGCAATCCCTGCGCATCCTCTCGGCGGGCAAGGTGGCCCGGGAGACCCTGGTGGCCACGGTGCGGCCGTCCCTGTGCTCCCTCTGTCAGGCCTGCGTGGCGGCCTGCCCCTACGGGGCGCGCACCGTGGATCTGGAGAACGAGCTCATACTGGTCGATGAGATGCTCTGTCAGGGCTGCGGAGCCTGCGCGGCGGTCTGCCCCAACAGCGCAACGGTGATCAAGGGCTTCCATGACGGACCGATGATGGCGGTCATTGACGCCGCCCTGGAACAATTGGCCTAGGCCAAGGGGAGGTGGATCATGAACCAGACGCAAGCACACGCATGGAGCCCGGATGCCGTTACCCGGGAGATTCTTGAAGAGCTGCGCGGCGAGATCGGGGCCTGCATGCAGTGCGGAACATGCACCGCGTCATGCCCCAACGGCTTCGCCATGGACATAACGCCCCGGCAGATGTGGCGGATGGTGCAGTTCGGAATGCTGGACAGGATTCTTGAAAGCAAAACGTTCTGGATGTGCTCTTCCTGCTACATGTGCACCCTGCGCTGTCCGCGCGGATTGAAGCTGACGCGGGCCATGGGGGCGCTGAAGCGGCTGGCCCGGCAGCGGGGCACGTGGAAGATCAGGAAGAACAGCGCGTTTTACGACGCATTCATGGAAAACGTGGAGAAGTACGGGCGTGTGCAGGAGACGAGCCTCATGCCCGGCTACTTCCTGAAAAGCCGCGACCCGCTCCTGCCGCTGCACTACCTGCCTCTGGGGGTGCGCATGATGCGGGCCGGCAAGCTGCACCCGCCGAGCAGCGCCCAGAAAGGGCGGCTGAAGGAGCTTTTCGCCAAGGTGCGCGAGATGGAGGAGGAATCATGAAATACGCCTACTATCCAGGCTGCTCGCTGCAGGAAA
This sequence comes from Desulfomicrobium norvegicum, assembly GCF_900114595.1. NCBI lineage: Bacteria > Pseudomonadati > Thermodesulfobacteriota > Desulfovibrionia > Desulfovibrionales > Desulfomicrobiaceae > Desulfomicrobium > Desulfomicrobium norvegicum. The sequence continues at coordinate 615,905 of NZ_FOTO01000001.1, read as the reverse complement.
GCGCCCGGGAGTTCGACGTGTCCGTGCGGGCCGTCATGGCCGCGCTGGGGGTGGAGCTCGTTGACATACCGGACTGGACCTGTTGCGGGGCCAGCGCGGCCGAGCCGGTCAGCGCGCTCATGAATTACGCACTCCCGGCCCGCAATCTCGCCCTGGCTGAGCAGGAGCTACCGGGGCTGGACGTGCTCGCCCCGTGCAGCGCCTGCTACCTCAATCTCCTGAAGGTCAACCGCGAAGTCGTCGGCAACAAGGATCTGCACGCGCGGGTCAATGAGGCCCTTGGCGCGTCGGGCCTGAATTATCGGGGCACGGTTGGGGTGCGGCACATTCTGGACGTGCTGGTCAACGACATCGGGCTTGATCCCATAAAGGAACGGATCATCAACGATCTCGGAGGGATGCGCGTCTCCGCATACTACGGATGCCAGATCCTGCGTCCCTACGAGGTTTTCGATGATCCCCGGCACCCGGTCAGCATGGACAACGTGCTCTCGGCCCTGGGAGCCAAGCCGCTGCCGTGGGACATGGGCAACAAATGCTGCGGCGCTTCCCTCATGGTCACGCATCCGGAGGTGGCCATGCATTCCGTGGCCGCCATTCTGGGAGCCGCCGATGGCTCCGACGCCGTGGCCACGGTCTGTCCGCTCTGCCAGATGAATCTGGAGGCATATCAGCACGATTCGGCGGCCGGGGGGCACCATGTGCCGATACTGTATCTGACCCAGCTCATGGGCCTGGCGTTCGGCCTGGAGGAACCCTCCGTGTTGCTGGACAAGAACATGAGCATGGATGGGAGCATGCGCGCCGGGATCAGATCCCGGGCCTGGCGGCACGAAGCGCCAGGCGAAGGTGACGAGACGCTTGCCCGCGAAACCTGATTAAAAACAAAGGGGGTAGTTATGTTCAAGGACATCATCGTAGGCGTGACGCCCAGCGGCGTGGATGCATGCGCGGTTGAATCCGCGGTGGGTTTCGCCAAGAAGTTCGAGTCCAATCTTTATCTGGTCCACGTGGCGGGAATGGAGCAGGGCTGGGGTTCCATCGAGACCCTGGAGGCCTCGGGCGAGACGGCCCGGCTGGAGGCGCGCATCCGAGAAATGTACGCTTCCCTGCTGGCCGACCTGCCGAGCGTCGCGGTGCAGGTCGTGGCCGGGATTCCGCATAACGAGCTTCTGCGCCTGGCGCGCAAGAAGGACACCGACCTGGTGGTTATGGGGCCGCACACCAAGGAATACGAGGAAAAGCGGGCCCAGATGTGGGGCATGGCCGGCAGCACCCTGGAACGGGTCAGCCAGAAGGCGCGCTGTCCGGTCATGATCGTGCATCGCGCCGTGGAGTGCAAGGATCCGGCGTTCTCCAACATCCTCGTGGCCACGGACTTCTCCGATCAGTCCGAGTGCGCGGTCAGCTACGGCGGCCAGATGGTCAGGCAGTACAAGGCCCGGCTCACGCTCATGAATGTCAGCGAGACTTCGACGGATTCGCCGCAGGGCCGAGCCGATGTCGAAGCCAGGCTGCAAGCCGAATACGGCGACCGGCTCCAGGGCATCGACGATTGCGTCTATGCGGGTCGTTTCGGTCGGCCGGCCATGGAGATCCTGAACATGGCCACACAGATCGGCGCGGATCTGATCATCATGGCTCACCATTCCAAGGCCGACGACCCGGAAGAAGCCTTCCTCGGCTCCACCGTGGTGCAGGTCTCGGTCAATGCGCCGTGTCCGACCATGAGCGTCAACCGCCACTTCGACCTGCGTTGCGGGCTGATGTACGATCAGACCGGTCAGGTGGTTGATGTCGCGGCCACCGTCTAGCTCTAAGGGCGCACACGGGGGCGGACGGCTTGGCCCGGCCGTCTCCGCCTGCGCTTCGGCCGCTTGGGTAACCATTCATTTCGGGGGATACCGGGATGTTGAACGGAAAGATAATCGAGCTTGGTCGCGGGAAAAGTACCTTCATGGAAACAGTCCGGGAAATTCTGCCCGAGGGGGGGAACCTGAACATGTGTCTGACCTGCGGGGCATGTTCGTCCGGATGCCCGGCTTCCGGCCTGGAAGGCATGGACCCCCGCAAGTTCCTGCGCATGGCGGCGCTCGGCATGGACGAGGAAGTTCTGTCCACGCCCTGGGTCTGGATGTGCACCATGTGTCAGCGCTGCATTTACGCCTGTCCCATGAAGATCGACATTCCCCGTCTGGTCTACGAGGCCAGGGCCGCCTGGCCGAGGGAGACGCGCCCCAAGGGCATCATGGGCTCCTGCGACATGGCGCTCAAAAACGAGAGCGGAAGCGCCATGGGCACCGCGCCGGATGATTTCGCCTTCGTGGTCGATGACATCCTGACGGAATGCCGGGAGGCGCAGCCCGAATTCGAGGACATGGAAGCGCCCATCGACAAGGAAGGCGCGGAATTCTTCCTCAACCAGAACTCGCGCGAGCCCGTGACCGAGCCCGACGAGCTGCTCCCCTTGTGGAAAATCCTGCATCTGGTCGGGGCGGACTGGACCTACGGGTCAAGGGGCTGGGCCGGGGAGAACTACTGCATGTTTCTGGCGGACAACCAGAGCTGGGAGCGTTTGACGCGTCAATCGGCGGACAAGGCCAGCGAGCTGGGGTGCAAGGTCTTTCTCAATACCGAGTGAGGCCACGTAACATACTCAGTCCGGGCCGGACTGGAAAAATTTGGTATCGAGCATCGATTCGAAGTAAAAAACATCTATGAATATTATGCAAAATGGATTCGGGAAGGCAAACTCAAGGTCAATTCCGAATGGAACAAGGATCTCAAGATAAAATTCACGGTGCAGGACCCGTGTCAGATCGTCAGGAAAAGTTATGGAGACGCCATCGCCGATGACCTGCGTTTTGTCGTGAAATCAGTTGTCGGCGAAGAAAACTTCATCGACATGCACCCGAATCGTTCCAACAACTACTGTTGCGGTGGTGGCGGAGGATTCCTGCAATCGGGGTTCAAGGATCAGCGCCTGGCCTACGGGCTGACCAAGGACGAGCAGATAAAGGCCACCAAAGCCGATTACTGCATCGCCGCCTGTCACAACTGTCATGCCCAGATTCATGAACTGAGCGAACACTACGAAGGACATTACGGAGTGGTGCACCTGTGGACCCTGATCTGCCTCTCGCTTGGCATCCTCGGGCCCAACGAGCGGACTTATCTGGGGGATGATCTGAAGGATATAAACGTTTTTCATCCTGAAATTGCAGTCTAGGACGGGTTTTTTCTTGATGTGATTTCAGGCCCCTGGATGGCGTATCAAGTAGAGAAAGGCCGAAACTTGTCGTTCAAGTTTCGGCCTTTGACATTTTTGGGTCCTGTATTGCCGGCAGAACCAATTCTTGCCTTGGGCGGAATTTTTTCAGCTCTTTCAGGACTGGATGACCCTTGGCATGTCGATGCCGTATTTGCGCATGCGGTTCAGCACCGTGACGCGGTTGATGCCCAGTATCCTGGCCGCCTCCGATTTGTTGCCACCGGCCTGGCGCAGGGCCTGGAGGAGCTGCTGCTTCTGCGTATCCTGACCTAAGTTGACTGGGCGCGGATTTTCGGAAGCGAGGGTGGGCGTTGCGATGTTGTGCGGCAGGTGCTCGGGCTCGATGTGGCCGTGGTCGGCCAGCACGAAGGCGTACTCCAGGGCGCTTTTGAGTTCGCGTATGTTGCCCGGCCAGGAATAGTCCATGAAGAGGTGCAGGGTCTGGGGGCTTAATCCCTTGATGTCCTTGTCGCTCTTCATGCGCAGCCGCTGGATGAAGTAGTCGGCCAGCAGGGGGATGTCTTCCTTGCGTTCGCGCAGGGATGGCAGGTGTACGGGGATGACGTTGATACGGTAAAAGAGGTCCTCGCGGAACTGCCCCAGAGAGATGAGCTCCGGCAGAACCTTGTTGGTGGCGGTAATGATGCGCACGTCCACGGACAGCTGCCGGTTGTCTCCGACCCGCTCGAAGGTCTTGGTCTCCAGCACGCGCAGGAGCTTGACCTGAACCGGCATGGGCAGGTCGCCGATCTCGTCCAGAAAGATATCGCCTCCATGGGCGGCCTCGAAGCGGCCCTGCCTATGCCTGAACGCTCCGGTGAACGCACCCTTGACGTGCCCGAAGAGTTCGCTCTCAAGGAGCGCCTCGTTCAGGGCGGCGCAGTTGAACTGCACGTAAGGCTGGTCGCTTCTGGGGCCCAGATCGTGAATGGCCCTCGCCACCAGTTCCTTGCCCGTGCCTGATTCGCCACAGATGAACACCGGCGCGTCGCTTTGCGCGGCCTTTTCGATCAGGTGGAAAACCCTGCGCATCTGCGGCGAATGTCCGACCATGCCGTGAAATACGGTTTCTTCCTCAAGCATGCGCGAGAGCTGCTGCAACTCGTTTTCCTTGCGGTCGAGTTCCGAGAGGTCGGTCATGGTCTCCACGGCCCCGACCGCGCTGCCGTCTTCGGCGCGCAGAATGGAGGCGGTCTTGAGGATGGGGACGTAGGTGCCGTCCTTGCGCATGATGCTGCACTTGCGGCGCACGAAGACGCCCTGTTCGAAAAGCTTGCACCAGGCCTCGCGGGCTTCGGAACGGACCCGGCGGCAGGCGTCGCACTTGAAGAGGGAGCAGTTGGCGCCGATGAGCTCCTCCCGGCTGTATCCGGTGATTTCTTCCAAGGCCCGGTTGACCATCTTGATGGAGCCGTCCGGATCCACCAGCAGGAGCCCTTCCTGCATGAGGTCCACAATTTCGTGCCAGTGGGCCTCCAGCGGGGGCGTTGCGGGCAGGCCGGTTTGGGGCTTTTGAGGGATCTGGAAGAGGGGGGTCATGAGTCTCCTGGGGCTGCGTTAGCGCGAATCGGGTGTTGTAAGCGGTGCTGAATTAGTTGTTTAAAACATTTATACAGTTGATATGTGATTAATCACTTGTCAATGCCCACTTCTGACGTCCCGGTTTTTTTCATTTGTATTTTTTCAATGAATTCAAGGGAGAACTAGCCTTCGGCAATTCCTACTCTTTTGGTATGCGTTCTGCTCTATACTGCTCAGTCACACCGGAGACAATCATCCATGACAATTACCAAGAGGAGTTCATCATGAAGAAGCAGACTTTCGTGGGCATCGCCGCCGCCCTGATTTTGGTATCCTATGTAGGTATTTCCGTCGCCAGTGAAGTGGGCAACGCGCGCAAGGGTCGTTTTTTGTTTCGCCAGAACTGCCGTCCGTGCCACATGGAAAATCCCGTTGGGGCCAAGCCCGCCCATTACCTCGGGCCCGACGCCAAGACCCAGGCCGAGTGGAAGGCCGTGTTCGAGAGTTATGGCGACCTGCCTTGCAAGGACGAGTGGTCCAAGATTTCCGATAAGGATCGTCAGGACATCTTTCGCTATGTCCATGACGGCGCCAAGGACTCCCCGACCCCGGCCAAGTGCGGCTGATCAAGCGGTTTTAGACGCGGCCACAAAGCCTGAACATGCATGAAGGAGCAGGAATATTGAAACCCGCCACCGACAGCTCGAAAAGGGAACACGGGATGAAAACCCAAGCGAAAACACTCTCCAGACGCGGATTTCTTCAGGCGTCGGCGGCGGTGGCGGCCACCGCCGCCGGCGTCCCGGCGCTGAAGGGCCATCTGGCCACGGCCCATGCCGCAGGAGCGGCGCCCCAGGCTCCGGTCACCTCGCACTACACGGTCTGCGACATGTGCTTCAACCGCTGCGGCATGATCGCGAGGGTGCAGAACGGCCGGGTGGTCAAGCTCGACCCCAACCCCAAATTCCTCAAATCCAGAGGCATGCTCTGCGCGCGCGGCAATGCGGCCGTGGATCACCTCTATGACCCCAACCGCCTGAAAACCCCGCTCCTGCGCAAGGGCGCCCGCGGGGAGGGCAAATGGCAGCAGCTGACATGGGAACAGGCCCTCGATCATGCAGCGGAGCAGTTCACGCGCATCGCGGAGAAATACACCCGCTGCGGGGTCATGTTCTCTCCGGGCTCGGACATGCAGTCCCAGTTCCTGATCCGCTTCGCCGAGGTCTTCGGCTCTTACAACGTGACCTCGCACGAGACGCTTTGTCTGCTGAGCAAGAACCGGGCGTACCTCGACACCTTCGGGGAGACTCCCTACGCCGACGTGCTCTATTCCAAGTACATCATCATCTCCGGGGCCAACCCCCTGGAGGCGATCATCACCCCGGACACCATCGATCTCATGGAGGCCCGCAAGAACGGCTGCAAGATCGTGGTTCTGGACCCGCGCTACACCAAGACCGCGGCCCTGGCCGACGAGTGGTACGCCATCCGTCCCGGCACGGACATGGCCTTTTTCCTGGCCCTGACCAATGTCATCACCGAAGAGCGGCTCTACGACCCGGCCTTTGCCGAGAAGATGCTCTTCGGGCTGGATGAGTATGCGGCCCATGTGCGGCAGTACACGCCGGAGTGGGCGGCCGGGGAATGCGGGATTCCGGCGGAAGACATCCGGCGCATCGCCCGCGAAATCGCGGCGGCGGCCCCGGCGGCCATGATCTATCCCGGCCGTCGCAGCTCGGACTACGAAGACTCCACGCAGATCCGCCGTTCCATGGCCATCGCCAACGCCCTCCTGTCCAACTGGGACAGGCCCGGCGGCATCCTCGCGTCGCGGGAAGTGGGCGTGCGCGCCCCGTACTTCGACGTGCCCTGGTACGACGACAACCCTGATGACCGCATCGATCACGGCATGGCTCCGGGTCTCATCCACCACGAGGGTTCATTTAAGCTCATGCGCGACGCCATCATCAAGGAGGAGCCCTATCCCATCCGCGGGTGGTTCACCTTCAAGACCAACTTCATGCAGACCGCGGCCAACCGTAACAAAACCCTGGAGATGCTCAAACACCTGGATTTCGTGGTCAACGCGGATATCGTCATGAGCGACACGGCCTGGTACTCGGATCTGGTCTTGCCTTCGCCGAGCTTCCTGGAGCGCAACGACCCCGTCTCCGCCCTGCAGGGCTCCTCGGCCTGCGCCTGCGCCGTGTGGCGTGATGCCGTGGTCCCGGCCATGCACGAATGCCGGGATATGCTCTGGATATGTACGGAACTGTCCAAACGCTTGGGCTTCCCGGAGAGTTTCGACTTCACCTTGGACGAGTACCGCAAATTGCAGCTGGAGAGCATCCCCGAAGCCTTCGAGGCCATCAAGGCCGACGGCGTGTACTACAATCCGAGCAAGGTCTACGGCATCTATTTTGACTCGCCGCTCAAGACCCAGGCGAAGAAGATCGAACTCTTCAACCAGCGCTACGCCCACGAAGGGCTCGACCCCATGCCCGTGTACAAGGCTCCGCGCCGCAAGGAGGGCGCCTTCAGGCTGGTGGTGGGACGCACGGCCTTCTTTACCCACAGCAACACCAACAACGCCCTGCTCATCCAGTTCAAGGACGAAAACACCCTGTGGATGCATCCCCGGTCGGCGGCCAGGCAGGGCCTTGTGGATGGGGAAATGGTCGAAGTGGCGAGCGCGGCTGGAACTGTTACGCTTGCGCTCAGGCTTTTCGAGGGCATGGAAGAGGAGACCGTGTACATGGCCACCGGGTTCGGGGCCCTGTCTCCGGAGTTGCCTCTGGTGCACAACAGGGGTGCGAGTATCGCCGAGGTGCTCGAAGATCACGCGGACTTCATTTCCGGAAACATGGCCATGCATGAAACCCTGGTCACCGTGACGAGGAGGGTGGGCTGATGAAGAAATACGCCATGGTCATCGATTCCTCGATGTGCATCGACTGCAAGGCCTGCATGGCCTCGTGCAAGGTGCAGAACAACGTGCCCCGCGGATACTGGCGAAACTGGATCAAGCACACCATCCCCGACTTTTCCCAGGGCTCCCAGACCCGGACCCATTTCCAGCCTGGGGGCTGCATGCAGTGCGACAACCCGACCTGCGTGCAGGCCTGCCCCAGCGGCGCGACCTACAAGGACACGCAGAACGGGATCGTACGGGTCAACGAGGCGCTGTGCATCGGGTGCGGCAACTGCATCACGGCCTGTCCTTACGACGCCCGCTTCCGTCATCCGGACAGGCGGGTGCCGGACAAGTGCGATTTCTGTTTCAGTTCCGGCAGACTTGAGCGCGGTCTTCTTCCCGCCTGCGTGGACACTTGCCCGACCAAGGCCCGGGTTTTTGGGGACTTGAACGACCCGGACAGCGACGCCTCCCGACTGCTGCGCGAAAAGCCTTCCGTCCGGGTGCTGGCCAGGGGGGGCATCGATACCAAACCAAACATGTATTACGTGGCTGCCACCGCGCCCACGGACTGGGTGGGCGAGGTCGAATTCCCCGGTGCGTTCACGACCATGGCCACCCTGGTCAACCCGGTGGTCAAGGTGGCGGTGGGCCTCAGCGCCCTGGGTGTCGCGGTCATGTGGGCCAAGCAGATTTTTTCTCCGGACAGGGAGGAGAGCGAACATGAATCGTCAGCCCCGGGAAAGGATTGAGGTGCCCCATGAGTGAAAAAATGATCCACAGACATACCCGGCTCTCCATCTTCATGCACTGGTTCAACGCCTTCTGCTGGTTCGCCCTTTTGCTGACGGGCCTGGGGCTGATCAAGAACGAAGAGCTGAACCCCGTTGGCGCGTGGTTACCGAACCTGATGCGCAGCCTTTTCGGCGGCGGGGAAAACCTGCTCCTGGTGCATCAGTACCTCGGCCTGGTCTGGGCCGGGGCGTTTTTGGCCTACATCCTCTTCAAGCCGCGCGCGACCTGGTCCTTCCTCAAGGAGGTTTTTCCCGTGTCTCCGGCCAGCGATATGCAGTGGCTGCTCAAGATGACCCTGAAGATGACCCTGGGTCGCAAAGGGATTGAGCGCTTCGGGCTGAGCCCGGACCTGCCGCCCCAGGGCTTTTACAACTTCGGGCAGAAGCTCTTCGCCCAGGCCTCGGTGGTGGGCGGGGTGGTGATCGTGGCCACGGGCCTGGTCATGTTCTTTTCAACCATATCCATGGACAACCCCGGCCCGGCGGCCTGGTCCCGCGTGATCCACTACCTGACGGTGGGTCTGGTTTTCGCGGGCCTGCTGGTGCACATCTTCATGGCCGCCATCTCCCGCGAGGAGCGCCCGGCATTCAAGTCCATGTTCACCGGCAACGTGTCCGAACACTACGTGCGGCATCATCACTCGTTGTGGTACGCGCAGGTGGCCGCCGAAAAGGACAAAGACGGCTAGTCACGGGCTTTCAAGAGGCGCGGCGGCTGTCCGTACGGTAAATTCAACTTTTAATGCAACCAATCAGATGAGGAGCAAGGCAATGCGCAGACAATCATCCCTTCTTCATGTTCTTGTGGTGGCGCTCCTTCTGGGGCTGCTCGCCGGCTGTTCCGGCGCGCGCGGTCACAAGGGCGCGGCTCTCCAGCTCGATCCGGCCAAGGTGCCCACACCCTACCACACCCTGGTGGACATCGAGTTCGTCAAACCTCTGGTCTTTGAGGCCATGCTGAACCAGAACCCGTCGACGGGGGCCATGATCATCGACGCCCGGCCCAAACAGCCCCGCTACGACAAGGGGCACATCCCCACGGCGGTGAGTCTGCCCGGCAGCCAGTTCGACAAGATGGCCGCCGAGGTCCTGCCTGCGGACAAGGACACTCTGCTGGTTTTCTACTGCGGCGGACTGGCCTGTCCCTTGAGCCACCAGTCGGCCTGGAAGGCCGAGGCCCTGGGCTACACCAACGTCAAGGTATATGCCGCCGGTGACCCGGAGTGGGAATCCCTGGGCTACACGGTGTGGACGGCGCGCGATGTGCGTACGCCCCTTCCGGTGCTCGACCCGGCCAAGGTGACCAAACCGTTTCATCGGCTGCTGACCCTCGATCAGGTCAAGCCGTACGTGGCCAACGCCATGCTTTCGGCCACACCCATAGAGGACGTGATGATCATCGACGCCCGGCCCAAGCAGCCCCGCTATGACAAGGGGCACATCCCCACGGCCGTGAGCCTGCCAGACAGCCAGTTCGACAAGATGGCCGCCGAGGTTCTGCCTGCCGACAAGAGCGCGAAGCTGATCTTCTACTGCGGCGGAGTGGAATGTCCCTTGAGTCACCAGTCGGCCTGGAAGGCGGAAGCCCTAGGCTACACCAATGTGGCCGTGTATGCGGGTGGCGATCCTGAATGGGTGGCCAAGGGCCTTAAGGTCTGGACCGCCGAGGGGGCTTCCCAGGAGGCCGCGCCGGCCCCGGCCCCGGCCAAGGCCGCTGCTCCGGCCGGAGCATTGAAGGCCGGTGCTGCCGAAGGGACCATCGACAACGATGTCTTCACCGAACTGGCCCGGAACAATGTGGACAGCATCCGGCTCATCGACGTGCGCGCACCTGCGGAGTTCGCCATCGCGCATATCCCCGGTTCCGTGAACATGACCGTGGACATGCTCGAGAAGAAAATAGACGAGTTCTCGGCGGAAAAGCCCCTCGTGTTCATTTGCTCCACCGGCGCACGCAGCGGCGAAGCCTTCTACATGTTCCAGGCCATGCGGCCTGACCTGAAGGACGTCTACTACGTTGACGCCAATGTCAGTTTCGCCCCTGACGGGTCTTTCGAGATCAAGAAGTAGCGGGGCCTGGTCTCTGTTCGCAATGCGTCACCCGTTGGCCGCCTTCGTCATGCATTGGTGAGGGCGGCCTTTAAAGTTTGCAGGGAGGGGGAAATGCCGTGAGGATCATGCATCTGCTGCGACGAGCCTTGTGTCTGTCCGTGCTGACGGCGCTGTGCTGCGTCTCGACTGGGCTGGCCGATCAGGAAACCGGCTCCCCGCTTTATGAGCAGGCCGCGCGTGCGGCCGAGCGCGACGGCTACAGGATGGTCACCACCGCCGGGTTGCGCGAGATGCTGCGCGTCAAGCCAGGCGTGCTGCTGGTCGATGTGCGTTTTTCCTACGAGTACGCCGAAGGACACATGCCCGGTGCGGTCAGTCTGCCCGTTGACCTCTCGGACCGGGGCGACCTGCCTCCTGCCCGGCGGCAGGCCTTCGAGGACGTCCTGGGCGCGGACAAGGACAGGATCATCGTGGTCTATTGCCGGGGATTTCGCTGACTGCTCAGCGGGATCGCCGCAGCCTGGGCCGTGCGTCTGGGATACACGAATGTCTTTCGCTACCCGGGCGGGTATCAGGCCTGGCAGGGGCGGACTCCCTGAAAGGGAGCAATGCCGGTTCTGTTTTCATTCGGATTGTCAGGAACCGGCGGACATTGTCTTTTCGATGACCTGAATCAGGGCTTCCCTGCTTACCGGCTTGGCCAGATAGTCGGTCATGCCGGCCTGAAGAAAGGTCTCCCTGTCTCCGGCCATGGCATAGGCGGTCATGGCGACGATGGGGATTGCGGCCTTGGCGCCAAGCTCCCTTGACTTGCGGATGATTCTGGTCGCCTCGACGCCGTCCAGGACAGGCATCTGGATGTCCATGAAGATCAGGTCGAAGTCCTGCCGGGCCAGGGCGTCCAGGGCTTCCTGTCCGTTCATGACCGCAGTCACCGTGTGCCCGAGTTTTTGCAACATTTTGAGGCTGGTCAGCAGATTGACCTCGTCGTCCTCGGCCAGAAGAATCCGGCGTGGGGAGTTGGCTGCCGAAGGAGCCTGGATCTGGGGCTCGGCAGGTTTCGGGATCGACAGGGGCAGGGACAGGCATATGGCGGTTCCCTCGCCGGGGCCGGTGTCCACTGCCAGATTGCCTCCCAGCAGCAGGGTCAGGCGCCTTACGATGGACAGGCCAAGCCCCGCGCCCTGGTGCTGACGGACGAAGGAACCGTCAACCTGTACAAAGGGTTCGAAGATGTCCTTGAGACGGTCATCCGGGATGCCTGTTCCCGTGTCAAAGACGCAGAGCAGCAGGCGACATTCTTTTTGCGCGTTGCTGGGCAGGGCGGAGATCTCGACGGCGATTCGGCCGTGCTCGGTGAATTTGATGGCGTTGCCGACCAGGTTGAAGAGAATCTGGCGCAGGCGCATCTCGTCTCCGACAAACCGTGGCGGCACGTTTTCGGCAAGCTGGAAGTTCAGGTCCAGTTTTTTTTGTCTGGCGATGGGGGCAAAGAGTTCGAGTACGGAATCCTTGAGCGCGCCAATTTCGAACTCGGTCTCGTAAAGTACCAGTTTTCCGGACTCGATGCGCGAGATGTCCAGGATGTCTGAAAGCAGGCGGGTCAGCCGGGTGGAGGAGTTGATGGCCATGGACACGAAGCTGCGCTGCTCCTCGTCCAGACTGGTCGTTTCCATGAGTTGCAGCGTGCCCAGCACTCCGTTCAGGGGGGTGCGGATTTCGTGACTCATGTTGGCCAGGAATTCACTCTTGGCCCGGTTGGCGGCTTGACTTTGGGTTGCCAGTTCCGTGGCCCGCGCCGTGGCTTCGAGCAGTTCCCGATTGGCGGTGCGCAGCTTGGCCTGGATCGAGTTGCGTTCGGTGATGTCCGTGGCGGTGAAGGTCACGCCCAGGGAAAGGTTTTCCGGGTCAAGGGGAGTAGAGGCCATGAGCACGTCAATGATGGTCCCGTCCTTTCTGAGCCAGCGCGTCTCGACCTCGCCGGTTCCTTTTGCCTTGATCTGCCTGTATTTTTCCCGGCCGACAAAGTCGAAATCCTCCTGCGCGGGATAAAGCATGCGTGCGCTTTGGCCCAGCAGTTCCTTTTCTGTGTGTCCGGTCATTTCGCAGACGCGCTGGTTGACGCGGATCAGAACCCGGTTCCTGACCACGCCGATGCCCGTGGGGGCAACTCTGAAAATGGCCTGCAGGTGCTCCTGGCTTTCGCGCAGGGCTTCCTCGATCCGCTTTTGTTCGGTGATGTCGAGCATGAAGCCGAACCAGGTGATGCTCCCGTCCGGCATGGCCTGGGGGTTTGATGCTCCCCGGATCCATTTGGTCGCCCCGGTGCGGGTGAAGATGCGAAAATCTTCCTTCCAGGGGCTCATGGACAGGGCCGATTGCTCGATGGAGGCAAAGAGCCTGCTCTGGTCTTCCGGGAAGACGTTCTGAAAAAGAACGGAGGTGTCGCGCAGGGATTCGTCCGGCCATTCGAGTAGCCGACCCGCACCCTGGCTCACAAAGGGAATTTCGTATGCCAGGGGCCCCCTGCGGGTGAACTGGTAGAGCGCGCCGGGAACATTGGCGGTTATGGAGCGCAGCAGGGTCTCGTTTTTCCGCAAGGTCTCCTCGGCCGATTTTCGAGCAGTGACGTCCTGGGCAAAACCGTCGATAACCCATTCTTCAGGGCAATCGTGACTGCCGAGGCTTGCGTTTTCGTGAATCCAGATGACTTCGCCGTTTTTCTTTCTGGCCTGAAATTCGAAATGTCTGACCACGCCGTCAGCTTGCAGCAGATCTATGAATTCCCGGCGGCGAGAGGATTCGACGTAGAGCTGACGGGAGAGGTCCGTCAGATCGGCAAGAGCTTCCTGCGCTGTGTCATATCCCATCATTTCCGCCATGGCGGGATTGAGTTCCAGGAACCTGCCCGAAAGGGAGCTTCGATACACTCCGACCGGAGAATGTTCGAAGCGGTTTTTGTATCTGGCCTCGCTGTCTTCAAGGGCGGCCTGGGCGGCGGCGAGTCGTTTATCCAGCTCGTCGGCGGGGAGGGTGTTCGTCATATGGATTTTTGCTCCGGAGAGTCGCTGTGATCAGGCAGAACTGGTCTGTTGTTCTTGCGGCACCGCGCGTGACTGACTGTGCATTACGGAGGCGCTGAATCTGGGATCAAGGATTGGTGCTGAAGAAGAACATGACAGCTTTTTTCGGCCAATACAACCAAAGCCGTCCGGGAAAGAGGGCTGCGCCGAAAACGGGATGCTGCCGGCGTGATGTTTTATGGAAGTCTTTGGGCGGGATTTGATCCTGGTGGGATGCCTTGGCGGTTCGACAGGCGTTTTTTTGCTTCCGCTGCCGTCATGGTCTGGCCTGGGACCAGATCATGCCGCCGAGCATCAGCGCGCAGCCGATGAGGGCCTGAGTGGTGAGAATTTCGCCCAGCAGCATCCAGCCTGCCACGGCGGCAAAGACCGCCTCCAGGCTCAGGATGATGGCCGCCGGGGCCGGGCGGGCGTCGCGCTGGGCCACGACCTGCAGGGTGTAGGCCACACCGACGCTCATGAGTCCGCCGTAGAGGATGGGGACGATGCCGGCCCAGAGACCGGCCAGGGTGATTTCTTCAAAGGCCGCGGCTCCGGCCAGGCTGATCAGGCTGCAGAAGGCGAACTGGACGGCTGCCAGCTTTATGGCGTCCACGGCCGCAAGCCCGCCGGTCAGCTTGCCGATGAGGAGCACATGCACGCCCCAGAAAAACGCCGACATGAGGACCAGCGCGTCCCCCTTGTCCATGGTCATGCTCTCGGTGACGCTCAGCATGTACATGCCGGCGATGGCCAGCCCCGCTCCGGCCCAGGTCCCGATGCCGTAGCGGTGTCCGAGGAAGATGCCGATCAGCGGCACGAAGACCACGTACAGTCCGGTGATGAACCCGGCCTTGCCCGCCGTGGTGTAGCACAGCCCGAACTGCTGTAGCCACGCGCCCAGAAAGAGGGCTCCGCCCATGAGCAGGCCGCCGCGGATCAGGGTGGACAGCGGCGGGGCGACGGTGGTGCGTCTTCTGTCCATATTCGCGATGAGGGGCAGGAGAGCCAGGGCGCCCAGCGCGAAGCGGATGCCGTTGAAGGTCAGGGGGCCCATGTGGTCCATGCCCATGCGCTGCGCCACGAAGGCCGCGCCCCAGATCAGGGCGGTCAGCAAAAGGAAGAGATTGGCGCGTATGGTTCTGGAGTTCATGGGGATTCCTTGTGCGGCAAGCGGGTGATGTCTTTCGGGCTGGATGGAGGCTGTAGCGGGCCGGGGGCGGCTCCGTCAAGGCGGGGGTGGAGGGTCGGGGGTAGGCGTGGGTGGATTTTAAAGGGGGGGCGCAGAAGAACACGGACCGACACGGACGAACACGGACAGGCACGGACAAGGAATAATGGCCGCGCCTGTATTACCCTGTGTTTGTCCGTGTTCGTCTGTGTCGGTCCATGCCTGTCCGCGTCAGTCCGTTTCCTTCCGCGTCAGTCCACACCGGTTCATTTTCAGAGCACTCTTATCTCCGGCTCATTTCTTTTTCCACGCCCCATCGGGGCTCTGGATCCATGTTCCCGGGGCTTCCTTCTCGGCGATCTGCGCGGCTCGGGTCTGCCCTACCAGGGCGGGGGAAGCGTTCTGACGGGCGGCGATGGCCTTGTACACTTCCCGGCGATCGGCGTTTTCGGCGTTGATAACGTCGGCGCTGGGCTTGTTTCCGGAGCGGAATTCCAGAAATCCCTGGTTGTTTTCACCAACGAGGCCCTGGGCTTTGAGTTCGTTGATGACAGGCAGGCGGGCGAGCATCCTGTCCTTGATGCCTTGGGCGAATCCTGCCTGTACGCAGAACATGACGCATAAAAGGGCCAGAAGAATCGGTATGAGGTGCTTCATTTTGCGCATATGGGACTCCAGTTCAGTTGCTTGGGTTCAGATTTTGGTCGGCCTTGTCGATGTCGCTGAAAAAGTCTTCCAGGTCCTTTTGGACCCGCACGTTGACATCGATGGTGATGTGGATGGGTTTGACCTCCACCGGCGCCATCTGCACCTCGTGGCGGGTGCTGCAGGCGCTTTGCAGAAGCAGCATCGCGGCCAGGGCCATCAAGGGAATTCGCACGTTAACCTCCGTTTTTCATCAGTTCCAGGAGCTGTCGGTATTGCAAAAGTTGATCCAGGGGCAGGCGGAAATTTACGTCCAGGCGGATGCCCTGGAATACGGACCCCGGTGAAGAGGCCTCGACCCGTGCGAAGCCGCCGATGTCGCGGTTGTAGCTGAACGGCAGGGGTTTTTCGGGTTTGCCGTCAAGCTCCAGGGAGACGACAAGCTCCCTTTCCTGGGTGTTGATGCGGATTCTGGCCCAGTCGTAGGTGAAGTCCTTCAGGGCCTCCGCCGCCAGGTCCAGCTGACCGTATTGGGGCGTCCCCGGGGGAATGCCGGCCGTCAGGATCTCCGTGCCCTTGACGCGCAGTACTCCTTTTTCGCCCGGAGTGGAATACAGGAAGCCGTTGTCGAAGGTCAGGTTCCCGTCCGCCCAGTGCACCGGGATGCGGCCGTTGGCGGTGCCCCCGCCCTGGGCCTGGGTCATGCCGAACTGCTCCAGGGCCTGCGCCATCTCGACCCGGTCGCAGTAGAGTTCGACGGTGTAATCCTCAACGTTCGGGTTGATCCGGAACGCCTGGCTGCCGATGCGGCCGCCGGCCCACTCAAAGCGGCAGCCTTCGACCAGGATGCTGTGCAGGGCTTCGACCTGAAAATGGATGTCGCCCTGCTCAAGGATGATGGTGCCCAGTTGCAGGCGCTCGAAGTTCATGCGCCCGTCCGGGTCGGAGCGCATGTTCAGCAGGTTGGAAAAGGCCAGTTCGACGGCCCCGCCGCTTAACGTGAGTTCACTTGTCGTGTGCGCCAGGGACAGTCCGGTGAGCTTCAGATCGGCGGGGAGCATGGGCGCTCCACTGCTCATGTCCAGGCGCGCGGTGGCATCCAGGCGGGCGCTGCCCGACAGATCGCCCAGCGCCGGGAGGAGACTCGTCAGCTTGCCGGGCATGGTGATGGTCTGGGCGGCCTTCATCTCGATCCAGGAGCCGGAAATGTTTTTTGCGTCGATGCGTCCCTTCAGGGGCGCCCGAACCGCCACCGGCAGCACCGAGAGATTCCCGTCGAGGCTCGCGCCGTGCAAATCTTGCGCGATCCTTGATGAAATTTTTGCCAGTCCTTTCCCTTTCCATTTCAGATCGAGGTCCACGCTGCCGGACGCCGTCGTCGGTTCGGGCCAGGCCAGAGGCAGGCGCAGGTTCATGAGCGCCACGGTGTCCCCGCTGCCGGCGCGTGCTGCAGCGTTTATGACGCCGCTCAAGGTAAGCTGCTCGGCCAGGGCAAAGGCGCATTGTCCGTCAAGGCGGGTCGTGGTCAGGGCCATGCCGGGCTGTTTTGCCTCCAGGCGCGCTCCGGTGAGGCGTATCGTTCCGCTCACATCTGGAGCGGCGGTGGCGTTAACGGTCATGTTCAGGTCCGAGAGGGTCGCGCCCAGGGTTTCCCGGGTCACGCGCAATCTGCCCAAGGCCAGGGACCCGTCAACGCGCGTGCCGGAGGAGCCCTTGGCGGCGTCGAGGGTCAGGGTAGTCGTGTCCAGGGCAAGGACCAGTTCCGGCGTCTGGGTCGGGCGGGCTTCAAGAGCGTCGAGGGCCGCCGTGGCGCGCATGTTCCAGCCCTGCTTCGAGGCTTTGAGCTCGAAGCTTCCGGCCAGACGCGGAGGAGACGAAAAAGCGAAGCCCGGCAGGGCCTGCGCGGTCAGGTCCCAGGAACAGCCAAAGGACATCTCTTCAAGGTTCGCCCGGATGTCGGCGACGCTCAGGGTCAGCGGCAGGGGGGCGTCAAGGCTCAGGGCCGAAATGGAAAGGCGCGGTTCTTCCTGCCAGGCAAGGTCGAGAGTGGCGTTGCCGTCCTGGGCCAGGGGCGTGTCGCCAAGCATGGTTCGCAGGGAGTCAAGGCCAAGCCGGGCTTCAAGAACGGGCTTTTGGTTCGGGGGCAGGGATGCGTGGGCCTCGGCCCGCACGGTTCCGGCGAGAGGCAGGGCGTCGAGGCCCGGGACCATCCCGGCCAGGGCCGCGATGGAGGCCGGGGGCAGGACGCAGGTCAGCCGGAAATCGTTTTGCCGCAGGTTCCCCTTCAGCGCCAGGTTCACGCTTTGCCCGGCCAGCGCGGTCTCGGCATTCAGGACGATGCCTGCATCTTCATCAAGGCCGCCGTTCACGCTGAAAGGAAACGAGTGCCCAAGGCCCGGTCCTTCAAGGCTGATGCGGCCTTCAACGGACATTTCGTCCACCCAGGGCAGGAACATGGTCCCGGATTCCGCGCTGGATGATTTCTGAAGCCGGGGCAGACCGGGAATGTCCCAGTCATCGACATTTTTTTGCACCCGGATCGACAGGCCCAGGATCCTGATCCTGTCGATTCGGCCACGCAAGAGCCCGGACAGACTCCAGTCGATGAGCACGGCCTCGGCGGCGAGGCCCGCATCGCTGGACAGGGATATTTCGCCCAGATCAAGGCCCGAAAAGCCTGCCCCGCGAATGTCCATGCTCAGCTCGGGAGCATGCAGGGTTCTGGCCAGCGCGGGCACGAAAAGTTCCTGGGCGATGCGGGGCAGGGCGATCCAGAGAACGGCAAGGACAAGGCAGGACAGCGTGAGGAAAAACAGCAACCCGCGCAGGAAACGGGAGGGAGCCGGTCTGGCGGGCTGGTCATTGGCGTGCGGGGTCGCGTTGTCCGGCGCGGGGCCGTTTGCAGTGGACATGATTCTTTGTCTAGCAAAGGACCGGACAAAGGCAAAGAGCGTGTTTGAGGTCTTTCGGGAAGATTCGGGCGTTTCAAGAAAAAACGCCCCGCTTCATGGTGAAGCGGGGCGAGTCATTTCAAGGCATTTCTGACTAGATCGTTTCGTCGTACTGTTGGTTTTAAGATTCTTGAACCCTTAAAAACTTTTCTTCGTAGCGTTTGGTGACGGTCTCTCCGTCTGGTTTGCCCGGGCTGATGGGTTAAAGTCCCCCGCCTCTTCAGGCCTTTTTTTCGACGCTACCCTCAGCAACCTTTCGTCCAAGATGTATGGCCCAATGGTCTTACCTCCGCTTAGGTTAACACGAACAATCCTTGATTCCTTTATAAGCCTGGCGGCTGGCATTGTCCAGATGGGAAGTGATTTTTAGTCTCTCAAATCACGGCCAGTTGCATCTTGCCCCACACGCCGATCTTGCCTTCGCATTGCGTGAAGACGCCGTCGAGGCCAAGGGACTCCCAGCCTTGGGCCTTAGCCAGAACCGCGTCCATGGCCGAGGCTCCGGTCAGGGCGTTGGCCAGAGCCGTGGCCGCCGCGTCGGCCAGGGCCGCGTCTTTTGAGCGGACCACGACAAGGTCGGCCTTACCGAAGCTCAGCGAATGTCCGATCGTGGCCGAAGACGCGCAAAAGGAGCAGGGAAACTCCCTGGCCGCCACCGGGACGCACAGGCGCACGGCCTGGTCCGGCATGTTCAGGATGCCGATGTGCCGGTCCTGGGTGGAGCAAAGGTAGGTGTCTCCGCCGTTTTCGATCAACAGATCAGGCGAGCGTTCCCGGAAGCGTTCGGCCAGCATCTGGCTCAGGGTTCCGGCCACGGCCGCCATGGGGCCGACTCCGGTCAGGGTCGCGGCATGGCACATGCGGCGGATGATTTCCGGAGCGCTCGGGCCGGTTTCAAGGGGTTCAAGAGAGGTCAGAAATTCGGGGTGCACGGCCGCGTAGGCCTTGATCTGTCCGCGCAGGAGCCGAACATGGTCGGCCATGGCTCCGCCGAGGTCTTCCCGCGCCGCGACCCACAGATCCGTTTCCTCGATGACGAGCTGGAAGGAGATGAGGTCGTCACGCCGGGAGGCGCGGTAGGTGCGGAAGGGGGACAGGTGGGCAGGGCGGGTCATGCCGGGGGATTCGCGCCGCATGCGGCCATCAGCGTTTCGGTCTGCTCCTTGGACATGGGTCTGCCCAGATGATAGCCTTGTGCCAGGTCGCAGCCGAGTTCCTGCAGGGATTCAAGCTGCTGCTGCGTTTCCACGCCCTCGGCCACGATGCGCAGATCCAGGATTTTTCCCAGCCCGATGATGGCCTTGATGATCTCAAGGTTGTTGGGGTTTTCGAGCATGGTCTGAACAAAGGAGCGGTCGATCTTCAGGATGTCGATGGGCAGGCGTTGCAGGTAGGACAGGGACGAATATCCCGTGCCGAAATCGTCCATGGCGATCTGAAAGCCCATCTTCTGCAATCGCTCCAGTCTGGACGTGGCCTGCTCGGGATTGTCCATGACCGCCGTTTCGGTGATTTCGAGCTTGATGTGCCGCGCCTTGAGTCCGGTTTCGTGCAGCAGTTCCGTCAGGACGGGGATGAGTGACGCCTGCAGAAGGTCCTTGGGCGAAAGGTTCAGGGACATGCTGATGTCAAGACCGGGAAATTGAGCTTGCCATCCGGCCAGGATCAGGCAGCCGCGGCGCATGACCCATTTGCCGATTTCGGTGATCAGTCCGGTTTCCTCGGCCACGGGGATGAATTCTCCCGGGGCGAGATGACCGCGTAGCGGGTGGTTCCAGCGGATGAGCGCTTCGAAACCACGGAGCGTTTGCCCGCGCAAGGCGTAGATGGGCTGAAAGAAGAGTTCGAATTCATCTTCGACCAGGGCCTGGCGCAGGTCGTTTTCGAGCTGCACGGTCTGCACGACCTGTTCGTACATGCTCTTGCTGAAGACCTTGAACTGGTTTTTGCCCAGCTCCTTGGAGCGGTACATGCTGATGTCGGCATCCCGCAGCAGGTCGTTGGGAGAGGTGTAGCGCACGGTCTGCAGCACCACCCCGACGGAGGCGCTGACCAGCACGTCCCGATCCTGGATTTTGAGAGGCCGACGGATGGTCTCCAGAAGCCGCCGGGTGATGCCGATGGCTTCCTGATTGCTCTGAAAGTCTTCGAGCAGCACGGCGAACTCGTCTCCTCCCATGCGGGCCACCGTGTCCATGGTGCGCAGGCACTGGGTCAGGCGCGCGGCCACTTCCTGCAGCAGGTGATCTCCGGCCTGATGGCCGAGGGTGTCGTTGACCCGCTTGAAGCTGTCCAGATCGATCATGAGCACGGCAAAACGATACTCGGAGTTGCGCTGCTGCCTGGTCATGGCCCGGTTCAGCCTGTCCATGAAGAGCACCCTGTTGGGCAGTCCTGTCAGATTGTCGCGCAGGGCCTGTCTGGTCAGCTGCGCTTCGTAATTCTTGCGTTCGGAAATGTCGCTGAAAATGAAGAACGCCCCGGAGATCGTGCCTTCCAGCACATAGGGATAGCCGAGCATGGAGACGGGAATGATCCGTCCGTCCTTGGTTCTGCGTTGCGTCTCCGTGCTCACCGAGGTTCCGCTCAGCACCGTGGAGATGAAGGCAAAGCTTTCGTCGAGGCTGTCCGGGTTCAGGAGCATTTCGAAGAGGGAGTGGAGGTCGCTTCTGGTGTATCCGAAGAGGCTGGTGAAGCTCGGGTTGATGTCCATGGGCGCTCCGTCCTTGCCCAGCAGCAGGATGCCTTGCGGGGAATTGTCGAAGAGCTGTTGAAAGAGGCCTTTCTGGATGGCCAGTCTGCGTTCGGCCTTCTTGCGCTTGGACACGTCGCGCATGGAGCCTTCGAGGTGGCTGATGGACCCGTCGGAGCGCTTCACGGTGCGCATGTTGATCGAGATCCAGGTTTTTTTTCCGCCCTTCATGAACGCGTCGAGTTCAAAATTCTGGGCGGTGCCGAGCTGCAAGGCCCGGCTCAGCAGTTGAACCCGGTCGGCGGAGGAGATGACGCGTTGCAGGAAGCCCTGGGCGTCGGTCATCAGACTGCCGATGTCGTCGTAGCCGAAAATGCGGGCCATGGCCGGATTGGCGCTCAGGAGGTCGTGATCAAGGGAGATCTGGAAGATGCCCTCGGTTGCGTTTTCGAAAATGGCGCGGTGCTTTTTCTCGCTTTGGCGCAGCGCTTTTTCCGTGGCGTTGCGTGAGATGGCCAGGGCCAGATGGTCAGCCACCGAAGCGAGTACGTGCGTGTCCTTGTCGCGGACGAAATGGTTGTTCTCGGAAAGCGCGAAGACTACGGAACCCAGCAGCCGGTCCCCGTAGCGCAGGGGCGAGGTGAACCACAACGTGGATTGCGCTTCCCCGTCCCGCAGGCCCTCGGGCGGGGTGTCCGTGATTTGCAGGGATGGTGATTTCATGGCGTTGGCGGAGAGCATGGAAAGATGCTTCATGGTCTCGTGTCTGGCCAGATCCTGTCGAATGAAGAACGGGAACGTGAGCTTCGCGCCTTCCGCGCCAAGGATGGAGGCGAACATGACCTGGACCTCAAGGTGCTCGGCCAGGATGTCGAAGACCTTGGCCAGAAGCTCCTTGTCCGCCAGGGGCGTGCTGGCGGCGGTGGAAACCAGGTACAGAACCTGGGTGCCGATCTCGACACGTTTCTTGTCGGTGATGTCCCGGATGGTCTGGATGGCTCCGGCGATGTTGCCGTCCTTGTCGTACAGCGCCGAGGCCTTGGCCCAGACGTAGGCCCCGCGCCCGCCGTGAAGAAGCGGGACGAAGATTTCCGTGGCCAGCCCTTCGAGGTTGCTCTGGGTGGGCTGGTACATGGGGTAGTCCCGGCTTGGATCCTTGCCGATGAAGTCCAGGAGAATGGGCCGCGGATGCCCGTAAAAGGGAGTGCCGTACTCATAGCCCGATTTGCCCAGGATCTCTTCCTTGGGCACCCCGGTCATGCCTTCCATGGCCCGGTTCCAGGCAATGACCCGGTGTTCGTTGTCGACCACCACGGTGGCGTCGGGCAGAAATTCGATGATGTGGTCCAGGCGCTGCTGCATTCCAAGGAGCGCTTCCTCGGCCTGGGCTCGGTCGGAAATGTCCCGGATCAGGACCAGGATCAGGTCGTCCTCGAGATTGGCGAAGCGGGCCTCGTAGTGCCGGGTTCGGCCCGCGGACTGAATTGAGTATTCGGCCTGGAAGAACGAGGTCTCGGCCAGCATGCGCATGGCCAGGGAGAAGGCCTGCGGATCGGCGATGTCCGGAATTTCGCGCAGATTTTTTTTCAGGAGACTGAGCGGCTCGACCCCGAAGAGGGCATGCAGGCCGCCGCGACAATCCTTGATCAGGCCGTCGCGGGTGATCCACAGGAATACGTCCGGCAGGGCCATGAACACGGCGCGCATGACTTCGTTGCGGTGCACCAGTTCGGCGGAGCTGATTTCCAGGGCCCTTTCCAGAACTTCCTTTTCTTCGTCGAATTGACGGTAGGCGTCCTCTATGAGGGCCATGAAGGGTTCAAGATCTGTAGGCAATTCTGAGGGATTGATCCGGGCCCGTTTGAGTTGGCGCTGTAAAAGGCGGTGCATGCTCATTCCTGCTCCCGCAGCACGGTAACCGTCATGGTCTGATTGTGCAGGCAGCAGGTCGTTCCAGCTTCGTCACTTCCTATTTCGCCATAGGAGTAAAAGCCTGTCAGGGTCGTGCGGGGGCCAAGAACTCGGGCCACGGCGTCAATCTCCTCTTCCACGAATTGTTTGAGCAGCATCTTGCGCCCTACGCAGCTGACCAGCATGGCCAGTGCGTCCCCGTCACCCCTCCGGGCAAGCTCGGCGGCTTTCCGCGCGCCGTCCAGGAGGTTGTCCATGTTGCCGCGCATGAGGCGGACCGTTGCGCCAAGCGGCATCTCTGCGCCAAAAAAGAGGGCGCCGCGCTCCCGGTCCAGGCCGAGGATGGTGCGCACCACCCAGTTCGAGCCGCCGGCTTCGCATAGATACAGGGGAAAGAGATGTCCGCTGGCGGGAAGGTTTTTCGCGTGTTTGCCCAGATAGCGTTCGTAGAGTTTCAGGGCCGATTCTCCATCGAGTTCCAGCAGGACATTGCCGTGGGACTCGGTGATCAGCCTCTCAGGGCCAAACGGCAGCCAGCCGCCGCGCGAACCCTCGCCGATGTCGAGCCGTTCGCCGTAGAAGCCCACGCAGGCGACACCGCCGGAGAAAATCACCGATCCGTGCATGATGGCGGTGCGCTCGAAACGTTCGCCGTCGGCGGCCAGGCCGCCGGTGATTCCGACGCCCGGCGGAAGGAACTCCGCAAGTCCGGAAGCCAGGGCGCAGCCGTTGATGACCAGCCCGTCCGAAAGCACGAACACATGGGTCAGCCCGGCGTGGGACAGGCTTGCGGCCAGATGGCGGCACATGTCACGGATGTCCGCGTGGTCCTTCAGGCGGGTGGCCGTGGATTCAAGCTTGGTCTCCTGGAAAGAGACCAGGGTCGCGACCATGGCGTTTTCAAGGAATGTCCGTCCCGAGACGACTCCTCCGGAGGAGCAGCCCATGAGGATCGCCCGTGGGCAATGGGTTTTGAGGGCCTCCACGGCGGCGGCGACGGCGGTCTCGTCCGTGTCGGACCAGAACACCAGCGCAAGGTCGGCGTCCAGGTCGTGGGCCTTTGCGGAAGAGGCTTCCCACTCTCCTTTGGAGTTTACGCTCATCTGGCTTACAATCATGATTTCTTCTTTGTGATGCGGATCCTAGTCCTGCCACCGCACGCGGATGTTCCGGATTCTATCGATGTTGGCAAAAAATGCCTCGACGACTTCGGGGTCGAAATGACTGCCCGAGCTTTCGCGGATGATGGCCAGGCATTTTTCCTCGGGGAAGGCTTCCCTGTATGGCCTTTCGCTGGCCAGGGCGTCGTAGGTGTCGACCACCGCGACGATGCGCGCCGCCAGGGGGATGTCTTCACCGGACAGGCCGAAGGGATAGCCGCTGCCGTCCCAGCGCTCGTGATGGAGCAGGGCCAGCGTGCGGGCCAGGTCGAGCAATTCGTTGCCGTCCAGATCCTTTCTGTCCCACTGCTCACAGCTCGAATGCGCCTCTTCCTTGCTGGTCAGGGGGCCCAGGATCTCGCAGCCGAACATGCAATGCTGCTGCATGATCTTCCACTCGGCGGGGTCGAGTTTGCCGGGTTTTAAAAGCACTTCGTCGGGGATGCCGATCTTGCCGATGTCGTGCAGCGGGGCGCAGTCGCGCAGGTTGGCGCAGCTTGACTCGTCCAGCCCCAGGGCCTCGGCCAGGACCGCCGCGATTTCTCCGACCCGGATGACATGATGGCCGGTCTCGTTGTCTTTGTATTCGGCGGCGCGGCTCAGCCGGTGCATGATCTGGCGCCGGGTGCGCTCCAGTTCGGCGGTGCGCTGACGCACGAGCTGTTCGAGGTTGGTCTGGTATTCCCTGTTTTCCCGGATCAGCCTGGCTTTTTCGATGACCTTGCCAAGGGTATGGTCGAGGATGCTGAAATTGTGCAGGGGCTTGGTCAAAAAGTCCCACGCGCCAAGCCTTACGGCCTGCAGCGCGTCGTCGACCACGCCCACGCCCGAGAGGACGATGACGGGCAGTTCCGGCGCCTCGATTTGAGCCTGCCGGAGGAAACCGTAACCATCGAGGACCGGCATGTTCAGATCGACGATGACGGCCGCCAGCTCGGGCAGGACCTTGCGCATGGCGTCGAGACCCTCGCGTCCGTTGGCCGCGTCGAGGGTCTCGTATCCAAGGTCTTCAAGGTAGGCGCACAGGGAGCGGCGCAGTCCGTCTTCGTCGTCTATAACCAGGATGTTCATGGGTTTTCCCGCCTTGCCGGCCTGCTCATGATGTCTGACATGCCCGCCTTGATATGTTGAAATCCTGCCGTCCGTCTAGGCATGCGACTCGTTTTTCACCGATTCGGCCGGTCCGGGCAATTCTATGCTGAACATGGTCCCTCCTTCGGGAGGGGCGGTGACGTACATGGCTCCGCCGTGGCCCTTGGTGATGATGAAGTAGGACACGGACAGCCCGAGGCCGGTCCCCGCTCCGGCGATCTTGGTGGTGAAGAACGGCTCGAAGATGCGTTTGCGGTTCTCAGGGGAGATGCCGGGCCCGTTGTCGGTGATGTCGATGCGCAGGCCCGTCCCCAGCGTCCTGGCCCGGATGCTGATGCAGGGATCGGAAACGGGCGGTTTGGCTTCGGCCATGGCCTGGGCCGCGTTGCGCAGCAGATTCAGGAGGACCTGTTCGATTTCCGTTTCCGTGCAATGCAGGCAGGGCAGTTCTTCGGGCAGGTCCTTCACGATTTTTATGGATTTGAAATCGTAGTTCTTTTTGAGATCATAGTCGCTGGAGGCGAGTCGCAGGGAATTTTCAAGGATGGTTTTTATGTCGCAGACCGAGCGCCTGGACTCGCTGCGTCTGCTGAAGTCGAGCATGTGGCGAATGATCTCCGCCGCCCGGACCGCCGCGCCCTGGATGTCGCGGATGAAGACGTCGATCTTGCGCTCCTTCAGGTAGCGGTCCACGTGGTCAAGGTTGGCGCCGATCTTCGCCGCCGCCTCGATGTTCTTGGGGAAGTCGGCCCTGGTGCGCAAGGTGATGGTCTGGGCCGCCTGGAGCACGATGCCGAGCGGGTTGTTGATTTCGTGGGCGATGCCGGCGGCTATGCCACCGAGCGAGAGCATTTTCTCGGACTGGATCATGCTCTCCTGCATGGCCCGCACGTGCGTGATGTCCCGGGTGATGGCCAGGATGCAGGGTGTGTCGTCGACGCTCATAAACCTGGCCGAAGTGGAGCATTGCATGATGTGCCCGTCACGGTGGCGCATGTCGAATTCGAAGTTTTCCACTTGGCCGTCACGGAGCAGGGCTTGCACGAAGTCGGTCCGTCTTTCGGGCGAAGAGAAGATTTTCAGTTCCAGGGTGCTTTTCCCCAGGGCTTCGTCCCGGGAATACCCGGTGGTGCGCGTGAAGGTTTCGTTGACCTCCAGCAGTATCCCGTCTTCCTTTCTGGCCAGGGTGATGATGTCCGGAGAGAGCTGGAACAGGCGGGAGAACATTTCCTTTGAACGCCGCAGGGCTTCCTGGGCTTCTTTGAGTTCCGTGATGTCCACGGTCATGGACAGGATGCAGTCCTCGCCGTCCAAGGTAATGAGCCCGCCCGAGTAGAGAAGATGCCCAGTGCTCCCGTTGGGCCTTTGCACCCGGGTTTCGAGGTTGTGGATGTTGCGGCTGCCCTTGAGGCTCATGAATATCTCTTCCTGGTGCTCAACCGGCAATGCGCCGATTTCCTTGGGAGAGAGGTTGAGCAACTCGGTTTTGCTGATGCCCATCTTGTTCAGGAAGGCGGTGTTCGCGTCCATGTATTTTCCGTCCGGAAGGCGATTGATGGACATGGAATAGGGCGCGTGTTCAAAGATTGTGCGGAATCTCTTCTCGCTCTCCGCGATTTCGATCTGTTTTCTCTTGAGCATGGAAATGTCGCGGCCTTCAACGATGAAATTGACGACCTGACCATTCTCGTCGCGGAACGGAGACATAGTGAAGTCGATGTATGTTTCCTTGTCCTCGGTATCGACATGCACGACCTCACTGCGCACGGTCTGGCCCTTTTTGACCTGATCGATGAGATTCAAAAGAAACGATTCCGCCTTTTTCTTGTCGGGCCACCAGGGCCCGTCCCAGAAAGGCTTGCCCAGAACCTCCTCCGGTTTCGCCTTGGCCCATTTGATGCTGGTGCGGTTGGCGACGAGGAGGTTGCCCTTCAGGTCGAGCAGGCCGATGAATTGCGTGGTCTGTTCGAGCAGCGCCTTGTTCAGAGCCTGGGCGCGCTGCATTTCGACCTGGGCTTCCTTGCTTTTCTGGACGTCAAGATTGAGACCGATGATGCGGGTCGGGCGGCCTTCGTCGTCCCAGGAGACGGCGCGGCCCTTGCCCAGAATCCAGCGCCATGAGCCGTCCTTGGCGCGCAGGCGGTATTCCGCTTCGTACATGCCCCTGCCACCTTCATCAATGTAGGCGGAAAAGGCTCCCATGGCTTTTTCGCGATCCTCGGGATGGATGAGTCTGGTCCAGTCCTCCACGCCGCCTGTCACGGCCCGGGGCGAGTATCCGAGCATGGAGTACCATTCCTGGCTGTGCATTTCCCGACCCTCTGACGGATAATTCTCCCAAAATCCCGCCTGGGTGGTCTCAAGGGCCAGCCGGAAACGGTCCACCTGTTCCGTCAGGGCGGACTCGGTGCGCCTTAGTTCATGGATTTTCCTGCGCAGCTTGCGGCTCAGGACCCACGCGATTCCCGCAAGCACCAACAGGATGATGGCCGTGAAAAGAGCCGCGAGCTTCAAGGCATCAAGGGTCTGCTTGTCAGGAAAGAATGTCGGAAATTGAAGCCATCGATCGATGATGCCTTTCTTTTCGGATTCGCTGATAAAGTCCAGAGCCTTGCTTACGGAACTGGCCAGCAGCGGATAGTGCCTGCTGACGCCGATGGACAGCTCCTGGGTCGCCTCCAGGCTTCCCGCGACGCGCAGGTTGGGCAGTTTTTCCTGGTCGATGTACCAGGCGGCCACGGCCAGATTCTCGACAAAGGCGTCGACCACCCCGAAGGACACGTCGCGCAGGCCTTCGCGGATGGTTTCCACCTCCACCACGCTGAACCGGTCTCGGGCGGCCTCATGGACCATGCCGGCCGAAGCATAGCCCCGAACCACGGCCACGCGCATTCCGTCAAGGTCATCCAGGGTCAACTGGCCCTTGACGCGGCGGGAGGTGACGATGACATGCGGAATTGTTGCATAGGGTCGGGTGAAATACGTGTATTCGGAGCGATCCGCGGTGTTGACGATGGCCGGGGCCAGCGCCGTGGTCCCGTTTTGCAGGCCTTGCAGGACCTCGGTCCAGGGCACGCCCTGCTTGCGGAAGGTGATGCCGAGGAATTCTTCGATCCGCGCGATGATATCGGCGCTCAGGCCGGCAAATTCGCCGCCGGGTTTTTCGAATTCCAGAGGGGGAAATGAGCGGTCGAAGGAGAGAAGCAGGGAATCCCTGTGCTCGGCCAGCCACGCTCTCTCTTCCGGACTCAGGTCCGACGAGGGCATTGCTGCCGGGCATTGGCCGCATAGTGTCAGCAGCAGGAGCAGGGCAAGGATGAAACGCATGAGCCATTCCGGGGATGAAGATACAGGCCGTATGACTCGGCCATGGATGTCTCTAGCACGAGATTTGCCCCGGAAGCAATAAATGGGGCCGATCCTGGGCCTCTTTTCAGAAGGATGCCCAGGTCTTCGGGTTCGGGCGTCAGGGTTTGGCGTGTCTGACGCCCAGGCTGCGCCGGGCCACCCGGACAAATGCGTGGTATGACATTGTCTGCCTTTGCTACCCAAGGCAGTCAAGCATTTAGTGTTGTTGAAGATCCGAGTTGACTGCCTATCAGGCCCGCTTGCCTCCGTGGGGATAGGCGTGAAGCGGCCAAAGAGTCGGCCCGGTCCACTCGGGGTAGGGTCCCTCGTCGTGCAGACGCGCTCCTTCTCTGCCAAGGCCCAGTTCTTCCATGCGTTCCCGGGTGGGGATGCCGGTTTGCGCGTCCTGCCCTTGAAGGGCGTAGTAGCGGCGGAGAAGGTCCCGGTGCCTGGCACGCTCCTTTTCCATTTCTTCCGGGCCATGGTGGTCCGGGTTCAGGGGGATGGAGTCGTGGGCGCTGGTGATGCCCCGGCGGGCGTTGAAGGCTTTTTCCAGCGTGTAGATGCGGTCCGCTGCGTCAACGAGGCTCTTTTCGGAAAAGGTCTCTCCGGTGGCCGAACTCATCAGGCGGGCCAGTCCTTCGAAAAGAGGATGCTTCCAGGCCAGGGGCAGGGCGTTGGCCCAGGAATTGACCGCTCCCTTGCAGCGTCCCACGGAGTCGGCCAGGGTGCAGACCCGCTCCGAGAGAATGATGGCCTGCACCGGGTCGTCCATGTCCGCATGCATGGCTCCGGAAGCCTGGAGCCTGGGATAGAGGTCCGGATCGTTTTCGCCGTAGGCCCAACTGCGTCCGCGCAGATGGTCGGCGCCGCGTGTCGAGGTGGCGTGGGCCAAGGCGAAGAGTCCGGCCGGGTAGGGGCCGCGGCTCAGGCCCTTGACGTGGTAACAGTACTGCATGGCCTCGGGGCCGAGAATCTTGGCCATGGAGAGCATGCCTTCGGCCAGGATATTGCCGAAGCCCTCCCGCAAGGCCGTCAGATGCACCAACTCGATCTGGTCTGCGGCGTTCTCCCAGGACAGGTCGAGACCGCCGGTCTGTTCGCGGGTCAGGATGCCGCGCGCAAAGAGGTCCTTGGCCAGGGCGATGGTGTTGCCCAGCGGAATGACGTCGAGGCCGTAGATGTCGCCAAGATTGCTCATCTCCATGATGGCCACGGGATCGCAGACCCCGCAGTTGGTGCCCATGCAGAAGATGGACTCGTATTCAAGCGCTTCGCCGTGTTCGCCTTTGCGCGAGCCGTCCGGGATCTCGTACACGTTCTTGCAGCGCACGGAGCAGTTCCCGCAGCCCGTGCGGCCGATCTCGTATTTCTTCCAGGCCTCGGGTCGCAGTTGCGGCGGCACCTCGCCCGGCTCCAGGTACTTGGTGTAATTGCGAAAGCCGGGGCGCCAGTCGCTCATGCCGTGATGGGAGCCGTACTTGGCGGCCACGTTCCGCTGAAATTCGTCCTTGGCGAAGAATTCCCGGTCAAGGGCGGCCAAGTCCCTGAAGGTCCCGGGGTCGGCCAGACTTACCGAATGGTTGCCGACGACAACGACCGCCTTGAGGTTCTTGGAGCCGAGCACCGCGCCGCTGCCACGCGCGGCCGAAGCGTATTTGTCGACGATGGTCGAGGCGAAGCGGACCAGGTTTTCGCCCGCCTGACCGATGCAGGCCACGGAGGCCTTTTGGCCGTGCTTGGCCAGGAGCAGATCGGTCGTTTCCCAGGCGCCCTTGCCCCACAGGTGCGCGGCGTCGTGCAGCTCGGCGCTTTCCGGCGTGACCAGCAGGTAGCAGGGTTTTGGCGCGCGGCCGGTGATGATGATCTGGTCGGCCCGTGCGCGCTTCATGACCGTGGCGAAGCGTTCGCCTGCGTTCCCGTCGCCGAGGATGCCCGAATAGGGTGAGAGGGTGGAGACTTCCATGCGACTGGTCATGCCCAGAATTGTCCCGGACAGCGGGCCAGGGGCGATGCAGTAGACGTTTTCGGGGCTCAAGGGGTCCGTGCCGGGGGGCACGCGGTCGAAAAGCGTCTTGGAATTGAGGCCGCGGCCGCCCAGGAAGGAGATGGCCAGTTCGCGCGGCAGCTCTCCTGAACGGGCCTTCATTGTCGAG
This sequence comes from Desulfomicrobium norvegicum, assembly GCF_900114595.1. NCBI lineage: Bacteria > Pseudomonadati > Thermodesulfobacteriota > Desulfovibrionia > Desulfovibrionales > Desulfomicrobiaceae > Desulfomicrobium > Desulfomicrobium norvegicum. The sequence continues at coordinate 585,165 of NZ_FOTO01000001.1, read as the reverse complement.
AGGTCGATATCCAGAATGCGTCCGGTCCAGCCGTGCATGAGTCCTCCTTGGCAAGAGTTGGGGTGTGGTTTCTCCATACTTCGGATCAGGCGCGTTGCCTAGTTCGGGCTCGTTCGTTGGTTGTGGAGCGAACGTGGAGCATGTAGGTGCTTGGAAATCACAAGGAGAGCCAATGAGAGATACGTTCCGAGAAATCCGTGAAAGGATGGAGGAGTTTGAACAGGAGCTTCGGCGCGACCTGGCGGCCAAGCAGGAGGAATTTCGCTACACGGTGGAGAGGAACCGGGTCCGCTTCAGCCGCGAGGCCCAGGAGGCCCACCGCGCCTTGGCCACGCGCTGGACATCCTATGTCTACGAATCCGGATTTTTCAAGATTCTGACCATCCCGGTTATCTGGTTTGCCTTGATCCCGGCCGTGGCTCTGGATTTCTTCGTCTATTTCTACCAGCTCATCTGCTTTCCGGTCTACGGCATCCCGCGCGTCAGGCGGCGGGACTACATCATTCTCGATCGTCATAAACTCAAATATTTGAACTGGGTGGAGAAGTGCAACTGCCTCTACTGCGGTTATTTCAACGGTCTCATGGGCTACCTGCGCGAGATCGCCGGGCGCACCGAACAGTACTGGTGCCCCATCAGGCATTCCCGTCTTCCGAAAACCGCGCACGCGCGCTACGGCAGATTCGTGGATTACGGCGATGCCAAGGGCTATAAGCGCGAATTGAAACGGATCAGGAAAGATTTCGGAGATTGCCGAAAGGAGTGAAGGTTCGGGATTTTTCGTCGTTCAAGGCTGAAAGAGCTGTTTTCCCGGCTTGGTTTGAGGCCCCGCGGCGGGCACGCCTGCGGCAGATTCAAGACACCCATAATACGTACCGGTACGTATTATGGGTGTTCATATTTTGGTAGTGCTACATATTACATTTCAGGTTCTTGATGAGTAGAAATACGAGCATACCGAGCAAAAAATGTACAGGTTGGTGAATTCAAGCAGATTGAGGTGGTGTATGGATCGCAGTCAAAAAAATACTGTTTTAAAGATATAAATATTTTTATTTATTTTTTTGGTATAATTTCTGAATTTTATTAAATAAATAGCATTCTGGAATTTTTGTATAAAATTTAATAATTTTTTTTGAATCATAATTAATAAATTTTGCGGAGGGCGTTGTTATGCAAAAAACCAGATTTTTTAATTTGTGCTTTGATAACAAGCATATCGTTTTTTATTGTGGAGCTTCTCAGGATGATATAGTGCAACTTGTGCAACTTGATCGTGTTGTATATGAAGAAGAGCATCTTGTTCCATTGTCTAGGATTAAGAGCTGGAACGATAAGAATAATAAAATTTATTGTGTTGCAAAAGAAACAGAATCAAATAAGGTAATTGCATATATAGGCATGTTCCCTCTGAAAGAAAGAACTTTTATGGATGCTCTCAGAATTGACTTTGATGAAACAAAGATAACTCCAGACGATATAGATTGTTACGAAAAATCCAGGATGTATTATTTGTATATAAATTCTGTCGTAGTTGCTCCTGAGTATAAATCAAATTTTTTGATTTATAAGAACATTTTTGCATGTTTCTTCGAGTTTGTTGTAGATCTTACACAGGATGATATTTTTATTTCTGACGCATGTGGCCGTGCCACGTCTGAAGAGGGAATCAAGCAGTGCAAGTCATTTTTGAGAATGCAGGAAGTGGCGAATGACGATAAGTCCGGGTTGCGGATTTTTCACGCCAAGCTGTTTCCGGTATCCATGCGACTTCCTTTCGATGTCGGGAAGAAGATTCACAAATTGTACACTGAAAAATATGCATGCATGGCGTAACGGTCTCAGAGTGCCTGCCACAGGATCTTGCAGCCGATGGCAAGCAGCACGCCGCCGCCGAGCACTTCCGCGTACTGGCCGAGGCGGGTCTCGCAGCCGAGATATTTGCCCAGATGCAGGCCTGCGGCGGTGAAAAGCAGGGCCACCACGCCGATAATCGCCGCCGGGACCCAGATGGACAGGCCCAGCATGGCAAGGGTGAAGCCGACGGCCAGGGCGTCGATGCTTGTGGCCACGGAGAGCATGATCAGTTTTGTGCCCACGGTGGGGTCCTGGCAGACATTGTCCTCGTCCTTGTGCAGCCCTTCCCAGAGCATGTGCCCTCCGATATAGAGGAGCAGGGCGAAGGCGATCCAGTGACCAAAGCGCAGAAAATATTCGCGTACGGCATAGCCGCCAAACCAGCCGATGATGGGCATGACGGCCTGAAATAGTCCGAAGTGCCAGGCCAGACGAAAGGTGTGCCGCCTGGTCACGACCTTGAGCGCCACGCCCGAAGCGATGGCAACGGCAAAGGCATCCATGGCCAGGGCGATGGCCACGGCCATGATTTCAACAAAAGGCATTGTGTTCTCCTGCGGGTGAAGGGGCAAAAGGCAGATAGCCCAAGGCGCGGCGCAAGGCAAAGTAGAAATTGAGCCTGTTACAGAGGCTGGCAAGTTGCGCGGTGCCGACGGCGCACAAGATTTATTGACGGCCTGCCCCCCGCTGTTTAGAGGGGGTGCGCTGGCCCGGATTCTAGCTGGGCTTGTATCATTCAGGTAAGACGGTGGAGGATTTTGATGCGATCTCGGAATCTCGAAAAATGGACCGTGGAACGTTCCGTGGAACTCTACGGCGTGGACAACTGGGGCGGGGGATATTTCAAGATCACCCCCGACGGCAAGCTCGGCATAACGCCCTTTCCGGGCAAGGGTGTCTGCGTGCCCATTCCCTCCATCATAAGCGGCCTGCAGGAACGCGGTCTGGGCCTGCCGGTACTGCTTCGGATCGAGAATCTGCTCGATGCGCAGATTTCCCTGCTTCACGATTCTTTTGCCTCGGCCATCAAGACCCTGCAATACAACGGCGAATTTCGCGGCGTGTATCCGGTCAAGGTCAATCAGCAGCAGCAGGTTCTCGAAGAGATCGCCAAGGTCGGCAATCGCTACAACCACGGCTACGAGGTCGGCAGCAAGGCCGAATTGATCGCGGCCCTGTCTTTCCTGAAAAATCCCAAGGCCTGTCTGGTCTGCAACGGCTACAAGGACCGGGATTACATCGATCTGGCCCTCTACGCCTGCAAGATGGGTTTTTTGTGCTTCCTGGTTCTTGAAATGCCAAGCGAACTGCCGCTTATCATGGATCGGGCCAAGGCGCTCGGCATCAAGCCGCGCATCGGCGTGCGCATCAAGGTCTCGACCCAGGCGGGCGGCCACTGGGCCGAGTCGGCCGGTGACCTGTCCATCTTCGGCCTGTCCACGGCCGAGGTCGTGGATGTGCTCGACCTGCTGCGCGGCCAGTCCATGCTCGATTGCGTGCAGCTCCTGCATTTTCATCTCGGTTCGCAGATTCCCAACATCCGCGACATCCGAACCGCCGTCCACGAAGCCACGCGCATGTACGCGGAGCTGGTCAAGGAAGGCTGCGCCATGGGCTATCTGGACCTGGGCGGCGGCCTGGCCGTGGACTACGATGGTTCCCACACCAATTACGCCAGCAGCCGCAACTACTCCCTGGAAGAGTATTGCACGGACATCGTCGAGTCGGTCATGGCCACGATGGACGAGCACGATCTGCCGCATCCGCACATCATCACCGAATCCGGCCGGGCCACGGTGGCCTACTATTCGGTTCTGCTGTTCAATGTGCTGGATGTCAGCCGTCTGGAAGACCGCACCGTGCCCCAGGTGCTGGATGAGGAAGACCCCGAGGCCATCCACAACCTGCTGGAAGTGTACAACTCCCTGTCGCTCAAGAATCTTCAGGAATGCTACAACGACGCCATCTATTACCGGGACCAGATGCGTCAGCTCTTCCGCCTGGGCCAGTGCAGCCTGCGTCAGCGCGCCATGAGCGACACCATCTTCTGGGCCGTGATCCGCAATATCGCCGAGAAACTGCCCGAGATGAAGAATCCGCCTTCCGCCCTGAAGGACGTGGATCTGGCCCTGGCCAGCATCTATTACTGCAACATGAGCGTGTTTCAGTCCCTGCCCGACGCCTGGGCCATCGGACATCTCTTCCCGATCATGCCCGTGCACCGGCTTGACGAGTGTCCCGAAGAGCAGGCCATCCTGGCCGACATCACCTGCGACAGCGACGGCAAGCTGGACAGCTTCATCGACATTCACGGCGTCAAGCGCGTGCTGGAGCTGCATTCGGTCAAGTCTTGCGAGCCCTACTATCTGGGCGCGTTTCTGGTCGGGGCCTATCAGGAGACCCTGGGCGACCTGCACAATCTCTTCGGCGACACCAACGTGGTCAGCGTGCGCATCAATGAAGACGGCACCTACGACTTCATCCGCGAGCTTGAGGGCGACAGTGTTGCCGACGTGCTTTCCTATGTGGAATTCGAACCCAAGCAGGTTCTGGAGAATTTTCGCAAGGTGGCGGAGCAGGGGGTGCGCACGGGCAAGATCAGCCCCCAGGAGCGCTTCATGATCATGCGCGCCTACGAACGGGGCATGCGCGGCTACACCTATTTGAACGCGGGGCGGGATTGCGAAAATCCCGATGCCTGCAGCGGCGGGTTGTCGAGCGGGTTGTAATCTGAAACATTCCTTACCTGAAAGGAGGATCGCCATGTCCAAAGTGCTCATTATCGGCGCCGGCGGTGTCGGCCATGTCGTGGCTCACAAGTGTGCCCAGGTTCCCGATGTCTTCACCGAGATCATGCTGGCCAGCCGGACAAAATCCAAGTGTGACGCCATCGCCGCGTCCATCAAGGAACGGATCGGCCGTGAGATCCAAACGGCCGTCCTCGATGCCGACAATGTGGCCGAGACCGTGGCTCTCATCAAATCCTTTCAGCCCAAGCTGGTGCTGAACGTGGCCCTGCCCTACCAAGATCTGGCCCTCATGGATGCCTGTCTTGAGACCGGGGTGGACTACCTCGATACGGCCAATTACGAGCCCCTCGACGAGGCCAAGTTCGAATACAAATGGCAGTGGGCATATCAGGAGCGCTTCAAGGAGAAGGGCCTCATGGCGCTTCTCGGCTCGGGCTTCGATCCCGGCGTGACCAACGTCTATTGCGCCTACGCCCAGAAGCACCTCTTCGACGAGATCCACGAGCTCGACATCATCGATTGCAACGCCGGCGACCACGGCCAGCCCTTCGCCACCAACTTCAATCCCGAGATCAACATCCGCGAGATCACCCAGCGCGGCCGTTACTGGGAGCGGGGCGAGTGGGTCGAGACCGATCCCCTGTCCTGGCGCATGAGCTATGACTTTCCCGAGGGCATCGGCCCCAAGGACTGCTACCTCATGTACCACGAGGAACTCGAATCCCTGGTGCAGAATCTGAAGGGCCTCAAGCGCGCCCGCTTCTGGATGACCTTCTCCCAGAACTATCTCAATCATCTGAAGGTGCTGGAGGGCATAGGTATGACCTCCATCGAGCCCGTGGACTACAAGGGCCAGAAGATCGTGCCCCTGCAGTTCCTGAAGTCCGTGCTGCCTGAACCGGGTTCCCTCGGACCGTTGACCAAGGGCCGCACCTGCATCGGCTGCGTCATGAAGGGCGTCAAGGACGGCAAGGAACGCAAGGCCTACATCTACAACATCTGCAGCCACGAAGAGGCCTACCGCGAGGTCGGCTCCCAGGCCATCTCCTACACTACGGGCGTGCCGGCCATGATCGGCGCCATGATGATGATGACCGGCAAGTGGCGCGGCGAGGGCGTCTTCAACATGGAGCAGCTCGATCCCGATCCGTTCATGGAGAAGCTGAACGTCCACGGCCTGCCCTGGGTGGTGGTCGATCTGTGATGGACGGACGCACTTCGTACCGGTTTGATCCCCGCCAGGTCGCCACGCCTTCCTTCGTGGTCGACCTGGGGCTCATCCGCCGCAATCTGGATGTGCTGGCGCAGGTCAAGGAACGCACCGGATGCAAGGTTTTGCTGGCGCTCAAGGGCTTTGCCATGTGGAGCCTGTTTCCGGTGCTGCGCCAGGTGCTCGACGGCGTCTGCGCCAGTTCGCCGCATGAAGCCCGGCTCGGGCGGGAAGAGTTCAAGCGTGAGGTGCATGCCTTCGCGGCCGGATATTCCCAGTCCGACATCTTCGACCTGTGCACTACGGCTGATCACATCGTCTTCAACTCCTTCGCCCAGCTGGAAAAATTCCGGGGACTTATCGCAACCGAGGCCGCGCGTCTTGGGCGTGAGATCGAGCTTGGCGTACGCATCAATCCGGAGCATTCCGAAGGGGCCGTGCCCATCTATGATCCGTGTTCTCCGGGCTCCAGGCTTGGCGTGCGCCGGGCTGACTTCCGCCCCGACCTGCTGGACGGCGTTACGGGCCTGCACTGGCACAACCTGTGCGAGCAGAACTCGGACTGCCTGGAGCGGACCATCGCGGCGGCGGAGAAGAGCTTCGGCGAATTCTTCGGACGCATGCAGTACGTCAATTTCGGCGGGGGGCATCACATCACCCGTCCCGACTACGACGTGGATCTCCTGTGCCGGCTCGTCAGCGAGTTCAAGCAGCGTCACGGAGTGCAGGTCTATCTGGAACCCGGTGAGGCCGTGGCCCTGAACACGGGCTACCTGGTCTCGACGGTCCTGGACGTGACCCAGGCCGACATGCCTATCGCCATTCTGGACACTTCCGTCCCGGCGCACATGCCCGACGTGTTGGAGATGCCCTATCGCCCGTACATCGTCGGCTCCGGCCTGCCGGGCGAGAAGGCTCACACCTACCGCCTGGGCGGCCAGTCCTGCCTGGCCGGCGACGTGGCCGGGGAATACTCCTTCGACAAGCCCCTGGAACCGGGCGACCGCCTCGTCTTCACGGACATGGCCCACTACTCCATGGTCAAGACCAATACCTTCAACGGCATCCAGTTGCCCTCCATCGCCACCTTCGAACCCGAGGACGGGTCCATGCGGGTGGTGCGGAGCTTCGGATACGAGGATTTCAAGGGCAGGTTGTCCTGAAAGCCTGAACGTCTTTGGGACCGACACCAAAAAGCGGGAATCCGAATCATTCGGGCTCCCGCTTTTTTCATGACAATTCGAAATCTTCCTTTTTTTTGTTTTTCTCGGGTACTCCCGTGTACCCGAAACATCCCCACGCTCCCCCCTTGTTCGGCAATGCACAATAGTGTTTACTTAGTATGAATCTGAAACATGTTTCGTGTCGGCTATGACGATGCAGCAATACAGCATCGATGCTTTGCATGCTGCACAGAGCTGATTGTCATTCGGTTCGACGTGGCTTTTCATCTCCGGCAGCCAAATTGATTCTCTGATTTTGACCATGTCGCGACGAGAATCGCTGGGGATTCAGCCTGACATTTCCTTTCCGGAAGAGCGTCATTTCATCAAAACACAGGAGCTTTCATGAAAAATGTTACGCGTGTGCTGGCCGCTGTTGCGGTCTCGTTTTTTCTCCTTGGACTCGTTGCCTGTTCCGACACGGAGGTTGATTCCCTCGAACGTGTCCGCGAGGCGGGCGAGATCAGTTTTGCCATGAGCGGCGGCTATCCACCCTTTAATTTCTATAGTGAAAACAACGAGTTGGTGGGATTTGACGTGGATGTGGCTCGCGAGGTGGCCACCCGCCTGGGAGTGACCCTCAAGCCGGTGACCACGGAATGGAGCGGCATCATCGAGGGACTGCGCTCCGGCGTGTATGACGGCATCCTGGGCAGCATGGCCGTGACCGAGGATCGACTCAAGGTGGTCAACTTCTCCACGCCCTATTACTATTCCGGGGCGCAGATGATGGTCGGAAAGGATTCACCCTTTGCCTCGCCTGAAGACCTGCGCGGCCGGATCGTGGGGGTGGTCACGGGCACCACCTTTGCCGACGACGCGGCCAGGCTCGGTGTGGGCGAGGTCAAACTCTACAAGGACGATACCCAGACGCTGACCGAGCTGTCGAACGGTGTGGTGGACGGCGTGATCACCGACCGTGTCGTGGGCGTGAACGCCATGAATTCCGACAGGTTCGAAATCGCCCCTCTGGGCCCGCCCCTACGCAGCGAGAACATAGCGGTGGCATTCAACAAGAATGACCAGACCCTCCTTGAAGCCGTCGATCAGATCCTGCGGGGCATGCACGAAGACGGGACCCTGGCGCGATTGAGCGTCAAGTGGCTGAGCACCGACATTACCACCAAGTAGACGCCTCACGGCAATGACACTGCGTCCGGGGCATTACGCCCCGGACGGTCCCAACCTTCAAGAAATCGGACACTCGCATGTATTTCGACTTTGCGGCTCTGCCCAAGTATCTTCCCTATTTTCTTCCGGCGGCGTGGATGACGCTCAAGGTCTCGGCCCTTGGCATCGTGCTGGGCGTGGCCCTGGGCCTGGGCACGGCCTTCATGCGCATCTCCAAGCGCCGTTTGCTGAGCATTCCCGCCCGCGCCTACATCTACGTGGTGCGCGGAACGCCGCTGCTGCTGCAATTGCTGTTCATCTATTTCGGCCTGCGCAGTCTGGCCGGGCTGACTGCCCTGACCTCGGCCGTGCTCGCTCTTGGCATCCACAACGGCGCGTACATCGCCGAGATATTCAGGGGGGCCATCGTCTCCATCTCAAGCGGGCAGATGGAGGCGGCGCGCAGCCTGGGCATGCCCTATTCCAGGGCCATGGTGCGCATTATTCTGCCCCAGGCCCTGAAGCGCGCGGTGCCGTCGCTGGGCAACCAGTTCATCATCGCCCTCAAGGATTCATCCCTGGCCAGTACCATCACCATCAACGAACTGCTGCTCAAGTCGCAGCAGCTGGCATCATCCAATTTCATGATGATGGAGATGCTGCTTCTCGCGGCGGTGTTCTATCTGCTTTACACGGCCGTGTTCAGCTGGCTGTTCCGGGCCCTGGAGGCCCGGCTCGATGTCTCGACGCAGTAGTCCTGGCCGTAATGCGGAGTTGGCGCGTGGCGTCACGGCGCAAGTCCGGTAGCGGAAAATTTTCAAACCACGGGAGGAAGCGGTGCAACAGACGCCGGTCATTGAAATACAGGGGCTGAACAAGTGGTTCGGCGACCAGCATGTGCTCAGGGGCATCGACATGGCGATCATGCCGTCCGACGTGGTCTGCGTCATCGGGGCCAGCGGGTCGGGCAAGAGCACTTTGCTTCGCTGCGTCAACTATCTGGAGACTTACGATCAGGGCGAGATCCGCGTTGGCGGGCAGCTCGTCCACGGCGACGAACGGTTCATCAACGCCCTGCGGTCGCGGGTGGGCATGGTTTTCCAGCACTTCAACCTGTTTCCGCACATGACAGTGCTCGGCAACGTCACCGAAGGCCCGACTCAGGTACGCGGGATGTCCAAGGCCAAGGCCCGGGAGCTTGGACGCTACTATCTGGACAAGGTAGGCCTTGGGGACAAGGAGGGCGCCTATCCCCAGAACCTTTCGGGCGGCCAAAAGCAGCGCGTGGCCATTGCGCGAGCCCTGGCCATGGAGCCGGAGGTGATGCTTTTCGACGAGCCCACATCGGCCCTGGACCCTGAGCTGGTGGGCGAGGTGCTGTCCGTCATGCGCAGGCTGGCCGACGACGGCATGACCATGATGGTGGTCACGCACGAAATGGGCTTTGCCCGCGAGGTGGCGGACTCGGTGGCCTTCATGGATGAAGGCGTGATCCTGGAGCAGAGCCGCCCGGACTCCTTTTTCGACGCCCCGAAGATGCCCCGCACCAGGGAGTTCCTCGGCCAGATACTGTAATCCCGGAGGCAGGCTGTCCATGTCGGGCGCAGACCTCTTGGCTGTGAAAAAAAACAGTTTCTAGTTTTTCCTGGTCTGAAAAGAGTCGGGTAGGTCGGTCGAGCGGGGCTTTGGATACGAGGATGTTAGGGACAGGCTGCCCAGAAGATGGGATGCTTGGCAGGCCGGAGTGAGGGCCACAACTCGAGGTGATGTATCTACTTTGGTTTGAAGTATTGTTGACAGTGCTTTTTATAGCGCCTAAAAAAGTACTTATCAAAGCATTAAAGGAGTTCGGAATGTCCGTGATTACAGCAAATGAAATCAAACGCAGGGGCGTGGCGTGTATCGCTGAAAGTTTGGTTCATGCTCCGGAGGTGGCCATCTCCGTGCGTGGCAAGAACGCGTATGTCGTCATGAGCGTGGAACAGTATAACCACCTGCGCGAGTGCGAACTCGAAGCGGCCCTGCTCGAAACGCGGCGGGACAAGGCCCAAGGCGCGATAGCTCATCGATCCGTCGCCGAGCACATCGAAAGCCTGGGCCATGAATAAATTTGCGATCATCTTTACTGAGAGCTACTCCCGGAGAGCGAGAAAATTCTTCAAGGCGCATCCGGAACTCCTCGGCCAATACGAAAAATGCCTGTTCCTCATGGAGGCAAATCCTTTCCACCCATCCCTTCGCATTCATCCACTGCAAGGCCGGCTGGCCGGACTTCATTCCATTTCCATCACCATGAGCTACAGGCTGACCATCGAATTTCTGATTGAAGACAAGGAGATCATCCCGGTCAATATTGGGACCCACGATCAGGTTTATGGTTGATCACGGCGGTTTTGTCGATGCTGCCCAGTCTCACGGATACTCCTAGAGCCAGTAGCCCGGGCTGGTTCCTCCTGAGGCCGGTCTCACTGTCGTTTGAGGGAACACGGGGGCGCCCATCAAAAGGACCCAGGTCAAGAGAAAGTATTTCCGATTGTCTGACCCTCGATTTTCCTCGTGTATCATTTCTCCCAGAGGCCCGATATCGGTACGGCATAAAGCTGGTTTCCAAAGGGAACAACTGCCTCGCCGTCGTACATCACAACCCCGGCCACAAACCGGTTTTCCACGGCCTGCTGGAGTTTTCGCAGACCCTTGAAATCATCGCCGGTCACGGTCGATGACACCTTCATCTCTACCCCGGCGATCCTCCCCCCGCAGATCCACTTCCATCTTGTCCTTGTCCCGGAAATGCCTGAACGAGACCGCATCATCCAGCCAGTCTGCCTGGTGTTTGAGTTCCAGACAGATGAATGTTGCCAGTATCCGGCCAATCACGACGCGGTCTTTCCAGAGAGCGTCGGCACCCAGGCCGAGTAGCGCGCAGGCCAGGCCTTTGCAGCAATGCGGGTAGGAACTGCGGGGACTTTCTTCCGGCGAGTTCCGCCTGGGCCAGGGGGTGGGGGTTTGAAACTGCAAGTTTTTGTTCGTCCAATTGTAAGTTGATGCTCGTCCAATTGTAAGTTTTATAGTGCGAACTCAATTTAAAATTGAATGAATTCAGATAAATAGATTTTTGTGCTTCGATTCGTTCGCGAAACACAAAACGGCTTCACCTGCTTCCTTTCCAGCGCAAAATTCCTGGGTTCGGGATGCCGCCCGTCAGGTTTGTTCATCTTCTTCCATCCCTTGAAATACCCCACGCCCTTCAGCGCGGACCGCGCATGAGCCGTTTAAAGCAGCAGGCCCAGCACGAGGGGCAGCGTCAGCAGGGCGAGGAGGGTCTGGATGGTGATGATGGCGGCCATGCGGTCGTGGTCGCCGCCGAGGACCCGGGCCAGGATGTAGGAGGAGACAGAGACCGGGACGGCCGCGAAGACCAGGCAGACGCCCATGGGCGTTCCTGAAAGACCCAGGGTTCGTCCGATGCCGAAGGCAAGCAGCGGTAGCAGCAGAAGCTTGAAGACCGAGCCGACGCCGATGTCCTTCCAGCCTTGAAGAGCCGCCGTGAACGACATCCCTGCGCCTACGGCCAAAAGTCCCAGCGGCAACGAGGCGCTGCCCAGGAGGTGCAAGCCTTCCAGCACCGGGGCGGGCAGGCCGATGTTCAAGAATTGCAGGGTGAAACCGGCGATGCAGGACAGAATGAGCGGATTGCGGCCGAGTTGCACCAGCGTCTCCCGTAATCCGCGAATGCTGGTGTCGCGTCCATGCCTGGACAGAATCAGCACGCAAAGCACATTGACCAGCGGGATGATGGTCATGAGCGCAACCGCGGAAAGGGTCAGCCCCTCGTCGCCGAAGAGACCTCCGGCGGCAGAGAGGCCAAGATACGTGTTGGGCCGGATGGCGCCCTGAAAGATGGAGGTGAAGGCCGGTCCGTCTTTTTGCACCAACGGTCGCATGAACATGAGCAGCCCGGCGATCACGGTTATGGACAGCGCCAGCGTGACGGACATGAACAGCACCGGCTGATCTGCGATATGCAGAGTGGCCAGCTTGCCCACGAGCAGGGCCGGGAAAAGTACGTAGTAGGTCAGGCGTTCGACTTGAGGCCAGAAGGCCGCACTTGGAAATTCCGCCTTGCGGAGCACGAAGCCCGTCAGAATAAGTATGAAAATCGGCAGGATGGTCTGAAGAACGTTCACCTGGCACCTCCGCAGCGCGTACCGTAGATGCGCTAAGGGCGGCTGTAAAGAAGGATTGCTCAGGACCGGAACCTTCCTGCTTTTTTCATTTTATTTGCACCGCTTCGCCTTTCAGACTTTTTTCTGGCCAGAAGCATCATGTGCATCTATGCTTTTGAAGCCTTTTTATCGATACATCCATCCGGATACGCTCGATGACGGCCTTGTTCGGGCGCAGAGTCCGCTTCAGGTGTGCAGAATTCGTGGTGCCGCTATTTTGTGCAGGGCTCTTGTGCAATTTGCTGCGCGTATTAATCATATTAAAATGATCCGGTTTAAATGTTTTGAGCTATTTTCATGAAATCATGGGGCTTATGAGTTCAAGCATGGCAGTTGCTTATGTTTTGCCGAGATTATTATGCCGGAGGTTCATGATGAGGATGTCCCTGACCCGCCTGGCCGTTTGGGGGTTCGCCGTGGTCCTGGTTTTTGCGGGCAAGGCCGCGTTCGCTGACGAGTGGCCGGAGCAGAGCGTTCTGCACGGTTATCTGGAGGAGGGCGCGCGGGCCAATCCGGGCCTGCAGGCCGCCTTCGCCCGCTTCGACGCCGCCCTGGACAAGGTCCCCCAGGCCCGGGCCTGGCCCGATCCGAGGCTGTCTTTCGGCGTCTTCACCGTGCCCGTCGAGACGCGCACCGGGCCCCAGCGCATGCGATACGGCGTGTCCCAGATGCTGCCGTGGTTCGGCAAGCGCGACCTCAAGGCCACCGTGGCCGAGCGCGAGGCCGCGGCCCTGCTAGCCCAGGCCCAGAGCGCCAAGCTGACACTTTTCCGCGAGATCGGGGCCGCCTATTTCGAGTACGCCTATCTGGGCAAGGCGCTTTATTCCGCGCGGGAAGAGCTTGAAATATTGAAATATTTCGAAGCACTGGTGGAAACCCGGTACGCCGTGTCCAGCGCCTCCTACGCGGATTTCACCCGCGTCCAGGTGGAGCGGGCCAAGGTCGAGGAGCGCGTCGCTTCCCTGAACGATTACCGGCTTCCCCTGTCCGAGCGCCTGCGCACCCTGCTGGGCAGGCCCGCCGGGGAGATACTGCCCATGCCCGGCAGCGTCCCGCTCATGGACACGAATTGGGATGACGGCCGGATCACCTCGGCCATCACGGAACACAACCTGGCGCTGGCCACCCTCGACGCCAAGGCCGAAGCAGCCGATGCGGCCGCGGATCTCGCACGCAGGGAGTTCTTTCCGGACCTGACCGTGGGGCTGGAGTCCATCTACACCGACGCCCCGCGCATGGCCGGGGTGGTCAACGAGGGCAAGGACCCAGTGGCCATCACCTTCGGCATCAACCTGCCCTTCGACCAGGAGGCGCGGGAGGCGGCGGTGCGGCAGGCCAAAAATTCCGCCCGGGCGACGCGCCTGGAGCGGGCGGACAAGGTCGCTGGCCTTGAGGCCCAGGCCAGCAGGCTGCTCTTCGGCGTCCGCGACGGGTCCAGGCGCCTTGAGCTTCTGTCCGGAACCATCGTGCCCAAGGCGCGGCAGAACCTTGATGCCTCCATGGACGCGTACCAGGCGGGCAAGGCCTCCATGCTGGACCTGCTGACCGCCGAGAAGACGCTCATCGAACTTGAACTGCAGTACCACCGGGTGCTGACGGACCAGGCCGTGCGCCTGGCCGATCTCGACGTCCTGGCCGGGGAGGAGATTCCCCGCACATTTTCGAGGACCCCGGCCTTGGCCGGAGAAGAACAGGCCCGCGACCTGCGGGTCCCACTGACACAACCTGAAGCCTCCAAGTGAGGCAAGGAGAATCATCATGAAAAAGCTCATTCTGCTCTGCGCGGCCGCCACCGTCTTCGCCTTCCTGTCCCTGTCCCCGGCCTGGGCCGCGCCCCAGACCGAATGCCCCGTCATGGGCGGCGCCATCAACAAGGAACTCTATGTGGATTACAAGGGCGAAAGGGTTTACTTCTGCTGCGCGGGATGCCCAGAGACCTTCAGGAAAAATCCCGAGAAATACATGAAGAAGCTCAAGGCCGAAGGCGTCGAGCTGGAAAAGGTCCCGGCCGAAGCCGCTCCGGCGGAAAAGAAACAGTAAACCGTCTTCGAGGGATGCATGAACGCGACACTCAGGAAATACGCGGTGTGGGCCACGGCCGGATGCCTTCTCGTGGTCCTCGGCCTTGGCGGGGGGTACCTCCTGTGGGCGCCTCCAGGGTCCGGGCATGACGGACACGACCATGCCGGACAGGAGACCGCCGAAGGCGCGCCCGCCGCGTCCCTGTGGACCTGCTCCATGCATCCCCAGATCAAGCTGCCCGAACCCGGGCAGTGCCCCATCTGCTTCATGGACCTCATCCCACTGGCCATACCGGACGGCGAGGACCGGCGGACGAGCCTGCGCCAGCTGAGCCTTTCCCCGGACGCGGCCCGACTGGCGGGCATCCGGGTGGAAGCGGCGCGCCTGGCCGAGGTCTCCGTGCAGACCCATCTCTTCGGCAAGGTGGCCTACGACGAATCGCGCGTGGGCGTCATCACGGCCTGGGTCGGCGGCCGCATCGACAGGCTGCACGTGGACACGACCGGTGCCGTGGTCCGGGCCGGGCAGGCCATGGCCCTCGTCTACAGCCCCGAGCTGGTGGCGGCCCAGGCCGAACTCATCCAGGCCGTGCGGGCCCGCGAGCGCATGTCGGGCGGCAGCCGTCTGGTCGCGGACTCCGCCCTGCGCATGGAGAACGCCGCCCGCGAGAAGCTGCGTCTGCTGGGCATGGGCAAGGCGCAGATCGAAGGCATGGTCAAGCGCGGAACCCCGGCGGACCATGTCACCCTGACCGCGCCGCAGTCGGGCATCGTCATCGAGAAGAAGGTCGTGGAAGGCATGTACGTGCAGACGGGCATGCCCATCTATGCCGTGGCGGACCTCTCGCGGGTCTGGGTGGTGCTTGAGGCCTACGAATCGGACCTGGTCTGGATGGCCCCCGGCAAGGACGTGGCCTTCAGGGTCGAGGCCCTGCCGGGGCAGGAGTTCACGGGCAAGGTCGTGTATGTGGGCACGTCCGTGAACCCGGCCACGCGCACCGTGGAGGTGCGGGTGGAAGTGCCGAACCCCGGGCTGGCGCTGAAGCCCGGCATGTTCGTCAGCGCGATGCAGCAGGACGGTGCGGCGCAGCGGCCGCGCGAGCTGGTCATCCCGGCCTCGGCCCCGCTCATCACCGGGAAGCGCGCCGTGGTGTACGTGGCCGACCCGGATCGGCCCGGCGTGTACGAGGGCCGGGAGGTGGTGCTCGGGCCCCGGACCGACCAGGGCTACGTGGTCCGCGGCGGCATCGCCGAGGGCGAGATGGTGGTGGTGCAGGGCAATTTCCGCATCGACGCGGCCCTGCAGATCGTGGCCCGGCCGAGCATGATGAACCCGGCCGAATCCCCGGCCGCGAGCGGGGTGCGCTTCGCGGACGTGCCGCAGCCCTTCAGCGTCCGCCTGGCGGCCCTGGCCCAGCGCCTCGGGGCCGTGGAGGAAGCGGTGGCCGCGGGCGGCCTGGACGCCGTGCGCGGCGCGTACCATGATTTCGGCAAGGCCCTGAACGGCGTGGACGCCGACGCCCTGGACGGCGAGGCGGCCCTGGAATGGAAGGAGCTGTCCATGCTCCTGGGGAACGACGCCCTGCTGGGTTACGAGTCCCCGACCCCGCGCCGCGCCGCCCAGGTGCTGGACGACATGCGCGGCCATTTCGCCCGGGTCCGGGCCGCGTTCCCCCTGCAGGAGCTCACGGCCAAGATCGAGGCCCCCGCCGGGTTGCGCAGCGCCCTCGACGCCCTGTACGCCGCCTATATTCCGGTACAGGAAGCCCTGGCCGGCGATGACGCGAACACGGCCCACGCGGCTCTCGTCCTTTTCAGGCAGGCCCTCGGGCAGGTCAACGAGAGCGCTCGCGCCGAGGGCGGTGAAGCATGGTCCGGGCATTCGGCGGCCATCGCTTCGGGCCTCGACGAGATGGAGCAGGCCGCCGAAATGGACGGCCTGCGCGCCGGGTTCTACCCCCTGTCCGTGGCCATGTCCCGCATGGTGGAAACCTACGGCGCAGGGCAAGGGCCGGTCTACGAACTCTACTGCCCCATGGCCTTCGGCAACCAGGGCGCGACGTGGCTGCAGGGTGACCCGAAGGTCAACAACCCCTATTTCGGGGCCGCCATGCTGCGCTGCGGCGAGGTCAAACGCCAGCTGAGGGGCGAGTAGGCATGAGCGCGCACACGTCCTTCATGGACCGCATCATCCGTTTCTGCCTGGATCAGAAGCTCGTCGTCGTTCTTCTGGTCTGCATGGCGCTGGGCTGGGGCTTCATCGTCGCCCCCTTTGCCTGGCACGCGCCCGGCATCGAGCGCGACCCCGTGCCCGTGGACGCCATCCCGGACATCGGCGAGAACCAGCAGATCGTCTTCACCGCCTGGCCCGGCCGCTCCCCTCAGGACGTGCAGGACCAGGTCACCTATCCCCTGACCGTATCCCTGCTGGGCATGCCCGGCGTGAAGACCGTGCGTTCCTACTCCATGCTCGGGTTTTCGACCATCTACGTCATCTTCGACGAGGAAGTGGAGTTCTACTGGTCCCGCACGCGCCTGCTGGAAAAGATCAATTCCCTGCCCCCGTCCACACTGCCGTCCGACGTGCGCCCGACCCTGGGCCCCGACGCCACGGCCCTGGGCCAGGTCTTCTGGTACACCCTGGAGGGCCGCGACCCAGACGGCCGGCCCACGGGAGGCTGGGATCCCGACGAGATCCGCTCCGTGCAGGACTGGTACGTGCGCTACGCCCTGACCTCGGCCGAGGGGGTGAGCGAGGTGGCCGGCGTGGGCGGCTTCGTGCGCGAGTACCAGATCGAGGTCGATCCCGACGCCATGCGCGCGGCCGGCGTCAGCCTGCCGGAGATTGTCGGCGCCCTGAAGATGGCCAATATGGAGGTGGGCGCCGGGACCATGGAGATCAACCGCGTGGAGTACGTCATCCGCGGCATCGGTTTCATCAAGAATCTCGAACAGGTGCGCACTTCGGTCATCAAGATGCGCGACTCCATCCCCATCACCGTGGACGACGTGGCCCACGTCAGCTTCGGCCCGGCGAACCGCCGCGGCCTGCTGGACAAGGGCGGGGTGGAGGTGGTCGGCGGCGTGGTCACCGTGCGCTACGGCGAAAACCCCCTGGCGGCCATCGACGCGGTCAAGGCCGAGATCGCCCGCATCGCTCCCGGTTTGCCGGAGAAGATCCTGCCCGACGGCACGCGCTCCAAGCTGACCATCGTGCCCTTCTACGACCGCTCGGGCCTCATCCACGAGACCCTCGATACGCTCGGTTCGGCCCTCCAGCAGCAGATCCTGATCACCATCATCGTGGTCCTGGTGCTGGTCATGCACCTGCGCAGCTCCTTTCTCATCTCGGCGCTTCTGCCCATGGCCGTGATGATGTGCTTCATCGCCATGAAGCAGTTCAGGGTGGACGCCAACATCGTGGCCCTGTCGGGCATCGCCATCGCCATCGGGACCATGGTCGACATGGGCATCATCATCTGCGAGAGCATCCTGCAGAAGATGGACTCTTCGCCCGAGGACACGCCCATGAGCAGGGTGGTCTTCGAGGGCGCCTCCGAAGTCGGCAGCGCCGTGCTTACGGCCGTGAGCACGACCATCGTCGGCTTTCTGCCCGTCTTCTTCATGACCGGGGCCGAGGGCAAGCTGTTCGGCCCCCTGGCCTACACCAAGACTTTTGCCCTCATCGCCTCCATCATCGTGGCCCTGACCATCCTTCCGGCAGCGGCCGCGCTCATTTTCCGCCGCCGGCAGATGCGTCCGTCCCTGTGGTTCGTGGCCGCCCTGGTGGTCGCTGGTCTTGTGGTCGCGGTCTGGAAGTCCGTCTGGATCGGTTCGGGCCTCGTCGTGGTCGGCCTCTACCGCCTGGTGTACGATCGGCTGCCCGAGCGTTGGCAAACCTGGCTGCGCTGGGGCGCAAGCCTGGGCCTGGCCCTGGCCGTGACCGTGTTCCTGGCCCTGGACTGGCTGCCGCTGGGGCTGGAGAAGGGGCGGATGGTCAACACCTTTTTCGTGATTGGCCTCATCGGCCTGCTGATGGGTTTTTTCCAGGTCTTCCGCCTTGCATACGGGCCGCTGCTGAGAATTTTTCTCCGGCATAAAGCCCTTTTTCTCGTCATTCCGGGTGTTCTGACCCTGTTTGGAGGCGTGGTCTGGCTCGGGGCCGCCCCCTTCCTGTCCGTCCTGCCCGAGGGGCTGCGCACCACGCGGCCAATGGTGGCTTTCGTCCACGCCTTCCCGGGTCTGGGCAAGGAGTTCATGCCGCCGCTGGACGAGGGCTCCTTCCTCTACATGCCGACCACCATGCCCCACGCCTCACTGGGCGAGGTCAAGGACCTCCTGGCCCTGCAGGACATGTCCATCCAGGCCATCCCGGAAGTGGAGAGCGCCGTGGGCAAGCTCGGGCGCGCGGACTCGCCCCTGGACCCGGCGCCCGTGTCCATGGTCGAGACCGTCATCAACTATAAGAACGAGTACCTGCTGGGCGCCGATGGCAGACGCCTGCGCTTCGTCTGGCGCGAGGACGCCAAGGACTATTTCCGCGACGCGGGCGGCACCCCGGTCCCTGCGGCCGACGGCATGCCGTATCTGGTGCGCGGCTGGTTCGAGCGCGACGAACAGGGCCGCCTCATTCCCGACGCGGGCGGCCAGCCCTTCCGGCTCTGGCGGCCCGCGCTGGACCCGGACCTGAACCGGGGGCGCGAGGCCTGGGGCGGGATACAATCCCCCGACGACATCTGGGACGAGATCGTCAAAGCGGCCGAAGTGCCCGGCATGACCTCGGCCCCGAAGCTGCAGCCCATCGCCGCGCGCATCGTCATGCTGCAGTCGGGCATGCGCGCGCCCATGGGGGTCAAGGTCAAGGGGCCGGACCTGGCGACCATCGAGTCCGTGGCCATGGAGGTGGAACGGCTGCTCAAGGAAGTGCCCATGGTCCAGCCGGCCGCGGTGGTGGCGGACCGCATCGTGGGCAAGCCGTATCTGGAGATCGTGCCGGACCGCGAGGCCATCTCGCGCTACGGCATCATGCTCGCGACGGTACAGGAGATCATCCAGGCCTCCGTGGGCGGCATGGTGGCGACCACGACCATCGAAGGCCGCGAGGTGTATCCGATCCGGGTGCGCTACATGCGCGACCTGCGCGATTCCGTCGAAAGCCTGGAGCGCATCTCCGTCCCGGCCGCAGGCGGCAGGCAGATACCTCTCGGACAGCTGGCCGAGATCCGCTACGTGCGCGGCCCCCAGGCCATCAAGAGCGAGGACACGTTCCTGCTGGGCTACGTGCTCTTCGACAAGAAGCCGGGGTATGCGGAAGTGGACGTGGTGGAGTCGGCCAAGGCGTACCTCGATCAGCAGCGCGCGGATGGCAACCTGGTCATCCCGGCCGGGGTGACCCTGGAATTCGCGGGAAGCTATGAGAACCAGGTCCGGGCCCAGAAGAAGCTCATGGTCGTCCTGCCCGTGGCTCTGTTGCTGATCGTCATCATCCTCTATCTGCAGTTCGGGTCCATCGCGACCACCCTCATGGTCTTCTCGGGCATCTTCACGGCCTGGTCGGGAGGGTTCACCATGATCTGGCTGTACGGACAGGACTGGTTCCTGAATTTTCACCTGGCCGGGGTGGACATGCGCGAGCTTTTCCAGGTCCAGCCCGTCAATCTGAGCGTGGCCATCTGGGTCGGCTTCCTGGCC
Organism: Desulfomicrobium norvegicum; assembly: GCF_900114595.1. Lineage (NCBI taxonomy): Bacteria > Pseudomonadati > Thermodesulfobacteriota > Desulfovibrionia > Desulfovibrionales > Desulfomicrobiaceae > Desulfomicrobium > Desulfomicrobium norvegicum. The sequence goes on along the minus strand of NZ_FOTO01000001.1, from coordinate 565,077 downwards.
CTCTTCGGCATCGCCTCGGACGACGGCGTGCTCATGGCCACCTTCCTGGACGAGAGCAAGGCGCGCAAACGGCCCGACTCCGTCGCCGCCATCCGGGCCATGGTCCTGGAAGGGGCGGGGCGACGCATACGCCCGGCGGTCATGACCTCGGCCACGACCATCCTGGCCCTGGTGCCCATCCTGACCTCCTCGGGCCGTGGCTCGGACATCATGATCCCCATGGCCATCCCGTCCTTTGGCGGCATGGTCTTCGCCACCATCACGGTCTTCGTGGTGCCGGTGCTGTATTGCTGGGTGGAGGAAATCAGGCTCCGTTTTCGCAGGGATTGATGGCCGGGCAATCCCGAGGAGAGCTGGCGGAATGAACTCCGTCATGGTCGAAAATGCCACCCTCCTATTTGGGCAGAGCCCTGTCATTGACGTGTAAAAGCCTGGAGACCCTGCCTTGCGTCGATTGTCCATCGTCGAGCACAAGGGCCCTCATGCTTTTTGGGATTTAACGGAGTTTTTTCTGGAAAGCTGGAAATCGGATGAAAATGGGTGTTTTTATGGGTTGACAGAATGGATGTTTTCGGATGTGTAAATGGACATGATTATTGCCGACACCCTGAACATCACCCATGAGTTACTTGGCCTTATTGCAGAGATCGATGAATTCAAAGGTGCCTGGAAGGCCCTTGGTTCGCTTGCTCCAGAGAGACTTTGCGCCTTGCGCTGGGTTGCGACCATTGAAAGCATAGGCTCTTCTACGCGCATTGAGGGCAGTAAGCTCTCCGACAGTGCGGTGGAAAAACTGCTGGCAAATCTTTCCATCCGCTCCTTTGCCACGCGCGATGAACAGGAAGTGGCGGGATATGCTGAGACAATGGAGCAAATTTTTCAGTCCTGGGAACACATTCCCCTGACTGAAAACTACATCCGCCAACTGCACCGGGACGTGCTGCGCCACAGCGATAAAGACGAACGCCATCGAGGCAATTACAAAACATCCCCGAACAATGTTGCCGCTTTTGATGAGAACGGCCAACAAATAGGTATCGTCTTTGAAACAGCCGCTCCCTTTGACACTCCCCACCTCATGCGTGATTTGGTCGAGTGGACAAACGCCGCACTGGAAACCAAAAAAATGCACCCTCTGCTGGTCATGGGCATCTTTACAGTTACTTTTCTGGCGATCCATCCCTTTCAAGATGGTAACGGACGTTTATCACGCATTCTGACTACGCTTCTTCTGCTGCGCTGCGGCTATTCATATACTCCGTACAGCTCGCTTGAGAGCGTTATTGAGAACAGCAAGGAAGGTTACTATCTTGCCCTGCGTCAGACGCAAACAACCATTCGCACAAAGACCCCCAACTGGCAGCCATGGATCCTGTTTTTTTTACGTGCCCTACATCAACAAATGAAAAAGTTGGAAAAGAAGCTAGAGAAAGAGCATCTGCTGCTGGCCGCGTTGCCGGAACTTTCCCTGCGTATTCTGGAACACGCCAGAGAACATGGCCGGGTCACGTTGAAAGAAATGGTCATCCTGACAGGTAACAGCCGTAATACACTGAAAGAACACTTTCGCAAGCTGGTGCAGAACAGGCATCTTGTCATGCAGGGGCAAGGAAGAGGAGTGTGGTACAGGCTTGGCTGAAATAGCAAGATTGCACAGACTAGATGGATGGAAAGAAAAAGCCCCGTGCTTTCGCGCGGGGCCTAGGGGGTGTTTCCCGGAACCTCCGGGGGGCGGGAGCGTGTCCCGATTTTGTGCTGAAGTGGCGTCCCCAAGGGGATTTGAACCCCTGTTATCGGCGTGAAAGGCCGGTGTCCTGGACCTAGCTAGACGATGGGGACGCATGGTGGCTGGGCGACTTAGATTCGAACTAAGATTGACGGAGTCAGAGTCCGCTGTCCTACCGTTGAACGATCGCCCAGCAGCGAAAAGTCTCATTAGGGAAAGAGCTTTGGGCTGTCAAGATCGGAAAACGGAGACTTTCACCAAGAGCCTCCCGGGGAAAGATTCGGGTTGTAAATGGTTTTCAGGACAAGGATGTCGGAGTCCGAAAAGATGCTGTTCTTTTCTTCCTGCGCCTGCCTGGAGTTGAGGACCGTATCCACGGTTGCCTTCGGGTGGGTCATGATGCCTAGGGCGTGCATGAGTTCGTGCCGGACAATCCAGAGCTTCTGGCCGCCCGAGGTCTGAAAGTTCAGATGCAGAGCGATGTCGGCCTTTCTGATGACTCCGTTGTTCGAGGCCAGCAGCGTGAAGCCTCGGATGAGATCCCCTATCTCCTGCCAGCCCGCCATGCCCTGGGCACTTTTGCTCACGGTCGCCTGCCACTCTTCCTTGGAGTCGGTCAGAAAGAATCGGACGTTGGCCTGGTTCATGGACGAGACCTGCCTGAAGTTCAGCTGGGGGATGATGCGCCGCACTTCGTTCACGACGGTATCGATATAATATTGTCCTTCAAGGCGATCCTTGCCGCCGATCCAGAAGAGCACCGGTTCCTCGAAGCGCGTGATCTTGCCGCTTGGAATGTAGTCGCGAAGGATCGCGTCCGTGTCCGCCAGGGCCTGCGTGGGCAGGAACAGCAGGGCGATGACGACCAGGAAGAGCGCGTGTCTGTTCATTCGTTCTCCGGGATTTTAAGGTCCGGGCGGAAATGCCTGACGTAGGCCCGGTAACAGGAAGTCACGGGCGAAGACGGGTCCATGCAGGGCAGCAGGTTGCCGAGGATGTCGGGCTTCGGGGCCTCGGGACGCGGCGGAAACTTCGGGAGCAGGGATTGGTCCAGGGCGGGGCGGCCGGCCATGAGCTCGATCTGCACTTTCTGAAAATAGGCGTTGCCCAGAAATGCGTTGGCCTTGTCCAGGATGTTCTGCGCGAAGAAGGAAAACTCCTGCATGACCATGGAGTTGGTCGCGCCAAGAAGCATGGTGGTTTTGCGGTGTCCCAGGGGGCGGATCATTTCGGCGATCTCCGCCCCGAGAATTTCGGGCCAGTGTCTCCACAACCGGGCAATGGCCAGCTCCAGGGCGGCTTCCGGCGTGCCGAGGACCGTGTTCAGCGCCTCGGAGGCGGACCGGACTTTCTTTTGTCTTTGCTGCATCTTTTTATGACTAACCGTCTTGCCGGTGCCAGGCAAGACTGGTTCTTGACCTTTGCGTGGAGGGCATGTAGTCGACCCTATATCAGGATATCTTGATATATAAAAATAACCACATGCGCCACTCATGAAACTACTGACTCAGACCAAGGCCCTGGCCGATGAAACCAGGCTTCGCCTCATCGGCGTGCTCGCCGCGCATGAGCTCAACGTAGGCGAGATCGTGCAGGTTCTGGACATGGGTCAGTCGCGCATCTCGCGGCATCTGAAGATCCTCATGGACGCCGGGCTGGTGGCCTGTCAGCGCCATGGCTTGTGGGCCTTCTATTCATCCTCCTCGACCAACGGCTCCCGCGCATTGCTGGCGGCCGTGCTCGAAGGGCTCGGGGAACTGCCCGAGCACCGGCAGGATCTGGACCGTGCCGCACAGGTCCTGAACGATCGCCGTCTTTCGACGACCCGTTTCTTTGACGGCATCGCTTCGGACTGGAACCGCCTGAGCCGCGAGATGCTCGGCGATTTCGCGCTTGGGCCGGTCATCATGAAGCGCCTTGCCGCCGCCGAAACGCAGCAGGGCACCGTGGTCGATCTGGGTTGCGGCCCGGGGCTTCTGCTCGGACATCTGGCCGGAGCGGCGGAATGCGTCATCGGGGTGGACAACTCGCCGCGCATGCTCGACGCGGCAGCCAAGCTCCTGCCCGAGGGGCTTGAGGTCAGCCTGCGCATCGGCGACCTCGAACATCTGCCTCTGCGGGACGGCGAAGCGGACGCGGCCATCATGTCGCTGGTGCTGCACCATCTGGCCGCGCCTCAGGACGGCATCGCCGAAATGGGCCGGGTGGTCCGCCCCGGAGGACAGGCGGTGCTGGTGGATTTTCTGCTGCACGACAACGAGACCCTGCGCACGCGCTACGGCGACCGCTGGCTCGGTTTTTCCCCGGACGATCTGCAGTCGTGGATGGAGAAGGCCGGATTCCAGGAGCTGAGCTGCGAGCGGCACACCGTCAATCTGGGGCTGACCCTCATGGTCATCACCGCCCGCCGGGAAGAATTTCCAGTTTAACATCAGGTGGCCAAGGCCACAGCCAAGGAAAGGAGATACCATGACGTTACCCATTGACCCAAAGCTTGATCACAAGGTCGCCGACATGAGTCTGGCCGATTGGGGATCCAAGGAAATGCAGCTGTCCGAACGCGAAATGCCCGGACTTATGGCGCTCATCGACAAGTACGGCAGCGAAAAGCCCCTGAAGGGCCTGCGCGTGACCGGAAGCCTGCACATGACCATCCAGACGGCCATGCTCATCAAGACCCTGCATGCTCTGGGAGCGGATGTGCGCTGGGCCTCCTGCAACATTTTTTCCACCCAGGACCATGCCGCGGCCGCCATTGTCGAGCAGGGCCTGGCCAAGGTTTTCGCCTGGAAGGGTGAGACCCTGGAAGATTACTGGTGGTGCACGGAGATGGCCCTGACCTGGCCCGACGGCACTGGTCCGGACCTCATCGTCGATGACGGCGGCGACGCGACGCTTCTGGTCCATGAGGGCGTGAAGGTCGAGAAGGACCCGTCCCTGCTGTCCCGGACCACGGACAACAAGGAATTCCGCTGTGTGCTCGACCGGCTCATCGTCAGCGCCAAGGCCGATCCCCAGAAGTGGACGAAGATCGCCGCCCGCATCCGCGGCGTGTCCGAGGAGACCACCACCGGCGTGCATCGCCTCTATCAGATGGCCAAGAACGGCGAGTTGCTCTTCCCGGCCTTCAACGTCAATGACTCCGTGACCAAGTCCAAGTTCGACAACCTCTACGGCTGCCGCGAGTCCCTGGCCGACGGCATCAAGCGGGCCACGGACATCATGGTCGCGGGCAAGGTCGTGCTGGTCTGCGGCTACGGCGACGTGGGCAAGGGCTGCGCCCAGTCCATGCGCGGCTTCGGCGCGCGCGTGCTCATCACCGAGGTTGACCCCATCTGCGCGCTGCAGGCGGCCATGGAAGGCTACGAGGTCACGACCATGGCCAAGGGTTGCCAGGAGGCGGACATTTTCGTCACGGCCACGGGCAATTACCATGTCGTGCGCGGCGAGCACATGCTGGCCATGAAGGATGAAGCCATCATCTGCAACATCGGTCACTTCGACAACGAGATCGACATGGGCTTCCTGGAAGACACACCGGGCTGCACCAAGGTCACGGTCAAGCCGCAGGTGGACAAATGGACCCTGCCTTCCGGCAAGAGTCTCATCATCCTGGCCGAAGGCCGGCTGGTGAATCTGGGCTGCGCCACCGGCCACCCCAGCTTCGTCATGTCCAACTCCTTCACCAACCAGGTTCTGGCCCAGCTCGATCTGGCCAAGAACGATTATCCCCCGCAGGTCATGACTCTGCCCAAGATTCTGGACGAGGAAGTGGCCCGCCTGCATCTGGCGCGTCTGGGCGTGGAGCTTGAGACCCTGTCCACGGAGCAGGCCGATTACATCGGAGTGCCCGTGACCGGTCCGTACAAGCCCGATCACTACCGCTATTAACAACCTCCCCATGCAAGAAGGAGATTTTTCATGATTCTCAATGCCGATCATTATCTGTTTACGTCCGAGTCCGTGACCGAGGGACACCCCGATAAAATCGCGGACCAGATCTCCGACGCCGTGTTGGACTGCCTGCTGGCCCAGGATCCCCGTTCCCGCGTGGCCTGCGAGACCCTGGTCACCACCGGCATGGCCGTCATCGCCGGTGAGATCACGACCGAAGCCTATGCCGACCTGCCCGAGATCGTGCGCTCCACGGTGCGCGAGATCGGTTATGTCAGCTCTGATATGGGCTTTGACGCCAACACCTGCGCCGTGCTGTCCTCCATCGACAAGCAGTCCCCGGACATCGCCATGGGCGTTGACCGCGCCAAGCCCGAGGATCAGGGCGCCGGCGACCAGGGCATGATGTTCGGATACGCCACCACGGAGACGAGCGCGCTCATGCCCGCGCCCATCTACTATGCCCACGGCCTGAGCCGCCGCCTGGCGGAGGTGCGCAAGTCCGGCATCCTGAACTTCCTGCGTCCCGACGGCAAGACCCAGGTCTCCGTCGAATACCGCAAGGGCAAGCCCGTGCGCATCGACAACGTGGTCGTCTCCTCCCAGCACACCCCCGAGGTGACCTACGAGGAGATCGTCGAGGGCATCAAGCGCGAGGTCATCGCCAAGGTCATGCCCGAGGACATGATGGACGCGAACACCCGCATCTACATCAACACCACGGGCCGTTTCGTGGCTGGCGGGCCCCTGGCCGACTGCGGCCTGACCGGCCGCAAGATCATCAACGACACCTACGGCGGCATGGGCAACCATGGCGGCGGCGCCTTCTCCGGCAAGGACCCGTCCAAGGTCGACCGCTCCGGCGCCTACATGGCCCGCTACGTGGCCAAGAACATCGTGGCCGCTGGCCTGGCGGGCACCTGCGAAGTGCAGATCGCCTACGCCATCGGCGTGGCCGAGCCGGTTTCCGTGCTGGTCACCACCGGCGGCACGGGCGTCGTCCCGGATGAGGTCCTGACCAAGGCCGTGCGCACGGTCTTCGACCTGCGCCCCTACTACATCATCAAAAGACTCAACCTGATCCAGCCCATCTACCGGAAGAGCGCCTGCTACGGCCATTTTGGCCGCGAGGATTTCGTCTTCCCCTGGGAAGTGACCGACGCCGTCGCGGACCTGAAAACCGCCGCCAAGGTATAGGCCGGGCCTGATTCATCATGCGGGGCGGAAGGGATTGTCTCCTTTCCGCCCTTCTTTGTTTCCCCTCGCCCTTGACCGGGCCTGCCGAGAGGGACAAGAAAAGCCATGCCCCCGTCCACAAAGAACACAGCGGCACGCACGCCCACGGACGCCATCCTTGAGAGCATCTCGGATGGGGTGTTCACCGTCGATCTTGAATGGCGCGTCACGTCCTTCAATCGCGCCGCCGAAGAGATCACCGGCGTGCCCCGCTCCGAGGCCATCGGACGGCTGTGCTCCGAAGTTTTCCGCTCCAGCCTGTGCGGCGACAACTGCCCCCTGCAGGATACGCTTTCGAGCGGCAGGCCGCGCATCGGCACCTGTGGGTACATCATTACGGCCCAGGGGGAACGCATCCCCATCAGCGTGTCCACGGCAGTGTTCCGCGACGAGAATGGCCAGGTCATGGGCGGAGCCGAAACATTCCGCGATCTTTCGGAAATCGATGCCTTGAAGCGCGAACTCGAAGGCCGCTACCATGTCGGTGAGCTCTTCAGCCGCAGTCCGCGCATGCACAAGCTCTTCTCCATGCTGCCGGCCATCGCCGCCAGTCCAAGCACGGTCCTGCTCACCGGCGAAACCGGCACCGGCAAGGAACTCTTCGCCCGCACCATCCATTCCCTGAGCGCTCATGCCGGTGGACCTTTCATCGCCGTCAACTGCGCGGCCCTGCCGGACACATTGCTTGAATCCGAGCTCTTCGGAGTCAAGGCCGGAGCCTACACCGGGGCGAACCGCGACCGGCTGGGCCGTTTTGCCCAGGCCCGGGGCGGGACGATTTTTCTGGATGAGATCGGGGAAATCAGTCCGGCCCTGCAGGTGCGCCTGTTGCGCGTCTTGCAGGAGCGCACCTTCGAACCGCTGGGGTCATCCAGGACCGAATCCACCGACGCCCGCGTCATCGTGGCCACCAACCGCAATCTGGCGGAGCTTATCCGGGCCGGTGATTTCCGCGAGGACCTCTATTACCGCATCAATGTCATCCGCCTCGAGCTGCCCCCCTTGCGTGAACGCAAGGACGATCTGCCCCTGCTGGTGGAACAGTTCATCCGCCGCCTGAACCGCATCCAGGGCCGCACGGTCACGGGCATCGGCACCGAGGCCCTGTCCCTGCTCATGGCCCATGACTGGCCGGGCAACATCCGGGAGCTTGGGAACTGCATCGAGAGGGCCTTCGTGCTTTGCGGCGAAGGGCGCATCGACATCGACCACCTGCCGGACGAACTGACCCTGCTGGCCCCTGGCGGACACTTCGGCGAAGGCCGCGCCATGCACGACATGCTCGACAGGCAGGCCATTCACGCGGCCCTGGAGCGCAACGACTTCAATCGCCTGGCCGCCGCGCGTGAGCTGGGCATCCATAAGACCACGCTTTTTCGACGCATGAAGCGCCTCGGCATGGCCCTGCCCGAACGCGACGGTCGATCCTCCCCGAAAGAGTAGCCTTGGCGCTACCCATTTGTCCCCTTGTGGTGCGTTCGCGCCTCTCCATGTTTTTTCTTTCGTATGTAATATTCTTTATTATCAGTATGTTGTCTCTTTTTTTGTGTGCATTTGTCCGGCGGCACGCCTCATGCTTCGCAATACGGAAAGAGGAGCCATAATGTCGCGCATTGCCTTGCATCAATGGCAGGATCGTATCGCGCCGGTCTTTGACGTCGGCGGGCGCATCCTTTTGCTGGCCGAAGGGGTCCGCGAGCGGGAAGAGCATGTCCTGTCGCGCGGCGAGCCCTTGCACAGGGCCGAGGACCTGCTCCGCCTGGACGTCGGGACGCTTATTTGCGGGGCCATTTCCAGACCCATGCAGGAAGCTCTCGTGGCCGGAGGAATCAAGGTTGTCGGATTCGTGACCGGCGATCTGGAACGGGTCATTACGGCCTGGGAGCGTGGCGATCTGGACGAAAGTTTTGACATGCCCGGCTGCCGGGGCAGAGGTCTTGGGCGTCAAAGGGGCATGCAGCAGCAATCACGCAGGGCAGATCCGGAACCATCCCCGGCAAGGACGGGCTCAGGCCTGCGGAGCCTGGACGGCTGGGCGGATGGGGAGCCGGGCTGCGCGCGAATCCGCAACAGGCGGGGCCGGGATTTGCGCGGCGGGCCGGAGAAGGATTCGGGCAAGGACGGTTCGTCCACCGTCGACTGACCTCCGTCTCTGGAAGTTTTTTTCCGCCCGGGATGCGGGAGCAGTGGAAAGTGTCGAAACCGAAGTCTTGCGGGCTTGGGAGTTGAAGGATGAACAGGGGCGGCTTGGCCGCCGTTTGGAAGAATTGAACAACTAACCGCGTATCGTGGAGTAACTGAATGGAGAATATGGAAAACAGCGCCCCCAGGGCCAGTTCGTGCGATTCATGCAAGGATTCCAACTGCTCGGCGGCCAAGCGCGAGCTGGGTGAGAACGATCAGGATTTCGAGGACCGTCGGGCCCTGCAATCCCGGCTGTGCCATATCGGGCACAAGATCATGGTCATGTCCGGCAAGGGTGGCGTAGGAAAAAGCACCGTGGCCGTGAACCTGGCCATGGGACTCATGCTCGCGGGCAAGAAGGTCGGGCTCCTCGATGTCGACATCCATGGACCCAGCGTGCCGACCATGCTCGGCCTGGAAGGGGCGAACATCGAAGCCGGTCCCGACGGCCTCATGCCGGTGGAGCTTGGGCACCTGAAGGTCATGTCCATGGGCTTTTTGTTGCGCAATCCTGACGACGCGGTCATCTGGCGCGGTCCGGTCAAGGGCAACGTCATCAAGCAGTTTCTGAAGGACGTGGCCTGGGGCGATCTGGATTACCTGATCATCGACGCGCCTCCCGGCACCGGCGACGAGCCTCTGTCCATCTGCCAGCTCATCAACCCCATCGACGGAGCCGTGGTGGTGACCACGCCGCAGCGCGTGGCGGCCATGGACGTGCGCAAGTCCATCACTTTCTGCGCGCAGGTCGGCATGAAGGTGCTGGGCGTGGTCGAGAACATGAGCGGATTCGTGTGTCCCAAGTGCGGAGAGCTGACCCATATCCTGCGTTCCGGCGGCGGACGGCTCATGGCTGAGGACATGGGCGTTCCCTTTCTCGGTTCCATCCCCATCGATCCGATGGTGGCCGAAGCCGGCGACATGGGACAGGCGTTCGTCATGCACCATGCCGCAAGCCCGACGGCAGTACTCATGCGCAGTGTTGTCGCACCGCTTTTGGAGCTGCCAACCGTCAAACAGGATGCCTGATCCCGGAGATTCATCATGCACAAGACCGTGCTGACGGTGCTGGTCGACAATCAGGCCGGCTTCGGATGTCTGGCGGAGCATGGCTTCGCCTTGTGGATAGAACATGGCGACGGGCGCATCTTGCTCGACACCGGCCAGGGCACCGCCCTGGCCGAAAACGTCCGTGCGCTTGAGATAGATTTGGGCCGCGCCGACGCGCTGGTCCTGAGCCATGGCCATTACGATCATACCGGCGCGGTGCCCATGGTGCTCGGGGCCGCGCCGAAAGTGCGGGTGTACTGCCATTCGGGCGTGACCGAGCCCCGCTACAGCATCTCGGGCGGCGAGGCCCGGGACATCCGCATGCCCATGTTCTCGATGCGGGCCCTGGCGACTCTGCCTCCGGAACGCATGTTCTGGAATGGCGGGGCACAGTTGCTCGGAGATGGAATCGGCCTGAGCGGTTTCATCCCGAGGTGGACGGATTTCGAGGATGCGGGGGGACCATTCTATTTTGATCCCCATGGCCTGCGTTCCGATCCCGTCGATGACGACCAGGCCCTGTGGATCAGCACCGAAAAGGGGCTGATCGTCTGCGTGGGCTGCTGTCACGCGGGCCTGATCAACACCCTCACCCATCTGCGGGAAATCACCGGCGAGAGCCGCATCCGCGCCGTGATCGGCGGTCTTCACCTTGGCTCGGCCAGCCGTGAGCGTCTGGAAATGACCGCGCGGGCCCTGCGTGACATGCAGCCCGGACTGCTGGTCCCGTGTCATTGTACAGGGGAGGGGGCTATCGCCTATCTGCGCGATCATCTGGACTGTCCCGTGCACACCGGCTACAGTGGATTTCGCTTGGATACGTCCGAGCCCTGATATACATGCGTTCGCGGCTTTCCGGCCGCGACGCCATCCCCCGGAGCATTGCATGACCTACATCATTCATCCCATAGTCATGGGCACCAAGGTCTTCGACAAGGGCATGATGACCTATCAGCACGATTATGGCACGCCCTACACCATCCCCATCTACTGCTGGTATCTGGAAGGCGGGGACAAGAAGATCCTGGTGGATACGGGGGAGATGCACCCGGTGATCTCAGAGGAGCGGGAAAAGGCCATCGGCGGGAAGATCCATACCTTCGACGAGGGGCTGGCCCGTTACGGCCTGACGCCCGAGGACATCGACATCGTCCTGCACACCCACCTGCATAACGACCACTGCGAGAACGACGCACGGTGCGTGAACGCGAAGATCTACGTCCATGAAAAGGAGCTTGCGCGCATCCACGACCCGCACCCTCTCGATTTCCGCTATCTGGAGGACTACATCGAGGAGGCGGAGGAGAACGGTCAGATCGTGCCTTTGACGGGCGACACGGAGATCGCGCCCGGCATCACCATGATTCACACACCGGCCCACACCGAGGGCGGCATGTCCGTGCGCGTGGAGACGGACAAGGGCAGCGTCCTCATCTGCGGATTCTGCACCATTCTGGAAAATCTTTATCCCCCCAAGGCAGTTACGGCCATGGAGATGGAGGTCATCCCCCCCGGCACCCACGTCAATGCCTATGAAGCCTACGAAACCCTGACCCGGGCCAAGACCCTGGCCGACCACATCCTGCCCCTGCACGAACCGAAATGGGCCGGGATGGAGAGCGTACCGGAATAATGCTGATCATCAAGTGCGCGGCGTGTCGCAAGAAATTGTGGCGCTATCGCAAGCTGGGACCGGGCGAGGTGCTGCGGTGCCACCGGGAGCGGATCGAGAAGGTCTGGATTCTGGAGGAGCGGGACGGCAAGGTCTGGTGCCAGTGCGGCAAGGCGGTGGGTATCGACAAGGGTTCGTTCATAAAAATGAACAGGAATGCCTTCACGTATTCGGGGACCAAGATCGATATTTAGGCTGATGGAAGAGGCTGTGTCTGGAAAATGGTCATAGAGACGAAGCGTGTCGGGGGCTTTTTTTGATCGAAACGCAAGGGAAATAAAGTGGTTGGGCGCACTGCTGCCAAGTCATTCCCGCGCAGGCGGGAATCCATGATTTTCAACTCCTTGAAATGACCTGCCCGCCGAAGGCATCCTGTTTCTTCGTGCGGTCGCGATCCGGGGCGTTCCGGGTCGGGGCCGTCGAAACTCCTTCTCCGGCCTCGTAATGCTTCCCGGCCTTGAGTTTTCGGCATCCTTCCGTGTTTTTTGCGGTCAACGGCCAGGAAACAAACGATGCCTGGATCAGTCAGACAGTCGACGGCCCCGCCCCGAAACACCCCGGCCCGCTCGTAACGCGAGTTACGCGGGAAGCCTTTTCGAGCGAAGTGTACGAGAAACAATGTGGTTGGCCGCACTGTTGCTGTGTCATTCCCGCGCAGGCGGGAATCCATGCCTTTCGACTCTTTAAAATGACCTGCTCGCTGAAGGCATCCTGTTTCTTCGTGCGGCCGCGATCCGGTGCGTTTCGGGTCGGGTCCGCCGAAACTCTTTTGGCGCAGGGCGGCCGCGATCCGGTGCGTTCCGGGTCGGGTCCGCCGAAACTCCTTCTCCGGCCTCGTAATGCTTCCCGGCCTTGAGTTTTCGGCATCCTTCCGTGTTTTTTGCGGTCAACGGCCAGGAAACAAACGATGCCTGGATCAGTCAGACAGTCGACGGCCCCGCCCCGAAACACCCCGGCCCGCTCGTATCGCGAGTTACGCGGGAAGCCTTTTCGAGCGAAGTGTACGAGAAACAATGTGGTTGGCCGCACTGTTGCCGTGTCATTCCCGCGCAGGCGGGAATCCATGCCTTTCAACTCTTTAAAATTATCTGTTCGCCGGAGGCATTTTGTTTCGCCAGGGTTTCAGATGCCTGAAACGATGAAATCCAGGGCGGCGATGATGTCTGATCGGTAGCGGCCAAGATCGCAGATTGCCTTGCCGAGGATTTTTCTGTCCACACCGGCCAGTTGCTGCGTGAGTGCGACGTACGATTCGCCGTCGATGTCCAGCACTGGGCAGAGCCTGGAGATGGCGGCCTTGCCGGCAAGGCGGAGCGGAGACAGGGGGATGACGACAGTTGTGCGCAGGTCGTCCAGAAGATCGGACTGGATGTCCAGCAGGTACGGGTAGGTCGCGCGAGTGGAACGGTTCGGATTTGCATAGACCGTGAATTGCGCCATCTAAAAACTCCGCATGCCGTCACCGGCGGCACCGGCATCTTCAACCAACTGATTGTATGCTTCGATGGCCGAGCGGTTTTCCTCTTTCCACAATGTACGCTGACGGGTCGCGACGATGTCGGCCAGGGCGGTTTCAAGCGTCGCGGACACATTGATTTTCAAGGCTTTGGCCTTGGCGAGCAGATCGCTGTTGATGCTGACGTTGGTCGGTTTCTTGGGTGCCTGAGTGTTATATGCGAGATTCATGCGCATCTCTCCTGTATGAAGTATGTGGATAAAATATGCGCATATGGATCAAAGAGCAAGGGCGTCGACGGCTCCGCCCCGAAACACCCCGGCCCGCTCGTAGCGCGAGTTACGCGGGGAGCCTTTTCGAGGGGAGTGTACGGGAAATATTGTGGTTGGGCGCACTGCTGCCTTGTCATTCCCGCGCAGGCGGGAATCCATGGCTTTCAACTCGTCTGACGCGCTTCGGGGGTGAAGCGGATGCGGGTGATGCGGCGTCTTTCGACGCGCTCGACTTTGAACTCGCCGTCCTTGACGGGTACGATGTCTCCCGGTTCAAGGACCCGTCCGGCCTGGGCCAGGAGGAATCCGGCCACGGTGGTGTAGGCCTCGTCCTCAGGCAATCTGAGTCCGAGCTTGCGATTGGCGTCGCGCACGGCGAGCATTCCGTCGAGGATGAACGCCGCGCCGTCGCGCACGATCTGTGAACGCACTTCTTCGTCATATTCGTCGTTGATCTCCCCGACGATTTCTTCCAGCACATCTTCCAGGGTGACCAGACCTTCGAGTCCGCCGTATTCGTCCATGACGAAGATCAGGTGGGTGCGTGTGGCCTGCATCTGCTTTAAGAGGCTGCCCAGGCGTTTGCCCGAGGGCACGAAGGCGGGCGGGTGCAGCAGGGCGGTCATGGAGAAGACCAGTCCCGGTTCGCGGGACATGAACGGTTCCATGTCCTGGCGGAAGAGCACGCCGACGACATCGTCCAGGTCCTCGCCGTAGACGGGCAGGCGGGAGTAGCCATGAATCCGGAAGGCTTCGAGGACTTCGTCCAGGGTGGAGGTGACGGGCAGGGCCGCGATCTCGGAGCGCGGGATCATGGCCTCGCAGGCCTCGGTGGTGTTGAAGTCGAAGGCGCGGCGGATGAGGCGGCGTTTTTCCTCCTCGATCTGTCCGCTGGAGTAACTGGCGTCGATGAGCATGCGCAGTTCGTCCTCGGTGTAGACCGAGCCGTGGGTGGCGCTGGGGGTGAAGCCGAGCAGGCGCACCGTGCGCGTACCGGACCAGTCCAGCAGGCGGATGGGCCAGTAGAAGATGCGGTAGAAGATTTCCATGGGCAGCGCGATGGCCAGGGCGGTTTTCTCGGCCCGTTCCAGGGCGATGGTCTTGGGCGCGAGCTCTCCGAGCACGATGTGCAGGAAGGTGATCAGGCTGAAGGCGATGGCGAATGAGATGGAGTGCAGCACGGCGGGGGGCACTCGGCCTTCGAGCAGTGGGTGCAGCAGCTCGGCGATGGCGGGTTCGCCGATCCAGCCCAGGGCAAGGGAGGACAGGGTGATGCCCAGCTGGGTGGCGGAGATGTAGGCGTTCAGGTGATCGATGAGGCGCAGCAGCAGTTTGGCTTTTCTGTTACCGCTGTCCGCAAGGGTTGCGATACGAGAACGTCGCACGCCCACGAGGGCGAATTCCGAAGCCACGAAAAAGCCGTTGGCCAGAACCAGCAGGACGACCAGCAGCAGAAAGGCTAAAGAGCGGAGCATGAAGAAGTCCTTGATGAAAACGGGCTGTTTGAACTTTGGCCTGCGTGGTGGGAGCCCTCGCGGCGTTCTCGTTCATCTGTAACCATGATCGCCCGTCAGGGTAAAGACGCAAATGGCGTTGACGCCGAAATTTCGCGAACGCCGGATCAGTCGTCTATTTCAATCAGCCCGAGGCGTGCGGCGTGGCGTACGAAGGCCACGGGGCTTTTTATGCCAAGTTTGGTCATGATGGCGTAGCGGTGGTTGAGGATGGTCTTGCGGGACACGAAGAGTTTGGCCGCGATCTCCTCCGGGGTCAGTCCTTCGGCCAGAAGGCGCATGACCTGCTGTTCGCGCAGCGAGAGGCTGCCGTAGGACTCGTCCAGGGTCTTGGCCTTGCGGCCGGAGATGTCGCTCAGGCGGCGCAGCACCGAGGGCGAGAGGGAGCCGTCGAGGTATTGTCCGCCGGAGAGGACGGTGCCGATGGCTTGCAGGATTCCCTCGCCTCCCGATTCCTTGGACATGTAGCCGCTGGCTCCGGCCTGGAAGGCGGCGGCGATGAAATCGAGCTTGGCGTGCATGCTGACGATGAGCACGGGCAGGTCCGGCCGCGAGGCTCGCAGTTCCCGGGTGAGTTCGATGCCGCTGCCGTCGGGCAGGGAGATGTCGATGACCGCCAGGTCCGGGGCCAGGGATTGGGTCAGGCGCAGTCCCTCGGCGCAGGTTCCTGCCTCGCCGACGACGCAGAGGTCGGGTCTGGTGTCGAGGCGGGCTTTCAGGCCGTCACGGTAGAGCGGGTGATCGTCGATGATGAGGATGCGTTTAGGCGTGCTCATTGCTGCTCCTGTTGAGCGGGGTTTCGATGCGGATGTGCAGGCCTTGTCCGGGTTTGGAGCGAAAGCTGATCTTGCCGCCCAGGAGCTTGACCCGCTCGCGCATGCTCCACAGGCCCATGCGTTTGGTGCGGCCGGCCTGGGACAGGCAGCGGTCCATGTCGGCTCCGCAGCCGTCGTCTTCGATGCGCACCAACAGATTCGGGTAGGACCCGAGCAGGCGGATGGTCACGCGGCTGGCCTTGGCATGTTTGCGCACATTGTTCAGAGCTTCCTGGATGAGGCGGTAGATGTTGATCTGGGTGTCGAAATCGAAGGCGACTCCGCCAAGTCCGTCGGCAAAGACATCGACGGCGATGCCGTGGCGTAGGGAAAAGTCCTCGCAATGCGCGAGCACTGTCTCGACCAGGCCAAGCTCGGTCAGCCCCGGCGGGAGCAGGCCGTAAGCCAGGTCCCGGATGGAGCGGATGGCCGTGCCGATTCTCTCGGCGATGACTCCGGTCTGGGCGCGCCAGGGGCCCCCTTCGGGCAGGCCGCATCCGATGCGCTCCAGGTCGGCTCGGGCCAGGGAGAGGTCCTGGGCCAGGTGGTCGTGCAGTTCGCGGGCGATGCGCTGGCGTTCATTTTCCTGGGCCATGATCAGTTCCTGGGACAGGGCGCGCATCTGTTCCTCGGCCCGGCGCTGGGCGACGATGCGGCCGATCTGGTCGGCCACGGCGTCGATGAGGCTGCGTTCCTCGCGCAGAAACGGACCCTCGTCGCTGCCCGGACGTTCCTCCAGATAGCAGACCTCGACCGTGCCGCATTCGTCTGCCTCGATGATGATGGGGCTGGACTGGCACCAGCGGGTGCGCACGAAATTGCCGGAGTTGTGGCACGTGTCGCCGAGGCGGATGGAGGCGCAGGCGATGTCGGGATATTGCCAGGAAGTGCGGATCAAGTCGGCGATGCCTGTCAGGAGTTCGCCTAGTGGTTGTTCGCGGTTTTGGGCCAGCCGACTGATCCCGTACAGGCAGTTGAGCTCTTTTATGCGCTCGAGCAGATCGTGGTGGGTCTTGCGGCTCTGGGCCACAAACATCCTCCACTCCTCGCTTGAGGCGGGAAAACTGTCGGTGGTGTCGGGGTGGATGGTCATGAGCGTATCTCCTGGGCAACGGGCGCGTTGGCCGTGTAGCACAGGATGGGGCAGGGTGCCAGGGGCGGGACCGGCATGCGGCCGGTCCACCCCTGGGGATTGTTGGGATCAGGCCAGGATCTTGCGCGCGATTTCGTCCTGTACGTCGGTAATGAACCGGATGCCGGTCTCGTGCGCGGTTTCGCGGTTGGCGGAGACGATGTCCCCTCGGGTGATCTCGGTGACCGAGAATTTGCGTGCACCGGCCAGGAGCTGCTGCAGGCCCGCGCCGAGCTTGTCGGCCAGGGTCCAGGCGGCGATGGCGCCGTAGGGCACGGTCTTCATCTCGTCGGCTCCGATCTTGGCCTTGAGGGACTCGTAGCCGGCAAAGATCTGCTCGGGGCTTTCGCCGATGTCGCGCACGGTCTTGGGCAGGGTGTCCCAGTTGCCGGCGACTTTTTCCTTGCGTTCGGGATTCAGCGCGCCTTCGATGTTGGAGCCCAGGAAACCTGGGATCATGAGGGTGCGGCCCATGCAGATCAGTTTGACGAAGGGGGCGCCCAGGGCCAGGGCCTTGAAGATGTGGTCTTCGCGGGCCAAGCCGCCGGCAAAGGACATGTCCACGACCTTCTTGCCCTGGGAGGCCAGGATGTTGCCGTACTCAATGGCCTTGGCGTGCAGCAGGACGGAGGGCACGCCCCAGGTCTCCATCATGTTCCAGGGGCTCATGCCCGTGCCGCCGCCGGAACCGTCGATGGTCAGCAGGTCGAGATTGGCGTCGGTGGCATACTTGATGGCCATGGCCAGGGCTTCCATGCCATAGGAGCCGGTCTTGAGCGAGATCTTGGTGTAGCCGAGCCCGCGCAGGTAGGCCACAGTTTCCATGAAGTTCTGGTGCACGGCATCGGAGGACGGCAGGTCGGTGTAGCCCAGGCGGCTGTGACGGGCAAAGCCCTTGATGGCTCCGGCCTTGAATGCTTCCTGCACTTCGGGAAGTTCCGGGTCCGGATCGACCAGGTAGCCGCGCTTTTTCAGGAACAGGGCGTAGTCCAGGCTCGTGACCTCGATCTCGCCGCCGATGTTCTTGGCACCCTGGCCCCATTTGAGCTCGATGCAGACCTTGTTGCCGTACTTTTCGATGACGTATTCGGCCACGCCGTTGCGCGCGTCCTCGACGTTGAGCTGCACGATCATGGTGCCGTAGCCGTCGGAGTAGCGGTTGTAGATCTCGATGCGGCGGTCCAGTTCCGGGGATTTCTCGATGCGGCCGCCGGACATGCTGGAGGCGCGGTCCACGCCGACCACGTTTTCACCGACCACGATCGGGATGCCGACCAGAGCGCAACCGGCGGCAAAGGAGTCCCAGTATTTGGCGGCGATGAAGGTGGAACCCAGGGCGCCGGTCATGAGCGGCATGCGCACCTTGGTCTTTTCCGTGGCGCCAAAGGACGTTTCCAGGGAGACGTTGGTGAAGAGACAATCATCGGGATTGGTGGTGCGCCCTGCGGCGACGCCCTGGGCACCGTAGCTGAAACCCTGGATGCGCAGGGAATTGTAGCTCACGCCGACATGACATGTGTTCGCGCTGCCGGCGGTGACGGAGCCGAAATCCCGGGGATAGAGCATGTGCCGCCCCTTGAGGCAGGACATCCAGGTTTCACATTTTCCGGCACAGTCCGAGCGGCATAACGTGCACAGGCCGGATTCGGCCGGGTTTCCGCGGTTGGTGGTGCCGAGAACATCGTTGCTTTTGGGCCATTGGATCATCGTTTTCGTCTCCCGTATGCAAATTTGAGTGTATATTTCCCCTGAACGCGGACGTCACCACGAAGGCGGTCTGACCTTGCGTGGTGACGCTGCACATCTGTCCGGACCTGGGCCCGGCGACGCTGACGCATGAAGAAATTCAATAGATTATCTATGGATATGGAAAGGTCGTGTCGATAGGATCCGCGCCCGATTTTCTGGTCATTTTAAACCACAGGAGCGGGCATTTTTCCCAAATTAAGGGCAAATATCCCAGGCATCGTTGCCGGGCGGCATCCGAGGGCATGACGTGCACAGGCGGGTGGGGCATGGGACTGGCGACGTGTCCAGTGCTGTGCGGGAGGGCGGGCAACCTGCCTAGTGGTAGTCGCCAGCCATGAAGTTGTCGGCCATGGCCATCACGGCGGCTTCGCTGGTCATGAGCATGTCCATCTGCCGGGTGACGATGAGCAGGCGGCCCAGCTGGTCCAGGCGTTCACAGGTCTCTTCCCGCGAGAATTTCTGGAACCGGGCCTGGGTCATGTCGCCGCGCACGTCGGTGGTGAAGCCCAGGCGGCTCAGGATCAGGGCGATGCAGCGCACGCGGCGTTCGCGGCGGATCTCGTCGGCGGCCCCGCCCTTGAACTGGAAGGTGATGTAGTTCTTGGACACGGTCTCGCCGCAGTAGGCGTCCACGACGCTGTAGTGGTAGCCCACGCGCGAGCTGAAGTTCAGGTAGGTGTCGGAGACGATGCCGTAGCTGCGTTCGCCGAAGCGCTGGGCCTGGACCGTCGGGGGTTCGAGCATGTGCTGGGTCATGACCGAGAGGAAACCGCCCACGTCGATGGGGCGTGGTCCGCGAACGTGGACCTCGGGGCGCAGCATCCCGGACAGGAGGGCGGCCAGGGGTGCCGAGGTGACCTGTTCGGGAAATACGTATGGGCCGTAGACGTCCCTCAGCCCTCCGCCGAGGTCGATGAGGTGCAGGTCGATGGGCAGTTTGGCCTTGAGCTGGCAGGAAACGGCACCGGCGTCCGAGGCCCGGTCGCTGATGCGAAACATTTCCGTGTAGCAGAGTTCGTGCACGAAGCGCATGACGTCGTGCAGGGTGGTGCAGGACTCGGGTTTGAAGACCGGCGACTTCGGGTCGAGCAGGTGCAGGGGGACGATCTGGTCGGCGACCTGACGCAGGATGGCGTGCACCGGGGAATCGGCGATTCTGAAGCGCTGCGCCGACTTGAAGGTCATGAGTTCGGGGACGACCCCGGCATAGACCCGGCCGGTGATGGCGTCCACGGTCAGGGTCTGTCCGTCGAGGATTTTCGTGGTGGCGAGCCTGGCGTTGAGGATGGTCGGGACATCGAACTCGCGTGCCAGGGAAGCCATGTGCCCGGTGATGCTGCCGGCCTCGGTGACGATGGCCTGGGCGCGGTTCATGACCAGGACGTAGTTGGGGAGCGAGTGGGGTGCGATGAGGATGCCGCCCTCCGGAAAATCGGCGAGATTGTCGAGGTTTTGAGCCAGGACGGCCTGTCCCGAGCCGATGCCGGCGCAGGCGATGTCCGCCTGGTCGATGAGCAGCTGCGCGCCTTCGATGGCGGTGGTAGCCAGGCCGTTGTGGTGGGCGTGGGCCAGCCGCATGGGCCTGCTTTGCAGGATCATGATCCGCCCGTCCCGGTCCAGGGCCCACTCGATGTCCTGAGGATGGTGGTAATGTCCTTCCAGACGGGACGCGATGGCTGCAAGCTCCAGGACCTGCGCGGTGCTCAGGCAAGGCGCGGTGCGCAATGCCTCCGGAACCGCCTCCTCATGCTTGCCTGCCGCGTCGGAGACGAGGCGCACCCGTTTGTCGGCGACATGCTGCATAGCGATATGGGGGACGGGTCCCGGCCTGACGTGCCAGGTGTCGGGCTCGATGATCCCGTCCACGGCATAGGCCCCAAGGCCCCAGATGGCATTGAGGACCATCTCGTCGGACAGGGGGTTCACGGGGTGGCGCGAGAAGATGATTCCGCTGGCCAGGGCGTCCACCATTTCGATACAGGCCATGCCCATGGCGCAGTGCTCGAAGGACACGCCGTGATGGATGCGGTAGGTGATGGCGCGGGGCGAGAAGAGGCTGGCGAGGACCTCGCGGAAGGCGTTCTCCAGTGTTTCCCGCGTGACGCCGAGGATGGTCCGGTACTGTCCGGAGAAGGAGAGGATGCCGTCCTCGCCGATGGCGCTGGAGCGCAAGGCCGCCCGGGTTGATACGGGGTCGGCAAAGCTCTGGTCCCAGGCGTCCAGGATGTCGCGCATGACGTCTTCGGGGACGCCGACACGGTTGATGGTCCTGAATATGGCCTCGGACGCGGCGACCACGGTGGCGGGGGCGTCCGCCCTGGCTTCGCGGAGCTGCTTCAAAATTTCATCCCGCAGACCCTCGCCGCGCAGAAAAGCTTCGTAGGCGGCCGTGGTAATCGCGAAACCGGCCGGAGTGGGGATGTTTGCGCGATTGCGCATTTCTCCGAGGTTTGCGCATTTGCCGCCGACGACATCCACCAAGCCTTTGTTCACGGCCGACAGGGGAAACGTGTATTCCGTGATGACGGGCTGGGGTTTGCTGTCCAGGATGGCGCTGATGCGGGCGTTGATGTGTTCCACCATGGCCGGCAGCGTGCCGTAGCGGTCTCCCGAGATGGCGTTCAGGGCGGTGACCATGCGCATGGTGTGGAAGACGCTTCTGGTGGCCAGCGCCCGGATCTCGTTCATTCCGAACAGGGCCGCCCCTTTCAGCTTCTCGTCGATCTCCGCCATGATCGTGCCGAGTTCCGCATTGGACAGGAGCAGGTCCTTGAAATGCGTGTATTGCAGGCGGAAGGAACGCAGCACGGCTTCGTTCTCCTGCCCGGCTTTTTTTTGGGGGAGCAGCGCCTGGATCAGATCCCGGAATCCCATGATGCAGTCTCCCGGATGTGTGTTATGGGGTGCGGCCGGCCACGACGTACCGCGAGGACGGGCCCTTGCCGGTTTTCTTCAGCAAGCCCTTGTTGACCAGATCCTGCAAATCGTATTGCGCGGTTCTGACCGAAATCTCCTCCCCGACGGCGCTTTCATACAAAGCACGGTTCGTGCCACCATTGGCGGCAATCGAGGGCCAGGCCTTGACTTGCCGCGGGTTCAGGGTGGCCAGGACCGCCTCGGGCAGTGCGGACGACGTGTGCGCGGAGGGGCTTTGCGGCCCTTCCGGCGTTGTCGTGGCGAGCGGTTCCGGGCTGCTCCCGTTTCTTGAACCGGCCGGAGTCTTGGCCTGGACTGCAGGACCCTGGGCCGTGGCTGGCTCCGATGCGGGGCCGGCTGCGCGGTTCTGACCGAACTCGATGTGGTCCGCCAGCAGGAGGTTGCCTTCGGCAAAGGTCATGGCGCGGGTGATGCAGTTCTTCAATTCGCGGATGTTTCCCGGCCAGTCGTGCTGCAGCAGCTTGTCCAGGGCACCGCGGCTGATGTCCGGCGGAGTCGTGCCCCGGGTGTGCTCACGCATGAACGAGCGGACCAGGGCGGGGATGTCCTCCCTGCGATCGCGCAAGGGTGGGGTCGAGATGGTGATGACGGCCAGCCGGTAGTAGAGGTCTTCGCGGAACTTCCCGTTGCGTGCGGATTCAAGCAGGTCGACGTTGGTGGCGGCCACGACGCGCGCGTCGAAGGGCTGGTCCTGATCGCTGCCCAGGGGACGGATTCTGCGCGCCGCCAGGGCGCGCAACAGGGACTGCTGCACCTTGGGCGATGCGTTGCCGATTTCGTCGAGGTGCAGCGTGCCGCCCGAAGCGGCGAGGAATGCGCCTTTGCGGTCCGTCTTGGCCTCGGAGAATGCGCCCTTCACGTGTCCGAAGAGCGCGTCCATGAGCAGGTTTTCGTCCAGCGCGCCGCAGTTGATGGAAATGAAGGGGCCTGTGGCGCGGGTGCCGGCGCGGTGGATCGCTTCGGCCGTGAGCTCCTTGCCCGTGCCGGTTTCACCGATGATCAGCACGTCGGCCATGACCTGGGCCGCCTTGTGGATCATGGCGTTGAGGTTGCGCACCGCCTGGCTCGAACCCACGATGCCGAAGGCCTTCTCTGCGCAGCGTGACGACTCTTTGCTTGAGGCGTTTTCCGCCAGCGCATCGAGGCTGACTGGCTGGCGCTGCATCTCGTCGAAGATCAGGCCCTGGCGGATTCGGGTCTCGTTGCGGGCCGTCTGCAGCTGCAGCAGAAGAATGTTGATGACGTGCTGGAGGTGACGCAGCTCCTTGGGCAGCGGAGCCAGTTCCAGGGTGGCGGCATCGTCGCCCATGGCTATTTGTTCCGTGGCGGAAGCCAGTCTCTTCAGCGGGTTGCTGATCCTTCGATTGAGATAAACGAACGCCGCGATGGTGAGCAGGAGCGCCACGAACCAGGATATGCCGAGGGCCATGGCCACTTCATAGCGCGAGGCCTTGAGCATGAAGCTTGTGTCGATGCACCCGATCCCTCCGAGGATGACCGGATTTCCCGTGGCCTCCTCCTGGAAACGGATTGGAACATAATAGAGGTAATGGTCTCCGCCGGTGTTGCTTGGGTCGTTCAGGAAGTTCGCAAATCCGATCTCGCCGTCTTTACCGGCCTGCACGGCGGATACCACAGCCCAGTATTTCTCGTATTGCGGATTCGGCCGGAACGCGGTCGCGAATCCCGGTCGGCCGAGATCGCCCTGCAGACCCGTGCGGATGTCGTCGATGGAGATTTTGAGGTGCGGGTTGCCGGCCTGCCCCGTCTCGCAGATGAGCCATCCCGCTGCGTCGAAGAAAAAGCTCCTGACCTGCTCCTTTTCCTGGGGGAAGATGTAGAGAGGCGACTGCCTGGAGGAGAAGGTGGTCATGATCCGCTGAATCTCGATGATATCGACGGACAATGTCAGGTATCCCCGGAATCTCTTTTCCGCGTCCAGCACCGGCGTGCTCAGCCTGATGACCGAGAACTCGATGTTCTCAACGGAGCCCAGGTACGGAACCGACGTGTAGTAGGCCTGCACGGGCTGTTCGATCTGCACGAAGTCCTCGATCTTGCCCCCGATCCTCTCCCTGCGCGTGAAGGCGCCGAACTTGACGCCCGCGGCCTGCTCGTCCGGAACCTTCCAGACCTTCTCCCCCGTGTTCAATAGGACGTAGTTGTCCTGTGGCGCAGTGCCGTGAAATGCGATTTCGCAGTATTTGTTCCGCTTTGTCGCGGGTTTGTCCATCATGTATTTCTGGATGGCCTGGGCCGAGACATCGGAACGCGCCAGATTCTGGATTTCATAGCGCGCGTCCTTGAGCAGCTGCTGCAGCTCGTGGGCCTGGGCCAGCGCCCTGGTGTGAGCGTTTCGCGCGTAGGCGCGATTCAGGTAGTGGGAGGAGATCCGGTAGGTCGAGACGGTCATGACCAAGAGCACTCCGGCCACCAGCGGCGTGCCCAGAAGCAGGAGGATGCGGGTTATACTCCATTCCTTCACGGGTTTTTCGAGGTTGAGCACCGGGTCGAGCGTGGGGGGGTAGGAGTAGGGCATTTCTGTCCTCCGGGTTGTCGCTGGATTATCGCGAAATATTTTTGCGTATAGTGTCCTCTTGTGAAAAATTGCGCAACAAGAATGTTCAATCACTTGAAATACAGGGCAAAATTCATGCGTGATCGCCTTGGCTCGTCCTTTGCTAATTTGGCTACAGATGCGTGATTAACCCGTTGAATTTGCATGACGGGAAGAACTTCTGAAACGAAACGGCAGGGGAGAGGTCCGGGCTGGAAGCCTTGAATGAGGCTGAGGCCGGACCGGGGAAGCAAACATTCTGGAGGTTATGATGAAAGCAAGATTGAACAGGCTCTGGTGGTCACTGATGGCAATGGTCCTGCTGTGTCCCGGTTTCGCCCTGGCGGCCGGCGGTGGAGGCGCGGCTCCCATCGTGCTGGTGGCGGACACCCGGAAGCTGACCGGGATTCTGGCTTGGTGGGCCAATCTGTACAATGAGAGTCATTTTCAGTTCATGATCCTGACGGTCGTCCTGATCCCGATCACTGGCGTGGTGTTCGGTGTCCTGGCCGACATCATCATGAGCTGGATCGGCATCGACCTGAAGTCCCGCAATCTGGCGGAACACTAAACCGTACACCATCGACCAAGGAGATAAACCATGGATTGGCTCTATGTCCTCATGCCCATCGCAGGCGTTAAAATTTTCTGGCCCGGCCTCATTATCCTCGGAGTCGGCGTCGGCATCATCGGCGGTTTCTTCGGCATGGGCGGGGCGTGGATGGTCACGCCCGGTCTCAACATTCTCGGTTTCCCCATGGCCTTCGCCATCGGCACCGACATCGCGCACATGGCGGGCAAGTCTCTCATTTCCACCATGCGCCACGGCAAGTTCGGCAACGTCGACTACAAACTGGGTCTGATCATGCTGGTGGGCACCGTGGTCGGCTTCGAGGCCGGGGCCCAGATGGTCATGTGGCTGGAACGCATCGGCAGTGTCGAGAAAGTCGTGCGCTGGATCTACATCGTGCTTCTGGCCTTCATTGCCTGGATGGTCTTCCATGATGTCGCCAAGCGCAAGGCCAAGGAGCGCGCTGCCCTCGCCCGCGGCGAGAAGCTGACCGGCCTCGAGACCGGCGTCGAGTGGCACAAGGCTCTCCACAAGATCAAGATTCCCCCGATGGTTCACCTGAAGGAAGCCGGCATCTACTGTTCCGCCTGGCTGCCCATCTTCGTCAGTTTCTTCACCGGCTGGCTGGCCGGCATCCTGGGCATCGGCGGCGGTCTGATCCGCATGCCCGCCCTGATCTACATGATCGGCTGTCCGACCCATGTCGCCGTCGGCACCGACCTCTTTGAAGTGGCCATCTCCGGCCTTTACGGCGCGGCCACCTACACCTGGAAGGGCCGCACCGAGCTCGTCGCCGCCATGATCATGCTGGTCGGCGCCGCCATGGGCGCCCAGGTCGGCGCCGTGGCCACCAAGTACATCAAGGGCTATGGCATCCGCATCGCCTTCGGCCTGGCCGTCATCGGTTGCGCGGTGTCCATCCTGCTCAAGCTGGTCCAGCCCTGGCTGCCCGCCTACAAGAACCTGCTCAATAATGCGTCGACGGTCCTGGTCCTCGGCTTGGTGAGCTGCATGTCCATCTACATCTTCGTGCGCATGGTCCAGGGCGTTAAGATGGAACTGGCTGCCAAGAACCGCAGGAACTAGCCCGCAATCAGATAAGGAGTTGAACATGAATACCAGACGCATACTGCTCGGACTCGCCATCGCGCTGCTGACCTTCGGTGTCCTTGGGTGCGATGAATACGGCAAGGTGGATCAGGGACGGGTCATCGCCTTCGACAAGGACAAGCAGACCGTGACCGTGATCCAGGACAAGGCCATGGATTCCCAGAATCCCGACTATTCGATTCTGCCTCCGCACACGTACAAGATGCCTACGGATCCGGCCGAGCGCGGCGCGGACCCCAAGGCCGGGTATCGCATGAAGCTGGACGTGGACAAGAAGGTCATCCGCATCTTCAATCCCAACAACCAGGCCCTTGAAGATCTGCCCATCACCATCGTGGACGTGCAGAAGGACATCGCCAAGGACCACCCCCTGGTTTTCGACAAGGACAAGAA
The DNA here is from genome assembly GCF_900114595.1 of Desulfomicrobium norvegicum. Lineage (NCBI taxonomy): Bacteria > Pseudomonadati > Thermodesulfobacteriota > Desulfovibrionia > Desulfovibrionales > Desulfomicrobiaceae > Desulfomicrobium > Desulfomicrobium norvegicum. Next base: position 538,809 of record NZ_FOTO01000001.1, on the reverse strand, counting down.
CGTGGCCAAGAAGTTCCCCGTGGTCGATCAGGACAATAAGACCGTCACCGTCTATTCAGGTCGCCAGAAGATGCTCGCCACCTTCAGCGTGCCTGAAGAGTACTTCGGGTTTCCCGAGAGCACCTGGGACGCCGGCGACGAGGTGCGGGTGTACTACAAGACGGAAGGCGAAGCCATCCGCTTCATGAACGTCAGCAAGACCGACATCTTCAAGAAGTAACGCCTCGGGGATGCGCGGGGTGGACAACCGCCCTCCTGGACGTCCCGCGCATCCCCCTTTAAGGAGTCCGACGTGAGCGAATACAGATTTTTCCTGCTGCACAAGATCCTCGTCCTGTCCATCAACGCCCTGGTTCTCGGGGCGCTGACCGTTGCCATGTACATGGCCGCGCAGAATCCCGAGGAGTTCACCCTTGTCTTCCTCAGGGTTTTCGGGAGCCTGCTGCTGCCCATCATTGTCCTGGGGTTCGCGGCCAAGCGGAAGCTGCGGCGCAGCGCGGATTCCATGTGCGGGGATGCGGCGTGATCCGTGCCCAGCGGATCTGGCGCCTCCAGCGCGCCAGCGGCACCGTGGCCATGATTCTGCTGGTCCTGACCCTGCTGATCCTTTTCGACGGCCTGCGCGGCGGAATTTTCGGTGGATCGGGGCAGGTGCGACTCATCCCGGGTGAACGCTACGTGGTGAGCGGCCCCATGCCTCCAAAGACCGAGCGGATCAGGGATTTCGTGATTGAGGGCGGCGCCTTCGACGGCTCCCTGCGCCTGGTGCCCGAAGCCGTTTTCACGGGCTATCTCTTCGGCGGTGGCATGTGGCGCGGATATTTTGAAGTCAGTCCCGTGCCGCGCCCCGGAACCTACGTGTTCAAGGTCCGCGACAGGTTTGGGGAAAAGCAGAACCCGGCCCTGGTCTTCACCGTCCGCGTCTTCACCAGCGCCAAGGCCAGGCAGGCCGATTCCCCCTCCCTCGTGACACGCTGGACCGCGGCCGAACCATTGATAGTGGCCGCAGTGCTTGGTTTTTTCGGACTTGCGACAGCCGGCGGCAATTACCTGCTGGGCAGGAAGTGGCATGAACTGCTTGCGGAGCACGGGTGTGGGGAGATATTCAGACTGCGGAAGATCGACGGATACCTGGAAGCGGAAGTGGAGATGCGCTCGTGCTCAAGCGTGGAGGAAGGTGCGCCGTTCAGGTTCACGCATCCCCTGCGCGGCGACCTCGGACAGGGGACGGTGCTGTCCTGCGACCGCAATGAAATCAGAATACGGATTCCCGCGGATTCGCCCGTGCGGCTGGGCGACATCGCCTGTCCCGCTCAGGCATGATCCCATGGAGAGGCCATGAGTTCTCTTGAAGACTGCAAGCTCTTGTTTGTGGATGACGAGGAAGAGTTTCTGGGCACCATGGCCAAGTACCTGCGGCGCAAGAAGCTCGACGTGGCCACGGCGTCCTCGGGCCGGGCAGGCCTGGACTGGTTCGGGAATCACCCCGTTGACATAGTGGTTCTGGACATGAAGATGCCGGACCTGGGCGGGATCGAGGTGCTGCGGGAGATGCGCCGACTGAAGGGCGAGGATTTCGGGGTGATCATCCTGTCCGGTCACGCCCATACGGGCTTGGCCCTGGAAGCCATGCGCGCTGGCGCCGACGACTTTCTGCTCAAGCCCTGTTCCGTGGAGAATCTTCTGGAGCGCATCGACCTGCTCCGCGATCGCCTGCTTGAGCGCCGCAGCGCATGAATCCCGGACTCCGGAAATGAAAAAACCCTCGGTGACGAGGGTTTTCTGCGTTACGCGGGGGTCTTGACGGCCTTCTTGCGCTTTTCCCAGAGCTTCATGCCCTGCATGGTCTTGCGACGGTCGCGGGCCAGGGACTTGGCGACCAGGGAGGTGCCCTTCTTGTAGCCGTACTTTTCGCGGTACTCTTCGGGGGTCAGACCGTGGGTGGCCAGGTGGCGCTTGGTCAGGACCTTAAAGGACTTGCCGCATTCGCAGCAGATGACGCTCTTTTCACGGATGGCGTTCTTGGGATCCACGGCGGGTTCAGTGTCGACAACGGGGACAACGCCTTCGGCGACACCACGGATGCTCTGCGTCAGGGCGCGGATCATTGAGGTGATTTCGTCTTCGTTCATGTTGCGGACAGAAGCCTGGGCCTTCACGATTTCGATTGCTTGCTTCAGATAATCTTCCATTTTTACTCCATAGCTATAATAGGGTCATTGATAACGCTGTAAACCGTCAGACAAAGTAGCTTACTTCATAGTAGAGAATGATGGAATGTCAAATGCTTTGTTGACAATCTGTTATGTCTGCTCCTGATTGCCGGGAGGATCGTTGTGAACGTGTCTGAATCCGTTGAGGAAATATGTGGTTTCCCAAGGTGGTGATTATCTTTCCGGGGGAATACATTTGTTTGGGAAGCTTGACGACGATGGGATTTTGAGGTCAGCATGCGTCCATGTTACGATAGACGGCGAGACCAAAAGGAGGACAAATGCCATCTTTTGATATTGTGAATGAAATCGATTTGCAGGAAGTTGATAATGCGGTGAACAATGTGCGCAAGGAAGTCGAGACCCGGTACGACTTCAAGGGCGTGATCACGGAAATGGACTTCAATCGCAAGACGAAAATCCTCTCTCTGGTTACCGGAGACGAGATGAAGATACGGGCCATAAGGGAGATGCTGATCTCGCATTTCGTGCGCCGCAAGGTCGATCCCAAGTCCCTGGAGTTCGGGGAGACCGAAAATACCTCCCGTGGTCAGCTCAAACAGGAAATCAAGCTGCACGACGGCATAGACAAGGATGCCGCCCGCAAGCTGGTCAAGCTGATCAAGGACAGCAAGCTCAAGGTCCAGGCCGCCATCCAGGACGAACAGGTGCGGGTCTCCGGCAAGAAGATCGATGACCTGCAGGAGGTCATGGCGCTGCTGAGAGGGTCCGAGTTCGAGTTGCCCTTGCAGTTCGTGAACATGAAAAAGTAACCGGAGGTGCGCATGCACGCATTCATCATGGGGATTTGGGCCTGGATCATGTCCAATCCGCTGATCGGGTTGGGAGTGGGCGCGGTCGTGGTGTTTCTTTTCTGGAGACAGCCCCGGCAGACCATGAAGCTTCTGATTGCGCTGCTTGTGCTTGTGGCCCTTGGCTACCTTGTATCGGGGATAATCGACTTCGCCATGGACAGCGCCATCGTGAAGGAGCGGATGATAGAGAAGAGTGAATAGTTAATGGTGATTGGTGAATGGAAGGCAGTGAGGGCAAGCCCTTGCAGACTGCACTGCAAAAACAGTTACGAAAGAACCTGATGGTCATTCCCGCGAATGCGGGATATGGTTGGAAAAGTCGCGAAATCCATTCTTTTTAGATAGTTAAAAAGTCGTCATCTCCTTCTTCAAGGGGATGGCGACTTTTTGCAGTTACCGTCTTGCATGCCCTATGTTTTTCCGCACACTATTCACCATTTCATCGTGTCATGGGCAGGAGCATGCGTACGCAGGTGCCTTGGCCTGGCTGGGACGAGAATTCCAGGCGACCGCCATGGTCGTGCATGATGGCCGAGGAGATGGACAGGCCAAGGCCCGTTCCGCCCAGTTCCCGTTTGGTGGTGAAGAACGGGTCCTGGATGTATTTGAGGTCGTGGGGGAGGATGCCGCAGCCGTTGTCGCGCACCTCCACTCCGGCCCAGGCCTTGTCCTCCCCGTATCCGGACAGGACCTGCAGCGTGATCTCGCCGTCCGAGGCGGGCACGGCTTCGCAGGCGTTGACCAGCAGATTGATGAGCACCTGGATGAGGCGTTGCAGGTCTGCTTCCACCAGCACAGGCTCCGCGCCCAGCCTGACGAGATAGCCCGGGGCCGCGGTTTTCAGTTTCTGGCGCACGAAGGCCAGGGCTCCGGCCACGACGCTGTTCACGTCGGTCGTCTCGCGTTCCCCTTCAGGGCGCTGGCGTGAATAGTCCTTGAGTCTTGAAACGATATCCTTGATTCGCTCCGACCCGTCCACCATGCCCTGCAGCAGCAGCGGCATCTGCTGCCTGAGTTCCGAATATTCGAGCCCGCCGAGCACGAAATCCCCATGTTCTTCCTGATATTCGTCCAGCACGTGCAGGGCGTCGGCCCAGACGTCGCGCAGGAGCGGCAGGTTCAGCGTCAGAAAGCTGTTGGGGTTGTTGATCTCGTGGGCCACGCCCGCCACCAGCACCCCAAGGGAGGCCATCTTGTCGGCCTGGATCATCTTCTGTCCCCGGAGTTGGGCCTTGCGCTCGGCTTCCTTGCGGGTCGTGATGTCCGTCAGCTTGCCCTCGATGAACACCGTGCGGCCCTGATCATCCTTTTCGATCCGGGCGTTGAATTCCACCCAGATTTCACTGCCGTCCTTGCGACGCATGCGGGTCTCGAAATCCTTGAGCACACCGTCGCGACGCAGGATGGAGAAGACCAGCTCCCGGTCGTCGGGGTCGCAGTAAAGCTGGCGGCTGATGTCGGTGATCGTGGACATGAGATCCTGGGGTGAATCGTAGCCCAGGATGCGGGCCATCTCGCGGTTGGCTTCGATGAATCGTCCACCGGAGGTGGAGCGGTAGATGCCCTCCAGGGCCTTTTCGAAAATGGCGCGGTATTTCTTGCCTTCCTCTTCACGCTCGTTCCACTCGGTGATGTCGTGAGCAAAGACCACGGCACCCAGAATCTCCCCTCCGCGTTGCAAGGGCACGTAGGTGTTCTGGTAGAAGCCGATCTCTCCTTTGGGTTTTCTGTATTTGCGCCGCAGGATGTAGGATTCGCCGGCCAGGACGCGGTCGAAATTGCGGCGGGAGCTGGCGCGCTCATCGGGCTCGTTCAGGACGTCGAAAACGTGCATGCCGGGGTGGATGTCGAGCTTCCAGTTGTGTTTGACGAATTCCCGGTGGGCCTGGTTGAAGGTGATGTAATTGTAGTTCAGGTCGAGGGAAAAAAGCATGACATTGAGCGGCGTGTCGATCAGGGCGCGCAGATCCTGCACTTCACGGGAGAGCTGGCGATTGGAGCGTTCCAGCTCGCGCAGCCGTTGCAGCAGATCCTCCCGTCCGGCGTTCACTCTTCAGGGCCCTCCATCTGGCGAAGCTTGTTGAGGCGCTTGTTGAGCGCCTGCCGGGACACGCCCAGCATGCTCGCGGCCAGGGCCTGATTGTTTCCGGTGCGGCGCATGGCCTCGCGTACGAGTTCGGCGCAGACATGCTTCAGGGTCGGCAGTTCCGGGCCGAATTGCAGGCGCGTGCCTTCCCCGGGCTGGACCTTGCGGGATGCGGCGGGATTCTTGCGCACATGCGCCTTGATGCGGTCCAGGTTCAGTTCGTCGTCTCCGGAACAGCTCAGGGCGTCCAGGATCAGGAATCGCAGTTCACGTATGTTGCCCGGAAAGTCGTAGCTTGCGAGCAGGTTCAAAAGCTCGACCGGCACTGCCGGGCGTTTGCGCTGCTGGCAGCCCTGGCGCATGAAGTGGTCGATCAGAAGGGGCAGATCCTCGCGGCGTTCGCGCAAGGGGGGCAGATGCACGTGATGGGCGCGCAGGCGGTAGTACAGGTCGGACCGGAAGCGTTTCGCCTCGGCCATGACGCCGGGGTCCACATTGGTGGCCGCGATGATGCGGGCGTCGGTCTTGCGGGTCACGTCGGAGCCGATAGGCAGGTATTCGCGTTCCTGGACCAGGCGCAGCAGCTTGACCTGCGAGGCCTGGGGGAGGTCACCGATCTCGTCCAGAAAAAGGGTGCCTGCCTTGGCATTTTCCACCAGGCCGGGGCGGGCCCTGTCGGCGCCGGTGAAGGCTCCCTTCTTGTGCCCGAACAGGGCGTCGGCAAAGATGTTGTCGTCGAGACCGGCCACGTTGACGGGCACGAATTCGCCCTGCCGTCCGCTCAAATCGTGAATGACCTTGGCCACAAGCTCCTTGCCGACCCCGGATTCGCCGGTGATGAGCACGGGCTGGGTGCTGCGCGCGATGGCCTCGATGTACTGGAAGATGGAGCGCATGGCCTTGGAGCAGGTCACGATGGGCGCAAAGGCCTCGGGGTGCTCCAGGGTGTCCTGCAGGAAGCGGGTGCGCAGACTGCTGTTCTCGCGCTTGAGTTCGCGGATTTCGATGGCGTGCCTGATGCCGGAGACAAGGCTGCTCTTGTCGTTGGTCTTGACGAAAAAGTCGAAGGCGCCGCGTTTGATGCATTGCACCGCCGTCTCCACCTGGCTCATGCCGGTGATGACCAGGATGGGAATGTCCGGATTGGTCGCGGACACGGTGTCGATGAGGTCCTGTCCGGACATGCCGGGCATGGCCAGATCCACGGCCATGACCTCGATTTCGGTCTTGGCCAGGATTTCGGGCACCGTGGAGCTGTCGTTGCAGCAGATGATGTTGTCGATTCCGTGGGATTTGAGAGCCAGGGAAAAGGACCGCAGCCACGTGTCCTCATCATCGACGAGCAGGACGGGATAGGATGGGAATTTCGTCATGTCTGTTTCCTAATCGTATGTGCGTTCGTCAACAAGGGCCGACGCGCCTTCCGGGATGGTTTCCCCCAGGCCGAGGGTGACCACGACCGGGCGTAGCTTGATCACTTCCTGAAAACCTGCGGCGATGGCGCCGTGGTCCGCCGGGCCATTGGTTTCGATGCGCAGGGTCAGGGTTTCCTTGCCCTCGTCGTTGCTCACCACCACCTGATGACGCAGGACCTGCGGAAAACGGCTCAAGGCCTGCGCGACCTGGGCGGTATAGACGAACTGTCCGCGAACCTTGGCGGTGTCGTCCACCCGTCCCAGAATGCCTTGCAGCTTCGGCGCTGTGCGGCCGCAGGGGCAATCGGCGTCATCGAGGCGCGAAAGGTCTCCGGTGGCCAGGCGGATCAGGGGATAGTCCGGGGTGAACGGCGTGACCACCACCTCGCCGATTTCTCCCGTGGACACAGGGCGGCCCGTGGCCGGATCGCAGATCTCGACGAAACAGCGGTTTGAGAGGTGCATGCCGCCAAGCTCCGGGCACTCGTAGGCGATGCAGCCCACGTCGGCCGTGCCGTAGCCCTGGCGGATGATCATGCCGAACATGTCCTGCACTTCCGTGCGCAGGCTCTCCGGCAGGCGTTCGGCGGCCACAAACGCGACCCGCAGCCCGAAATCCTTTTTCGGGTCGAGCCCCTTGTCCCTGGCCTTTTCGCCCAGGGTCTTGAGAAAACTGGTCATGCCCACGAAGGCCGTCACGGGCAATTCCTGCATGAGTTGCAACTGCACGGAGGAATTTCCCGGTCCGGCCGGGATCACTGCGCAACCCAGGGCGCGCAGGGGTTCTTCGAGCATCAGCCCGGCAGGGGTGAGATGGTAGCTGAAGGTCATCTGCGCCAGATCGCCGGAGCGGAAGCCGGCGGCATGAAAGGCCTCGGTCCAGCCCCAGTAGTCCGGCCCCCGGCCTTCGGGGTCGTAGATGGGACCCGGAGACTGGTAGATGCGCGCCAGAGTTCCCGGGGCGCCGGGCAGAAACCAGGTCAGCCCCTTCTCGCGTTGCAGCCGGGACAGGTCCTTTTTGCGCAGCACGGGGATGGAGGTGAAATCGTCCAGGGAGCGGATTTCGTCCGCAACGACGCCCGCCGATGCGAGCCGTTCACGAAATTCTCCATCAAAGGACAACGCCTTTTTCACCATGGCCTGAATGGAGTTGCGCTGCTTGCCTGCCCTTACGGATCGGGATTCGGTTTCCAGATCGTGATAGTAGCCCTTTGTCCTGTCCATGAACGCTCCGATCAATAGATGTTTGGAGATGTTTTCAGATGGCCGGGGTCGGCAGGGTGAAGTCACTGCACGGGGAACGGCCCCGAGAGCGACGTCTTCATCCGAGCCAGCGTTTTCTGCGTCTGTAATGCTTGATGTCGCGATAGCTGCGTTTTTCCCCGCCATGTCCGAGGCCAAGATAGAACTCCTGCACATCCGGGTTGCGCAGCAAGTCCTCGCCCTTGCCGTCCATGACGATGCGCCCGTTCTCCATGATATAGCCGTAATCGGCCAGGGACAGGGCCATGCGCGCGTTCTGCTCCACCAGCAGCACGCTCACGCCTTCGGTCTTGTTGATCTTGCCCACTATCTCGAAAATTTCCTCCACCAAGAGCGGCGCCAGGCCCAGGGACGGTTCGTCGAGGAGCAGCAGCTTGGGACTGGCCATGACCGCCCGCCCGATGGCCAGCATCTGCTGCTCGCCGCCGGACATGTAGCCCGCCAGCTGATGGCGGCGTTCTTTGAGTCTTGGGAAATACGCGTACACTTTTTCGGAGTTGTGCGCAAAAAGGCGCGCGGGTTGCGTGTACCCTCCGCAGCGCAGATTTTCCTCCACGGTCAGGTCCTCGAAGATGCGCCGACCTTCCATGACCTGAAAAACTCCGGCCCGGACCAGTTTTTCCGGCACAAGGCGGACAGTCTCCGTGCCGTCGTACATGATGGACCCGGAGGTGACCTTGCCGTTTTCTCCGGCCAGCAGGCCGGAAATGGCCTTGAGCGTCGTGGATTTGCCGGCCCCGTTGGCGCCCAGGAGGGTGGTGATGCTGCCCGTGGTTACGTCCAGGGACAGGCCTTTTAAGACCAGGACCACATCGTTGTAGACCACTTCCAGGTTCATCACTTGGAGGATGTTCATGCTTTGTTCTCAAGAAGTTGCTGTTGATTGAAAAGAACCGTCCGCGTGATTGTGGAGGCGGGACCGGTTTGGCGCTCCGCCTCCACAATTTACGCCTAATGGCCGAGCCATTCCTTCTTGCGTTCCAGGGTTTCGGTCTTGACGAATTCGAGCTTGCCGTCCTTGAAGGCGGTGATGTTCACCGAGAGGTTCGGACGGTGGTCGTCGGCGAAGTAGCTGATGGCCGGGGCCAGTCCCTCGGGGTCGAAATCGCGCATGGTTTCGAGCGCGTCCTTGATGCTTTCTCCCGTCACCTCGCCCTTGGCCTTGGCCATTTTCATGCCTTCGCACATGACCATGGCGGAAACGAATCCGCGTACGTAGTGGGTCATCTGCGGCTCATCCTTGGTCAGTTCGCGGATCAGGGCCATGCCCGGTACGTCCTGCCCGTAAATGACTCCGCCCTGCAGGCCGAAGTGGCCGTTGGCCGCTTCGCCGCCAAGCTTGAAGATGTTCTCGTCGCTGCTCCAGATGTTGGTCAGGAAGGTGCAGGTCATGCCGAGCTTCTGGGCGTCCTTCATGATCACGGCCGTGGAAGGGGTGGTCCCGCCGGTCCAGACGAAGTCGGGTCCGACCTTCTTGAGGCTCAAAAGCTGCGGGGTCGCGTCGATGGCTTTCAGGTCCACGTTTTCCTGGCCCACGATCTCAAAACCCAGTTCGGCGGCATATTCCTTCATAGCCGGAATGGGCACCGATCCGTAGGGATTGTCCGGGAAGACGAAGGCCAGCTTGGGGGCGCGCTCTTCCTTCCAGGTCTCGCGCAGATATTTGAGTCCGGCCCGGCCCTGGGTGGAGTAATCCGGCGCGGCGGTGAAATTGTAGGGTGCCTTGGCCGGGTCCATCAGGTGCGCGGAGTAGGAAGCCGAGAAGACCGGGATCTTGTCCTTGGCCACGAACTTGACCAGGGCTTCGGTGTCGCCCGTGCCCCAGCCCTGCATGGCCACGATGCCGCTGGAGGTGAAACGCTTGTAGGCGGCCAGGGCCTGCTGCACGTTGTAGGCGTAGTCGACCTGGATGAGTTCCACGGGTTCGCCGTCTATGCCGCCGCTGTCGTTCAGCCATCCTACATAGGCCTTGATGCCGTCGGCGTAGGGGCCGCCCACGCTGGACGTGGGGCCGGTGAGGTCGGACAGGAGGCCCACCTTGTAGGCGGCCGATGCCGTGCTGATGCTGGCGATGAGGGCCAGGATGGTCAGGGCAAGAAGTTTTTTCATGGTGTCTCCGGATGCGGCAAAAGGTTTCCCCGGCGCGAGAGGGCCGGGCCGTTAGTATGCAAAGGGGTAGAGTTTCCAGTAGGCCTTGGTCAGCCTCCATTTACGGGCCAGTCCTTCGGGCTCGAAGATGAGGAAGAGCACCAGCATGAGCCCGAAGACCCCTTCCTTCATGGGCACGATGATGGCGCTCAGGTCCGGGGCGATGCCCCCCAGGGACGTGGTCAGCAGATTGAGCATCTCCGGCAGCAGGGTGATGAAGATGGCCCCGAAGATGGAGCCCAGGACAGACCCCATTCCACCGATGATGATCATGGCCAGATAGCTGATGGACAGCCCCATGGAGAACTGCTCCGGGGTGATGTACATGGTGTAGTGGGCCCAGAGGCCACCTGCGATGCCGGCCAGGAACGAGCTCAGACCAAAGGCTTGCAGCTTGAAGGCGAAAAGGTTCACGCCCACGTTCTCGGCGGACTGGTGGTAGTCGCGGATGGCCACGAAGGCCCGCCCGGGGCGGGTGCGGATCACGTTGGTCACGACCAGGACGCACAGCACGGTGACCAGCAGGATGAGGTAGAAGATTTTGGAATCGGTGTCGAAGGAATAGCCCATGATTTCGGGCGCATCGACGGGCAGGCCGTTGGCCCCGCCGGTGATGCTTCCGGCATGCAGGAAGACGTATTCCAGGATGAGCTGCGCGGCCAGGGTGGAGATGGCCAGATAGATTCCCTTGAGGCGCAGCGACGGGATGCCGAAGATCATGCCCACCATTGCCGCCACCGCGCCTCCGCCGAGCAGGGCCAGGAAAAAGGGCACTCCCATGTTGGACAGCACCGCCGCGCCGTAGGCCCCGACCCCGACGAAAGCCCCGTGCCCCAGCGACATCTGGCCGCAGACGCCGGTCAAAAGGTTCAGCGACACCGCCCCGATGACCGCGATGAGGATCAGGTTCAGGATGGACATGACGTAGGAGTCCAGAAACTGGGGGCACACCAGCAGGACCGCGAAGAAAAGGGCCAGACAGATTTTCTGGAATTTGGAGGGGAAGAGGCCGTCCTCGCGGGCGTAGGTGGTGTAGAAAAGTCCGCATTTTTGCATGCTCATACCCGTTCAATCTCCTTGGTTCCGAAAAGCCCGTAAGGCTTGATCATGAGAATGATGACCAGGATCACAAAGGAGGCCACCTCCTTGAATCCGCCCAGTCCGAAGAGGTCCTTGGCCGCGCCCTCGCAGATGTTTTCCAGCACCCCGATGATCAGGCCGCCGAGCGCCGCGCCGAGCAGGCTGTCCAGCCCGCCAAGGATCACGGCGGGAAAGACTTTCAGCCCCAGCTGGCCGAGCTGGGCGTTTATGCCGTTGATGTTGCCGAGGATGATGCCGCCGATGCTCGAAACCACGGCCGCGATGCACCAGGACAGGGCGAAGATGGACTTGATGCCGATGCCCATGGACTGGGCGGCCTGCTGGTCGAAGGCCGTGGCGCGCATGGCGATGCCCAGGGATGAATATTTGAAGAAGATGCTGAAGACCCCGAAGAGCAGCACCGAGAGCCCGAAGGCCGCGACGTAGACCGGCGCGATGGGCAGCCCAAGGAGCATGTAGGGTTCCTGCGGCAGAATGGGCGGAAAAACCTGGATCTGCGTGCCCCAGGTCATCTGCACGAAGGATTTGAGCATGGATGAGAGTCCGATGGTGACCATGATGACGGAGATGATGGGCTCGCCGATGAGCGGGCGCAGGATGAGGCGCTCCACGAGAATGGCCAGGGCGATGGAAAAGACCAGCGTCAGGAGGAAGGAGACCAGAAACGGCAGCTGGTACTGCACGGTCAGGGCGAAGCAGATGTACGCGCCGACCATGACCAGTTCGCCCTGGGCGAAGTTGACGACCTTGGTGGCCTTGAAAATGATGACAAATCCCAGCGCCACCAGACTGTAGATGGAGCCGACCACCAGGCCGTTTATGATGAGTTGGAGGTAGTATTCCATAAATGACCTTATGGGTTGTTGCCGTCGGCGGCGTTTTCGTTCCAGAGTCTCTGGAATGCGTGAAAGGCATGGATTCCCGCCTTCGCGGGAATGACATCGACGCAAGGCGGACATGCCGACTCCGGAACCAGAGAGCGCGGTCCTCGGACAATCCACCGAGTCATCCCCGCGAAGGCGGGGATCCATCTTCCGTAAAGTTCCGTTTCCATCCTCGTCTCCATCATGACATTCCCCCATCCGTAACGTCGCGGATGCAGATGGCCCCTGTCATTTCGCGGTGCGACCCGTCCTGGTAGGTGATGGCGATGCACAGGTCCGTGTTGTCCGTGCCGTCGTAGAGTGCATGGATCAGCTCCGCGTAACGCTCCCCGATGACCTTGCGCCGGATTTTGCGCGTGCGGGTCAGCTCGCCGTCGTCGGCGTCGAGCTCCTTGAAGAGCAGGGCGAAGCGCGTGACCTCGGTGCCGGGCTGCAATGACGAATTGATGGTCCGGATTTCGGATTCGATCAGGTCGTAGAGCTCGGGCTTGGCCGCCAGGTCTTGATAGGTGGTGTAGGTCAGGCCCCTGGATTCCGCCCAGCGGCCCGCGATGTCGCCGTCGAGGCAGATGATGGCGGTGATGAAGTCGCGCTGGTGGCCGAGGACCACGGCTTCCTGCACGTAGGTCGAGAACTTGAGCTTGTTTTCGATGAACTGGGGCGAGAAACGCACGCCCCTGGCCGTGGTCATGACGTCGGAGAGGCGGTCGATGATGACCAGTTGGCCGTTGTCCTTGAAGAAGCCTGCGTCGCCGGAGTGCAGCCAGCCGTCGGTGACGGTCTCGGCGGTGGCGGCGTCGTTGCCGAGGTAGCCTTTGAACACGGCCGCGCTTCTGGACAGGATCTCGCCGTCTTCGGCGATGCGGATCACGGTCTCGGCTATGGGTTCGCCCACGGACTCGAAACTGACCGCGCCGTCGCGGTGGATGCAGGAAATGCCCGCGATCTCGGTCTGGCCGTAGATCTGCTTCAGGTTCACGCCCAGGGCGTGGAAAAAGGTGAAGGTGTCGGGGCCAAGCGGCGCGCCGCCCGTGGACGCCGAACGCACGCGCGAGAAGCCGAGCCGGTCGCGCAGGGCCCTGAAAAGCCCCCAGTCGGCCAGCCTGTTGGCCATGCGCAGGCCCGCGGACGGCGTTTCGCCGCGCAGCACGGTGCCTGCGTACCTGAGCCCGATGGGCATGAAGATGTTGAAGAGAAAACGCTTGAAGCGGGTTGTCTCCATGATGCGCACCCGGACCTTGGCGGCCATGTTCTCCCAGACTCTTGGCGGCGAGAAGATGAGGTGCGGCCCGATTTCGCGGATGTTTTCCTGCACAGTGTCGGGTTCCTCTGGGAAATTGACGCAAAAACCGAACAGGAGGGCCGAGGACACGGCCATCATCTGCTCGCCCATCCAGGCCAGGGGCAGGAATGACACGAACTCGTCGCTTGCGTGTTTGGGATCGGACAGGCCCAGATTCCAGGCCATGGACAGAAGGTTCCTGTGCGAGAGCATGGCCAGCTTGGGCCGTCCTGTGGAGCCGGAGGTGGTGGCGATGAGCGCTGTGTCGTCGGGGGTGACGTCCTTGATCCATTGCTCGAATTCGTGCGCGTGGTCCTGGCCCAGTTTGCGGATGTCATCGAAGGATTTGAGTCCCGGCGCATCGTAGCCGATCAGCCCCTTGGAATCGTGATAGATGATGTATTCCAGCAGCGGCAGATCGTCCCGGATGGACAGGATCTTGTCGACCTGCTCCTGATCCTCGGCCACCACCAGCCGGGCCTTGGACAGCTCGAAGACATAGCCGATCTCCTCGCCGGGCGAGTCCTGGTACAGTCCGAGGGACACCCCGCCGAGGCCCTGGATGGCCAGCTGGGCCCAGAGCCACTCCGGACGGTTGTCGCCGATGATGACGATGATGTCTCCCCGGCCAAGGCCCAGCGCCCTGAGCCCGGCGGCGAACTCGGAGGTGATGGCCCAGTATTCGGCATAGGTCACGGGTTTCCAGATGCCCAGGGTCTTTTCGCGCAGGGCCGTGCGCCCGGGACGATTGCGGCTGTTTTCAAGGAGCAGGCTTGGCAGGGTGGTATCGTACGGAGCGGTCATTCAGCGTCCCTTATACAGGCCGTCATCGTCGCCGAGGTAGGCGCTGATGACTTTGGGATTGTTCTGGATTGCCTCTGGCGTGCCGCTGGCCAGGACACGGCCGAAATCGAGCACGACGACATGGTCGGAGATGTCCATGACCACGCCCATGTCGTGCTCCACCAGAAAGACGGTCACGCCCCATTCCTCGTTGATGTCCAGGATGGAGCGGGCCATGTCCTCGGTTTCCTCCAGGTTCATGCCCGCCATGGGTTCGTCGAGCAGCAGCAGTTCGGGTTCGGCGGCCAGCGCGCGTCCGAGCTCGACTTTTTTCTGCACCCCGTAAGGCAGGTGCCCGGCGATCTGGTGGCGGTAGGGCGAGAGGTTCAGGAAATCGATGATGTCTTCCACGCGCTCCCGATGACGGGTCTCTTCGGCGCGGGCCTTGCCCAGGTAGAAGATGGAAGCCAGCAGCCCGTAGTTCAGGCGTGAGTGGCGACCGACCATGAGGTTGTCCAGGACCGAGAGCCCCCTGAACAGTGCGATGTTCTGGAAGGTCCGGGCCAGTCCGAAGCCCGTGCGCTTGTGCGCGGGCACGCCGGAAAGCTCCCGGCCGTCCATGCTGATTTTGCCCTTGGTCGGGGTGTAACGGCCGGAGATGCAGTTGAGCATGCTGGTCTTTCCCGCGCCGTTGGGCCCGATGAGAGAGCTGATGCTGCCTTTTTGAACGGAGCACGAGACCCGCGAAAGGGCGGCCACGTTCTTGAAGGTCAGGCTGACCTCCTTGATTTCGAGCAGGGCGCTACTGCCATTCATGCTTGAAATCCTCGGGGCCGACCACGTCGTAGCCGGCTTTCTGCAGGGCGGCCGCGATGGACGACGGGTTGGGCGTGTCCACGCGGATGACGACCATGCGCCGTTCCCTGTGCGTGAAGGTGCCGGTGGAGATGATGGAATATCCCATGGCGTCGATGATGCCCGAGACTTCGCGCAGCACGCCGGGACGGTCCACGACCTCGAAGACGATGCGCGAGCCGCCCTGACCGTAGCCCATTTCCTCGGCCAGCACTTCAAGCATGATGGTGCGGTTGATGTAGCCGATGAGGTCGCCGTCCTGATCGACCACGGCCAGTCCGGCCAGGTTCTTGGCGTGCATGAGCATGGCGGCGGTCTCGATCTCCGTCTCGGGGGTCACGGGCGTGATGTCCGTGCGCATGATTCGCCCGACGGTGAGCTTGGACAGAAGATAGTTGATCTCGTGCTTGTCCAGACCCGTGGCCAGCGAGGGCATGGCGGCGCTTATGTCCTCGGTGCGCACGTATCCGATCAGTTTTTCGTCCTTGACGACGAACAGCATCCAGAGTTGCTGCTCATCCATGAGCCGTTGCGCGTCCTCGACCAGTGCATCCGGTGGCATCGCTATGAAATTCTTAAGCATTTTAAGCCCGACAAACATGATTGCTCCTTTTTCGTCGTATGCGGGAATGTTTTCCTAATAGAAAGGTTCGTGCCAAAAAGGTTCGCTCGTGCCAGAACGGCGTTGAATGATGTATTGAAGTGGATTAATATTGTACAATTTCAGGTTGTTGTGTTATATTTGTGGAAACTTTTCGCGGTTGGCGAATTTACTGGTCAAGGTGCGGAATTGGCAGAATGGGCGAGGGGGTGAGCAACTTTTATTGAGGATATTTGGTGCGATGCATCAAGTCCCCTGGCTACGACGCAGTGAAGCAAGAGCAACTTTTATTGCATTGGCATTAAAAGTTGCGAAGTGTGGTGAAAAAAAGACCGTTTCTTGCGTTGTCCATACAGAACTGCTAAAATATTCATTGCCTGAAAGTATTGAATATCCGCAGCTCTCCCTCGGGTACCTCCTCAAGCTGGTCGCGCCCGGAGTAAAATGGAGGCGTCTATGTTGGGTGTCCGAGTGGCGTGTTGCCTTGTGTTCGTTTTTTTTGGATCGGTCGCCCTGGCCCGGACGCCAGTGGTTCTGATCATCGAGAGTTATCACCCGGTGCTGGCCTGGACCGCCCAGTGCGAGGAAGGCATTCGTCAGGCCCTGGGCGAGGGATTTGATGTCCACTCCTTCTTCATGGATACCAAGAGGATTCCCGAATCTGATTTTGCATTGAGCGCCAGCAGGGCCTGGGAAGCCATTCAAAGCATCGAACCTGACCTGGTCATGCTCGGGGACGACGACGCCTTGAGCATGCTCGGTCCGCGAGTGGCGCAAACGGGCATCCCGATTGTCTACTTCGGCATCAACAACAATCCGCGCAACTACTTCACGCAACTTCCCCGCAACATGGCCGGAGTGTTGGAACGCACCCCAGTGATCCCCTGGTTGCGGCATCTGACCGAAATCATGCCCCTGGCGCGCCGTGTTCTCGTACTGCTGGACAATAGTCTGACCTCGGTTTCCATCGTCGATCTGGTTTTTCAGGGCCGTCCGTCTATCCATGTCGGAAGGCTGGACGTGCAATTTCACGTGGCTTCCGACTGGGCCGACTGGCAAGATCGGATTCGCGGGGCTTCGGATTACGATTTTGTACTCACGCCGACCTTCCACGCCGTGCGAGGCTCAGAGGGCTATGTCGACATCCCGGTCGTGGTTTCGTGGACATCCTCCAATAGTCCGGTCCCGGTCTTCTCGAATCAGGATTACACTATCGGCGAAGACGGTTTCACCGGAGCGTTGGTTCTGGTGGGTACGGAGCATGGCCGCCTTGCCGGGGAGATAGCCCGTGGAATTCTGGAAGGAACGTTTTCGCCTCAGAATGCTCCATTCCTGACGGACAGGGCGGGACAATTTTACTTCAGCCGCAAGCAACTGGAACGGTTTGGCATTCTTCTTCCCGAGGAAATTCGGCGCAACGCCCTTCTTTTGGACTGACCCCGCACAGCTTCTTCTTTTTCATATCCCCTCCATTGCAGCCTTGCCTTTCACGACAGCCCCCTTCTTCTTCGATTCGATCCCGGTTGGATTGTCATTTTTCAAAGTCCCCCTTGTTTTATTCGCGTGCCTGTTGACAGACCGTGATAGCGGGACTATTTTGAACATAATTTCAATATAAAACAAGGAGAGCGCGTGGGACGCAGGAGAAAATGCAGATTTGTGGCCGATGTGCCTGAAGTGACGGTTTTCAAGCCCGTGGGCGTGCCCATGGGGCGGCTGCACGGTGTGGTGATCGGGCTCGATGGCTTCGAGGCCATGCGGCTGGTGGACGGCGAGGGTATGAGTCAGGCGGACGCAGCCTTACGAATGCAGGTCTCCAGGCCGACGCTGTGCCGCATTCTGGGAGAGGCCCGGACCCAGACGGCGCGGGCTCTCTCGCGTGGCTGGGTCATACGTATCGATATAGAGGGCGAGCATACCGTGACGGGCGCCGATTTTGAGGAAACGACTCCGTGTTGTCTGCGTGGCAAGATCTGCGCAAAGGGCGCGGGGCAAATGCAGGGAGAACGATCATGCCAGGACGAACAGGACAAGGCGGCGGTGGAAGAGGACAGGGCGGACGCGGTCAGGGCGGAGCCGGCCAGGGCGGCGGATGTCGCGGCAGGCGCCCGGGTTGCGGCGCCGGAGGCGGTCAGGGTGGGGCCGGACAGGGTGGAGCCGGCCAGGGGCGGGTCCGTCGCGACGGATCCTGTCTGACCGACGACAAGGCTCCGGCTTCGCCGGGGATTGACACCGTGAAATCCGAGGAATAAATGCTCGTTTGAGCAAAACGGAGGTGCCATGCCACGACCCAGGAAATGCCGTCGCATCGAAGGATGCCCCAAGGCGTCGTTTTTCAAGCCGCAGGGAATTCCCCTGCGCGAACTGACGGAAGTCTATCTGTCCATGGATGGTTTTGAAGCCCTGCGCCTGTCCGATTACGAAGGGCTTGGCATGGAGGAAGGCGCCGAGCGCATGCATGTTTCCCGGCACACTTTCGGCCGCATCCTTGGAGATGCCCGTCGCGTCGTGGCCAAGGCGCTGGTGGAAGGATTGGCTCTGCACATCGCCCATGATGCCCAGATGCCGTGTTTTCAACTGAATCCGGACCGTGTGGCGGCCCGCAAGAAGGAGCTTAGCATGACCAAGATAGCCATTACCAGTGAAGGCCCGAATATGACGGATCGCGTTGATCCGCGTTTTGGCCGCGCCGCGGGATTCGTCGTCGTCGATCTTGAGACCATGGAGTCCACGTACATCGACAACGGCGGCTCCCAGACCCTGTCCCACGGGGCCGGAATCCAGGCCGCCGAAAACATCATCAATGCCGGAGCCTCGGTGCTTCTGACCGGCAGTGTCGGCCCCAAGGCTTTTGCGGCGCTGAAGGGCGGCGGCGTCAAGATTGGCCACAACATGAGCGGCGGCACTGTGGCCGACGCGGTGGAGGCATTCAAGGCCGGCAAGGTTGAATTCACCGACTCTCCAAACAGATAGGGTGCCATCATGATCGTTTCGGTTGCCAGCGGAAAGGGCGGGACGGGCAAGACCACGGTCACGGCCTCTCTGGCCGTTTCCTGGTCCCGGCCTCTCATGGCCGTTGATCTGGATGTGGAAGAACCAAATCTTCACCTGTTCTTGAAACCGGAAGTCACGGACACCGACGTCGTGACCATCGAAGTGCCCGAAGTGGACGAGAGCAAGTGCACGCATTGCCGCAAGTGCGCCGAGCTGTGCCAGTTCAAGGCCATCGCGGTCATGGGCAAGGCCATCATGACCTTTCCGGAGATGTGCCATGGTTGCGGCGGATGCATGGCCATCTGTCCCGAAGGCGCCATCGGCACGGGAACTCGCGAGCTTGGCGTCATGGAACGCGGTGTTGCCCGGGGCGCGTTGCCGTGCCTGACCGGGCGGCTGCGCGTCGGCGAGGCCATGAGCCCCCCGCTCATGCGGCACGTGCGTTCATGCATGAGGGCAGAGAGCGAGGAGCGGTCCCTGGACGTGCTCGTCGACGCCCCTCCCGGCGTGAGTTGCCCGGCCATGAGCGCCGTTGCCGACAGCGATGTCATCGTGCTGGTCACCGAGCCCACGCCGTTCGGCTTTCATGATTTCAAATTGGCCTTCGAGGCGTTTTCCCCCTACGGCAAGCCCATCGCCGTGGTCATTAACCGGGCTGGTCTGGGAGACAAGCGTGTCTACGAATTCTGCACGGCCCAAAACCTGCCTATCCTGGCCGAAATTCCCTACCGCCGCGACATCGCGGAGCATTACTCCAAAGGGATGATCCTGGCCGAAATGGATGAGGGCTTGGGCGAACTGTTTGTCAAGCTGGGCCAGGACTTGCGGCGTATGGCCAAGGAGGCCCGAAATGCGTGAGGTAGTTGTGATCAGCGGCAAGGGCGGCACCGGCAAGACCTCTCTGACTGCCGCGTTCGCCCATTTGGCCGAGAGCAAGGTGATCTGCGACCTGGACGTGGACGCGCCGGATCTGCATCTTCTGCTGGATCCCGCCGTCGTTCGCGACGAGGCCTTCATTTCCGGGCACGAGGCTATCATCGATCCGGAAAAGTGCTCGGGCTGTGGCCTGTGCGCATCCATGTGCCGGTACGATGCCATCGATCAGGACGGTGACGTGTACCGCATCGCCCCGCTGCGTTGCGAGGGCTGCAAGGTCTGCGTGGCTTTCTGCCCGGAGCAGGCCATAGATTTCCCCCCCCGTCACTGCGGGCAGCATTACATGAGCGAGACCCGTTTCGGTCCGATGGTGCATGCGCAGCTTTTCCCTGGGCAGGAGAATTCGGGGCTTCTGGTTTCGCGCCTGAAGAAAGAGGCCCGCGTCCTCGCCGAAGAGCGCGGCCTTGAACTCATCCTGTGCGACGGCGCGCCAGGCATCGGTTGTCCGGTCATAGCTTCCCTTTCACAGACGGATCTGGCCGTGGTCGTGACCGAACCAACTCCATCGGGAGTGCACGATCTGGAGCGGGTGGCCAGCCTGTGCGATCATTTCCGCACCAGGGTCGCGGTCGTGGTCAACAAGCATGACCTCAATCCAGAGCAAACAAGTCGAATTGGTGCGCTGTGCAAGGAAAAGGGCTACACCCTGGCTGCGCTGCTGCCTCATGACACGGCGGTCACCGAGGCCATGGTCCGAAGGCAGGCCATTACCGAGGGCGAAGACAGCGCCATCGCCACGCAGGTTCGGCAGG
Source organism: Desulfomicrobium norvegicum (assembly GCF_900114595.1). Lineage (NCBI taxonomy): Bacteria > Pseudomonadati > Thermodesulfobacteriota > Desulfovibrionia > Desulfovibrionales > Desulfomicrobiaceae > Desulfomicrobium > Desulfomicrobium norvegicum. The sequence continues at coordinate 518,681 of NZ_FOTO01000001.1, read as the reverse complement.
CGTGGCGGACGATCACGGATCTTTTGCATTCATAAGTTTATCGAACAAGGAGAATCACGTTCATGGAAAAAGTAAGAATTGCAGTCCCTTCGGCGCTCCCGGGCGGACTTGAAGCAGAAGTCGGCGCTCATTTCGGGCATTGCGACCTGTACACCATCATCGACGTCGAGGGCGGCTCCGTGGCTCAGGTCAGCACCCTCCCCAACGTCCCTCATGCCCAGGGCGGCTGCATGGCCCCCGTCAATCATCTGGCCAGCAACGGAGTGAACCTGCTCATTGCCGGCGGCATGGGCATGCGTCCGCTGATGGGTTTCAACCAGGTTGGCATCCAGGTTTATTACGGCGCCGGCGCACCGAGTGTCGGAACGGCCGTGGACGCGCTCCTGAAGGGCGCGTTGGTGCCCTTTACCCAGGAATACACCTGCGGCGGCGGTCAATAGCCATCCTCCTGGCCGGACGATTTCGCCGATGGAGATCGTTCGGCCTTTTTCTCAAGCACCTTTGAAGGAGAACGACATGCAGGTGGTCATTGTCACCGATCGGAACGAAGCTCTGCACGATTTTGCGCAGGGACTGGGGGGCGATGTCGAGTGGGCGAAAAGCACGGAAGATGTACTGAGCCGTGCAAAGACCCCGCCCTGGCAGCTTGTCGTGGTCGACGCCATGACGCCCGGGATGGACTACAAGGCCTTTGTGATGGATTTGCTGCGCGTCAACGCCATGCTCAACACCGTGGTCATCACGGACATGGGCGAGGAAGATTTTCACGAGGACAGCGAAGGACTCGGAGTGCTTTGCGCCGTGCCCGGGAACCCGAAGTGGGATGACGGGGCCAAGGCCATGAATCTGCTTTGCGTGCTTTACGGAATGGGCTGAAAAAAGGCCGGATGAAAATTTGAAGGGGGAGTGCGAGCAATCGCGCTCCCCCCTTTTCGTGCCTAGTTGTATTCGTTCATGGCCGCGTCGGCGTAGGTGTCTTCGAGCACCTTGCGCAGACGGAAGGCGCCCTCGATCATGGGGGCGAGCTTGGGCAGGCCGTCGATCTTGTCGACATAGCTGAAGGCGCCCATGACTTCGGCCAGGCGGCGGGTCTCTTCGCTGCCGTGACCGGTGAAGAGGACGACCTGGATCTTGGAGTTGATGGCCTTTATCTGTTTGAGGGTTTCGATGCCGTCGATGCCGGGCATCTCGATGTCGAGAACCACGACATCGTAGCTTTTCTTCTTGACCATCTCCAGGGCGTCGTCACCTGTGTGGGCCACATCCGGAGACACGCCATACAGGATATTCAGGCGATCGGCGAGAATGCGGCAGAGATCCTTCTCGTCGTCCACGATCAGAAGCTTCATCTTGTTCATGTTCATTCCTCCTTGGCAGATGCCGGTTCTTCCGGCCCGTTATGTTCGTTGTGTGCATGCACGGCCATGGGCACCGTTATGGTGAAGGTTGAGCCATGCCCAGGTGTGCTGCGCACGGATATGCTCCCTCCCATGGCCTCGATGATGCCGTGACAAATAGCCAGCCCCAGTCCAATCCCCTTGCCCACCTCCTTGGTGGAGAAAAAGGGTTCGAAAATTCGTGTCAGCAGATGCTCTTCCATGCCGCAGCCCGAATCCTGGACCGAAATCCGCAGCCGGGCGTCTTCGATGCTGCCCTGCAAACGCAGCAGGCGCTCCTTGGCGGGCGTTGATTCGAGCGCGTCCAGGGCATTGTCGACGAGGTTGCCCAGGACCTGGTTCCACTCCGAATCCGGCAGGCGGATTCCTTGCAGCGGTTCCGGCCAGAGCTGCTCGACCCTTGCGCTCATCTGCTCGATCCGGTTCCGGCGTGCATCGAGAACATCCTGCGCCAGTTCAGGGAGACTTGCGGTCGTTCCCTTAGCGTCCAAGGCGCACCTCAAGGTCAGCAGCTTGGAGGTGATGGCCTTGCAACGCAGGCCCTGGCGCCGGATCAGGTCTATGGATTCGAGAATCTGCTCTCGGCTGTTGTTCTCAAGAACCACGTCATCCAGGATTTCTTCGATCCATCCCGCCTCATTGAGCACGACCTGTAACGGGTTGTTGATCTCGTGGGCCACGCCCGTGGCCAGCTCCCCCATGGCGGCCAGCTTGGCCGTTTCGGCCATGCGCTGCCTGGACATGTTTTCCATCCGCCGTCCTTCGGCTTCCCCGATGGCCGCAACCAGGACGTTTATGTCCGTCGGCTTGGTCAGGTAATCCCTGGCGCCGCCTTTCATGCCGGCCACGGCCGTGCCCAGGGTGGTGTCGGCCGTGAGCAGGATCACTTCCGGAGCGGGTTTTTCGGCCCGCAGGGCGTCCATGGTTTCAAGTCCGCTCATGCCCGGCATGGTGATGTCGAGGACCACGACCTCCGGCGCGAAAATCTTCGCGACCTCAAGTGCCCCCTGCCCGTCATACGCTGTTCGGACCTCCATGCCGCGCGTGCGCAGCCGCTCGGAGAGCAGGTCCGTGAAATCGCGTTCGTCGTCAACGACCAGGACTCGTACCATATCGATTTACCGCTGGGGATGTTGGTTGCCTTGGGTCACGGTACGGACACTCTCTATCAACGTGTTGATATCAAGCGGTTTTTTGTGATACATCGCCGCCCCTAGATGGACGCAGGTCTCAAAGTCCATGTCCGAGCCATGCCCGCTGAGCATGATCACGGGGAGGCCGGGCCACTGCTTGCGAATGCGGCGCAACACCTCCACGCCGCTGATTCCCGGCATGCGCAGGTCGAGCACGATCACGTCGGGCGGATCCTCGGCGATCATGTCCAGTCCGCTTTGACCGTCAAGGGCCACCCTGGCCGAGAATCCGCGCATCTCAAGCCGCTCTTGCAGCGTGGTCACGAAAGCTTCTTCGTCATCAATGAGCAAAATGCTGGGTTCGTCCATGTGCTCCTACCGCGATTGTGATCTCAAGACTGAACGGGAAAAAAGAGCCGCAGCCGACTGCCGTCCCACTCCACTCGACCCGGCGCAAGCATCGCCCCCAAGGCGGCGACTCCGTCCGGGTCGGGACTCACCCCGTCCGGGGGATAAATGTTCAGGACATGAAAATCTGCTCCGCCTTCAAGGCCGACACGCAGCACGCCTTCTTTGGTGCCCGTACCCACCGCCCACTGCAGCGCCCTGTAACCGCTCATGAGCACCTGCAGGGCGCCCATGGAAACTGGCAAGGCGTTGGGCGGGGCCGTGAGGGTCAGGGCCGCGCCCTTCAAACGTACGTAACGATCGGCCAGTTGGGACAGTGTCTTGGAGTAGGCGGTCAGGTCGCAGCATTCGAGCAGATCCGCGTCCGGCGTATGGGCCAGCCGGCTGGTGGCGTCCAGCAACCCCTTGCCACGGTCCACCTGGAAGGTGATGTTCTCAAGGGTGCGCTCCATGTTGGGCTTGTGCTTGAAATCGACCCTGGAGTTGACTTTGAGGATGTCGCCCATGAGGCCCGCCGATTCCCGGATGATGGCCAGAATGTTCTGCATTTCGTGCATGTTCTGAGCCGTGACCGCACCCATGAAACGCGCTTCTTTCGGGATTTCAGACATGTGGAATTCCTTCCGGCGGATTGATGGCCTCGTTGATGGTTCGGATCAGTTCTTCGAGATCAAGGGGCTTGGTCAGATAGGCAAAGGCGCCGTGGCGCATGCCCTCGATGCCGTCACGCGTCTTGCCCTGCCCGGTAAGCAGGATGACCTGGACCTTCGGGTGTTCGCTTTTGACCTTCTGCAGCACTTCGATTCCCTTCATTCCCGGCATCATGACGTCCAGCACGATCACCTGCGGCACATTGTCGGCCACGGCTTTGAGGGCCGATTCTCCGTCATGGACAACGCGGGCGTTGACCCCTCTGAGTTCCAGACGCTCGGCCAGGGTGACGATGAAATCGACTTCATCGTCCACCAACAGGATGTTCCATGTGTTCATATCCATGATTAACCTTCCACAGGGTGTTTGGGCAGCAGGATGGTCATGGTGGTGCCCTCGTTCAATTTGCTCTGGACCTTGATCTCTCCGCCCAGGCGTTTGACGATGCCGTAAGTGATGGACATGCCAAGCCCGGTGCCTTTTTCCTTTTTGGTGGTGAAGAACGGTTCGAACATGTTCTTGGCCGTCTCGTCGGACATGCCGCATCCATTGTCCTCGATGGAGATGGCGACATAGTCGTCATCCACGTTCCAACTGGAGAGCACGATCCGTCCACCGTCGGGAACGGCGGCCAGGGCGTTGTTCAGGATGTTGAGAAAGACCTGCTGAATCTGGCCGTGATCGGTGGCGATGTTTGGCAGATTCATGGAGAGTTCGCGCTTGAGTTCGATATTGCGGTATTGGGCCTCGCGTTCGAGAAAGCCCAATGTCTCGACCAGCACGGCGTTCAGGTCCAGAATCTCGATCTTGACGTCCATGCGCTTGGCGAAGCTGAGCATGCGGTGGGTGATGCCCCGGCAGCGATCCACGGATCTGAGAATGGACTCGATCTGTCTGGCAAACTTGTCCTTGTCCGGAAAGTCGGGCCGCAGGTCCATGATGTCGCGCATGAGCCCGGCCTTTTCGTTGATGATGGCCAGAGGGTTGTTGATTTCGTGCGCGACGCCCGCGGCCAGGCGACCGATGGAGGACAGCTTCTGTGAATGCTCCATCTGGTGGATGGCGCCGAGGCGCTGTTCGTCGCTTTCCTGCAAACGGTTGATGAGCACGCTGGTCAGGCGGTAGACGGCGATGAAGATGAAGATGACGCCGGTGACAAAGATGACAAGCAGGTCAAGGCGAACCGTGTACCAGGTGCTGAAGAACGTCGGCTTGAGCTTGACGGCCACGAGAACGAAGTCCGAGTCGGCGATGAAGGCCGAAGCGATGAAGATGTCGTTCTGATCGGGGTCGCGGATACCCTGCACGTTGGATTCGAAATTCGTTGGCGGCAGGCTGAAGGGCAACATGTCCAGCACCTTCCCGTAGCGTCGCGATTCGGTCTGCAGGACTCCGTTGCGATTGACCAGAAAGGCGTCGCTGCCCGGTTCGAGGCCCATGGCCGAGATGATGCGGTCAAAATGCATGGTGTCGAGGGTGGCCCGCAGAATCCATGACTGACCGCTTTCCGTGGTGTGCCGCACCGCGATGACCACATGGGGAAATTTGCGAAAACCCAGGAATACGTCACTTATGTACGTGCCCTTGAACTGGACCTGGTGAAACCAGTCCTGGGAGGTGTAGTTGCGGTCCTTGAGATCGTAGGGGCCGGCGTAGCTGACCTGGTTGCCGGCGGTATCGATGAGCCCGAGATCGACAAAGCCGGTGAATTCGCGGCGCATGACCTGAAAGATGCGCTGCAGGTTGGCGTCGTTGGAGAGTTCGTCGAAGGAGTAGGCCGAGGCGATGAAGCTCACCGCCGAGGTCCGTTCGGCCAGGAAAAGCTCGAAGGAATGCTTGGCCTTGCCCACCAGCGCCCTGAGCGGGGCCTGGATTTCGGCCGACATGGAGCTCTGGTGCTCGTAATAATTGATTGCGGCCAGCGAGAGCAGCGGCAGCAGGGTGACCAGGGCCATGAGCGAAACGATCTTGCGCCGCAACAGCTTGTAGCGGTCGGGAGAATTGATCTCCGTGGCCAGATCGGCCTTGATGGCTTCCATGGGGCCGGACAGGATTTTTTTCATGTCGTTTCCAATGCCCGGTCGTAGAGGATGTCTCCGGCTTTGAGTGTTCCTTCCGTCAGGCGGGAGACAACGCGTTCCACCGGACCCATGACCGAGTCGATGACGTCGATGCGCTTCCAGCGCAGATAGTGGTAATACTCGTCCTCAATGCCTCCGCAGACGATGGTGCCGATGTCCCTGGAAAGGGCCAGATCGCAAAGTTCGTCTCCGGAAGCGTAAGCCAGAAGAAAGGACTTGCGCAAGACGATTTCTCCGCTTTCGGAAATGGTCAGCAACAGGGCTTCGGTAGTCAGGTCGAAGCGAGGGGCGATTTCGTCCTTGGCGACGGTGATCAGCACGCGGCGTTCCATTGCTATCGCTCCTCCGTGTTCTTGCGACCGGCCTTGCGACTCTTTTCCACCGGGCGAACAGGCGCTTCGGTTTCGGCGTCGTCCGTCAGGTGCATGGGCAGATGCTCGGTCCGGATGGTGTCGCCGCTACATACCATGGCGGCGAATTCCATGATGTTTTTGAGCTCGCGCACGTTGCCCGGAAAATCGTGGGCGTACACATGGCGCTGGGCTTTGGGGCTTATGGCGGCGATGTTCTTTTTGAAACGCGTCGCATAATGGCCCATGAAATGATGCAGCAGGAACCCGAGGTCTTCCCCGCGATCCTTGAGCCTGGGCAGGTGCAGGCGGATGGCTGAAATGCGATGGAAAAGATCCTCCCGCAGACGCCCCTCCTGCACCAGCTTTTCCGGCGACTCGGCCGTGGAAGCCATGAGCCGGGCGTTCGCCCGCATGGGTTTGCCCGCGCCGACAGGCAGAATGGTGCCCTCGTCCAGAAATCTGACCAGACTGCTTTGCTGCGAGAGAGGCAGATCCGCGATTTCCGAGAGGTACAGGGTTCCGCCCTGGGCCTGCTGGAACCTGCCGGACTTGAGTTCTCCGTCCGGCCCCTGCATGCGTCCGAACAGTTCGGCGTCGAGCAGTTCGGAGGGCATGGGCCCGCAGCTGAAGCGCACGAAAGGCTCGCGTGATCGTGGCGAGGCCTTGTGCACCGATTCGGCCAAAAGATCCTTGCCTGTGCCGGTTTCGCCGGTGATCAGCACCGGAGTGTCGTGCTGGGCGATGACAGGCACAAGGCCGAGAATCTTTTTCATGGCCGGACTGCGTCCCACGATTTGGCCGTGGTCCGCGACCTGGGACAGGCGTGCCTCGATTTCCCGCAGGGCCGTCAATTCTTCCACCACGTCGAGCACGCAGATGGGCCGGTTGTTTCCATCCAGAACGCGCACCGGAGTGATGCGGACGGGAATCTTGCGGTGATGACGGTTGATGCAATCGGTCTCGATCCCGACTCCCGGAACCGTCTCCTTCCCGTGGGGACAGTCCTGCAGGCAGGCCCGACTGCGCAGGACGTGCCTGCAAGGCAGTCCGCGCACTTCTTCCCGGTTGTATCCGGTCAGGGCTTCGAGGGCTTTGTTGAGCATGAGGACATGCCCCTCGTTGTCCAGGAGGGCCACCCCAACGGGCAGCCCATCCAACAGGGAGGGCAGGTCCGGGCAATCGGTGCCGATCAATTCTTCAATCCGTTTGAGCACGAGCCTCTCCTTTAGTGCGCGCCGCCTCCGACGATTCCGGATGCCGCGAAGCAGAGGACCAGAACTTCAAGAAACGCAATAATGGCGAACACGAAGTCCTTTTTCTTGAGGTAGGCAAGGGTGACCGGAATGTAGGCCACGATGGTCAGGCCGCCGAGAAGCGCGATTCCAAGGAAGTTCAGGAAATCGCCGTTGGACAGTAGGGTCGCCCAGCCCCAGCCGGTGGGCACGTTGTTGTCCGCGAGATACTGTCCCACGGGCAACCCCCAGTATTTGATCACGTTGTCCATGGACACGTAGGGGTCCATGATGCCGGTGACGTAGAGCACGTAAGTTATCAGCATGAGCGCGAGGCCGCTCCAACATCCGTAGAAGAGGATGTTGGCGTATGCGATCTGTTCGGCAGGCGCGTTGGTATCTGGTTTATTCATGTCTTTTCTCCTTAGATTCTGGAATATGTTAGAAGCCCAGGCCCTTGGCCAATGCCTTTCCACCCGCGAAGAGCAGCACGCCGATGACCATGTAGCGGATGAAGGTGGGCTTGGCGATGGCCAGCAGGCGCACGCCGACGAAAGAACCCATCATCAGTCCCACGATGGAGGGAATGGCCATGAGCGGGATGACGCAACCCTGGTTCAGATAAACCCAGGCGGCGGAGGTGTCGGTGATGGAGAGGAGAAATTTGCTGGTGCCGACGGCGACCTTGAGCGGCGCGCCCATGAGCAGGTTCAGGACGGGAACGTTTGCCCAGCCTGCGCCAAGTCCGAACATGCCGGCCATGATGCCGATGACGATGAAGAGCAGGAGGCCCATGACGGTGCGGTGTGTTTTCCACTCCACGATCTCGCCGGTGGCAGGTTCCATGTAGGCGCCTCTCATTCCAAAGGCCAGGCTCAGGGCGTCCTGCTTTTCAACGACGGGACGGGCCGTGTTCTTGGAGAGCAGAAGCAGGATGGCGATGCCCATGATGGTGCCGCCCAGGCACATCTGGACGATGTGGTTCGGCAGGGCAAGGCCAAGGAAGGCGCCGGCGATGGCGCAACTTGATGCTATGAGCGCCACCGGAAGAGCCAGGCGCAGGCTGGCCAGGTTGCGCTTCAGCAGACCGGGACCGGCGGCGAGGGCTCCGGCCAGGGCCACAAGCAGGCCCGCGCCACGGACAAAGTCAAGATGGAAGGGGAAAAATCCGCTCACCAGCGGCACGTAGAGCACGCCGCCGCCAACACCGGCAAGAACCGCGATGATGCCAAGTATAAAACAGAAAAACAGCAAGATGGTAGGCCAGGCCCACCAGGGCAGGGCGGAAGATGTGCCCGTGGCTTCCGCCAGCTGTTTGGCTGCTTCATCCGCGAGTTCGGGGTTATTGCTAGCCCAAGCCAAAGTGACCAACAGGAGTGCGCCCATTGCGGCCCCTCCCAGAATTCGCATCCACTTCGTGTTCAGTTTCATTCCTGTTTCGCTCCCGTTTACACGTTTCCTCAAGCATTGATTGATTCAGCACCACGATGCACAGCGCATCCGAAGCTCTATCTAGGCAAGGAGCGTGCCAGCACGGAAATTCACGCCGGCCGTGTGTTGACGTGTGCGAACGCAGGGAGTAAACGGCAAAATATTGCCGCAATCGGCAAGTTTGTTCCTTTTTTCTCAATCGGCCGGTAGGTCGGGAGGGGAATTTTCAAGCCGTCCTTCCGGTTTTTCAGTATGCGTAATAAAGGACATAATTAATGGAATTTCGAGCGGATAGCGGTAAAAAAGCCAGGGGTCGGGGGCGCGTTCGAGCTGGCAATAATTTGCCGAATGCTCCGGAGGATTCCGCCGGAGCGGAGATATTGGAGCTTGGAACCGAGGACGGCCTTGGCAAGTTCGTCATCCAGTCGCGCACCATGCGGGACCTTTATCGTCTGGCCACGCAGGTGGCCGGTTCGGATGCGACCATCCTGGTTTACGGCGAATCGGGCACGGGCAAGGAACTCTTCGCCCGGCTCGTGCACCAGCTTTCGGGCCGCAGGGCAAAGCCCTTCATCCCCGTCAACTGCGGCGTGCTCAAGGGCGAACTCTTCGCCGACAAGTTCTTCGGGCACGAGGCGGGAGCCTTCACCGGTGCGCAGCGCCAGCGCAAGGGCAGCTTCGAGATGGCCGCCGACGGCACCCTGTTTCTGGATGAAGTGGGCGAGATTCCGCCGCCCAATCAGGTCGATTTTCTGCGTGTCCTGGAGGAAAAGACCTTCCGTCGCCTGGGCGGGGAGAAGACCCAGCCTTTCGACGCGCGCATCGTTGCGGCCACCAACAGGGTGCTGAACAAGATGGTCACGGCCGGGGAATTCCGGGCCGATCTGTATTATCGTCTCAACGTCATCCCCGTGACCCTTCCGCCGCTGCGGGAGCGCATCGACGACATCCCGCCCCTGGCCGAATATTTTCTGGCCATGTATCGGCACCGTTATCACAAGCCCGATGTGCGGCTGGCCCCGGCCACCCTTGATACCCTGTGCGGCTATTCCTGGCCTGGCAACGTGCGTGAGCTGCGTAATCTTACCGAACGGCTGGTCCTGCTTTGCGCCGATCCGCTCATTGAACCCGTCCATCTGCCCCTGGAAATGCGCCTGGCCACCGGGTTGCCGGCGACGGAATGCGGCCAGAACGTCATGACCCTGGAAGCGGCCGTGCGCCAGGCCGAGGTCACGGCCATCATCAGGGGCTGGGCCGAGGCGGGGGGCAGCAAGGCCCGTTTGGCCGAGATCCTGGCCGTAAGTCCCCGCACCCTGCGCTACAAACTGGCCGAATACGACCTCAAGCTGACCTGATCCCATCCCGCCAGTTCCCGGCGGTTTCATCGCTTTTTCCAGCCTTAATTTCCCAGAGTAAATCCTGAATGCCGTGATGCGCCGCCGCGATTTGCAGCGTCTGTGGTATTGCTGCGGCAAAATTTTGCCGCTTTGAAAAGAGTCGTGTATATCCGGCATGTTGAAAAGCCGGATGCTCATCGTGGGTGCTGAAATGAGTGGTTGGATCAATGGGGAAATGATATGTGCATGGTGTCACGCTTTTTGTATTGATTACACGAATGGGATGGGTTATGGGTCAATGCGTCACATAAATCATATTACTCCTTGAATTCATGAGCAATCTAGTCGGGATTACAGACCCCGCCTGTCTTGACGTACCGGAGCTCGGGCAGTGCGAATGTTACCCTCTTCCTCCCGCGCCGGAGGGCAGTGCGCCGCGCGGGAGCGGTTTTTCGACCTTGGCCTGTCTTGGCATGGCGATGCTGTTGCATGGCCTGATTTTTCTTCTGGGTCTGACCTTGCCCGTGAACAGGGCGTTGCCTGATATAGTGCTCGGCATCAGCCTTGTATCCGGCATTCCGGATGCGGGCCCGCCTCCCGGACCCGCCGAAAATTCCGGTCCGCCGGTGTCGGTTTCGTCGAGTACGGAGCCGGTCCGGGAGACCATGCCCATGTCCCCGGTGGTGCCTGCGGTGCAAAAGCCACGCTCCGTCAAGGCCAAGCCAGGGAAGCCGGTCCGGGTCGTCAAAACAGATGCGCCCAAAGTCCAGGAAAAACCTGCGCCACCTGCTGAAGCGAAGCAAAGCGGTCCGGTGGCGTTGGAATCGGCCGCAAATGACAACTCTAACGGCGAGTTGCAGAGCACGGCAACAGGGCCGACGGCGGTGAGCGGGCCGCTCGCCTCCATCTCGGATGGTCTGGGTGGCGGACATGGCGAAGGCCATCGCTGGCCCATGGAGGCAAGCTTTGGCGATGCGGACGGGCCTCGCTTCATTCAGCGCGTCATGCCCAAATATCCGGAACTGGCCCGCCGCCGAGGCCGGGAAGGGCTGGTGGTCCTGCGCCTGGTCATAGGCCCCGGCGGAGATCTGAGGGACGCCCAGGTTGTCGAGGGCGGAGGGCACGGCTTTGACGAAGCCGCCCTGGCCGCGGTTAGGGCATCCGTTTACGCCCCCGCCACGCGGGGAGGGCGGGGTATGGAGTGTGCCGCCTTGCTGCCGATTCGTTTCGCTCTGAAAGGAAGCTGACAGCAAGGCGACAGTCGCGGTGCCTCCAAGGACCCGCGCTTTTTTTCAAACCATCAAGCAACGCGAGATTCCGATGCCGCTTCGCACGTTCCTCCTGATCGGCCTTGTCCTTTGCGCGACCTCTCCGGCCCAGGCCCTTGAAGTCACCGACGCTCTGGGGCGCACCCATGAACTTCAGGCTCCCGTCAATCGCGTCATCTGCTCCGGCTCCGGCTGCCTGCGCCTCTTGGCCTACCTACAGGCCCAGGATCTGGTCGTGGCCGTGGACGACATCGAATCAAGGCGCAACCGCTTCGATTCGCGGCCCTATGCCATGGCCAACCCGCAATTCAAGACCATGCCCATCTTCGGCCGGTTCCGGGGCCAGGACAACCCGGAGCTGATCCTGACCCTCGATCCCCAGCCGCAGGTCATCTTCAAGACCTACGCGACCATGGGCCATGACCCGGTGGAACTGCAGAACAAGACAGGCATCCCCGTGGTCGTGCTCGATGCCGGCAATCTGGGCGCGAAACGCGAAGCTTTTTATGCCTCCCTGCGGCTCATGGGCCGGATCGTGGACAAGGAGGAGCGGGCCGAAAGCCTCGTCGCCTATTTCGATGCGGCCATCGCCGATCTTGCGCGGCGCACGGCGGATATCCCGGATTCCGGGCGGCCCACGGCCTACATCGGCGGCGTGGCCTACAAGGGGCCGCACGGTTTTCAGTCCACGGAGCCGACCTATCCGCCTTTTCTGTTCGTGCAGGCCCGCAACCTGGCCCGCGAAGAGGGCGGGGCGGGCAGGGATCTGAGCAACACGGATGTGGCCAAGGAGAAGATCGTGGTCTGGGATCCTGACCATCTGTTTCTTGACCTCTCCACATTACAGATGGGCGAGGATGCCGGTGGCCTGCACGAGCTGCGCACCGATCCCGCCTACGCGACGCTCACGGCGGTAGCCGAGGGGCGGGTTTACGGGGTGCTGCCCTATAATTGGTATTCCCAGAATTTCGAATCCATCCTGGCCAACGCCTATTTCGTGGGCAAGACCCTCTATCCGGAACGGTTCGCGGACGTCGATCCAAAAGCCAAGGCCGACGAGATCTACTCATTTGTCGTCGGCAAGCCTGTTTTCGATGAGATGAATCAGACCTTTTCCGGACTGGCCTTTATCCCGGTGCCGGTGCGCTGATGCATTCCGATCACGGGAACGTGCCCGAGGAGTACAAACGCTATCTGGCCTGGAAGACCCTGGTCGTGGTCGCGTGCGCCCTTGCGCTGGCCGGTTTTCTGCTTCTGTCCCTGTGTGTCGGCGCGGCGGGGTTGCCGCTGGGCGACGTTCTCGCGAGCCTTCTCGGCCAGTCCGCAAGCCCCCGGGTGGACGCCATCGTGCGCGGCATCCGTCTGCCTCAGGCGCTGGCGGCCATGGTCGCGGGTGGCGGATTGGCCGTGGCCGGAGCGGTCATGCAGGCCATCCTGCGCAACCCGCTGGGGTCCCCCTTTACCCTGGGCATTTCCCACGCAGCCGCCTTTGGCGCGGCTTTCTCGGTCATGGCCCTGGACTCGGGGCTCATGACCTCGGGGCAAAGCGCCGTGAACATCACCAGTCCCTATGTGACCACCGTCTCGGCCTTCCTGGCCAGCCTGGTGGCATCCGGGATCATCATCGCCATTTCACGCACGCGCGGCACCAGGCCCGAAACCATGGTTCTGGCCGGGGTGGCCCTGGGTGCGCTCTTCACCGCCGGAACCATGTTCCTGCAGTATTTCGCCACCGACGTGCAGCTCTCGGCCATGGTTTTCTGGACTTTCGGGGACACGGCCCGCGCGTCATGGACCGAGCTTGGGCTGATGAGCTTTGCGACCCTTGGCTGCACTCTCTATTTTCTGGCCAACAGCTGGAACTACAACGCCATCGACGCCGGGGACGAGACGGCCCGGGGACTCGGGGTACGGGTCGAGCGCGTGCGCATTGTCGGCATGCTGCTGGCGAGCCTGGTCACGGCCGTGCTCATCGCCTTCCTGGGCATCATCGGCTTCGTGGGGCTGGTCGTGCCGCACATGTTCCGCCGCGTCATCGGAGCGGATCACAGGTTTCTGCTGCCCGCATCGCTGGTCGGCGGCGCGCTGCTGCTGCTGGTCTCGGACACGGCGGCCCGGCTCGTCATGGCCCCGCACCTCCTGCCCGTCTCGGTGCTGACGGCCTTTCTGGGCGCGCCGACGTTTCTCTATCTCATTGTAAGGGGGCGGCGCTCATGATGCTCTCGGTGTGCGGGGTTCATTTCACCTACAACAGCCATCCGCTCCTGCGAAACATCGATTTCAGCCTTGAGCGCGGCGAGCTTCTGGCCATCCTCGGCCCCAACGGAGTGGGCAAGACCACGCTCCTGAAATGCATGAATGCCATACTGCGCCCGGCCTCGGGGGCGATTTTGGTGCAGGAGCGCGATATTCTCTCGCTTGCGCCCGCCGATATCGCCCGCGACATCGGCTATGTCTCGCAGAAGAACGAGGCCTCCCGCCTGACGGTCTTCGACGCCGTGCTGATGGGTCGCACCCCGCACATCCGCTGGCGCATGAGCGAGGACGACCTGCGCAAGACCGACGCCATCCTGCACACCATGAATCTGTGCTCCAAGGCCATGCGCCATATCGACACCCTGAGCGGCGGCGAGCTGCAGAAAGTGTGCATCGCGCGCGCCCTGGTGCAGGAGCCTTCGCTGCTGCTGCTCGACGAGCCCACCAGCGCGCTGGACCTCAGGAATCAGGTCGAGATCATGAACCTCATCCGCCGGGTGGTGGATGAGCACCGCATCGCGGCGGTCATGAGCATGCACGACCTGAACATGGCCCTGCGCCATGCCGACAAGACGATTTTCCTGAAGGATGGAGACATTCACGCCATGACCACGCCAGGCTGCGTGACTCCGGAGATCATCCATGAAGTCTACGGCCTGCCGGTGCATATCCACCGCATTGACGGCCGCTCCATAGTCATCCCCCAAAACTGAAAAGGAGAATTACATGTCCTGCCAGATTTCACCGGAACAGATTGACGCGACCATCGCCTTTCACGGACACAGCTGCCCGGGTCTGGCCATCGGCATCCGCGCCGCCGAGTTGGCCCTGCGCGAGCTTGAAAATCCCAAGGATACGGAGATCGTGGCCGTGGTCGAGACGGACATGTGCGGTGTGGACGCGCTGCAGTTTCTGCTGGGCACGACCATGGGGAAGGGCAATCTCATTCACCGCGATCACGGCAAGATGGCCTTTTCCTTTTTCAGGCGAGCCACAGGCAAGGGGTTTCGGGCGCTGCTGAATCCGGCCGCGCGTGGTGGGATGGATGACGAGATGGCCGAGCTGATGCAGGCCAACGGGATCGGCACGGCCACGGAAGCGCAGAAGAATCGCATGACCGAACTGCGCGCCGGTCTGCAGCAGCGCTTCATGACCCTGCCCCTTGAGGAGATGTTCTGCGTCACCCCGGTTGAGCAGGGCGCGCCACGGCCGCCCAAGATCCTGGAAAGCCTTGCCTGCGCGCACTGCGGCGAGAAGACCATGGAGTCGCGCACGCGCCGTTTTGCCGGGCAGACACTATGCATCCCATGTTTTCAGATGGTTGAGCAGAAAATATAGTTTTGGATGGCGGGCCTTTTTGGTCCGCCTTTTTTGATATGTTTTCATAGGCATGACATGTTCCTGTCCAGGCCGTGCCTTGCCGTGTGAATGTTGTGCCCATTAGTGGCACGATATTTATTTTCGTATCTATTTTATTATATTTTTTAAAAATAAATTACTTTGGAGGGGGCTCATGGAGAGGAAAGTTCTGGTTCTTGTCTGTTTCCTGCTTTTGGCGGCGGTTCATGCCAGGGCAGCGGGGCAGGAGGTGCAACTGGAGGAGATGACCGTTGTCGGCGAGAAACTGGTCACTCCAACCAGACAGGCCAACGAGCAGGTCTACACAGGTACCGAGATTACAAGGAGCGGCCTTGATCTGCCCGGTGCCAAGGCTGAAACCAGCGTTTACGAGGCCATGGATTCATTGCCGGGAGTGCAGGTCGAGAGTGTCGATGCAACGGGTCTGGCCGTGGAGCAGACGAATACGCGGGTACGCGGAGTGCGCGGCTTTCTGGGCTCCATGACGGTGGAGGGCGTGCCCAACTGGGGCGGTAACCCCATGGGCCCGCGCGAGTATCTCTATGACATGGAAAATTTTGAGAGCCTCGCCATTTACAAGGGGGCCATTCCGGCCGGACTCGGCACGGGAGTGGGCGCGCGCGGAGGGGCCGTGGAGCTGCGTCCCCGCTGGCCCGAAAAGGAGCCGGGGCTGGATCTGAATTTTGCCATCGGCTCCAATGCCTACAGCCGGGCACATTCAAGGGTCGATACCGGGAGCGTCGGGCCCCTGGGCACTGCGTTCAGCGCATCGGCGTCATGGACCGAGGCCGAGAAATGGAAAGGCCCGGGGGATCTGGGACCGCGCGTCAACGCAAACTTCATGGTCGAGCAACCGTATCATGGGGAGGACGCCGTTCGTGTCTGGTTCAATTACAACGATGTCGAACAGGATCTTTATCGCGCCATCGGCTATGATGATGTCCGGGATCTGCATGGGAATTACCGCAAGGATTTCCAGGAAACGCTGACCGGAGTGAAGAATCAGGACATTTATCACTACAGGAACAACAGGTCCGAGCACGCCAACATGGACATCATTGCGGTGGTGCCTTTCACGTTCAATGAAATGTTCAAGGCGACTCTGCGGCCGTATTATTCATGGGAGGACGCGCAAATATACCAGGGCGTGATTTCACAGGGAGGCGTCGTTCAGAAGCGCATGCGCGATATCGAGCGCATGGGCCTGCTGTCGCAACTGGAGGTCGACTTGGAGCAGGTACGGCTGTCCGTTGGCCATCTGTTCGAGTCCGTGGACATGCAGATCAACACGGATATTTTTCATCCCACCACCGGTGCGTTCATCAATCACGGCATCCGCACCGAGAACGACGGCAACGGCTACGTGAACAGTCCTTTCGCCACCCTGGCCGGAACCGTGGGCGCATTCGACTGGCAGGCCGGGCTCAAATATTTTCGCTACGACGAGCCCGCCAGCAAAGGCTTCACGTCGACGGCCGGAGTTCTCGCGGAAGCCCCGGATCTGGCGCGTGATTCCCGTGTTTATGACATCTGGCTGCCAAGCGTGGGCGTGAGCTACATGGTAAGCGAGATGTTCCAGCCCTACGCCAGTTACGGTCGCAGTCACATCCGGCCCTATTCGTATGTGCCGCTGATTAACCTCTACAATGCAAATACGGGAAAATTCCAGGCTGCCGGAGTAACGCTGAAGGACATGTTCGCCGGATACGACATCGAGACGTCGGACAATTTCGAACTGGGGCTGCGCATCACTCATGAGCGCTTCGACATCACCCCGGCGGTGTTCTACTCAAGGCACGACAATCTGTTGACCACTGTTTATGACCCGCGCGTGGATCTGAGCTACGCCCAGAATGTAGGTAAGGCCACGGGTTACGGCCTGGAAGTGGAGGGCAATTTCTATCTGACGCAGGCTCTGACGGCGTTTGTCAATCCGTCCTATACGCGTCTGACCTACGACAAGGATCTTTCCTATCAGGGCAACACGCTTAAAACCAAGGGCGAGCAGGTCGTCGATACTCCAGAATGGATGGTCAAGGCCGGGCTGGTCTGGAAGGTCGGGGACTTCGAATTTGTTCCCGGAGTGCGCTACATGGGCGAACGTTACGGGGACGTGGAGCATAAGGAGAAGGTCGATGATTATATTGTGGCGGACTTGAGCATGAATTACGTCAACCGCGACGTGGATTTCGCAGAGGGTTTAAAGCTCTCGCTCAACCTCTACAATCTGTTCGACACCGAATACGTGTCCAGGATCAACGCCTCGGACGACACTCGCGAAGGCGGTGCATCGTATTATGTGGGAGCTCCGTTCACGGCGGTGCTGAGCGTAGGGCTGGAGTTCTAGATTGCCTTGCCGTGCGTGACAAACGCCCCGGTCCAGTGCAGTGCGCTGACCCGGGGCGTTTGTTCGAAGCGTCGTGGCTACTTGGCGCCCCACGACTCGTTATGGATCAGTTCCGGCCTGAAGCGGTTCACGGCTTCGAAGATTCCATCCGGCCACCCCACCGGGACGAGGGAGAAGGGGATGATGTTTTCCGGGATGCCGAGGAGTTTGCGAAAGCCGTCCATGCGGTCCTTTTCCGGGTAGATTCCGACCCAGACCGTGCCAAGCCCGAGGTCACGGGCGGCCAGGAGGATGTTCTGGGTGGCGGCGCTTGCATCCTGGTCCCAGAAGGTCGGCCATTTCTTGCCGTCCGGGTCGCCGCAGACCACAATGGCCGCGGGGGCCTGCAGGACCATCTTGCTGTAGGGATGGAAGCTTGGGATGGTGTCGAGTTTGGCCCTGTCCCTTACAACGACGAAATGCCAGGGCTGCTGGTTACCCGCCGAAGGCGCGCTCATGGCGGCCTTGAGGAGGATGCCGATCATCTCCTCCGTGACGGGCTTGTCGAGATATTTGCGGATACTGCGGCGGGTGTGGATGGCGTCCAGGAGTTCCATCATGTTTCTCCTTGCTTTCTGGTTGCAGGGTGTTCTCAATCAAGGCTGATGCTATCCCTGTAAATCCCGATCCGCGTCGCGTCGAGTCCGACTTTCCGGGGAACAGGCGCGGCAAGCATCCACGTTCTCTCCCATTCACCATGCATTACTTGAGTTCCTGCATGGCCCTCATGAGCGGCCCCAGGTCCGGGCGCGAGTTGATGTCGTGCACATCGATGTAGCGGATGATGCCCTGCTTATCGATCAGGAACAGGGAGCGCTCGGCCTCGCCCGTTGAACGCAGGATGCCCAGCGCTTCGGCCAGCCTGCCGTGCGGGTAGAAATCCGAGGCCACGGGGAACCACACCCCGCCCATCTCCTGCACCCAGGCGTGCAGGGTGGGCACGTTGTCCACGCTTATGCCCACGAGTTGCGTTTTGGCCTGATCGAACTTGTCCTGCACGATGTTGTAGCCGGGCCACTGCCCAGAGCAGACCGGCGTCCAGGCCGCCGGGATGAAGGACAGGACGACGTTCTTCTTGCCCCGGAATTCGGCCAGGGTGACGGTGCGTCCATCAATGGTCGGCAGGGAGAAGTCCGGGGCCGGATCTCCGACTTTGACCTTCAGACTGCTGTCCAGCGGGGGCAGGCTGCCTGTCTCAAAGATCCGTTCCTGTGGTATAGGCGTCTCCTGGGCCGGAAGCCAAACCGGGACAATGGTCAGCAGTGCGGCGAAAAGCAGCGCTCGCATCATGTTCATTTTCCTCCGTCACAGGCCTTCAAGGCTTGCGCGAGAAATGTTTCCGCTGATTTCATGCGCCCGAGCAGTGTCTTGGCGACACGGACTTCCTTTTTTGCCGGGTTCAAGGCCAGCACGTAGAAAAACGGGGTCCCGACTTCGCCGATCTCCTTGTTGACCCTGAAATCCGGGTCGGAAAAGAGGGGGAAGGTGATGGCGTATTTGTCGCGGAAGACCTGTACCTCGAAATCCGAGTTGCCGATGCCCACACCGATGAGCTTGACGTCATCGCTCAGGTCCCGACTGGCGATCAGCGCGTTCAATTCATTGAGGGCCGGGGCTTCGCGCTGGCAGTGCGGACAGTACATGCTGAAAGCAACAAGGATGACTGTTTTGGCTTTTATTTCGGAGAGATGCCTTGGCGCGGGGCCCTTGAGTCCCAGGTGCCCAAGATGCTTCGGGTTCAGTTCGCCGCGCAGGAGCAGATCCGGCATGGTGCTGCCCACGGGCAGTGGGTGTGAGGCCGCGCTGTCCGTGGCCTCCATGGCCAGGGCGCTGCCGGCAAACAGCGAAAGGAAAAGGAATGTGAATATGATTCTGGTTGGCATGAAGACTCCTTGAGTCAGGTTCCTATGAAAAGGGAAATGGTTGCCCTGGAGGATGCGGATTGTCGGTGAACACATGAAAATTTGGATAAAGCATAGCAAGATGCGACGGGGTCGGCAAATGACTTTTCAATACTCAGGGTTTTGCACCGGAAAAAAGTGAAGATCCCCGCCGTTTGGTGGTCGGCGGGGATCATGTAATTCGGGATGGATCGCGGACTTGTCCGGTCGGCAGGCCCGGATTTTCGTACCGGAAGCCGGGTGCTGGGCCTTGATGGGCGCGCCGGCACGGGATGGATGCCGTCCTGGATATTATGGGTTCTGCCCGGATGCGTCCCTGGATTTTGATTCGGCGGTGATGTCGATCACTTCCGGTTCGCTGAGCCCTCTCTTGAAATTGAAGATGGCCCGGCCCATGTTGGTGCCGAGAAGCGGGAGATTTTTCGCCCCAAAGACAAAAAGGGCGATGACCAGAATGATGAGCAGTTCCTGAACGCCAATTCCGAACATGAGAGCCTCCGCAAGAGGTGCTGGAAAAATGGTTTGACGCGTTTGAAGCCGGGACGACACATGGAAAAAGACGGTGCGGCAGGGAGATTCCGTGCCGACCGGGCAACGGCCAAGGTCTTCCTGGGCGTTGGGTGCGGACATCCATATCAGGGGGCCCGGGCAAGTGAAAGTGGGAAGATGCGTGCATAAAATCAGCGCAGTCTTTTGGCTGCAATCTTGTATACCGCGCTGCGTTCACGCTTTCCCACCGCGATCACGACAATGACCACTTCGTGGTCGCGGACTTCATAAACCAGCCTGTAACCGGCGCTACGAAGCTTGATCTTGTAGCAGTCCGGCATGCCCGAGAGTTGGGCGCTGTTCACTCTTGGGTGCTCACGCCGCTGGAGCAGTTTTTTTGCGAAGTGCTCGCGGATGACGGGATCAAGCCTGTCCCATTCCTTTTTGGCCTCTTCCTTGAACCGCAGGCTATAGGTCATCCCAGGCCACCTCGATCTCCGGTTGATCCTTGCGCGCGGTGGCCAGGGCTGCAAGCTCCATGTCTTCGAGTTTGTCCATGAGAGTTTCGTATGCATGAGCCGGTACACAGTAGAAGACCGGTTCGTTGTGATTGAGGATGGCCACGGGGAAACCTTCGCCCGCTGCGACGGTGGCCATGGGATTTTTCTTGAGTTCCGACACGCTGGCCGCCACATCGGCAAGTATCATGTTGGGCATGGCTTCTCCTTTTTTAGTGCTGTTAATAGTACTGCAATTAGGTTTTTATTTGGTCGTGGTCAAGGCGGCAAGCATGGAGACCAAAGCGCCGGAAGATCTGGTATCAAAAGTGCGCGGCGGCCCGGACTGTCGAGTCCTGACCGCCGCGGGATTGCAAGATCAGTGGTTTGTGAAACGGGAGCCTTTGTCCAGCCTCAGGCCGTGCACTCGTCCACCAGGTAGAGGATGTTGCGGTAGGGGATGCCGCCGTGCAGGGCCAGGCCGATCTCGCAGGTGCGGCTGGTGGAGTAGCCCTCGGTGCAGTCCTCAATCTTTTCAGCCAGGGTCTTCAGGGCCGAGGCGTTCAGTTCCGGCACGGAGAAGCCCTTGTCTCCGGCAAAGCCGCAGCAGAAGATGTCTTCCGGCACGACCACCTTGGTGACGCACTTTCGCGCCAGCTCCACAAGCCTGCCCTCAAGACCCAGCTTGCGGGATGTGCAGGTCACGTGCAGGGCCACGCGCCTGTCCTGCTGGATGAAGGTCAGCTTGTCGTGCAGGTGTTCCAGCACGAAGACGCTCGGATCGAACATCTTCAACCTCGGGTCCAGCACCTCCTGCATGCGCTTCAGGCACGGGCTGGTATCGCACAGCACGGGCAGGGCCCCGTTCTGGCTTGCGGCCAGGAGCGCCTCTTCGAGCTGGGCGCTCTTGACGTCGGCCTGGGCCACGAAGCCCTTGCTTTCAAAGGCCTGTCCACAACACAGCGCGGCCATGTTCTCGGGGTAGATCACTTCGTAGCCGGCCTTGCGCAGCACCCGCACCGTGGTCTCGGGCAGGGGGCGGATCTTTTCGCACCGGGACGGCCCCATGTTGCGGGCGATGCAGCTCGGGAAGTAGACCACTTTGAGCGGGTTGTCCGTGTTCACCTTTTCGCGGCGAATGCGGCTGATTCCACCGGGCATCCGTTCGTTCCAGCGCGGGACGCGCTTGCCCGTCATGCGATGCAGGGTTTCGGAGGACACGTCCATGAACCTGGTCCCGGTCACGGCGTGCACCGCGTCCACGACCTGCAGCACTCCGGACACGGTCCGGGCCACCCCCGCGAAGTGCTCCCCGATCCAGTCGGCGGCTTTTTTCTGCCGGATGCTCGCGCTCTCGGCGCGCAGGGCCTTGGTCATCTTGCCCGTGTCGATGCCCACGGGACAGCGCGTGCCGCACAACCCGTCGGTGGCGCAGGTCCCGTCGCCCTGGTAGCCGTAGGCTTTCATGAGCTTGGCCAGCTCCGCCTTGTGTTCGGGCTTGCCTTTCAAGCGCTGTATTTCGCGCCAGGATGTGATGCGCTGGCGCGGGGTCAGGGTGATGTGCTTGGAGGGGCAGATGGGCTCGCAGAAGCCGCACTCGATGCACTTGTCCACCAGTTCGTGGGCGGCGGGCAGGGGTTTTAGGTCCTTCAAGTGGGCTTTGGGGTCCGGGTTCAGGATGACGCCGGGGTTGAGGAGGGTCAGCGGATCGAAGATGCGCTTTACGTCCTGCATGAGGCGGTACGCGTCCTGGCCCCATTCCATCTCCACGAAGGGCGCCATGTTGCGGCCCGTGCCATGTTCGGCCTTGAGGGAGCCGTCGTACTTGTCGACGACCATGGTGGCCACGTCGTCCATGAGTTTGCTGTAGCGCTCGATCTCCTTCGGGTCTCCGAAGTCCTGGGTGAAGACGAAGTGCAGGTTGCCTTCAAGGGCGTGGCCGAAGATGATGGCCTCGGAGTAGCCGTATTTTTCCAGCAGCCCCTGCAACTCAAGGGTCGCGTCGGCCAGGCGCTCGATGGGGAAGGCCACGTCCTCGATGATGACCGTGGTGCCGGTGGCGCGCACCGAGCCAACGGCCGGGAAGAGGCCCTTGCGGATGTTCCACAGCTTGGCGAATTCCTGGGGCACGGGCGTGAACTCGATGTCGCGGACCATATTCACCCCTTCAAGGGCGGCCCTTATGGTCTCGATCTGGGCGTCAAGCCCCGCCTTGTCCTCGGCGCGGGTCTCCACCAGCAGCGCGGCGGCGCTTTCGCTCAGTTCCTTCAGGTAGGGCGGCATGCCGTCCTTGTCCTGCACGGACCTGAGCGCCGGGCGGTCCATCAGTTCCACCGCTGCCACGGGCTGTTTCTTCAAAATGATGGTCGCTTCGCAGGCCGTGCGGATGTCCGGGAAGAGCATCAGCGCCGAGGCCTTGTGCGCGTGCTCGGTCACGGTGCGGTAGGTGACCTTGGAGATGAAGGCCAGCGTCCCCTCGGAGCCCACCAGCAGGTGTTTGAGGATGTCGAAGGGATCCTCGAAGTCGACCAGGGCGTTCAGGCTGTAGCCGGTGGTGTTCTTGATCTTGAACTTGTGGCGGATGCGCGCCTCAAGCTCCGGAGCCGCCATGACCCGGTTGCGCAGGTCCGCAAGTCCGTTCACGATTTCCGGGTGCTTTTCGGTGAACCTGCGTTTGGACTCGTCGTCTCCCGTGTCCAGAACGGTGCCGTCGACAAGAATGAGGCGCAGCTCTTCAAGGGTCTGATAGCTGTTCTCGGCCACGCCGCAGCACATGCCGCTGGCGTTGTTGGCCAGGATGCCGCCGATCTTGCAGCTGTCGATGGAAGCCGGGTCCGGGCCGATCTTCTTGCCGAAGGGGGCCAGGGTGCGGTTGGCGTGGGCGCCGATGATGCCGGGTTCGAGGTCGATGCGTCGGGCCTGGTCATAGACCCGGCAGCCAAGCCAGCCTTCGCCGAGACGAATCAGCACCGAGTCCGTCACGGCCTGGCCGGAGAGGCTGGTGCCTGCCGCGCGAAACGTCACGGGAATGCGGCTTTTGTATGCCAGGCGCAGGATGCGGGCCACCTCCTCCTCGGATTCCACGTTGATGACGATCTTCGGCACGAGGCGATAAAAGCTTGCGTCGGTGCCGTAGGCCAGCAGACGCAAGGGATCGGTGATGATGCGCGCGATGGGGACAAAAGCGGCCACCGCGTTGTGAAAGGCACGATACTTCGAATCAAGCATGAGCGTCTCCCGTGTTGTTGATAAGCGATACTGATAATAGTATTTGAAAACAAAAATTCTGACAAGATCAATCTGTTTTTCATGCAACAGCGCTTCCCTTAAATTTAACCGTCCGTTTTGATTCGCTTTATCCCGGCATCGGATGCGATTCACAAGAAACCGCACGCGCCTGCATGCTTCAGGGCGCAAGTCCATGTCGACATGCCGGACCGGAGGGCATAACCACATGTGGTGGTCGGCGTGGCGGCGGAATCCGTCTTTTTGCTTGCATCGGGCGGTCCGGCCTTGCTAGCCGTCAGTCCGGCCCTGCTGCTCATGATATTTCAATGCATGTCATTATTTCAGGAGTTTTACCCATGAATCTTTCCTGCTTCAAAGCCTACGACATTCGCGGACGCGTCCCGGATGAACTCGATGAGGCCCTGGCGTATCGCATCGGCCGGGCCTATGCCGCGTTCCTGAATCCCGACCGGGTGGTTGTCGGACATGATATCCGCCTGTCGAGCCCGGCCATGGCCGAGGCCGTGACCAAAGGCTTGCGCGATTCGGGCGTGGATGTTTTCACCCTGGGCGAGAGCGGCACCGAGGAAGTGTATTTCGCGGTTTTCGATCAGGGGCTGGACGGCGGCATCATGGTCACGGCCAGTCACAATCCCAGGGACTACAACGGCATGAAGTTCGTGCGCGAAGAGTCCCGCCCCATCAGTGGGGACACGGGTCTTTTCGCCATCCGCGACCTGGCGGCGGCCGGGGAATTCAAGGTCGCGCAGCGAAGCGGTCAGCTGCATGAACTCAAAATGCGCCCGCGCTACATCGATCATCTTTTGTCCTATGTGGATCGCGACGTGCTGCGTCCCCTGTCCATCGTGGTCAATGCCGGGAATGGCGGAGCCGGGAGTATAGTGGACCTGCTGGAGCGCAGGCTGCCCTTCAAGTTCCACAAGCTTCTGCACAAGCCCGACGGCAATTTTCCGGCCGGCGTGCCCAATCCGTTGCTGCCGGAAAACAGGGAACTCACCGCCCGGGCCGTGATCGAACACAAGGCGGACCTGGGGCTGGCCTGGGATGGGGATTTCGACCGCTGCTTTTTCTTCGACGGCAGCGGGCGCTTCATCGAAGGCTACTATCTGGTCGGTCTTCTGGGCGAAGCGTTCGCGCGCAAGGTTCCCGGGGCGGGCATCATCCACGATCCGCGCCTGACCTGGAACACCATCGCCGCCGTCAAGGCGGCCGGGGGCAGGCCCATCATGTCCAAGACCGGACACGCCTTCATCAAGGAGCGCATGCGCCTGGAGGACGCTGTCTATGGCGGCGAGATGAGCGCGCATCACTACTTCCGCGATTTCGCCTACTGCGATTCGGGCATGATCCCCTGGCTTTTGGTGGCCGAGCAGATTTCGCGCACGGGCAAGTCCCTGGCCGAACTGGTGGACCAGGCCATGACCGCATATCCGGCCAGCGGCGAGATCAACCGCCGCGTAAAGGACGCGGCCGCCGCCATCGCCGCCGTGGAGGAGCGGTTTGCCGCCCAGGGGGGGCGCCGTGACGATACCGACGGATTGAGTCTTGAGTTTGATCAGTGGCGCTTCAACCTGCGCTCTTCCAACACAGAGCCGGTGCTGCGCCTCAACGTCGAGTCGCGCGGGGACAGGGCGCTCATGGACGAGAAGACCGAGGAAATTCTTGGTATTGTGGATTCCATGGGCTGAATGGACCGGATGGGTCGGCTGGATCGGATGGGCAGGAAGGATCTGGGGATGCCCGGAGCTCGGGAGGGCGAAGTTTTAAAGCTTCGCCCTCTCTTTTTTGGGGAGTTACTGCGCGAAGACCTTCTTGAGCAGGTCCGTGGTTCTGGCGGCAGGATTGGTGCGGATGGCGGCCTCTTCCTTGGCCACGTAGTGGAAGATGCCGTCCATGCCCTTCTCCACGACGTAATCCGAGAGGTTGGCTTTGGCGTCGGGCATGAAGGGCAGGGCCTTGTACTGCCCCATCATGTTGTCATAGGCCTGCACCGCGCCCGCATCGGCCAGGGTGGCGTCGACGATGGGTTTCATTTCCTTGGACAGGCCAGGGCCCATGGACTTGCGGAAGTACTGGGTGGCCGAGTCCTCGGGGCCGCTCAGGATTTTCTGGGCGTCCTCTATGGTCATGGCCGAAATGGCATCCACGAAGAGGGCCTTGGCCTTGGGCGTGGCCTGTTCGGCGGCGCGGTTGAGTTTTAGCTCCAGGTCATCGACGAGGCTCGAATAGCCTGCGGCCTTGAGGGCTTTTTGCACCGTGGCCAGTTGCCCCGGCAGGGGGATGTGGATGGCCTTGTCCGTGTTGAAGCCGTCCGTTTGGCCAAGCTTTGCGACCACGTTCTCGGTACCCACGCGCAGGGCTTCCTTGAGGCCGTCGCCCATTTCACCCTGGGACAGGGAGCCGGTCTTGGCTCCGCCTCCCGAGGAAAGCAGCCCGAGCCCCTGTTGCAGGAGACTGTTCTGGGCCCATCCTGAAACGCCGACAAGCAGCAGCATCGTGACCAGGGCGCAGACG
Organism: Desulfomicrobium norvegicum; assembly: GCF_900114595.1. Lineage (NCBI taxonomy): Bacteria > Pseudomonadati > Thermodesulfobacteriota > Desulfovibrionia > Desulfovibrionales > Desulfomicrobiaceae > Desulfomicrobium > Desulfomicrobium norvegicum. The sequence continues at coordinate 492,739 of NZ_FOTO01000001.1, read as the reverse complement.
ATTTTCAGATTCGGCAGTTGGACACGTATGGACATGGGACCTCCAGTGTTGATGAATGGATGAACTAACCTAGGTGCGATCGGGGCTTGCGGGCAAGGGAAAAATGCATCTGGAGATGATCAGAAGTCGTATCGCAATCCCATGGTCAGGATATTGCTTCCGCCTTTGTCGGCGAACATTCCGTAGCCGGACGAGCGGTGATGCAGACGCAAGAGGGTGGACCATCTGGATTCCGGCAAGGCAAAGGCGGCCTCGAGGTGCCAGAAAAGAAGGAACTGTTCGCTGTCGCCGCTTTTTTGTCTTTCGTAATCGGGCAGCTTCGTGGCGTAAGACGGACCGAGTCCGTATGCCAGGCTTGTTTCCAGAAATTTGTTCCAGGGGAAATATTCCCAGCGGGCGGTCAGGATGGGTGCATTGAATTCAAAATGATCCTGGATGCCGAAATGCCGGGCCACGTTGGCCTCTAGCTCAAGGGACCAGAGACGGTTGGACGGACGGTAGAATGTCCAGCCAAGGGCCCCTGCCAGGATGTGCGAATCGACCACGTCGGCTTGTCCGGAAATGGACTGGCGCCAGTTGTCGTCGGTCATGACGCCGCCGTAAAGGCTGGCTGAGAATTCGTATTCAGATGAAGCAGATGCGTTGCCGCAATGCATGCCCAGAATCCCGGCGATCAGCAAAAAAAGAATTTTTGTGGAATGTATATGGTTCATGGTTACCTTCTCCACGGTCAAGTCCGCGCGGCCTTGTCAAAGGAGGAGCCTTGTTCATGCCTGGCGGTTTTGTTCTCAAACGGAAAATGATTTTTGAACGGAAGGTAAACGCAAAAAAGGCAACGGGCAAGTTTCGCGGAGAATGGCGGGCAAGGAAAAATGGATGGCGCGCCTTGCTGCGGGCGCAATGCTTCAACTTGTTTCGTCGAGCAGGGTGCCTGTGTCGCGCATGAGGAGGCGGATCAGGATTTCCTCCAGGGACAGGACCGGCGTCTGTCGCCGCGCCTCCACGGCCTGATCGAGCAGGTCCGCCTGGGAATCGAGGGCCGTGGCCTGGTAGTTCAGCCCGTCTTCGCGCTGGGAGTAGACTTCCTCAAGGGTGGTCATGTCCCCGATGTGGAGGGAGAGGGTGTCCAGTTCGGTTTGCAGGCTGCCTGCCGGATTGTCTTCCAGGGCCGCGCCGTCAAGTGCGGCAAGACCGGTGGCGTCGAGTTTCTGGAAGGTCACGTCGAAGCCGCCGTTCGCGCCCTGGGCGAACGACTGGATAAAGACATTGCCGTCCGTGTCGATCTGGTCGGTGCCCCAACGCGTATCGTCGAGCAGGGAGATGCCGTTATACTGGGTCGATTCGATGATGCCGGTGATTTTGTCGCGCAGGGCGTTGTACTGCGTGGCGACATCCGCGGAGTATGCCAGATCGCCGTCCTTGACCTGCTGGGCGAGGCTCTGCATTTCCTCTAAAGTGCTTTTGATCGTGCCCACCGCGCCAGTCGCGATGCCGACCATGGAGGAAGCTTCCTGCACATTCTTGCCGGCCTGGCGGATGGCCGCGCTGTCCGAGCGCAGCCTGCCGGTGATGGCCTCGTCGTAGGGGTTGGTCAGGGGTTTGACCGGTTGCTGCCCAAGTATCATTTCCCGCAGGTTGGTGCCCACCGATGAACCCTGGAAGTAGACGTTCATGAGCAGATCCTGCTGCCACATCTGGGTGGCGGTGGAAACGACGAAGAGTTTTTGCAGATCGCTTAAGGCCATGAAAACCTCTTTACGGGCGCTTGTTATCGAAGCAGGCGGATTCCGGTGGACATTCCTAACCAATCGGATGATTTTTAAAAGTCATTAATAGACGACTTCCTCCAGCGTGAGCCCCCGTGCCGGGGCCGTGGCCGGGGCCTTGCGGCGGTCACATCCTTCAAGGATGGCGCGGACTTCGCCGGGGCCCAGCCCGCCTCGGCCCGCTTCGGCAAGCAGCCCCATGAGGTTGCGGACCATCTGCTTCAAAAAGCCATCGGCCTGAAAGCGGAAGACCCATTCCGCCGGGCTCTGCCCCTGGGTGCGCAGAATGGGTTCGAGGGTGCGCACGGTGCCTTTGATCTCCGTGCCGGCGTTCTGGAACGCCGCGAAATCGTGGGTTCCGGCCAGCTCTTGCGCGGCCTGGTCCATGGCCTCGAAATCAAGCCCGCGAACAGCCCAGACAAAGGGCGCCCGCTGCGGCAGAATAAAGTGCGGCTCGGTCCAGAGGGTGTAGGCGTAACGCTTGGAGCGGACCGAGAAGCGCGCATGAAAATCCTCGGTCACTTCCACTGCGTCGAGAATGGCGATGTCGTCTGGCAGCATGGCGTTCAGGGCCTGTTGCCAGGGAATGTGCGCCTTGGACTCCGGGACGTCGAAGTGGGCCACCTGCGCCAGGGCATGCACGCCCGAGTCCGTGCGTCCGGAGCCGTGAACCCGCACCAGTTCGCCGCAGATGCGGGTCAGCTTATCCTCGATGGTGCCCTGGATGGTCGCGCCCTGGCCCTGAATCTGCCAGCCCTGGTAGCGGGTGCCGACGTAGGCCACGGTAAGCCTGATGCGCGGCATTCCTCAGTTCCCGTTCTCGCCGGTCTGCAGCCGGGTCAGGGCCGCGGAGAGCGCTGCCGCGCGATCGGCCCGCACCGAGGACAGGATTTCTCCCGCCTTGCGGCCGCTCATCCCTGCCAGGATTCTGACGGCGATGGGTTCTTCCAGGGTTTGCAGCACCACCGCCGCCTGCTTGGGCTTCATGTTCGAATAGACGTCGATCAGATGCGCCATCTTTTCGTCCTGGATGCTTGCGGCGGAATCGATCAGGTTTTGCATTCTGATTTCAAGCTCCCGCAATGTGGTGAGCTTTTGATCGACCTGCGCTTCCAGCGCCTTCAGTTCCGCTTCTTTCTTGGCCAGGGCCTGTTCCCGCGCATTGAGGTCCTGGGGCTGATTTGCCTGAGCGTCGGAATCGGTGGCGTTGTCCTGCGTGGAGGGCGCGGCAGGCTCCTGCGCCAGGGCCTGGCTTGCGGCAATGGCCGGCCGGACGATCACGGGCTGCAGCAAGGGATTGTCGGGGAGGGTGGGTGGAATCCAGAGCAGGCAGATGGCGGCCAGCTTGACGGCCGCGAGGGCGATGAAAGCCTGGACCAGCCTAGTAAGGCGTGCGCCCGTGGCGGAGGGTGCCTGTCTCGTCGAATTCCTTTTGCTCTTTTCGCTGTTCTTCCTGAACATGTTTTTCTGCCTGTTTGGCCCGGAGTTTCTCCAGGAGTTTGCGGTCCTTGGCTTTTGTCACCAGTTCGAGCCGACGGGTTTCGGCCAGCTTTTGCAGTTCGACAAGTTTTGCCTGTGCCTGTGTTTTGTCAAGTTCCAGACGTTTTCGCCAGCCCGACCAGAGCCACAGCTCCGGTTGGGTCATTTGTTTGATCGCGCTGAGTTCGACAAGGCAGGCTTCCAGGTCTTTGTGCAGGGCCTCGACACGCAGTTTCTGTTCCGCGACCTGTTGTCTGGTAAGGCTCAAGGCCAGTTTTGCCTGGTCTTCGAGCTGCCTGCGGTATTCCAGGATTTTTTCAAGTTTGAACAGAAAGGGGCGTGCCATGTCGGTATGTCAGCAAAAAGCGTGCACAAAAAAGCCCGGCCATACCGGCCGGGCTTCGTGAAGCTTATGGCCGCTGGATGCTAGGCGGCGCTGGCGGCCGCGATATAGCCCTGGCGCAGGGACTCGATGAGTTCCTTCACGGAGATGATGGCGTTGACCCTGTAGGCGTTTGCGCCCGCAAAGGCGAAACCGTGCTTGAGCTGTCCCTTCTTGGCGTTCACCAGGGCGAGCGCGATGCAATAAGGGCTCTTGGTGTAGTCGCAGGAACTGATGCAGTGGAACGGGCACTTGAAAGGCTTTTTGAGGCCGCTGGTCACATCGTCGAGAAAGGGTCCGCTGACCGCTCGTCCGGGCAGGCCCACCGGGCTCTTGATGATCTGGATGTCTTTTTCCGTGGCGTTTACGTAGCTTTCCTTGAACTTGATGTCCGCGTCGCATTCGTGAGTGGCCACGAAGCGCGTGCCCATCTGCACGCCCGCCGCGCCCATCTGCAGGTACTTGTGGATATCCGCGCCGTCATAGACGCCGCCCGCGGCGATGACCGGGATGGGGCGTCCGGCTTTGGCCTCGAATTCGCGCACGGCCTCGATGACTTCGGGTACGGTCTTTTCAAGCGAGAATTCTGGATCGTCGATCTGTTCCGGCTTGAAGCCGAGGTGCCCACCGGCCTTGGGGCCTTCGACCACGAAGGCGTCGGGCAGATAATCGAACTTCGACAGCCATTTCTTGCAGATGATGCTGGCGGCCCGGGCCGAGGAGATGATGGGCACGAGCTTGGTCTTGGCTCCGTCCTTGATGTAGGAGGGCAGGTCCAGGGGCAGGCCGGCGCCGGCGAAGATGATGTCCGCGCCTTCCTTGATGGATGTCTTGACCAGGTCGCTGAAGTTGGTCAGGGCGACCATGATGTTCACGCCCAGGATGCCGTCGGTCACTTCGCGGGCCTTGCGCAGTTCGCGGGCCAGGGCGCGCGTGTTTGCTTCGCGGTAATTGCTTCCGATATCGGGCTCGCCCATGCCGATCATGGCGGCGGCGATGACGCCGATGCCGCCTTCCTTGGCCACGGCCGAAGCCAGCCCGGAAAGGGAGATGCCAACACCCATGCCGCCCTGGATGATGGGGATTTTTGCAACAAGATCACCGATCTTGAGTTGTGGGAAGTCCATTGTGTTCTCCTGTATGGATTGCGCCGTGTGGTCGGCGAGAAGTGAAGAGCTTGAGTGACCACTTAATAAAGGCGTTTGTGGCGCTGCTAACTCAAAAAAAAAGGGGGGTCAATGAAGGCCCCTCGGCCTGGTGATTTGCCGATCAGCACGCATGGTTTTCGGACTTATGCTAAGGTCCTGAACAGTCGTTCAAAAACGTGTGATACGTACCAATACTTACCAGATCGGCAGGGAGAGGGGAAGAAGAACGCAGACCTCCCCTGCAATGATGGCGGCTCCCAGAAAATCGCCGTTCACGCCTCCCTGTTTGCGGCCCAGGGCCAGCAGCGCGGCCAGGACGGCAACGGTCGTCGCGAGGGTCGCGGCCAGATGGCTCGGGGCCAGGGCCAGGGCCGGGAGCAGGGTGGTGCATCCGCCCACGATCAGGGCAGAGCGCGTCGCCCCCTGCACGGCGTTTTGTCCGAGGCCCGGACGGGACAGGTTTTGGCTCATGCGGGCCAGCACCAGACAGGAAAACCGGCCAAAAACAGGGGCAAGGATGAGCGCCAGCCATGCATCGCGGGAAACTGCTGCTTCAAAGAGCGCGGTCTGAAGCCCAAGGCCCAAAATGAGGCCCATGGTCCCGAAGGCACCGATGTGGCTGTCCTTGACGATGGTCCAGAAGCGTTCGCCCGTCGCGCCGCTGCCCCATCCATCCCACAGGTCGGCCCAGCCGTCCCAGTGCAGGCCCCGTGTCAGGTAGATGTTGAGCCCGGTCAGAACCCAGGCCAGGACCCAAGGAGAGAGCGGGAGCCGGGAGCAAAGAGCCAGGATCAGCCCAAGGAGCAGCCCCACCATCGGATACATGGGCATGGATTTGCTGATGGCCTCGGAGGTGGTGATATGGGCGCGGCCCAGGCGGGTCAGAAAAGTCAGGGCCACGAGGAAGTCTTTGAGCGGATTCACGGGTGCGGGGTGTCCTTTCGGGTCAGGCGGATGTTCAGGCCGGGGGCAAGGCCAAGGGTACGGGCGCAGTCGCCCTGGTTCACCGCCAGTTCCAGCACGCCCTGACTGCCCGCCAGGAGGCCGATCTGTCCGGGAGCGAGGCTCGCGTAGGCGACAGCCTTGACGACGGTTCTGCCGTCATCGAGGAGCCAGGTCTTTGGCGATTCATGAAAATGTTCGGCGCGCAGGTTCAAGAGGCAGTTGCCGAAGCGGTCCACGTGCAGGACCGTGCAGTCAACGACGGGATCCCCGATTTCGGCCCAGCTTAGATCGTGGCGCATGATCGTGTCCGGCGCGACGCGCGATCCGAAGGCTTGCGGTGTCGCACCCAGGGCCAGCCGCGCGGCGATGGGCGCGAAAATATCCCGGCCGTGAAAGGTGTTGCCGGCGGCGAAGGCCTGTGCGTCAATCCGCCACCATGACACGGGCTCGTCGATCAGAAACGACAGCAGGCCGTTGTCCGGGGCCAGGAAGAACTGATTTTCCCGCTGGGCCAGCAAAATGGACCGGGATGATCCGACGCCCGGATCGACCACTCCCAAAAAGATGCTTTGAGGCGGAAAGTGACGATGGCTGGCTTGCAGCAAAAAACCGGCTTGGACACTGTCATGCGCGACCACTTCGTGGCAAAGATCCACAATGCACGCGTCCGGCGCCTCACGCAGAATGACTCCCTTCATCTGTCCGACATAGGGATCAAGGAGACCAAAATCAGTGAGTAGAACGATAATCGGGCGCATTTGATGTATCTAAGACCAAGCTCAAACCCTGTCCAGAGCCCGATCGAGAAACCTGTTGACAGTGTTGAGCGCGCCTGTGTAGATACGGCGCTCTTCGGGGCGTAGCGCAGTTTGGTAGCGCATCGGTTTTGGGAACCGAGGGCCGGAGGTTCGAATCCTCTCGCCCCGACCAGGAAAAACAAGGCTTACAGGTAAATCATCTGTAGGCCTTTTTTTATTTTTCGAGCACTTGCCGTCCCTGCAGTGCGTGGGTGTGCTATTTTCGAACACTTTAGAAATAGAGGCAGCTGTGGTTGCATCACCATGCATGTCAGGGAAATTTAAGCCGAACTTGACGGACTCATTGGCATGGTGCGACGAAACACATCTAGCGTGTAGGTAGCAAACCTTTGGTCTTCTTGAATGCCATCGGTTGGCGCTGCATTGCCAACATTGTTGGGGTCAGGTTTTGAATGGACCGCCAATATTTTTCTATCTTGAGTTTTATTAATTTGGAATAATTGTATTTTTTGACGTGTGGCGTATTTTGTGCTCAAAATATCACGGAGGACTTCTATGACTGCAAGCGAAATGGTGCAACATATCGGCAAACGTCTCGGCATTCCCGAGTTATGCCTGAATGAACTAGGGCTTTGTAGGATCAGGCTGAACGATAGCATCGTCATTGATTTTGAAGAAGATGACACCAAGAATTGGTTGCATGTTTTTGCTGCGTTGACGGACGATGCCGCATTCCTGTCGCGTGACACGTTGCTTAAACTGTTCCGGGCGCATTATCTGTTTAACGATACGGGCCACGCCTCGTTCGGGGTGAATGCCGAGGACCGGTTGTGTCTGTTCATGCGTGCGCCGACTTCGGAAATGGCGGAAGAACTCTGGGTGGAAATGTTTGAAGCCTTTTTTTCCACGTATCTCGAATGGAAAGAAAAACTGTCCAGTGGAGCAACCGAGGATCCTTTACCCGGCGACGAACTGCCCGATCTGCCGCCCAGTACTTTTATCAGAGTCTGACGGGCGTTTTTTGTGAGCACTACCGGTACAGGTTGTAAGGAGATACTATGAGCATCGGTCTTAATGCGAATCAGGCGCGAGTCCAGCTGACGGCACGGCAAGAAAATTTCAAGATGGACGAGCTCGTAGGCGAGCGTCCCATTACCATCGGGAAGGACAATAAAATTGTTAAGGCCGAAATCATGTCTCCTTCGAGCCGCTCCCAGCACAAGCCGCATAAGGCAAACACGGGGCTTGAAGGCGTGTTCAAAGCCACCATCGACAAGTTCGATTGGTGGCATTCAGCCGGAAAACTGCGCCGGGCGCAGGACGCCATCGAGGTGAACCTGGGCCGGATGGCCGGGAAGTTTGTCAATCTTCAGACGCTCGCTGGCAAGTCCGGACTTTCGGAAGATATCGCGAAGGAAAAGAATCTCCTGATCGACGGCATTGCCAAGGAACTCAGCGCGTTTGAAACTGAAATCGACAGTCTGGCTCGTTCGTACGGGCTGGACCGTGAAGCATCGGAGTCGCTCTTCCTGCAGCGGTTGATCAACGGTTTGATGAAGAACAATCCCGACGCGCTGAACAGCATGAAAGCAGCCGTTGCCGTGATGGCCAGAATGCCGGACGAAAACCCCAACCCCGTGATGCGCGACCACGGCGCATTGGTTCGTCAATTCGACAAGCTGCTTCATGCGAGCCTGCCTGATGTCGTGGCCGAACCCGTGGACCAACGAACCGGGCTGCAAAAGCTGGGCGACGTTTTCAAGGGTCTGTTCGGCTCGAAAGAACAGCGTGTCGGACAGCTCCTGCGCGAGAAGTTGAACGGGCTGGAGCAATTGTGCAAGACCGGCGCCCCCGAAATGGCAGAATTCACTGACCAGCTCCGATTGTTGCGAGAGGGCCTGAACCCCGAAACGAAACTGACAATGGAAAAGTTCGATGCCGTTCGGGAGGAGCTGGACACCATTATCGGCGCGACCATCAAGCGGGGAAAGGAAATTGCCGAAAAGGCGCTGGAGACGGAATCGGCCAAAATGGCCGGGCAGTTGGCGGTGGACAAATACCAGCCCCAGCTGGTTTCGGCCGAAGAAGCCAACCGCGATTTGTCCAAACTCTTCCTCTACAAAAACGCTACACTGGAGCAGACCAAGAGCCTGCAAAGCCCGCTTGACGAAAAGGCGGATGACCTCATCCGCAATTTTATCCGCAGGCAGAATCAAAGTCCGGAAATGCCCAAGGGGGCCAGAGCAGTGGCGCAGATCGCGGTCAATTCGGTTAAAGACATGACGCTCAAGTTCGTTGCCGCGCGCCAGGAACTCAAAAGCATCGAGGTGGAGCTTTCGGCCATTACGTTGGCCAGGCAGTTGGCCGCCAAGGGCGACACGCCGCCTGCGGGAGTGGATGGCAACTCATGGCACGAAGCCTGTTCCGTGATGACCAGGCACCTGCTGGAAGCACCCGGTTCGCTCATTTCCGCAAAGGATTTGCCTGCGCTGCATCTTATCAAGACGAACGCGGCTCAGTTCACCGAAGGACTGCAAGGTGTCGCGGTGCAGAGCTTTGAAAAGCTGTTCACCCGGCTTGATGCCACCACGTCGTTTACGGTCACAGTGCCCAAACCGAGTGCGCAGCAGATTGAAGAGTTCAAACAGAACGGCAAAATGCGCATGCAGGAAGATGCCGAGCGGTTCGGAATGGACATGCAGGAATATCGGAATTCGGCACCCAAAACCGGCATCTCTGAACTGGATAAGCGGCTGGCCGAGCTGCGCACGCCGCTCACGCTGAATCCTGACAAACTGGACGAAGCCTCGCTGCGCGGCACGCTTTCAGAGCTGGCAGAACGGATCACAGATATCAAGACGGCGTATTCCTACGAGATGGCTTCGGCTCTCAGCGGCATCGACGGAAAACAGGCCAGGCTGGATCAGCGGACGAAGCTGTTTGCGACCCTGAATACCGAACTGCAAGGGCTGATGCGGCTGGAAGCTGAACTCCATGGCATGATCAACATGCACGCCATGGGCCAGTTGGCCTCCGAAGGATTGGACATGCTACGCCAGTCCTGTCCGGAAGGCGTCGATCGGGGAGCATGGGAAAGCGACTGCAACGCCATTGTCGACTTTATCATGGCGCACCCCCACGAAATTCCCGGCCAAGAGACCGTGGCGATGTTTGAACGTCTGCTGGATACCCTCAACAAGTCTCTATCCACCGACAGCGTTGCGGATCAACAGAAAGTTGAACTGTACAAAAGTCTCAAAGATGATTTGAACGAGTGGAAAGATTGGGGCTTCACAGTGGGCATGGGACGTGACAGCCTGAACAACATGGGACACATGAACGAAGTGCTTGAGAGTGTGTCCAAGATGACCACCGCGCGTATCCGTATCTCCGATGTGGTCAATCTGATGCAGGACTCCTTTATCGCCTTGACCAAAGCAGGATTGTCCCACGCCGACGAATTGCGGTCCAACTTTTCCGAATATACGCACAAGTTGATGCTCTATGCCGATACCATGTCCCGAACTAAGGAAATGACACCGGAACTGCGGCTGATGCGTCAGGAAGCTCAGGAGTCGCTGAGCAAGGCGGTACACTCTTTCTTCCCGGCTATGGAATTTTTGGCAGGGCAGGAACAGAGTTATATGGATGATCCCACCGTGTTCACCGTGGGTCAGACCCAGCAGATAACGGACCTGCGCGCGACCCTGTTCAACGCCTATGCGGCGTTGTTTGATATCGCCCGTAATGTCGGGACGTTGGGTCTTGACGCTTCGAAGGGTGTTTCGCCTCTGCTCGGAAACGTCGACCTGACACAGAGTGATGTTGATTCGCGTGAAGTAGCGGCACTTGGAGAAGCTAACAAGATCAGCACGTACGGCCAAATGTCCCGCGTGGTGGATCCGAACAATCCGTCTTCGCTGACCCGGGTGACCACTTCCATGATCCTGGAATCCGAAGCACTGATGAACTTTCGGATTCAGATGGATATCGAGAAGCAGATGACCAAGTTGTTCACCCACACGCGGCGCTTGACGACCGCTTTGGTCGACGCCAAAGCCAGAGGGCTTGATCCCGTCGTGGCCCGTTCCATTGAACGACTGTTCAGCGAGCATGTTTTAAGCCCTGCCGAAGGCTTGCAACTGGATCGGTTCATCCCTGACAAGGATAAGCACAAGGCTTTCATCGCCAAATTCGATGAGTTGCATCAGGCTTTGATTCAGACCTTTTCGACCCTCCAGTCCTTCAATCTGAACGTTAAATCGACTCAGACGCGCATCAATTTGGAGGCGCAAAAGTACCTCGCCGAGTGCGTGGAGATTCCGTGGCATCCGTTTGACCAACACTCGTTGCGGACGACCCTGAGGGTCGTTGCTTCGCATGATGTTGACGGAATAATGTCCCGTATTCTTATCGAGTCGGACCTGACCGAGGAGCCCCGCATGTATGACGTGAGCCTGAGCGGAGACAAGGTGACCTTTACCCCCACCGACGACAAGAGTGGCAAAGGGGTGTTCACCGCTCCTGTCGCCTATAAGAATGCCCGCTTCCCGATGGGAGAGGCGAAAAAGTAAGAGAGCCAAGGAGTAGCTTCCGCATGAATATCCGCATTTCCGTCCGCACCAAACTGTTCCTGAGCCACATTCTCATCGTCCTATTCATCGCCGGCACCGCAGGGACGTATTTCTACCTGAGCGCTGTGGAAAGCCTCATGGATGGGCTCAAGGAGCGCCTGCAGGCCAGCGCGGGGCTCATCAGCCAGACTCTTGACGCCGAGGCTTTGCGCCACATCCGTACAGAGGAAGATATGGCCAGCCCCGAATACGTGGCCACCCTCGACCAGTTGCGCACCCTCAAACGCATGAACCCCGACATCGCCTTCATTTACGTGATGCGCCTTGAGGCGGAGAAGATCTTCTTCGTCATTGATTCCGACGAAACCAATGCACAGGCCCTGCCGGGCAAAAAGTACGCCCACGTACTGCCATCTTTGCAGAGAGGCTTCACGTCCATGATCGTCGACGACGAGATCGTCACCGACGAATGGGGCTCGTTTCTATCGGGCTACGCCCCGATCAAAAACGCCAAGGGGCAGTTTTTGGTCGGCATCGACATGCGCGCCGATCAGGTTCGCGAAAAATACAGCGCCCTGCGCATCTCCGGCGCTGTTGCGGTATCCGTGGCCGTTGTCCTGGCCTTCGTTCTGGCCCGAATCCTGGCCAACCGATTCATGATACCCATACGCGTTTCCATTTCCCGCTGTTCCTCCATCGCGGAAGGTCGCTACGACGAGCAGCTCGACATTCAGACCAATGACGAACTCGACAGGCTCATCGAAGCCATTAATAAAATGTCGAACAGCCTGTCCCTGTCCCAGCGCACGACGCAAGCGGCCGTCGACTCCCTGCGCCAGGCCAAGGACGAACTGGAAATCCGGGTTCGTCAGCGCACCTCCGATCTCTCGGAAGTCAACAACAAGCTCAGCCAGGAAGTGGCCGAACGCCTTGTGGCCCAAAAGGCTTTGCAGGAGGCCGCGACCATCGATCCGCTGACCCGCCTTTTCAATCGGCGCGTCGTCCAGGAGCGGCTCGACCTCGAAGTGGCCCGAAGCAGCAGGCAGAATACGCCCTTCACGCTCGTCATCGTGGACCTTGATCATTTTAAAATGATCAACGACACTCACGGACACGATGCCGGGGACAGCATTCTGGTGGAAACGGGAGTGCGCATGAAGGGCATCATCCGTGGGCAGGACACGTTGGCCCGATGGGGCGGTGAGGAATTCATGATCCTGTTGCCGGATACCGACTCGGCAGGGGGACTGGAAGTCGCCGAGAAGGTCCGCGCGCGCATCGCCGACACGACTTACTATTTCGCGGGCAAGGAGATCCGGGTTACGGCGAGTTTTGGAGTGGCCCAGTATAAAGGAGACTTGGAAGGGGCGATCACGGCCGCGGACCAGGCCCTCTATCAGGCCAAGAATCTGGGCAGGAATCGGGTCGAGCTGGCCGGCGCGGAACTTTGAACACAAGGGAGATGAACGCTCATTCCGGCAGCATGAACTGAAGCAGTCTGTTTTTTTCAAAGCGCCCGATCAGGCCGGTTTCAGGCGTTGCCAAAAACCGTATCCCTGACACGGGCGTATTTTTTTGTGCGAAGGCTTAAGGGGTATAGAGCGCCAGGACCTTGCGCACGAAATCCTGCGTTTCGCGAAAAGGGGGAATGCCGCCGTGGCGCTGCACGTTGCCCGGGCCTGCGTTGTAGGCCGCCAGGGCCAGCTCCAGGGTGCCGAAGGCGTCCAGCTGGCGGCGCAGATACAGGCTGCCCGCTTCAACGTTGGCGCGGGGATCGAAGGGGTCGGTCACGCCGAGGTGCGCCTGGGTGCCGGGCATGAGCTGCATGAGGCCCTGGGCCCCCTTGGGGGAGATGGCCAGGGGATCGTTGTTGGATTCCACGCGGATGACGGCCCTGATGAGACCCGGGTCCAGGCCCGAGACGCGGCTGCCGTGCCCGATGATCGGGTCCCACTCGGCCATGGTCGGCATGTGCGCCCGCCCTTGGGCTGACTCCGTGACGAGCAGGGGAGGAACCATGCGCGGCAGAGCCAGGAGATGGGCGTGATCGGACAGGGAATAGACATCCATCTGCTCGATCATGTTCTCTGTTCCGCGAGCGGGATCGCGGAGCGCCGAGGCTTCGTCGTCATGCAGGGGCCGCACGACCTGGGGCATGCGCTCGGAGACGCTCATTTCCTCTTGGAGGATGCCGGGCATGCTGCGCCCTGGGCTGTCCGCGGACAGGGCCGGAGAGGCGAGCAGGGCGGCCCAGGTCAGCGTGGCGGCGGCGTGTCGGAGGGGGCGCATCACTCGGGCTTGGCGAAGTAGAGTTCGACGATGTTCGCGCCGTTGTGATGTCTGTATTCGTGGCGGGCGCTGACGGATTTCACCAGATGGACCCCCAGACCGCCGATGGGGCGGTGGTCCGCGTCAAGGTCGAGGTCGGGCCTCGGTGCCTCGTCGAAGGGGTCGAAGGGATGCCCCCAGTCCGTGACGCTGAAGAAGAGGTAGTCCCGGCCGTCCAGGCGCGCGGGGCGGCACTCCACCCGGGCCTCGCCGGGGCCGCCGTCGTAGGCGTAGGTGAAGACGTTGACCAGGAGTTCTTCGGCCGCAAGCCGCACGTGGGAGGCGATGCCCTGGAAGTCCGGCGGGATGCGACTCTCCAGAAACTCGTTTACTGCGTCGAGTTCCTCGATGCGGGCGGGCACGGTCAGAGCGGCCATGTTTCCTCTCAGAGTTTGGCCAGGGCCGTTTCCGGAGTGTCGTAGATCGGCATCATGGCGGTGAAGCCCGATATCTTGAAGACCTCGCTGACCATGGGCTGCAGGTTGCAGAAGGCCACGGGGACCTTTTTTGTGCGGCTCCCCTTGAGCAGGGTCAGTATGCCGCGCAGGCCGGCGGAGCTCATGTATTCGATGCCGGCCAGGTCGATCAGGATCTTGACCGCTCCGGCGTCCAGGCTTTCCTGGCAGGCGTTGACGAAAATGTTCGTGGTCGTCGCGTCCATGCTGCCGCTGGGTTTGATGACAACGATGTCCTGTATCTGCGATACGTTGATTTGCATGTCTTTCTCCATTTATTGTGCGTAGCTCAGGAGCAGTCCCTGACTGACCTTCACCCACCCGTCAAGGGTCACAAAGAGAAGGAGCTTGAAGGGCAGGGAGATGGTCATGGGGGACACCATCATCATGCCCATGGCCAGCAGGATGTTCGAAATGATGAGGTCTATGGCCACAAAAGGCAGGTAGAGCAGGAATCCTATCTGGAAAGCCTTGGTCAGCTCCGAAATGGTGAACGCCGGAACCAGGATGAACATGTTGTCGGGCGCGATGCGTTCGTGAAGATTCTGGGGCCAAATGCGCTTGGCCGTGCTCATGAAGGTCCGAACCACCGATTCGTTGGCGTTGGCTGACAGGAATTTGCGCAGGGGCGGCGAGATGTGCTCCAGGATCCGACCGACTTCCGCGGGGGTCGGGTTTTCCTTGATGTCGGCGGTCTCCAGAAGCGCTGCCGTGTTCATGGCCATGGGCGCCATGATGAAGATGCTGAGGATGATGGCCAGGCCGTTCATGACCATGGTCGGCGGGACCTGCTGTACGCCCAGGGCGTTGCGCACCAGGGAGGTGACCACCACGATCTTGACGTAGGAGGTGACCATCATGAGCATAAACGGCGCCAGGCCAAGGGCCGCGATGCCGAAGATGAAAAAGAGTGGATTAACCCCGACCATCCTGTCCCCCCTTCCGGGTCAACGAATCGACCTGCACACCGAGCACGCCGTTGATGTCCACCAGGCGTCCCGTGCCGACAACGGCCCCGTTGATGCGTAACGACACCGGCGAGAGCGGGTTGCAGCCGAGGGTGAAGGTGTAGCCAGGCACAAAGGCCGCGAGGTCCGCGACCGTCATGGTGCGGCGTTCAAGCTCGAAGCAGAGCTCGACGTCGATGCCGCCGACATCCAGTCCTGCCTGATCTTCGGCGGGAGAAGTGGTCTCGGACGGATCTGTGGTGGTCATGGGGATCTCCTGGAAATTCGTCACGGCGTTCACCACCGTGGCTTGGGTGTCGTTGACGGTGCACAGCACGCCGGCAGCACCGCCCGGAGGATTGGCCTGTCCGGTCGCGGGAGGGCACGGACGGAGCATGATCCTGCCCTGTGCGCCTTGGTAGTCGGGCGGCAGGAGGATGTCGCCTTGCTCCAGTGCGGAAAGCTCCCGGATGGAGATGCGCATGCTGCCCGCGTCCACGCACACCGCGATGGGCAGGTCGGGATGCTCTTCCGCGCCCTGGCCTGCGCCGCGGACCGGCAGGTCCGCAAGGCGATCGCACAGGAGCAGGGCGGACTGTCGGTCCGGTATGGCGACGCGCAAGGGCACGGGTGCATCGTCATGCTCGGCGTCGGAAAATTCAAGAATCAGGTGCACGAATGCGGCCGGATTGTCGTTCTCGGTCACGGCGGGTTCGAGCGAGGCTTCGCCCAGGGTGGCGGCGTTGCCCATGAGTCGTTGCAGGGGCTCAAGCAAGGTGCCAAGGATCAGGTCCAGCACTGCCAGGCGCACGGCCCCGGGCAGGTCTGTCCAGAGCGGAACTTCGGCGATGGCGGGATGGCGGCGTATGAAATCCGTGTCGCCCAGCTCCACGCGCCAGGCGCCCCCGGCGCAGTGCAGGCGTAGCGAGCCCATGACCTTGAAGGGAAAGGGCGCAGGCACCGCCCGCAGCGTGGCGGGGCGATGGCCGACGACCACGGCCCACGGCTGCTCGCGGGTTAGAAGCATGTTGTCCACGTGGGCCTGGAGCGGGTCCAGGCGCGGAGGAGCGTACACGGCGGACGTGTGTTCAGGCATGGTTGGTCCTGTCATCGGGGTTCATCGGTTTCGGGGACCCAGCCCCTTGAACGGCGATTGCTGTCGTTGTCTTCCGCACCGCTTTCGGAGGTGATGTCGATGCGCACCGGACTGTCCAGATTTTCCAGCCTGGCCTTGAGGTCGTTTTGCGCCGCGACAAGGGTCTGGAAGGACGAAGCGTTGTCCGTGATCAGAACGACCTGCAGGGTGCCGTCGGGGCCTTTGGTCATACGGATTTCCGTTCCGGGCAATACGTCGGGTCCGAGGCGTAGCCGCACTTCCTGTCCACCGTCCGCGGTCTGGCCGACCAGGATGCGTTCCACCAGCTTCTCGGCCAGTTCGCCGGGCGGCATGGGCGCTTCAGGCCGGGCGGCACCGGGCGTAATCGACGCCATGCGTCCGCTGAACAGGTCATTCAGGGGCAGGGACGGCATCTGGCCGGGGGCATCGTCATCCGGGGCGTTTTCAGATGCTTTCGAGGGAGTGTCACCGGATCGGGCTTCGCGATCCTTTCCTTTCGTCTCCATGGAATCTTGGAAACGCTGCACCGAGTCTTTGTCGGGTTGCTGCGGCCCGGGCTTTTCCTCTCCCGCGCCAGCCCTTTCGAGGCGTGTGGAGTCGACTTTCATGAAATCCGGCATATTCTTGTCCTTCCTGACCGGGATCAGGCGTCATCGCCCGTGCCGATGGGCAGGGGCCTGAATTCTTCGCTTTCCAGGTCTTCCTTCCGTTCGGCTTCCCGGCGGGTCATTTCATTCCATATGTTCTTGTGGGCCAGAATGCGGGCCGTGTCGCGACGGGCCTTGTTCAGGCCGCTCCTGGCGTCGGTCACTGCCTGGCGGGCCTTGACGAGGGCCTGCTCGGCCTTGGTCACGTCCTCCTCGCGCAGAAGTTCCGCATCGCGCAGGCGGCCGAGTCCGGCCTTGAAAGCCTCAAGGTCGTCGAGGCTCAAAAGTTGTCCCATTATGGCCTCGTAGCGCCTATCCTCTTCCTCTACGCGCCAGATGCGATAGCGCTCAAGCTCTTTTTCGCGTTCCCGCAGCGTGGCTTCGGCCTCTCGGACCATCCGCTCGGCCTGTCGCAGCAGGTTCTGAGCGGCTTCTTCCCTGTACTGCCGTACCGAGAGCAGAGGGGCCAGGGGGTAGCGAGCCATGGTCAGGCCACGACCTTGTGCATGGCCTGCAGGGTCTCCTCGAAAGTGCTTTTCTCGGACAGGCCCTGCTTGAGGAACGTATTTACCGCGTCGATTCGGCTCAAGGCGTCATCGGCATCCCGGTCCGAACCCTTCTTGTATTCGCCTATCTGCACGAGCAGCTCGACCTCCGCGAACTTGGCCAGGATCTTGCGCAGCTTCTGGGCGGACTCCTTGTGTTCGCTGGAAATGATGGCGTTCATGACGCGGCTGACGCTGGCCTGCACGTCGATGGCCGGGTAATGGTTTGATGCGGCCAGCTTTCTGGACAGGACAATATGCCCGTCAAGGATGGAGCGGGTCTCGTCGGCGATGGGTTCGGTCATGTCGTCGCCTTCAACCAGCACCGTGTACAGGGCCGTGATGGAGCCCTTGTCCGACGTGCCGGCACGTTCCATGAGTTTCGGCAGGGTCGAGAAGACCGATGGCGGGAAACCGCGCCTGGTGGGCGGTTCGCCTGCGGCCAGGCCGATTTCGCGCTGGGCGCGTCCGAAGCGGGTCACGGAATCCATCAAGAGCAGCACGCTGCGGCTTTTGTCGCGGAAATATTCGGCGATGGCCGTGGCCGTGTAGGCGGCCTTGAGGCGCTCCATGGACGATCTGTCCGAAGTGGAGACCACCAGCACCGCCTTCTTGCGGCCTTCGGGCCCGAGGTCGTGTTCGATGAACTCGCGCACCTCGCGGCCGCGTTCGCCAATGAGGGCCAGCACGCAGACATCGGCGGAGCAGCCCTTGATGATACTGGAGAGCAGGGTGCTCTTGCCGCCGCCCGCTGCGGCGAAGATGCCCATGCGCTGCCCTTCGCCACAGGTCAGCATCCCGTCCAGGACCCGTAGTCCCAGGGACATGGGGCGGTCGATGATGCGCCGCGACATCGGATTGGGCGGGTCGGCGTACACGGGGTAGCGGGTGCGAGGTTTCAGCGGCGGCCCACCGTCGATGGGATTGCCCAGGCCGTCAAGCACACGGCCCAGAAGGTCTTCGCCTACGGGAACCGAGTGGATTTCGCCGGTGGGAATGACCTCCGTGGCAGGGGAGATGCCCTGCAGATCTCCCAGGGGGGTCAGCAGGGCCACCTGTTTGACGAAGCCCACCACCTCGGCCTTGAGGGTCCAGCTGTCCCACGGATTGCGCAGGATGCACAGCTCGCCCACCTTGACCCCGGGCACCACGGCCCGGATGATGGTGCCGACGACCTGCTCCACGCGGCCTCGGACCTCCACGGAACTGGTGTTCTGGACCGTCTCCTCCAGGAGAGCGCCGATATATTCAAATGCCATTCCCGTTCTCCTTCCGTGCAGCCGAGGGCCGCGCGGATTATGCCGGCCCGCTGCGCGGATCAGGCGTTGATGCGGGCCTGCAGCGCATTCTCCAAGGCCCGCAACTGGGTTTCGAGGCTGGCGTCCACCACGCCCAGTTCGCTTTCGAGGAGGCAGGCTCCGCGTTCGAGGCGCGCGTCGGGCACGATGTCCAGGAAACTGGTTCGACCAGGGGCGGCCTGCAACATGGCCGCCAGGGCCTTCTCCACGGCTGCGGCGTCGGCCGGGGCAACGCGCACGGTGACGTGCTGCTGGTTGCGTACGCCCATCAGGGCCGTGCGCACGATGCGCACGATGCGGTCCGCGTCGTCGAGTTCTCCGATGATCTTGCGGAGGGCTTGGCCGACGACGTTGACCAGGGTCGATTCGATGCCTTCGATGAACTCCACCGAGGACATGATCGTTTCAAGCATTTTCTCGGAGTGTTCGAGCTTGCCCTCGGTCCGGCCGTCCTCGTAGCCCTGTTGGCGTTGCTGTTCGTAAACTTCTTCGGCCTCGCGCACGATGGCTTCCGCCCGCTCACGCGCGGCGTCGAGGATCTGCTGGGACGAATGGAGGGTCGCGGCGTCTGCGGCCTTGAGCACCCGCAGGCCGGCCGGGGGCAAGATCGTGTCCTTGGTTAGTCGAAACATGGAGCCCATTGCGGCGCGACCTCCTTGAGCAGAATTTTCTTGAATCCAAACCATACGGCTCGTCTGGCTTCGGCCGGGAGAGTCTCGTCCAGGTCCGTGTCCATGTTGTCCGGGGCGCCCACGGCGGAGAACGCCGGGGCCAGTTCGGCGAACCGGGTGGCGCAGATGTCCAGCAGTTCCCGGGGCCAGACGGAGCTGCACAGGGACAGGGCCTGGCGTCCGTGCCGACGGATGCGCGCGGCCAGGCCGCCGTGGCTGTCGCCGAAGAGGCCAGCCAGTGATCCTGCCTGGAATCTGCCGCGTTGCAGGGCATAGGCAAAGAGTTCCGGGCCTATTTCCCCTCGCGCGGTCAGGACGTCCTCGCGTGCGATGAGATGGGACAGTTCGTCGGCATGCAGGGCCACGCCGAACTGGAGCACGGCCCGGTCCAGGAGTTCCGGCGGCAGAAGGGCCAGCCGACGCGATTCCTCCGCGAAGTCCCAGAAGTGGCTCGGTCCGTCGGAATTGACGTAGTCGACGAGGCGGCGTCGAGCGCGACCGTTGGCCCACAGGGTCTCTGCGTCCAAGCCCTGGATCCGGAGCAGGCCGACCGGCGTCTTGGTCGACCGCAGTTCATCCTGCCCGTTGAATGCGAGCATGGATTGAAAGAGCTGCGGCTTGTGCCGGATGATGTGGACAAAAAAGTCTTTGTGCATGCGTTGCCTTGTCGTCACGGGTCACTTGCGAAGGAGTCCGCCGAGCTGGTGTCGGGAACGCTGATCCGTTTGGATCGCGCCGGTTCACTCGGGCAGGGCGGCCTTTGGATCCTTCCGGCGCTGATTGCGACGGTACAGCTCGTACCCCGCCAAGAGGATGCCCCCGCTGACGCACAGGGCCGCGACCAGAAGGGCCAGGGCCTGGACAAACGGCGGACCGTCGGCGGGTCTGTACGGTATGCCCAGGAAGCGTTCCTGTGCGACCATGGGGACACTCACGGATTCGCGCGCCGGAACCAGCATGATCGAGACGCGTTCGGGGTCGAGATTCGGAACGGCCTTGGCCGTGACCTCGCGCACCCGGGCCACGAGGTTGGTCACGGGGGAATCCGGCAGGTGACGCATGAATACGGCCGCCGACGGCAGGTTCTGGTGCTCGCCGGCCTGGGCGACTCCGGCCGGGACCACGTGCACTCTGGCAGTGAGCACGCCGTCGATGCGCGAGAAGGTGTCCGCGAGTTCCTGGGAGATGGCGTAGGCCAGGCGCACCTGTTCCTCGGCCGGAGAGGAGATCATGCCTTGCCCGGAGAAGATCTGTCCCATGTCCGTGAAGCTGCCGCGCGGCAGGTTGTTTTCCTGGAGGATCTCCAGGGCCTGGACGAGCTCTTTCTCATCGACGGTGATGGAGAAGCCTTTCTTGCCTTCGGCCACCTTTTTGGCCTGGATGTCCCGCTTGAGCAGAACGGTCAGCATGGAGTTGGCTTGTTCCTCGCTCAGTTCCCGGTAGACTTCGACCTGGCATCCCGCCAGGACGAGACAGAGCAATAGCACGAGAATGGCCGGGATGAGCCGACCGGGAAGGGGGAAGCGGCCCCGGGGAGTTGAAACGTTGGGTGTGGGCACCGTGCAATCCTTGTGTTTGTTATCCCTTTTGTCTGAGGAGGCTTTCGAACCCCTGGGCCATTTTTTGCGAGGCTTTCATGCCGCTTTCGGCGTGTACCTTGAGCATCCCGGCGAGATACTGCATGCGGAACAGGTCCTCGGCACGCAGTTGGCCCGACTCGATGCGACCCAGGATATTCTCAAGTTCGCGCAGCCCGTCCGAGGCCTCGACCCTGGACGAAGCATCCGGCTGGGGGGCTGCATCCGTAGCCGCAGCCTCTCGTGGAGCGAACCCATTCGTTTCCGCCGTGCGCAAGCCCTCGGACTGGTCGGCGATTTTCTCCGGGGCCTCCGGAGCGTCCATGGCCTGGGGACCGTTTGGCACGGCCTCCGTTTGGAACTGGGTCTGCTCTGTCGGCTGCACGTCGATCTGGGCCTGCTCGTTTAATCCCGTAGCGTCGTCGGTCCCGGATGATCCTGGGGAAACGGGCTCGGGGCCGCGCTCCATGGCTTCCTCGAAGGCGCGTACAAGTTCAGGGTCCGGTTGCCCACTGGGGCCGAAGTCCGAGCGCAGCTCCGCGCCGCTGGAGACTCCGGTTTTTTCCAGGGCGGCGAGCAGCCGACTGGCCAGGTTGGCAACGGACCCCAGTTCCATGGGTGTCTGCTACTGACGAGCGCGTTCGAGCAGGGTCGTCGCGAGTTCGGCTCTGGGACCGCCTTCGCGGGACAGGGGTTCCAGTATGTCCTCGGCGTCATTGCACCGTCCGGCCAGGGTGAGGCAAAGGCCGAGCATGGCGCGGGCTTCCTGGTCGGCCGGGTCGGCAGCCAGAACTTTCTCCCGCAGGAGTTCCTCGCCCTCGGCGAACTCGTTGAGGACGATGTGGCTCAAGGCCAGGCCGATGTTGGCCGGAGCCATGTCCGGGTCCAGGGTCAGCAGGCCTTCGTAGATGGCCCGCGCCTCGACTACGAGGCCCTTGGAGCAGCCTGCGTTGGCGATGTCGAGGAGGCGTTGTCTGTGTTCCGTGGAAAGCATGGGTTTCTCCCTAGCCCGCGCGCTGGGCGAGGCTTTTGAGCATGTCGTTCATGCTCTTGGTGACGGTGGAGAGGGATTCGAGCATGGCGTTGTACTGGCCAAGTTCGAAATTGAGCATGGCCATCTGCTCGGGGCTGGCAGACTCACTGTTCTGCAGCTCCTTCATTTTCTGCTCGATGTTCGCGCCGCGCTTGCTCACGGCTTCCATGCTCTTGTCGAAGAGATTGCCCAGGTTCAGTCCGGGGGTTCCTGAAATAGCCATATGTACCTTCCTTGCCCGCCGGTGCGGCAGGCTGCGTTTTTCAGATCAGGACGAGAGCTTGTTCAGGATGCTCTCCGCGGCCTGGATCATGGCGCGCGACGTCCGGGCCGTGGTCATTTCATCCGGTGCCAGACCCCGGTCCATGTTTCTACGGATGTCCATGTCCATGTTCAGAAGGTCTTCCCGGATGGGCTTTAGGCCCGCACCCGATGGATCGTTCTCAAGTATGTCCAGGACCGAGACAAAAGCTTCATTCATTGGTGCCTCGCAGTCTGTAAATGGTTACAACCCCGTCTTTGCGGAGCCTTAGTTCCTTGTCATCGATGCTTTCCAGGGTGTGCCCCGTGGGCAGCAATCCGCCTTCGAAAACCCGTTCACCCGTGTGTACGGAGATAAAGCGCATGGGTGAGAGGGTCACGCCCGTCACCTGAAGCCCCTCGATGCTCGCTTCGGAAGGTTCTGCCGCCATGGGGCTCGGGGCAGCCATGGGCATGGCCGATGTCGTGTTCGCTGGATTTGCAGCCCTGGTCAGCGTGACCTGCGTCGCGGCAACGATTCTGAAAGGCACCGGAACGCCGAGGGCTTGTTGCGTCTCGGACATGACCGACTCAAGCAGGCTGCGTTGGGCTTCGGAAAAAGTCCCTGAGAAGATGACCATCCCAGGGCGGTAGTCGGCCGAGACGAAGTCCATGCCCGTGCGGGCCAGCAGGGGGCGCAGGGCTCCGTCCACTGCGTCGGCATGGATGATTTCCCGCACCAGCAGGGGACGCATGTTGGCCGGAAAATCCTCCAGCGCGGCGGCGAAGGCGGCTTCCTCCACCTGACTGCTGCGCATGTAGCCGCGCACCTGGTAGCCGTTGCTTTCCTCGGTCTTCAAGATCTCCGGGAACAGTCCTTGGCTGTTGAAGGCGAAGGCGATGGCCCCGATCCGGTCCGCACGCACGTGGACATCGAGTTGAACAGGTGATTGCAGACTTTGGGCCAGCCTGAGCAAACGGGCCCGTTCGTGGTCGTCCGCCACTTCCCCGCGTACCTCCAGGATCTCTCCGTCGCGTTGGACCGAGAGGCTTGTGAACCCGCTTTCTTTCAGAATTTCAGTGAGTTCTTGCTGGCTGACGCCGGTCGGCCGGGTTGAGAATTCGTAGGATACGGCCAGGGAGCCAAGGCAGAGCAGGACCACAAGGGCGCGTATGATCTTGCCTGCGGTCCGGCTTCGGGGTCGGGGCGGCGTCGCTTCGGAGTCAACGGAGTCGGCGTTTGCCAATTCTGTTGGCGCATGATCCGTTCCGGCTTCGACGACCGGTGTGTCGGTTGCCAAAGGGGGCGTTGCCTGTCGGTCGTTGCTGTCTGCGGGTTTCGCGAGGTGGGCGATGAGTTCCTGCCATGCTTCAGCCGTGTCTTCGGCCGGCAGCCAGGCCAGCATGGTCGAGCCCAGCAGGCACGGTGAACCGGGGCTCCAGGGAGTGCCGTCGGCAGCGGCCGGGCTCTGGTCGATCAGTACGGCGTCGTCAACGGGCCGGATGTCCGCCTGCGGTGGGTCGTCCTGTGCTGGGATGATCCGCACCAGGGCGTGTCGCGGCGACACCAATCCCTCACTCAGGATGATGTCGCAGGAATCGTCACTGCCAACCAGGTGTTCCCCGGGCGGCAGGATGATTTCCGCGCCTAGGTGGGGACCGGAAAAAATCCGCAGGCGGACGGATCCGGCCGGGGTCATGGCTGGGAGCCTCCCGCCGGCCGGGCTTCGGGTCTGAACGGCACCGCGAGCGCCTCGTCAGCCGGAGCGACGTGCGCACAACCGCTACGCTTGGGCGGTGCCGGGCGTTCTGAATAGTCCGCCTGGGTCGGGCTCTGGCGCATGGCCGGATCATCCACCCGTGGGGGGATGGCGGGCATGTCCTGCAGATTGATGACCCTCGGGGTTATGAGGATGAGCCGTTCCATGCGTTTGCTGCTTTTCGACGTGGTCTTGAACAGATTTCCTACGCCCGGGATGTCCTTGAGGATGGGGATGCCGCTTTCGGCGCTGCCCTTCTGCTCGTAGTAGTAGCCGCCGATGAGCAGGCTCTGTCCGGCCCCGACGATGGCCTGGGTGTTGATTTTGGTCTGCTTGATGGGGGGGATGGTCGTGGTAGACGTGGCTTCGCTGTTGTTGTTCTGATCGTCCTGGACGTTCACGGCCAGCTTGATGGTGCGCCGTCCGTCCTGCTCCGTGATGATATGCGGGGTGACGCGCAGCACCGTGCCCGCCTCGACCTTGAACAGGTCCGACGCTTCGTTGCCCTGAATGGGGATGTAGTAGGTGGTGGTGTTCTCCAGGGTGGCCTGCACGTTGTCCACGGTGAGGACGGACGGGCGGCCGAGCATGCGTGCCTCGCCCTCTTCTTCCAGGGCCTGGATGCGGGCCAGGAAGTAGTCGGAGCCCATGGTGTAGATGGTGGACAGGGTCAGCCCCGCGCCGGACGGAGAGCCGGGTACGGGCAGGGCGGAAAATGCGCCGTCGCTTGACGACAGCTCGCCGCCGAATCCCCAGCCTTTGCTGGAACCGTCCGCGGCCTGGTAGGTGATGCCAAGGTCGCGCTTGAAGTCCGTATCGATGTCCACGATGGCCGCGTGGATCTCGACGAGTTCCACGGGTTTGTCCAGGTCTTCGATGACCTTGGCGTAGTAGGGCATGCGGTATTCGGCGTCATGGACCAGAACGGCGTTGACCCTGGGGTCGGCCATGATGTTGGCGCCTGGGCCGGTCGCCTCGGGCTGCGCGGCCTGCTCCGGCTGTTCTGACTCCCGGCCCTGGGCGGCCAGCCCTGTGCCCGAGAGTGTGTCCAGCGTTGCTTTTTGCTGGGTCACACGCGTGGCCGAGACGGGCGTTCCGTTCAGCATGGCCCGCAAGATGCTCGCGATGCCGGGTATGGTCACGGTCTTGTCCATGCTGTTCACGGTGATGTCTTCGGCCCAGGCGTACTTGAGCGGGAAGACGCGCATTACAACGGTCCCGGTCTGGGCCTCTTCGAAGGCCGTCACGGCGCTCATGACCTGGTTGATGTATTCCGGGGGACCGGAAACGACGATCATGTTCCCGTCCGGTGCCAGGACAGGGTGAAGCTGCGGTGAGAATACGGCCGATTGCTGGAGCATGGAATAGAGTTTTTCGGCCGTCAGCGCCCTGGGGGTGATGAAGGCGCGGGTCATCTCCGCGTCATTGAAGAAATGGAGGGTGCTGCCGATGCGATACCAGGACACGCCAAAGGCGGCGCGCATGCCCTGCAAAAATTTGTCCGCGGGCACGTCGGAGAAACGGCCGCTGATCTTGCCGGTCACCCCGGCGGACAGGGAAGCCCCAAGTCCTTGCGCGCGGGCGAAGTGCATGAGCACCGTGGCGAGTTCCTGCTGGTCCGCGTAGTAACTGAAGGGTTTGGAGAAACCGCTCCCGGACGCCACGGGGACCGGGGCGACCGAGAGTCCGGCGAGCGTCGGCGCGGTCGTCGGCTGCTTTTTCACTGCCGGGGCCGTGTACATGTCCACGACCACCCGGTCGGGGCCTGTCAGGGTGAAGATGCGGTGGCGGCCCATGGCCATGAGGTCAATGGAGACCTCCACCCCTGAGTCCGGGGTGGAGGTGGCCTGGATTGACGAGACGATGCCGTCGCCGACGGCGCGCTCGGGCTTGACGTCTTTGGCCATGCCGATACCGCGCAGGGTGATCCGAAGCCGCCGTGTTCCGGCTTTTTCTTCCAGGGCCTGCGTGAAGTCCGCCGGTGCGCTGACATCCAGAACCACTCGCGTGTGTCCGGGTTCGGAACGGTGGCGGATGCCGTTGAGCATGGGCGAGCCGAGGGCGGCCGGGACCGGGGCCGCCGTCAGGACGGCCAGGGCGAGGACCAGGAGGACTGCCGCGCGGCGCAGGAAGCGTGAAGGCGGATGAATGACCATGCCCATCAACGTCCCGGAGACCAGGAGCCGCCGAATCCGGACAGGCTGAAGGGAGACGGCGCGGCGGCCTGTCCGGGTTTTGCTCCGGTCTGGCCCTGCCACCACGCGAGGTCGTTCAGGAAAGCCCGGGCCTCGTCGGAGGCTACTCGGGCCAGCATGTCCTGCGGAAGCCCGTCGAGCCTGACGGCGCGATGCAGTTGCAGGCGCCCGGTGTCGATGGAGAGAATGGATTTTCGCTTCCGGGAGGCGGCCACCGCGCGCTGCGCGCAGGTCTTCAGTAGCGCATCGGCCTCGGCTTCCGTGTCCGGCAGGGTGGCCAGGGTGGAGCGGAAGATGCCGGTGCGCCCGTCGGGCGAGAAAAAATCCATCTCGAGGTCTCCTTCCAGGCGGAAGCGGAACACGCCGTCGTCGTTCGGCCGGGCCGGTTGCCAGCCTGCAGCCGAGGTGATGGCGTCGGCGGCCTGTTGGGGCAAGGTCATGTGAACTCCTTGTAGAACGTGAAACTCTTGGGCCAAGGCCCTTATTTTGTCAAACAAGTTTGCCCGTGCACCGTGTTTCTAAAATCGGCCCGGAATTGTCGGGCACCGCGTCCTCCCCGGCGCGCCGGGATGGGTCCCGGTCGCGCCAGCGGGCGTCTACCCGAGGATTTTGGTCCTGGTCTGGTTGGTGTTCTGCTGGATGGAGTCCATGGTCGAGAGCATCTTTCCGATCAGTTCCCTGAGGCTGTCCTCCATACTCTTGAGGGCGTCGGTCTGGGCCCTGGCCCGTTCGATGGTGGCGTCCATGAGCTTGATGTCGGAGTCGTAAAAGCTGCCAACTGCCTGGCTGATGCTGCCCACCATGCCGGTCACGCCACCTGCACCGGCGTTGAAACTCTGCACCCGCGTATTGAGCAGCATGTCAGCGTGCCCTTTGGCCGCTGTATCCGTAATTTTGGCATTCGCGGAAACACCGCTGGACATCATTTTGAAGGCCATGGCTCCCTGTGCGATGCTCAGCGCTCCCGAAACGATGCCCATGCAGAGCTGGAAGACGGCCTTGCTGCGCATCTCCTGAGCCTGATCCTTGATCGTGTCGATGATGAGCTCCGTCTGCAAGGCTCGCTGCTCGGCGCTTTTGCGGCGTTGTTCGGAGGCCACGTCGCCGATCAAGGCCAGGTAGTTGGCGCTAAAAGACGGCAGCCCGTCCAGCCCGTTGTCCCACAGCTTGCCGGTGCCAATGGGGGGAGGCAGGGTTGGCAGGGACGTGCTGACCGTGCTCAGGGCCTGTTCAAAGGTTTTTCCGGAATTGACCGCAGCCAGCAGGGCCTGGTCGATTTGGGTGCTGGAAACATATTCCGACTTGGCCGTTTCCAGGAGCTGGTTGTATTGTGCGGCATCGAATCCGCTGATCTGATTGACATTCGTGATTGTCATGTTTCTACCTCGTGGCCTGTTTGAAACGGGTTGGCGTGGGGGCTCCGGCAGGCCGGGCCCGTCCGGCTAGGCCATGGCCGGAGTGGTCGTCAAAATTGCGGCCTGCGTCTCGGCGCATCCCTTTATGATTTCCGTGACCTTGGCCATGAGATCGTTGGCGCGCTCCATCTCGTTTTCCACCAACGCCCTGTCCATTTCAATGGACTCTCTGAGTCGTTCGAGAATGGCTTCCAGTTCCTTGGTGGTGATCTTGGTCTGGGCCACGTTGTAATCAACGACCGCACTGGCGACGGTCGTTGCGCCTTGGGCCACGCCCAGGCCAGCCGAGGTGAAGTTCAGGATTTTCTGAGCGGCCAGGATAACGCTGAGGGCCTTCTGGGTGGCCTGGGTACTGACCTGGGCGGTCTGGGCGCCGACCTTGGCGACCTCGGCACCGACCTTGACGGCATCGGTACCGACCTTGGCGGCGCTGGAGGACGTGCCGGCCAGGCCCGCTCCGAGACTCACACCGATGGCCACCACCATGATGGCCATCTGCATGCCGAAGGCGAACCACTTGGCGGCCTCGTCGTCCATGCCCATGGCCTTGCCGAGCTTCTCGAACCCGGCCATCAAGCTGACCTTGCCATCCGTGGCCGTAGACACGAGAGTGTCGACGGTCATGGCCATGCCAATGCAACCGGCCGCGATCAGCAGTGGGTTGCCGGTCAAGGCTCCGGCGACGATGGTCGCCGCGGAGGCAATGGCGCCGACGATCATGCCGATGATCTTGAAGGCTTTCAGAAAGCCGTTCAGCACAGCCTTCTTCTTCATTTCCTCAAGCTGTTTGGCGAGTTGTTCCAGCTGCTTGTCGTTGACTTCTTTTTGCTGCTGGGCCTTGAGTTCCAGGCTGTTGACGCCGTCCTTGCACGCCTGTCTGCGGGCTTCGTTGCCGATGGCGTTCATCAGTGAGTCCAGCGACATGCTGCCCACCGGGATGGACAGCACCGGGAGGCCGAGCTGCTCCAGCGCATTGTTCAGGGTCATGTCGCCGATAGCCGGAGGAAGGGTCGTTCCTCCGACCTGCCGGGTTCCGGTCAACTCCTGCAAGGCGGAGGACGCATCAATATTTCCAGTCTGAAAACGGTTGATGGTGAGGTCGCTGCTCATGGCTGCACCCTTACGCCTTGTTTTCCAGCATCTTGAGAAGCTCTTTGGCCTTGTCTCTGCATTGGGCATGGGCCGCATTCGACTCTTCGCCCATTGTGAGCAGCCCTTTCAAGGCTCCCACGGCATTCTCCTTGTCACCCATCTTGATGTAGCAGTTGGCCGCATAGAGGAAGGGAGAAGGGTCTGAAAGCCCGCTGGCCACCCCGGCCATGGAGTATGCGTCCACGGCTTCCTGCAGGTTTCCGTTGGCCTGACGGCAGCCCGCCAGGCCCATCCAGAAGCGGACCTCCGAATGTTTGTACAGGCACAGGGACTGAAAGATGATCTCCGCGTCGCTGAAGTTGCCCGAGGTGTAGAGGTTGTAGCCTAGGGAATAGAGCCCTTCGAGGACTTCCGCGCTCATGTTGGCCACGTCGCTGATGCTGGCGCCATTCTGCATCGCCTTGACGATGGCCTGGATTTCTTGGTCGTCGAGGGAAGACTGTGTGGTATTCATGGATGTCTCTTTGGCCCGGGTGGCAGCCGGCGTGAGCGCGGATCTGCGGACGGGTGGTGTTTTTTGGTTGGAATGCTTCAGTCTTGCGGGTTTCGTCCTACTGTCCGCGGGCGATGTTGGTCAGCACCTGGTTGGCGTTACTGATGGCCGTGTTCGCGCCTTGCAGGAAGGAATTGTGCTGTCCGATGAAGTCCTGCAGGTAGACCATGAGAGTCTGGGTCTTGCTGCCGATCTGTTCCTGGTAGTTGGTCAGGGATTTGAGGTTGTAGTCCCATTCATCCTTGTTGTGCTTGGTGTCGTTACCTTTCGTGTCATAGGACAGGCCGCGGTCGTCGAAGAATTTTTTCATATCGGCAGGCATGGTCGTGGCCTTATCGTCCGTCTTGGCTGTGTTCTGCAGGGCCCGGGCCTTTTCGATCATACTCGCGCAGGCCTTCTGCTCAGCCTGGATGTCCTGAATCTGTGCCATGTAGTCGTTGGCCTGATTCTTACATATCTGCGACTGGGCCATCTGCAGCTTGGCGAACATCATCTGGATGCCGCCGGCCGGGCCGAGGTCGATATCGGACATGATCTGGGAAAGACTCTGGGATCCGGAAATTGGTGTTGTCATGGTTATGTCCTCTGCGATTGTGTGCTTGGTGCGTTTGTGTGTGCAGGATCGCGAATATCCGATTGCGGTATGTTTATTCCGTGCTCGAGACTATCCCGGCGATCCTATTGCCCGCGGGCGATGTTAGTCAGCACCTGGTTGGCGTTGCTGATGGCCGTGTTCGCGCCCTGCAGGAAGGAATTGTGCTGTCCGATGAAGTCCTGCAGGTAGACCATGAGGGTCTGGGTCTTGCTGCCGATCTGTTCCTGGTAGTTGGTCAAGGATTTAAGGGTGTAGTCCCATTCGTCCTTGCCCAGGATGTAGTCCTTGTCCGAGTTCGGGTAACTGAGCTTGCGTTCGTCCATGAAGTCCACGAGCTTTTGGGGCATGGGGTAGCAGTCCTTCCCCGCAGTGGTCGTGCCACTGATGCTTTTGATGCCGACGCCCTCTCCGTTCTTGCCCTTGTTCTGAAGGTCCCGGGCAGTGGCGATCAAGTCGGCACAGGCCTTCTGCTCGGCCTGGATGTCCTGGATCTGCTTCATGTAGTCGTTGGCTTGATTCTTACATATCTGAGACTGGGCCATCTGCAGCTTGGCGAACATCATCTGGATGCCGCCGGCCGGGCCGAGGTCGATATCCGCCATTATCTGGGATAGGCTTTGAGGACCTGTGACTTGTGACATGTGAGTACCCTTGCTGATATTTGGGTGCGATAAGTGCGATCGATATCACACTGTCATCAGAGTCGGACAACCCCGCGTCGTCCGGTTCCGGGAGCCTTTGCGCCAGTGACCGGCGCGGGAGCGCTCTGTGCGGAGCGGGCGGCGCCTTCACGCTTGGCCTTGTCCTGGGCTTCGGACATCATTTTTTGTAATTCCGGCGGCAGGTCCGCATCCAGTGCCGTCAGCAGATCGTCTTCCGAGATGCCGAGTCCTTTGAGTTGCGCATCGAACTGCGTGTTGAGCCTGGAAAGTTCTTCCTTCAATATCTGGATTTGCTGCTCTTGTGCATGGAGATCTTTGTCTGAAAAAGCCATGTCGTCCTCCTGTTTTTGTTCGTCGAATAGCAGATGGCGTGCCAAAGTCATGTTTAAGCCGTGAGAGCTGGTCTATAGTAAAGTTAAGGCGTTTTTTTCGTAACCGCCTTGGTCGTCTGCGCTGTAAAATATTTTCCAAAGCGAGTGCTATGTTGGCGGCAACTTTGTAGGCGTTTTTTGCTTATTCAAAGTACTCCAGTTTCTCGATGGAAGCAAGCATTCATCTGTGTTCTTGCGGCATTACGACTCCTGTGATACATTATTAAGCTATTGGCGCGAATATTGGTAGGAGCGCGGAGAGACCCGTTTTCCATCGCAGAAGGAGAGGATCATGAGCGTTGATTTTTCCATCAACACCCAGTTTGCGCGGCAGGGCCAGGACGCCGGAGTCGCTTCCGCCGGATCGGCCATGACCGGGACGTTCATGGGTCGTCAGGCCGCAGCCGTGGCTTCGCCCATGTCCCTGCTGGCCGACGCTGCCGAGGAGATGACTTTCGCCGCGGACACGACGGACGAGTTCGAGCTGGCCGACCGCAAGGAGCGCAAAAAGACCTCCGAATCCCTGATCGAGCGGGTGCAGATGTATCAGGAGATGATGCACGAGGCCGGCAAGACGCAGGACATGGACGAACTGACCCGCCGGTTGCGCCAGGGCGGAGGCAAGGATCAGGCCTTGCGTGAGGCCCGCGAGCACTTCCCTGACCCGTCGGATGCCTGGGCGGCCCTGGCCGGGTCCCTGGATACGCTGGAGAAGGAAGGAGCGGACGCGTCGGTGTGCGACGGCATTCGGGCCGCCATGGACGAGTTGCGGGCGCAGGAGGGGCCGGCCATCCACGCCGGCATACAGGGCGCTTTGGCCGCCAGGGAATTTGATGGCCTTGGCTCCTCGGACGACCTGCGGGGCATGTATCGCCAGACCGTGCTTGATTTCGGGACCGTCAACGACGTTCTGGCCCATGTTCTCGAACGCCACGGCGACGTCGGTTTTGATAAGGCCATGGATTTTTTGTTCCGCGCCTTGGGCAACGATCTGGCCGCGGACATCCCCAGCATGGACAAGACACATCTGGAAAGCGTGCACACAAATCTGGGCCAGGTGCGGCTGCTGCAGAGCGCCCATACGCTGTGCGACAAGATGCTTGAGCGCTGGGAGAACGTGCATGGCGTGCAGGGGGTGCGTGACGGGTCCCTGCGGCCCATGGACCTTTTGGGTGAGATTGTTGGGCTGCGCAACGAACGCTTCCTCGGGGCCATGCACATCGACCGGATCACCGCTCGGGCGCAGGCCCCGGACATCGAACGCGAGGTTCTTTTTCTTCAGGAAATGCTCAACATGACACGAAGTTTCCCGTCGCAGCTCTTCGACGGCGACCAGGAGCGCATGAAAGTGCTCGATGCCGTACAGGAGCGCGTCGATAACGCCATTGCCCGCGAGGACGAATTTCTCGCGGCCCAGGAAGAGGGTTGACCATGCTTGATCGTGAAATCGCCGAATTCGGTCGCCGAATGGGCATGCCGGACTTCGCCCTCGTCGGCGGCGATGTCGCCGCCCTGGATGTCGAGAGTCTCGGTCGCGTGTATTTTGAAAGGGGCGATGGGGAGCTTCTCGTTTACCTCGCGTTCCCGATCCCGGCACATGACGCAAAAGCCCCGCAACGGTTGCTGGAGCTGTGTGGATATCGCCATGCCCATCCCATGCCTCTTTGCGGAGGAGTGCATGCGGGCAATGCCGTGCTCCTGACCCGGATGGACGAGCGCACCGTTACGGCCGCCATGCTTGAGAACGCCATTGCGTTTCTTGGAAAGATGCAGGAGCGCATCGCATAATTTCTCTGATTTTTCATTTTCATACCATAAATTTCGATGCCATGAGGAGACGCCATGGAAACGCAGGTCTTTATCAATGCGCTGAGTCAGGCCTTGGGACAGCAGGTGGAAAAGGACGGGGAGGGGGCTTATGCCTTTCTGCTCGACGGCGTGCCGGTGCTGCTGCATTACAGGCCGTGGGATTCATCCTTTTTGCTGCACATGGAGATCGGCTATCCGACGGGTCTGGGCGGACGGATTCACGCCCGCTTGCTCGGGGCGAATTTTCTGCTCTCCGAAACCCATGGCGCGGCCATCAGCCTGGATGAACGTACGGGTCTGGCTTTTCTGGAGCTGGCCTTGGGGCTGAACGGTTTGGACGGGGCCGGCTTCGTGGGCAGGGTCGAGAGTTTTGTCGCCCTGGCCGATGAGTGGACCAGACGGTTGCAGGAATGGAACGATGAAATCGAATCCCAGGCAGGGAGCCGGGTCGAGACCTTTCTGCGCGAGTTGGAAAGTGGAGCTCCGGACGATCAGACCGACGAGGCCAAAGCAGCGGTAATGCCCATGATCCGGGTGTGAGTCGGCGGTTGCATTATTTCAAACTGATTCACGACCATTCGGAGGGTTCATGGCACTGAGCATTGATAATTTTTTCCGTCAGACCGAAGTCGGGGCAACGCAGAGCGATCAGAAAGTTTATGTGCGCCAGGACGAAAAACTGGCCAAGACGTCGGCTTTTTCCATTTTCCAGGGGCACGCCAGGGCCAGGGAGAACGATAAGACGGCCAAGGCCTTTCTGGGCGCCATTCGCCGCGACCCGGTTTACAGTAAATATATAGATATCGCCAAGGAAGTGCTCGATGCCAACCGGCAGGAAGGCAAACCCCTGCGCACCCGCCACATCGCCATGGTCAGGGAGCAGGTGGACCGCCAACTGTCCCTCGATTTGGGCCAGGCCATCGCTTTCGGCCAGCAGTTGGCCAAAGAAGGCGTGATTCCCGATGGATTCGGGACTTCTTTTGGCCAGTTCTGCATGACTCATGCCCTGGGCGGCCAGGCTGTGAATGGCGAAGCCCTGCCCGGTGAACTGCTGCGGGACTTTCTCCAGACCGAAGTGGTGGGGCAGCATGTGGCCAAGCTCTGCCGGGATAGGGGCATGGGCGATGTCGCGGTGCCGGTGGCCGCGATCTTAAGCGGAGCGGGACTTGTATCCGAGGGGATGAACCGCGCCTTCGAAGACCCAGACATGGACGCGCGGGCCTTGCGTTTCACGGATGTCATGGGCGTGCTTGAAGGCACGCTATCCAAGGCCCTCAATGTGTTGCAGGATCTGCAGAATGGCAAGGGGCTTCTGGAAGAATTCAGGGGCCGTGAGGACATGCCGCAGCGGTTGCAGACCATGATTCAGGCCGTGGACAGCCATGCCATAAGTCGGGATGAACTGGGAACCTTTTATATCTCCTTGGACATGGAACATCAGGATGTCCGCACCCCGGCCGGACAGAGCGAGGCTGTGCGTTCCTTCCAGGTCAACACCCTCGGGGCGTCGGTTTGCGAGAAACTTTTGGCCGAGCAGGGTTTGCCGACCAATCTTGGATCTCCGCTGGCGCATCATCCGGACGTGCAGTCCGAGGCGCGCAAAGCCCTGGACATTTTGGTCCCTGCGCCGACGATTCCTTCCGAAGAGCAGGCCAAAACCGCGCTGGAAGGGGCGTTGCGGGCATTCATGGGCAAGAACTTGCCTGCTGTCAGGGAGTTTGTGGCCATGTCCGCCAACCCTCCGGCTGAGCTCAAACCCAAGGCTTTGTCACCCGAGACCCTGCCCAGATTCATCAATGTCCTGCTGGAAGAGGGTGGCATGCTTGATCCTCTTCTGGGAGGAGACATGCCGCCGGACTTTTTGCAGCGCGTGGAGCGGCACAGTCATGTGGTCCAGTCGTGCAGCCATGGCGTGAGCGGTGATTTCGGGACCGACGATTTTATAAATGTACAGAGAGGCGCCATCCAGCTGCTGCTGGCCCAGCGCGGCGTGGAAGGGGAGGAATACAAGGAACTGCTGCAAAACACTGTCGATAAATTCGGTCCGCTTGCTTCGGAGCTGGCCACGGTCAGCATGGCCTGCGATGAAGGAAAATTGACAGGCCGGACCAGTGATATGCAGAAAGCCGCGATGGTGTCATACCTCACCCTGGAGACGCATTTGCGCGCGATACTGGTTCTCGTCCCCAAGGACGCCTTGGACGACGTGCCCGGCGCGGACTTCAATCAACAGGTAGGCAATCTTGTGGACAAGACCTTCCAGCGCGAATTGTCTCTGGATGAATTGTCCGCTCCGGTGCGGGCTTTTGTATTGAATGCGATCTTCGACAGCATAGACGGCCTGCCCGAACCGCAGGGCAGAGCAGTGGTCAGCGGCGCCTTCACTCCCGAACAGAAGGCCGTCATGAAGGACATGGTCATATCCACGGGATTGCGAGACATGGAGATGATCACGCGGCTGGCAGGAATGGCGCGGGATGGTGCTTCGAGCATTGGGAACATGTGCCGGGATCAGAACACGGTCGTCAACATTTCAGAGGCTGTTCTCAACATGACCGGGCAGCTTGAACCACTGATTCGCGAGATGAAGAATGATCCCGCGGCCAAGCTGGAAGGCGTTCTGGGTGGCGCGCTGATGATGGCCATTGGTTTTTCCGGGCAAGACCAGGCTGGGTTGCGCGCCATGTTCGACAGTCTGGACGGGGAGCTTGGGCAACAGGTGGCCGGAGCCGTCATGCATGTCGCTGAAACGGACATCAAGAATCAGCCGCGTATGCTCGCCGCCATCCGGGTGATGGAGGAATTGCGCCTGCAGAGCGGAGCCCGACTTGGCATCACTGTGGAACGCGATCCTTTGCATTTCACCCGAAACGTGTCCGAGAGACACCAGATTCCGGGCCTGCTCATGGATAAGATCAGCAGTTTTGCTCCGCGGTCGTTTTCGGACCTGGACATCAGGCTCGGCCAGGTGATTCCTCCACTTGGTTCGGCTCAACTGCAGGTACTGCACTCCATCGCCGGTCGGCTTGAGACGTCGGTGCCACCGCATCAGCGTGCCCTGATTCCGGGGCTGCTGCAGGGCAATGCCCGATCCCTGCTCGCCGCCCAGGAGTCCAATGGGGAGCAGCCTTTATCCCCGTCCCAGATCTGGCGGGCCGTGACCGGACATGCGGTGCCGAAGAAGCTCACGGAGAACGCTTTGGGCGGACGTTTGCTGGGTCATGTGGTCTCGACGTACGATCAGGCCCTGCGGATCGCCTGCCCGGACATGTTCGCGGGACAGCGGGACGTCACGGTTTTTACCGCCTTCTTCCAGGGACTGTCGTTTCCCAAGCTCATGGAGCTGACGCTTCCTGGCGCGCGCTTGACGCAGGATGACGTGGCCGTGGATCTGGGCATGTCCAGTCTGCGGGATTACACTCCGGACAATGCCTATGGCCTGACCACGGACTTCAGGCGTCGCGGTCGGAACACGGTCATGCGCTTCGAGGCCTCGGATGGGCGGGTGCTTCAGACCTCCCCCTTTGGCATCCCGGACGCCGAAAACGTGCCCAGTCATCCTCACTTCCAGGAGATAGTGGACCACGCCCAGAGCATGAGCGCATCGCCGGCCCAGAAGGCCAGGATGCTGCAGGCTTTCAGCCAGGCCGCGCTGGTCATGTCCCGGTTGCTGAGCACGACTTTTCCGGGCATCGAGTTCAGCGAGCACGGCAATTTCTCGGTGACAGCCACGCAGCGCGAAGATACCACCGTCGTGATCAATATCGATTCCGATCCTGGATTGCCGTTGCGCTTTCATCAGCAATACATCATTGAACCCAACGGCGATCACCGCTGTTCGGAATTTGTGATGGAGCGCAGGTAGAGACGACAGGGGATGATCCTTCGTCTTTGTGGCGGTTAATGATTTTTGCAAATCGGAGTTTTCATGGTTTCTTCCATCACCAATCTGCTCGATCCGTCCCTGGGGATTCAGGATATCCTGGACCCGGGACTTTCCGCCGACGGACAACTGCCCCAGGCCAGGCCGCTGGCTGCCAACGTGCTGCGCGAGGCCGGCCTGGAAGAGCTGTATTCGCCCCTCAACGCCGCCAGGCTCGTGGAGCAGGCGCTGTGTCCGGACGTGGGCGACGGGGAGTTGCTGCGGCCCGAGGTTTTCGCCGCCAACCTGCGCGAAAGCTTCGAGGCCCTGAAGGACAGCCAGAATCCTGAAGTGCGGGATTTCCTGAACACGGATCTGCGCCTGTTGCTGGAGAACCGGGACCTTCTGCAGGCCTACACCGGTCTGATGATCGGAGGCTAGCGTGAATCTGCAGCGACAGCATCGCGAGACCCTGCTCATTCTTGGATACATGTATTTGCGCATGGGCGAACTGGAGCGGGCAGGCCGCCTTTTCGCCGCCCTCATCGCCGCGTCCGGGGAACGGACCGGGAGCTCCGGCACGCCGGCCCTGGATTTTCTTGACCGCTTGGCCCACGCCAGCATGGCGATGGTGGATCTGGAGCGCGACGACCCGGGAGCGGCCCTGGACAACCTGCACAAGGCCATGGACGGCCGCGTCCTTTCCTCCCGCGAGGCCGCCCTGCACCTGCTGCGTGCCCGGGCCCTGTGGCGGCAGGATCGGCGCGAGGAGGCCAGGCAAGCGGTGGACGCCTTCATCGGACTGGGCGGACGCCTTGACGGCGGCCAGTCCGACGGGGAGGCAAAGTCGGCCCTATCAGCTAAAAGCGGGACCAGAGCATGAACGCATTCGCCATAGCCCGCTCGGCCGTGGGCATGATCACAAGGCACAACGACCTGTCCATCGTCGCTCTGCTGGTCATCGTGGTGGGGCTCATGATTCTGCCCCTGCCCACGCCCCTGGTGGACGCCTTCATCGGCCTGAACATGGCCTTGTCTTTCATCATGCTCATGATGTCGATGTACGTGCGCACGGCCTTGGACTTTTCAGTCTTTCCGACCATGCTGCTTTTCACCACCCTGTTTCGGGTGGGACTCAACATCACCACCACTCGCCTCATCCTCCTTCAGGCCGACGCGGGCGAGATCATCTTCACCTTCGGCGACTTCGCCCTGGGCGGAAATTTCGTGGTCGGCGCCGTGGTCTTTCTCATTTTGACCATCGTGCAGTTCCTGGTCATTGCCAAGGGCGCCGAGCGAGTGGCCGAGGTCGGGGCCCGCTTCACCCTGGACGCCATGCCGGGCAAGCAGATGTCCATTGATGCGGACATGCGCGCCGGGGTCATCGATATGACCGAGGCCCAGTCCCGTCGCCAGCGCGTGAGCCAGGAAAGCCAGATGTACGGCGCCATGGACGGAGCCATGAAGTTCGTCAAGGGCGACAGCATCGCAGGCATGATCATCGCCGTGGTCAACATCGTCGGCGGGACCATCATCGGCATTTCCCAAAATGGAATGACGGCTGGCGAGGCGTTGCACGTTTATGGCATCCTGACCATCGGCGACGGCCTGGTCTCCCAGATTCCGTCCCTGCTGGTGTCCATCTCGGCCGGCGTCCTCATCACCCGCACCGGCGACTCCGAGGTCAACGTCGGCACTCAGATCGGCGAGCAGCTCTTCAACCAGCCCAAGGCCCTGCTTATGGCCGGAGGCCTGGTATTTCTTTTTGGCCTTATTCCCGGGTTTCCCAAGCCACAGCTTTTCGCCCTGGCCGCGTCTCTGGGGGGGCTTGGCTACGTGCTGCGCCGCATCAGCCTGCTGCCTCAGACCCATGACGCCCGCGCCGAGCTGACCAGGTCGCTCAAGCCTTCGGCTACGCCCAGAAAGTCGGGCAAGCCCTTGCCGGGCGGACAGCGCGACGAGTTCGCGCCGACAGTGCCCATCATCCTCGACATCTCCGAGGACATGGGGGACAGCCTCGACTACGACTCCCTCAACGAGGAGCTGGCGACCCTGCGCCGGGCCCTGTATTTTGACCTGGGCGTGCCCTTTCCGGGCATCAACATTCGCCCCAACCCCGGCCTGGAGGATCTGAGCTATTCCCTGCACGTCAAC
This sequence comes from Desulfomicrobium norvegicum, assembly GCF_900114595.1. Taxonomy (NCBI): domain Bacteria; kingdom Pseudomonadati; phylum Thermodesulfobacteriota; class Desulfovibrionia; order Desulfovibrionales; family Desulfomicrobiaceae; genus Desulfomicrobium; species Desulfomicrobium norvegicum. The sequence goes on along the minus strand of NZ_FOTO01000001.1, from coordinate 454,361 downwards.
GAGATCCCCATGTCGCGGGGGAAGCTGGAACGGGGCATGGTTCTGGTCCGGGATACGCGCGAGAATCTGCGGATGCTTGGCGTGGACGTGAAGGAGGGCGAGCGCTTCCTGCCCGACGTGGATCCTCTTTGGGTGCCCGCGGCCCAGAGTCCGAGCCTGGCCCGCGTGGGCATCTCCTGCATGAGCCATCCACGTATTCTGGCCTACCACCTGTCCCTGATCCTGTCGCGCCACGCTTCCTCCTTCCTGGGCCTGCAGGAGACCAAGTATCTCCTGGACCGCATGGAGGAACGCGCCCCGGATCTGGTGCGCGAGGCCACTCGCCTCATGCCGACCCAGCGTATCGCCGAGATATTCCAGCGCCTGGTGCAGGAACAGGTCTCCATCCGCGACCTGCGCGGCATCCTGGAGGCACTGGTGGAATGGAGCCCCAAGGAGAAGGACGCGGTCATGCTCGCGGAGTACGTGCGCACGGCCCTCAAACGCCAGATCAGTTATATGTACTCCAAAGGGCAGAACATGCTGCCGGCCATTCTCATGGAGCCCGCAGTGGAGGAGACCATCCGCAAAGCCATCCGGCAGACATCGGCAGGCGCGTTCCTGGCCCTGGACCCGGAGACCACCCAGCGCTTCATGAAGGCCGTGGGCGAGGCCGCCGGCAGGTACAAGACCAGTACCCAGAAGCCCGTTCTGGTGGTCTCCATGGACATCCGCCGGTATGTGCGTCGGCTCATCGAGGGGGAACACTACGGCCTGGCCGTGGTGTCGTACCAGGAGATCACGCCGGAGATTTCGGTCCAGCCCGTGAACAGGATACGCCTGTAGGGCAAGGCCACGGGGCCGTCGTCAACTTCCAAAGGAGAGGTGATGGAAGTCACTGCCATTAACTATGCCGTGCAGGCCCTGTACCTGGTGCTCATGCTCTCGTTGCCGCCCATTGTGGTCGCCTCGGTCGTGGGCATCATCTTCAGCCTGATCCAAGCCATCACCCAGCTTCAGGAGCAGACCCTGTCTTTTGGTGTCAAGCTCATCGCAGTCATCGCGACCCTGTTCGTGATGGGTGGCTGGCTGAGCGGTCAAATTTTGCGATATGCAACTGAAATCTTTAATAATTTTTATTTGTTATGATGAATGAAAGGGGGGGCGGATGAATCTGGAATCCCTCTTTCAGGAACTCCGCGTCATGGACCATCTGCTGGCCGTGCTTCTGGGCATGCCGCGTCTGTTCATGATCATACAGACGGTGCCGTTCCTGGGCGGCAGCATTGTCACCGGCCAGATTCGCGTGGCCGTGGCCTTTGCCTGCTATATGTTCATCCATCCCATGGTTCTTGATCAGCTTGATGTGCCCCAGGTCCTGACCATGGGCGTCATGGGACAATTGACTCTTGTGTTGCTCAAGGAGAGCCTGCTGGGTTTCCTGCTGGGTTTTTTAGCCGGGATGCTGTTCTGGGCCGTGCAATGCGCGGGCTTCTTCATCGACAACCAGCGCGGTGCGTCCATGGCCTCGGGCGCCGATCCCCTGTCCGGGGAGGAGACCTCCCCGCTGGGTTCTCTGCTTTTTCAGTGCGCGGTATATCTGTTCTTTTCCGGCGGCGCCTTCCTGACTTTCCTCTCTTTGGTCTACTCCAGTTACGAGATTTGGCCAGTGGCCTCATTGCTGCCCGCCGGCCTGTTCGAGCGCGGCGCGGATGTGCCCCTGTTCTTTGCCGGCCGTGTGGCCTGGCTCATGAGCACCATGATTCTGCTCTCGGCTCCTATCGTTGCCGCCTGTCTGCTCACGGACATGTCCCTGGGCCTCATCAACCGCTTCGCGGCGCAGCTCAACGTGTATATTCTGGGCATGCCCATCAAGAGCGCCCTGGCGGCCTTTCTCCTGTTCGTGTCCTTTGGGCTTCTCATGTCCCAGATCGGAGGGCTCTTCGCCACCATCGGCAACGACCTGGCAGTGCTGCGGATTCTGTTCCATGAGTGAGAAGACCGAACAACCCACGGCAAAGCGCCTGCGGGAGGCGCGGGAGAAGGGTGACGTCTGCAAGAGCCAGGACGTGCCGGCGGCCATGTCCGTGCTTGCCATCGCCGTGTACCTTTCGGCCATGAGCGACTCCATCTACGAGACCCTCTCGACCATGACGGAGGTGCCCATGATCGTCATGAGTCTGCCCTTCGAGCAGGCCCTGCCCCTGGCCGCCGACGTCACGGTGGCGTGCTTCCTGAAGCTGGTACTGCCCCTCATAGGTCTGGTCATGGCTACCTCCATCGCGTCCAACCTCGCGCAGGTCGGTGTTCTTTTTGCCTTCAAGGGCGCCATGCCCAAGCTTGAGAACATCAGTCCCTCCAAGTGGTTCCAGAAGGTTTTTTCCATCAAGAACGCCGTGGAGTTCCTCAAGAACATACTTAAAGTCGTGGTTCTGTCCTGGGTGGTCTGGTTGATCATGTCCGCGCATTTGAAGACCCTCTTCACCATCCCCAACGGCAACATCGGGCATCTTTGGTCGGTGCTGGGCGAGGCCATGCACGACCTGCTCTACGCCGCGGCCGGTGCGTTCTGTGTCATCGCCGCCGTGGACTACCTCTTCCAGCGCTGGCAGTACAACAAGCAGCACATGATGAGCAAAGACGAGGTCAAGCGTGAGTACAAAGAGATGGAGGGCGATCCCATGATCAAGGGCAAGCGCAAGCAGCTGCATCAGGAACTGCTGGCGCAGAACACTCTGGGCAACGTGCGCAAGGCCAAGGTGCTCGTGACCAACCCGACACATTTTGCAGTGGCCCTCGATTACGAGAAGGACAAGACGCCCCTGCCGATCATTCTGGCCAAGGGTGAGGGCCTGCTGGCCCAGCGCATGATAGAGATCGCCCAGGAGGAGGGCATCCCGATCATGCAGAACGTTCCCCTGGCTCACGCCCTCTTTGAAACTGGCACGGAAAACGCCTACATCCCCAAGGATCTTATCGGGCCCGTGGCCGAGGTGCTGCGCTGGGTGCAGAGTCTCGGAGCTGGCGGTGCTCGCAGCAGATAGCTTAAGGTAGTACGAATGACTTACGAGAAAAAGTTTTTGAATACGCTCATTTCCCTTTGCGATGATCTGGCTTGGGGCCGCCCGGCCAGCGAGGAGCAGCTCTTCGACCTGACCCGTCCCGGAGCCGGCCCCGAGGACTACGTCCGCCTGGCCGAGGCCTTCGGCATGATGCTCGTCAAGGTCGAGGGCCGGGAATTTCACCGCGACGAACTCATCGCCGAACTCAAGACCCGAAACGCGGAGCTTGAGGAGATTCGCGTCCTACTGGACCAGCGCAACCGGCACCTCATGCAGACCGTGCAGGACGCCTACCAGCCCCGGCGGATCATCGGCAGTTCCGAGGGCATGCGCCGTGTCGTGGAGCTGGCCCTGTCCATCGCCAGACGGCCCATCAACACCGTGATCCTTGGCCCTACGGGTGCGGGCAAGGAGGTCATCGCCAAGATGGTGCACTATAATTCTTCGCGTCGCGAGGGGCCCTTCGTGGCCGTGAACTGCTCGGCCATCCCCGAAAATCTCTTCGAAAGCGAGATGTTCGGCATCGAGAAAGGGGCGGCCTCGGGCGTGGGGTTCAGGCGCGGTCTGGTGGAGGAAGCCAGCGGCGGCACACTTTTCCTGGACGAGGTGGGCGAGATGAGCCTGGCACATCAGGCAAAATTTCTGCGCGTGCTGGAGGAGCAGGAGGTGCAACGCGTGGGGCGCAACAAGCCGCTCCCCGTGGATATCAAGGTCATTGCGGCGACCAACGTCAGCCTGGAGGAGGCTGTTCGGGAGGGGCGTTTCAGGTCTGATTTGTACTACCGGATCAGCGTGGCCGAGATTCGTCTGCCTCCCTTGTGCGAGCGCGGCGACGACACTCTGATCCTGGCCCAGCATTTCCTTGAGGAGCATTGCATGCGTATGGGCCGTCCCCGCCTGACCCTGGCCGCCGGAGCCCGGGAGGCGCTGCTGGCCTACTCCTGGCCCGGCAACGTGCGCGAGCTGGGCAATGAAATGGAGCGTGCCGCCTCCCTCACGGTGGGTGAGCGTGTTGAAGCGACGGATCTGTCTCCACGCATCACGGCCAGGGTTCCCCTGGGTGTTTCCGTGCCTGCGCTCACTGCAAACATTCCAGCGACGGGAAATCCTGTTTTCGGCGCAGCGCCCTTCAGAGGGAATGATCCGGCTCCGGATCACGGACCGCTCGGAAAAGGCGCGACGGACCTCAACCTGCACCTCGTCGAGCGCTGGGTGGTCTCCGAGGCCCTGAACCGCTGCGCGGGCAACAAGACCAGGGCCGCCGAACTGCTCGGCATCACCCGCGAGGGTCTGCGCAAGAAACTGCAGCGCATCGGGATGACGGAGTAGCCATGATTCTATCTTTGCGCACCAAGCTCTTTTCCCTGGTAGTGGCGGCCATCGCCCTGGCGGCGGTGCCTATTATCCTGCTGACCTTCCGCGAGATCAACGACATGAGCCTGAGGCGCGAGCGGGAATCCTTCGGCAACGCGGTGGTCCTGGTCGAAGACAACATCGGCTCCCGCTACTTGAGCCTGCTGGCCAATAATATTCTGGGCGTGATGCAGCACAAGAACCAGTTGCGGCAGATGGCCATCCTGACCCGGACCACCTGGCTCGACATGGAAGGCTTGCCCGACGGGGCAGGGGAACGGGTCATCGGCAGTTGGGCGCGTCCCTTGCTCGGTTTCGGCCTGCACCTCGACCTGTTCGAGGCGTCGGGGGCGCGCATCCTCGGCAGCCCCCTGATCCGGGAACTGGCCATGGACCCCGAACGTACGGATCTCAAGGGCCGCCCCATCGCGACCATGATGCGTCATGAGCGGTTGCCTGCCGACGGCATGTTCGCGGTTTTCGGCCTGGATCAGGATTTGACGGGCGTGCTGCCGGGTGCTCCCGGCCCTTTGCTCGTCTATTTTCTCCCCGTGCCCGAGCGCGAGGCCGTCATTGCCCTGGCCATGCAGCTTTCGGATATGCAAAAGGAGGCGGCCGCCACGGAGCGGCAGATCGCCGACAGCACCCAGGAGAAGTTCGATTCTCTGGAATTGCACGAGAACGGTTTTTTGGCACTGCTCTCGGGAGAAAGCCGGATTCTTGCCTTCAAGGGCAATCCACAGGGGCGCAAAGAGGGGTTCATCCCCCGCGAGGGCCTGGACCTGGCCCGGGAGAAGGGGTTCGTGGATTTTTCGGATCAGGGGGCTGGAGCCGGTTCCCGGGTCTTCCGCATTGCCTACTTCAAGGCCCTGGACTGGTACATCGTGGCCGCCGTGCCCCGGGACGAGATGGAAGCTCCGGCCAGGATTCTGTTGCGTCGAATGGTCGCCTTTGCCTTGGGTTCGGCGGTGCTGAGCGTATTGGGCATGCTATTTGTCACGGCCCGTCTCATCAAGCCGTTGCGCACCCTGACTCGCCAGGCTCAGGCCCTGGCCGGTACAGACCTGACCCAGGCCACTTCTGTCCGCGACGCCGGGGATTCACCCCTTCTCGCTCTGGCGCGGGAGTTGCCCGTGGGCCAGCGCGACGAGGTGGGCACCCTGGCCGCGGCCTTCGGGGATATGGGGCGAGCCCTGGATCAGAACATCCGTACTCTCATGGAAACAACCACGGTCAAGCAGCGCATGGAGGGCGAGTTGAACGCCGCCCGGGATATCCAGATGGGCATCCTGCCGGCCGCGGATGCTCCCGCCCATCCGGATTGCCTGGTGGCCTCGTTCCTGGAGCCTGCCAAGGAGGTCGGCGGGGATCTGTTCGATTATTTTCAGGTGGCCGACGGCCGGCAAGCCATCATCATCGGCGACGTATCCGACAAAGGCGTTCCTGCAGCCCTGTTCATGTCCATGACCGTGACCCTGGTCCGCTTCGCACTGGCCCAGATTTCGGATCCGGCCGAGGTCATGACACGCATCAACGACAGGTTGAGCGAGAATAATCCCGGCTGTATGTTCGTGACGCTTTTTATCGGGATCTTCGATCCGGCTACGGGTGAGCTGGAATATGCCAACGGTGGGCACTGCCAGCCTCTGGTCACTGGCCCGGACGGGGCCGTGCGCGCCATCGAGGGCATGAGCGGGCCCGTGGTGGGGGCCATGAGCGGCCTCCCCTATGAGCTGCACCGGACTGTGCTGGGCTCGGGGGAGACCTGTTTGTTGTACTCCGACGGAGTGTCCGAGGCCATGGATGAGGAGCGGCATCTGTTCGGGGAGGATCGTGTCGAAGCATTGCTCGCAGCGCACGCCGGCGACACCCCGGAAAAGATCCTGCGGCATGTGTTCGAGGCCATTGAGGCTCATCGCGGGAATGCCGCCCAGTCCGACGACATCACTATGCTCTGTTTTACCCGCAAGAGCTGATGTCTCTCAGAGACGATCAGGAGGACAGAGGGTTCACTGTCACGCCGTTCCAGCGTGAGGCAAGGCGTGTAAGGGCGGATTCCCAGTCCGGGGCGCGTTCCCCAGTGGGGACGTAGTCCTGATACCATGAGGCCAGGCTCAGGGGCAGGACATCGGCCAGGGTCAGCTGCGCGATGCGGCTCAGATGCGCGCGGGTCAGACCTCCGGCGGCGGCAAGTTCCACGCTGCCGGCCGGGCGGAGGCCCATGTCCTCGATCTGTACGGTCAGGGGCAGAGCCGCCAGGCACTGATCTGGGAGGTGGACGCGCAGGGGTGACCCGACTGCTTCCATGGCCGACGCCACGCCCCGCATCATGGCCGGGAGGTATTCCGCCAGGAAGATTCCGCCGAAGCAGCGCAGCCCATGGTCCAGGGTCAGGCTCATGTACGAAGTGAAAAGGCTCGGCACGATGGTTCCGGCGGCCAGGGCGTCGCGCAGGGCCGCAGGCCGCAGGGGAATGCACGTGTCCCCGAATCCGAGGCCGGCTTTGCCCGAAGGCGTCACGCACAGCCGCAGGGGGCAGCGTCGGCCTTTTTCGTCGGCCATCCAGAAGAAAACCGTGCCGGCCCTGCCCGTGCGCCCAAGGGCCAGACCGTTGATGGCCTCGGTTCGCCAGCATCCGCGCACTCCGGCCAGCGTGTCGAGAACCAGGGCGCGCACCTGCGGGTCGAAAAGAATCCGGTGCATGACCGACCTCTCGTCCTCCATATCTCGTCCGAGCAGCTCTGTCACCAGGGCTTCCATCTCAAGATAGATCACCTGCACGTGCCGGGCCTGACTGTAGCGCTCCGTGCACAGCGATGCGTTCACGCGCGTGACCTGCGCGCCGAACGTCGGCTGGTCCAGCACGTCGGGGCGCAGTACATGCCTGTCCATGATGGCGTCCACGGCTTCACGCTCCCAGCGCAGCAGCGGAGGTCGCCCTTTATGCAGCCACAGGGCGCGCATGGCGCGCAGCTGCTTCATCGTCAGGGCGGGTGAACGGCTGGCCATCACGTCCTGCAGGGCACTGGAAAAGAAGGGCAGGTGTACGTGTGCTATGCCCTCGGCGTCCCGGCGCGAGAGCATGAGTCCCCGCGGGTAGGTCTGGCTCTGCAGGGAAACGCTGGAGCAGGACAGGACAGGAACGACCGGTCCGAAATCTGCTTCCACGGGCTCGGACACGAGATCCCCCAGGGCGAAGAAATGGATGGCCTGGACCATCTCCGGAAAGCACTCCACCCCGTGGTAATTGGCGGCCAGTATCGACGAGTTGGCTGAAAGCCGATGGGCCAGAGCTCCTGCAGCCGCGTCGCCAAGCACCGGGGCGGTCATGGATCGCGCCGCCGCGAGCAGGGCACTGGAGACGGTTTGCTGCCCAGCCTGGCCGGACGGGTTTTGCGCAAAGCTGGCTGCGATCTGGCCTAGCGGGGCATCGCCCCACTGGCGCAGCAGGGGGGGCAGGTGTGGAAGCCTGGACCACAGCGGGGCGAGCAGGGGGAGGGAGATGAGTTCGTTCATGATCGTGTGGTCTGTTCCGCGATTTTCGATGGCTGGCGACTGCTGGTGACGGCGAAGGCCAGGCTCATGGCGGCCAGTCCAATGGCCATGACGCCCAGGCCCGCGTTGCGGCCCCAGACGGCGATGATGATACCGAGGCTCACGGGCCCCAAGACCTGCCCGAGCCGTTCGACGACGTTGTATATGCCCATGGCCCGGGCCGCACCATAGCGCTCCGTGGCGGGCAGTTCCAAGGCGTAGGCGCCCTGGGCGTTGGAAAGGATGGCGTTGGACAGGCCGAGCAGCGTGACCGCGAGGGTCGCGGCGGCGATGCCGTCCAGGGCCATGAGCGCCCCTACACTCACGGCTGCGACGAGCCCGGCCAGGGCCAGATGACGGTATTTGCGGTCCGAACGGTCCACGATGCGACCGAAGAGAGGGCCGAGATAGACGATGACCAGGGGGAAGATCATGGTCACGCGGCCGATGTCGGCCGGACTGGCCCCGCCCTGGTTCAGGGACACGGGCACGAAGAACTGGAAGAGGCACACGGTGACGAACGCGCCGGGTACGATGTTGAGGAACAGCAGCGCGGCCATGCGCGGATCGGTGATGAAGGAGAGGGTCTCGCGCAGTCCCGGCAAGGAATGCGCCAGGGCTGGGGCCTTGCGCTGGGGAGCGTGCTCCCGGGGCAGGGTGCGCCAGAGGACGATGCCGGTCAGAAGCATGAGGGCGGCCGCAACCTGGAAGGCCCCAGCATATCCCAGGCGGTCTGCGATGAGGCCGCCGCTGGCGCTGCCGCACAGGGCTCCGGCAAAGAGCCCGGCGAAGACCGCGGCCAGGTTGCCAGCCCGCTGGTCCGGGCGGGAGTGGGCCAGGACAAAGAGTTGGGCGGAGAGATTGAGCAGACCGTATCCGGCTCCGGCCAAGCCGCGCGAAGCGATGTAGAGAAACGGATCCGCGCTCAGGCCGCTGGCCAGATTGCCCAGAGTGACCAAGGACACTCCTGTGAGCAGCAATGGCCGCCAGCCCGAACGCTCGCTCCAGAAACCGCCGAGCATGATGGCCAGTCCGACCATGAACATCTCAAAAGAGACGGGCAGGCTCATGACCACGTCTGGAGGCAAGCCCAGCAGATCCGGGCTGAGTTCCCCGAGGCGCAGGGGGACGAAGGACAAAGACAGGTCGATGGCGAACATGCAGACGAAGATGATGGGACGCATGAACCCGGCCGAGGTCGACAGGGGCCTGGGGTCATCGAGTCTTCGACGCTCTTCGCGCATGACCAGGAGGTTGACCAGCTCCATCAGAAAGAGAATGGCGACCACGGTCATGGTCAGGGTGTCCAGAGTGATGGCCCGGATGTTCGTGGCCACGGCTTCCGAGGACATGAGTACACGCACGACGCCCGCCTTGAAGGGAACGTCGGTAGTCAGGGATTTTTCTTTCACGCGTCGCCAGTCTGCGTCATCCAGGGCACCCTTGGCATCGGCAGCGTGAAGGCGGGTCCCGTCCGCGTCGAGAATGGCCAGGCCCTGGGCTTCGGGCAGAAATTGCTGCAGACCAGCCATGTGCTGCGTGACCGGGGGAAGTTGGTTCAGGCCCAGTCCCAGGTCCAGCAGGTGATCGAGTTCACCGCCCAGATGCCGTCCCAGCTGTCCCGCCACGGTGTCCATGTGGCTCTCGTTCATGTCCCGCAGGGGGGGCAGCATGGCTGCGGCGAAAAGAAGTTGCCCCGCCACCAGAGGCAGGACGAGGCTCGCGTAGACGCGTTTCTTCGGGAAGGAGCCTCCCGGTAACGGCGCGGTGCGGACCGTCAGGGCCAGAACGATCAGGAGCAGGGCCGCGGCGGCGGTGATGCCGCCCAGGAGGCGGACGTTGTCCCGCAGCACTTGCCAGACTTGTTCCGAGCGCCGCTGGTCGTCCATGCCCAGGACCACGTGGCCCACGGCGTGACCTTTGCGGTCCTTCAGTGGACTGGCCAGCCAGAGGTTTCCGTCCTTGGAGAACTCGATGATGTTTCCCCGCACGGTGCCAGATTCCGCTGGGAGGTGGAAAAAGCTGTTTTTGGGGAGCCCCCATCCTTCCAGCACGCGACCGTCGGCCCCCAGAACGACCAGGGTGTCCGAGGCCGTGTCTTTGTAGGCGGCCAGAATCTGACCGAGACGCTCGACGCGCTCCGGGGTCTTGCCCATGCGGGTCATGAGCCCGAGGCGGTGCCCCAGTTCCTCGCAGGTCAGGGCCTGCACGGCCAGCATGGGTTTGACGTACTGCTTGTGCAAGGCCGAGAGGACCAGTACGCCGTACAGTATCTGGGCGCACAGCAGCGCGGCCAGGCCGCCGAGCAAAAACGGCAGCCGGCTCCGGCTTTGTGCGATGGAGGCGGGTCGTGGACCTGGGGCTGTGCTCATCGGGCCAGGTCGGGGATCTGCTGGTGGATTTCGTCGACGGCGGCCAGAATTTCGAAAGGCGGATTCCAGCCGATGAGCATGGCCATCTTCAGATTGATGGCCAGACCAAGCGGCCCTTCGAAGATCTGGTTCACATCGCGCGGCTTGGCGCCGTCAAGGACCTTGGCCACGGCATTGGCCTCAAAAAGCCCCACGTCGTCGAAGTCCGTCTGGGCCAGGCTCATGAGTACTCCAAGCTTGATTTCACCGGGCCCGCTTTGGGAAAAGGAGGGGATGCCGGCGGCGATGATGGGCTGCAGCAGTTCCTTGATGCGGTGGCCCTGCATGCCCGTGTTGACGGTCAGGTAGATGGCGTCGCACCGGGTGCTCAGGCTTTCCACGCAGCTCCGCAGGTTTTCAAAGGACTGGTCCAGATCCGGGAGGTTCAGCACGGTGGTGCAGGGCACAAGTTCGATACCCAGTTCCCGCGCGGCCTTCTCCACGGCGGGAATGCCGCTGGAGCTGCGGCCGTCGGGGGTGTCCTCGTAGACCACGCCCATGCGCCGGAACTTGAACACGTCGTGAAAAATGGCCACCTGCCGTTCATAGCGCCCCGGTTCGACCTGGGCGTGGACGTGGTCCCGTCCCGAGTCTTCAGCCGAAGCGACGATGCCGGCGTCCACGGCGTCGGTCACGGACATGGAGAAGGTCGGCACGGAGTGCTCGCCTGTGGCCATGTCCTGCCCGGCCCATGTTCCGAAGGCCAAGATGATATCCACGTCGCCGCGTTCATGGATGCGGCGCATGATGTCGGCCTTGTTGGACACGCGCAGCTTTTCGTCCCAGTTGGCGCTGTAATAGCCGTCGGGCAGAAATTCCATCCTGTCGCCGCCGGCGTTGGCGCAGAGCCAGGCCCACATTTCCCGCGTGCTTTCAGAGTTTTCCGGCACGGGGACGTCGCCGTTTTCGATGAGCCCCAGCTTGGCCAGGCCGCGCACCGTGCCGGCGAAGATCTGCTGGTAGTCGGTGTAGGGCCCCCCCTCGACATAGACGACGCGCCATTTTTTATGGGGGGTGGAGGATGCGTCGGCGGACTGCTCGGCCCACGCGCGCGCAAAGTACCCTGTCATGAGGACGCAGGTCGCGCTCAGCAGCAGGACAGCGGCAAATCCGAAAAGTCGCGGCCAGAGTGACTTTTGGCTCGTGGCGACAGACACGGGTGGCTTGGACAGAAAGGGCAGGGGCATGTCTGTTTCCTAGGTTGCATGTGACATGAACGAAATGCGCTTGAGCGAACGGGCCGATGGAGCGCGTCCTGACTACGGAGCTGTCTACGGCAACCTGGGTCCGGGGATCAAGCCGCTTTCCTTGACAAAATTGGAAAGTCCCGGCTTTCCGGGACTTTCCAAGGGAATCTGATGGGGCCTGGTCAGTTAGGACAGGAGCTGAACAGTGCGTCCCAGTCGTCGAGTCTGACCACAGGATCGTCGCTGCCGGCACCCTGAATCGTGAAGTCGAGGGACAGGTTGCTCCCAACCTGATCATTTCCGTCAATGTCGTTGACTTTTTGCGTATTGGTTTCGCAGTGCACGGCCACGCTGTCGCCATGGGTTAATACGGAAAGCATCATTGATCCAGGCTGCCCGGTGTCCGGGGAAACCGCGTTTTGCACATGGCCTCCATGCATGCTGAAGTCCATGAACAGGGGGTTCAGGCCCGGATCCTTCATGCAAGCCTGGCTCATCATGCCCATGAGGCCCTGGTGGGCCACGCGGGCGATCTGCTGGGCCGTGGCCAACCCTCCGGCTGCGTCGATGAAGGCCTGGAGCGACTCGCGCTTGGCGGTTTCGGAAATACCGGTGCCCTGCCCCCCGAAGTGTTGGCCGTTGACCGAGATGCCGTTTCGGAAAAAATCCTTCACGAACTGTTCATCCAGCCCGCCCGGCTCGCCTTTTCGTGGCGTGCGGACGTCATGGGCCAGTTCCGTGGCGAAGAATCGGCTGATTTGCTCATGATCGACCTGGCCGCGCGCAATGCCCTGCATGTGGTCGCCCAAGGCGACAACACCCCTGCCAATGAGTGGGCGAACTGTATCAAGGCGCATCAGCCCGACTTGTTGACCGCCTTGCTGGATTTGTCGGGCATGCTCCTGGTTCGCGCTTGTTTGCGCGGTGCTCAGAAACGCGTCACTGCCGGCCCTGATCAGGATTGGCTTGATCAGATCCATGGCCTGCTGGGTCGCTCGGGGTAGAGCTTCATCGGGCAACCCTACTTGACCGCATAGTCCCAGATAGGCGTGGTTGATTTTATGGGCGATCTGCGAGGCGGAGTTGCGGGCGGTTGGGTTCATGGGGCCGAGATTCTCTCCACCAAAGGCCATGACATCGTTGATTGCGGCCATGGCCTCCCTGCATTGGGGTGCGGTCAGAATATCCCGCAATTGCGCCCGCTGGTCGGGAGTGAGGCTCGCGGTAACCTGCTCCAGGGCGGTTCTGACCATGGCGCTGGTCTCATCTCCGCCTCCGGCCCGGTCCAGTCGCGTCCCGATCTTGCCGAGCTGCTGGACAAAGGATTCGACCTTGTCCGGAGTGAAATGATCCCGGTCGGGTATTGTCAGCAGGGAATTCACCGCCGCGCGCATGGCTCCGTTGACGGCCTGTTGCGGGGCTGGTCCTGCCAGTTCGTCCTGGCTCAGTACGATTTCGTTGCCGATGCGCACGTCGAGGTGATCGAAACGCGTGCTCAGTTCGTTGCTCAGGCGCTGCATGGTTTCGCGAGTTGGCTGGTCAAGATCCGGGCGCGCCAGGGCCTCGTTCAGATTGGCGACCATGACCCGAATACCCTGGGAAGTGGCCAGGGGGTCATTTTGGCGCAGGATGCCGGCGATTTCTGTTTTTCCAGATCTGTCCAGGCCTTTCAGGATGGCCTTGAAATCCTTGGTCACGTCGCCGGGGATGCGTTCCTTGCGAGAATCCTTGGCGTTGGGAAACAGGAGACCGCCGGAAAGGCCACGCAGCACGGTGCGGAAAAAGCCCGTGGCATGGCCCAGGAACTGGCCAACGTCGCCGAAACGCTTGGGTCTGTCGGGGCGCATGTTCGGATCGCGGTTGGGTGTCCAGCGCGAGGACAGGCGGCAACCGTGTTCCTCGGTCTTGAGAAAGAGACGGTCTTCGCCCATGCCCTGCACGCCAGCGTTGATGCCGCCGTAGAGCAGGGTGGCCTTGCCGTAGGGCAGAGTCACGTTGCCGCGCACGTCTATGCCGCGATGGCTGCCTCCGGGAGCCTGCTGGAAACCCTCGATGTGCGAGGACGGACGCTGATAAACTTCCGGGCTGGAATCGAGAAAATTGCGTAGGCGATGGTCGGGGTCGGAAATATTGAACGCGCCTTCGCTGAAACCGTCGCCTTTCTCCATGCCCTTGGCCAGGAGGAAGGTCATGAGATCGCGCACGTCTTCCATGCTGGCCGGCCCCTGCCGCGTGCCGTTGTTCACACCCTCCCAGACCCGGTGCCCGTTGTCGACGCGTTCCTGCAGGATGCGCGGCATGTCGCGCACAGCGTCCTGACGTTGATTTTTGGGCAGTGCGTTGATTTCATGCTCGACCATCTTGCCGTCGAGTTGGACGCTCTGCCCGCTGGGGGGCATGCTCACGCCAATGGTTTTCGGCATGCTTCCCTGGGGGGGCAGGGTGCGCTGCCATTGTGCGGTTGCGCGCTGCAACGCCTGACTCGACGTTGAAATGGTGGGACCAAGGGCTTGCAAGGTCTGCTGTCCGATGACCTGGCGTCCCTGCAGCTGTATCTGGGCGATATGGGCCGGCTGGACGCCTTGGGGGGCATGTGCGGTTTGCGGTACGCCCTGGCCGGGCTGCTGGAGTTGTTCAAGGCCCTGATTGATGGGTTGGGTCTGGGATCCAACGACAAAATGTGACATACGAAGCTCCTTTCTGTTCTCGCCGGTTTGGCCGATGGATCAAACGCGAAGCATCGCTTCGGCCGCGGACACATGGGCTGTCTCGCCAACTCCTGATACAGATGCGGAGAGCTTGTCCCGCCAGTAACGGGCCGCGCCGATGAGGGCGGACAAAGGTTCCTCGATCCAGGCCGGCTCGTCCACAGGCAGGGGGAAATGCTGGTGCAGGGCGACCAGCCCCTCTTCCGCGTCAATGCCCAGGGTGCCGCCGGCGGTGTAGGCCCCCATGTAATTCCCGCACATCATCTCATACAGCAGGTTGGAATCTGACTGATTTATGCGGCCGAGATAGAGGGTGGCGACCAGCATTTTTTCAGCCTCAAGCACACAGAAGAGGCAGACGATATCCTCTTCAATGGTGAGGGATGCCACTCCGTTTTCATCGAGCTTGAGTCCGTCGCCGCTGATGGCCGTGTTGATGTAGTCCATGATGGCCTGTGCGTTGTGCATGATATCCATGTGCGCCTCTCGTTTTTTGTCTGTTAACAACCGCAAATGATTATGTCAGGTTCGTGTCTAGCAAATGCCGATCCACATTGCACTATTTGCAATGGGTCTATTTTTTGAGTTTTTTTTTCTTGAAGCCATGCGCGTGCCAATTGATTTGGCGCTGGGTGCATAGTTTGTTGGTGCCGGGGCAGCCGGGAAATTGGATTGCAGGGCACGCATACTCGAACTGGCCAGGGAGAAGGGCATTATCGGGGCCAAGGAAGTCGAAGAGGACGGCTGTTCGCGAAATCTTCTTTACAGGACGCACACTACCGCGCTGGTCCTGCGTCCTATTTGGCCGCGCCGTCGCGAGGTTTGTAGAATACGTGCCCCCCGATC
Organism: Desulfomicrobium norvegicum; assembly: GCF_900114595.1. Taxonomy (NCBI): domain Bacteria; kingdom Pseudomonadati; phylum Thermodesulfobacteriota; class Desulfovibrionia; order Desulfovibrionales; family Desulfomicrobiaceae; genus Desulfomicrobium; species Desulfomicrobium norvegicum. The sequence continues at coordinate 439,281 of NZ_FOTO01000001.1, read as the reverse complement.
TCGGTCGTCTTCACGTATTGTGCGGTCCAGTCGGGCGTGATGTCTTTTTGATGGAAATACAGGGCGCCTCCGGTTCGGTCGGGAACCTGCCTGTTCAGGACTTTTCGGGCGATCTCCTTGGCGGCCGAGTAGGCTTGATCCTCCTGCGCGTCGTCGGCGCGGCCATCGCACCACCACGAGAACTGGCAGGCGCCTTCTTCGCGGCCTTGCCGGACAACTTCGCAGATCGTGTCCGGAAAGCCCTCGTGTCCGAGCCGGTTCATGACGACGTTCGCTATGGCTTCGATACCGGCCGCTTCTTCTCCCCGGGCCTCCCAGTAGATGCTGCGTGCAAGGCAGGTCAGGGCGTCGTCCAGGGGGTTTTCACCGGCCGGATCAACCGCCTGCGCTTCAGGCTTCGTGATGGTTTCGGACTCGGATGGGCGGGACTTGTCGCCCTCGGAGGCCGCGTTTTGTTCCAGCGCTTGCGCCTTGCTTTCGGCGGAGCGGACCTTTTGCGCCTCGTCTCCGGCGAAGGTCCGCGGCGCGAGAAGGATCGAGGCGATGCAGATGACAATCCATGTTTTGCACATAAAAATCTCCGGCTGAATCAGGCGGTCGTCCGCTCCCCAGGGTTCCTCATTTTTCGCGGAGAGCCCGCCGCGCCATTTCTCGAATGTATTCATCGGCGACCGTTTCAGGCAGTTGTTTTCGATACAGTTCGTCATGCAGGATGATCGCGACGGCGACGAGCGGGGCCGCAACCAGGACGCCGAGTACGCCGAAGGCGCCCACGCACAGGAGCATCGAGAAGATCACAGCCATTGGGTGCAGTTTCATGCCGCCCGCCATGACGAACGGGACGATGATGTTGTTTTCGAGGAACTGGATCGCGACATAGATGATCATGACCCACAGAGGGGTCATGCCGCCCATGCCGAGCGCGAGCAGCAGCGCCGGGACGGAGCTGAGTATCGGGCCCAGGAAGGGTACCGCCTCCAGGATGCCTGCGATCAGGCCCAGGACCAGCGCGTCCGTAAAACCGAAGACCGGCCACATGGACAGGAAGACGAGCACGCTGATGGTCACCATGCCCACCAGCATCGCCCCGGCCCATCTTGGCGCGAACATCCCGATGCGCTGCACCACGGCCAGAGCCTTGTCGTGGTGGCGCAAGGGTACGAGGGCGAACAGGGCGCCCGCGATCGGGCGGGGATTCATGAGCGTGAAGAATACGCCGAAAAAGACGGTCACCAGCACGATCAGGACCTGGGCCCCGTTGAAGGCCACGCTGGTGAAGCTGCCGACCACCCCTCGGAACATGTCGCTCAAGCTGGAACGAAGGGACCTGGAATCTTCCGGCGCGGCGGCTTTGGGGGGCGCGGCCGGGGCGGGCTTGACCACGGGTTGACCTGCCTGACGATCGGTCCGGGCGATTTCGGTGGTGACTTCCTCCTGGAGTTTCTCTTCCGAGATTGCGGCCCGCTGCTCCATCATGATCAAGGGTTTCTGGAGGCGCTCCCAGTAGCCGGGCAGCTGTTTCGAGATGTTGGCGATCGAATCCTGCATCGGCCCGAGGAAGGCCCAGCCGGTCAGGATCAGGATCGCTAGGAACCCTCCCAAGATCAGCCCTGCCGGTATCTTTCTGCTGCCGGTCAAGGCGCGCATGCGCAAAATCAACGGGTTGAGCGCGAGCGAGACGAGTATGACCAGCAGAAAAGACAGCACAATGTGGGAGAGCATCGCGAACGACTGGATGAAGGCGAACAACGCCGCGCCAAGAAGAACATGATAGGAGACGGAGCGCTGCTTCGTCTCATCCGAGTTTTTTTCCGGCATTCGCGTATTCTCGATTGCCGCCTTCGTCGCCCAGGAGGAATCTGATTTCATCCTCGTTCAAGGCATGGGCGACAGGCCTGCTGTTCAAAGTTGTCCCGCGCCTGCGCGCGATGCCTCATAATATTGTCACAGCTTGCCCCCCCTCTACAGTTGTCCCGCGCCTGCGCGCGATGCCTCCGGGTTGCCCTTCCGCTTGCGCGTCACCGCCGTCATCCAGGGGTGGTAGCTCTGGATGCTGCCGGTCCGCTTCCCGTCGAAGACCCTCGCGCCGTCTGTCCGTCTGTTGCCTGCGGTCTTCGCTCCGCATTCTTCTGCTCGGGTCCGGGTTCGAAGCTTGTTGTTGAGGAGCACTCATTTTTATCCTTTTCGCGGTTGTGAGTTCACGTTCTTGGCAATGACGCTCATGACGAGGTCGATTGTTCGACGCTCTTCACGTCCATGCGCACCTTGACCCAGTGTTCCTGATGGTCGTCCACCAGCGAAATGGTCTGTCCTGCCTGCTCGACGCCATCCATGATCAGGCGCGTGCCGATTTTTTTGCCTTGATGCCGCGACACGCTGATGTGATAGACAGTTTCCCGGAAACGGTAGTGCACCGTGAATTCCTTCCATTGCGGATTCGGGCATGGCGTAATGCGCAGTCTGTCCACTTCGAGGCTGAGGCCCAGCAGCGATTCCACGATGAGGCGATACATCCAGGAGGCCGATCCCGTGTACCATGTCCAGCCGCCACGGCCCGTATGCGGCGGCGCGCCATAGACATCGGCGGCGACGACATAGGGTTCGCCCCTGTAAAGGGCTGTCTCTTCGGGAGTGCGGGCGTGGTTGACCGGGTTGATCATGTCGAAAATCTCCCAGGCGCGCTTGGCATCCCCCTGGTGGGCAAAGGCCATGGCCGCCCAGATGGCGGCGTGGGTGTACTGTCCGCCGTTTTCGCGCACTCCGGGCACATAGCCCTTGATGTAGCCGGGGTTGAGCTGGGAGGTGTCGAAAGGCGGGTCCAGAAGCTGAACCAGCCCGTGCTCGCGGCGAACGAGGTGCGTGTCCAGTGATTGCATGGCCGTGGCGGTCCGTTTCGGGTCTCCCACTCCCGAGAGGACGGACCAGCTCTGGGCGATGGAATCGATGCGGCACTCGTCATTCTCCGATGAGCCCAGCGGCGTGCCGTCATCGAAATACGCGCGGCGATACCAGTGTCCATCCCAGCCGGCGGCTTCAATGTTCCGGTTCAAGGTGCCGGCTTCCTGCAGACACTGTGCGGCGAAGGTGACGTCCCCTCTCCCGCGTGCAAGCGCGGCAAAAGACTCCAGCACATGGTGGAGGAAGAAACCCAGCCAGACGCTTTCGCCCTTGCCGTGCTCGCCCACCAGATTCATGCCGTCGTTCCAGTCGCCGGAGCCGATGAGCGGCAACCCGTGCACGCCAAAGTGCAAACCGTGGCGAATGGCCCGTACGCAATGCTCGTAGAGGCTCGCGCTCTGATCCGAGCGTTCGGGCAGGTCATAGCAGGACTCCTCGTCGGCGTTCAACGCACGCATGCGCAGGAACGGGATGTTTTCATCCAGGATGCCGGTGTCACCGATGGAGGCGACATAGCGACACGTCGCCAGGGGCAGCCACAGGAAATCGTCCGAGCATTTGGTACGTACGCCCCGACCCACGGGCGGATGCCACCAGTGCTGCACGTCGCCCTCCTCGAATTGCCGGGAGGCGCAGAGCAGGAGATGCTCGCGGACCAGGCCCGGTCTGGCGTGGATGAGCGCCATGACGTCCTGGAGCTGGTCGCGAAAACCGAACGCCCCTCCCGACTGGTAGGTGGCGCTGCGTGCCCAGAGGCGGCAGGCCAGGGTCTGGTAGACGAGCCAGCCGTTGACGAGCACGTTGAGCGATTGGTCCGGAGTTTCGACGTGGATGGCGCCAAGGGTGTGGGCCCAGTGCTGCCAGACGTTGTCGAGGGCGTGCCGCGCCGCGGGCGCTCCCCTGAAACGATGGATGATTTTTTGCGCGTCCGCTGCGTCAGTACCCACGCCCAGCTTGAAGATGATCTCCCGCTCCTCTCCGACATCGAGCTCGAAACCGACCTGGATCGCGGCGCACGAGTCCATGGCCGTTCCCGTCTTGCCGGAGAGCCTGGTGCGGGTCATGGCGGCGGGCGAACGAAGCGAACCGTTGCGGCCCAGAAATTCCGCGCGGTCGGCAGTGACCGTGCGCAGCACATCGTCCACATCGAAAAACGCCGTCCGGCTCCCGAATTCGGGATTGTAGGCATTGCGCGCAAAAACGGCTCCGCTGTGCGGATCAATTTCCGTGATCACGTGAAAAGCGGATTTGGGACGCAGGTCGCCGAGCACCCATTCCACATAGCCGGTGGCGGAGATGTGCCGGGAGCGTTCGGAAACGTTGGACACTTTCAGGACCGAGAACTTGATCGGCGCGTCGAGGGCGACATAGACCATGAGCTCCGAGCGGATTCCTCGTTCGGTATGCTCGAAGACGCTGTATCCGAATCCGTGCCTGCTGACATACGGCTCCGCCCCGCGACAGGGGCGCGGCGTGGGCGACCAGTAATGCCCCCGCTCCTCGTCCCGCAGGTAGAAGGCTTCGCCTCCTTCGTTCGCGACCGGGTCGTTGTCCCAGGGCGTGAGGCGGAATTCGTGGGCATTTTCGCTCCAGGTGCAGGAGCTGCCGCATTCTGAGACGACGCTCCCGAAGAGGGGGTTTGCCAGCACATTGATCCAGGGGGCGGGTGTGGTCTGGTCTTGAGCCGTAGTGATGACATACTCGCGGCCGTCCGGAGTGAATCCGCCCAGACCGTTGAAAAAGGTCAGATCATGGCGGGGTTGCGGAGCTGACGGCAAGGGCTCGGAGCGATGTGTTCTGCTTGGCACCAGCTGGGGAATCCTGATTCGGGGCAAGGTGCGGCCGTCAATCTGCTGCGCAAGGGTTCCGAGCGTGTCGGAGAGGATGACGCGCGCAACCGCCTGGATCAGGATGCGGTCCTCGTCCGCGAAGCGGTTGGCCGAGCGTACGAAGATCCCGCCGGGCTGATCGGTTCCGCCGGACCCGACTCCGGCCGCGACGAGGTCCATGATCTGATCATTGAGGACCTGTCTGTATCCGGTCTGGTCCTCGTTCCAGATGACCAGATCGACTTTGAGCCCTTTGAGCCGCCAGTAGGCGTGGGCCTGCACGAGTTGGCGGACCAGTTCGATATTGGCGGTGTTCTGAATCTGGAGCAGCACTATGGGCAAATCCCCGGAAATCGCGTGGCTCCAGAGTCCGGACTGCCCGCGGCTGTTCTTGGCGAGAATGCCCGGCTCGGCCCGTAGCGCCGCATTGGCGTAAATGATCGATCCCGCAAGACGTCCATAGAGCTGGGCGTCCGCCTCGGACGCGTTGAGCTGCCGCAACAGCACCTGCCCGTGAGTCCAGGCCAGGTCGAAAACCCTGTCCGCGATGCGGCGGTCCTGGTATTTTTCGACCAGTTGCACGACTTCTTTCCGGGTTTCGCCGATACCGGAGATGATGTTGAGCGTCACCGATTCTTCAGGCTCAAGGATGATGCGGCAGCGAATGGAGACGATGGGGTCCAGAACGGAGCCCTCGCTGCCCGAAAGCGCGCCGGAGAAATACTCGCCCTTACAGCTCATGGCCAGAGGGTCGGCAACGGTGTTTTCGCGTCCGATGAACTGCATGCGGTCCGTTTCGTAGGAGATGTCGACGGGACGCATGTCGTGCACGATCATCATGTGCAGCATCCAGGGCGGCTTTTCTCCCTGGGAGCGCGGCCGTCTGGTGCAGAGGATGGCCTGCTGGGCAGGGATGATCTCGGTCTGGACAAACAGGTTGCTGAAAGCGGGGTGCAGATCGTCGGAGGCGGAGCTGGCCAGGGTCACCTCGACGTAACTGGTCAGATCGAGGGTCCGGCGCGTCCGGGCACGGTTGGTGATACGCACCCGGCGCAGCTCGATGTCGTCTTCGGGGGACACCGTGATCTCCGTATGGGTGTCGTAATTGTGGTTCCGTACGCGGAATTCGGCCCGCCCTTCGGAGAAGATGGCCTCGTAGCGCTGCACCTGTTTGCGTGTGGGCTGATAGGCCGTGGACCAATATTCCCGGCTGTCCAGATCTCGCAAGAAACAGAACGTGCCCCAGTTGTCGCAGGTGCGGTCTTCGCGCCATCTGGTCACGGCCAGATCCCTCCAGCGGCTGTACCCGCCGCCGGCATTGGTGACCATGACGTGGTAGCTGCCGTTGGAGAGCAACTGCACTTCCGGGGCGGGCGTGTCCGGTCGAGAGAATACGCGGATGTGCGAGCCTCCACTGTCCGATTCCATCTGTAGCTCGGACAGTTCGGAAGTGTGCGCATAGAACGCGGTGGTCTTGGGGATGCGTTCCTGCAGAAGCAGCATGGTCGCCTGGAACTTCGGGTCGGAGGCAAAGCGCTTTTGCATGGGCCGATCAAGCAGCAGGTGGGCCATGGAGAGCAGGCTCATGCCTTGATGGTGGGCCATGTGCGACCTGATGACGGCGTTTGATTGGCCGCGCGGCAGGCGCGAGGGGGTGTAGTCGATGGCCTCGTAGAAGCCATGTCTGGTCTCAAAACCTTCGCCCGCCAATCGAATGAGGTTTCGGCATGCTTCACCCGGCGCGACCATGAGCGCCAGGGCCGAGGCGTAAGGGGCGATGACCAGATCCTCGGCAAGGCCGCGTTTGAGCCCCAGTCCCGGCACGCCAAAGGCCCGGTATTGATAGTTCTGGTGCACGTCGATGGCATTGTAGCCACACTCCGAAATGCCCCAGGGCATGGAGCGCTTCTTGCCGTATTCGATCTGCCTGGCCACCGAAGCGCTGCACGTCTGGTCAAGAAGAGTTGACTCGAAGGTGGGCATGACCAGCATCGGCATCAGATATTCGAACATGGAGCCGCTCCAGGACAAAAGAACCGGCTCGCCTCCGGCGGTGGTCAGGAGGCGTCCCAGCGCGAACCAGCTCTCCTGCGGAATCTGCCCTTGGGCAATGGCCACGAAGGTGGCCAGGCGCGCTTCCGAGGCCAAAAGATCGTAAAAACTGTTATCCCTTCGACATTCCGAGACATTGTAGCCGATAGCCAGCAGGTGGCTCGCATCATCGCACAGGAACTCGAATTCCATTTGAGCCAGTCCGTTGCATTGCAGTGCAAGGCGCTCGCATGTCTTGATCCGCGCCTCGGCGTGCTGGCCGGCCTTGGTGACGAGACTTTGCAGCTCCCCCCACTCGTTATAGTCCGAGGGGGCTGACGTTTCCTGCCGCCGCATTATGTCCGGCAGGATTTCTTCGGCCAGAACCGTCAGTCCGCTTAAAGTCGGAATCCGGTCGAGCGCGGGAAGATCCGGCAGGTTTTTGCGCACAATCGCAAGGCCCGTCCAGGGGGCGAGACTGGTCAGTTCCGTCAGTGTGTCGCCGCATTGCTCGGCAAAGGCGTTGGCCCACCAGAAGGCGTCCGAGTTTGGGTCCGAGCCGGTGGCGTTCAGGTGGGCGATCACGGCCGCGGCCGATGCCGTCAGTCGTTCGAGCCGCTGCCGTGACGCGACCAGGGACGGCGGTTCGGAGCGCTGCGCGGCTTTCAGGTCGAGCCTGAGGCCGGCGAGCGGGTCCGAGGTCGTTTTTGGAAGAGATTTCAGGGCGTCGGCCAGAATTTCAAGGGTGTCGCGCAGGCACTCGAAAGTGCGCGGCTCCAGGATCTTGCGGTTCCGAAATTCGAGCAGGCCCGGTTTCAAGGTCAAAAGATGCCCGGCCAGATTTCCGCTGTCCACGGAGGATATGTAGAGCGGCGGCAGCGGGGCCAGGGTCAGGGTGTCGTACCAGTTGTAGAAGTGGCCTCGATAGCGCTCGAGCGTGCTCATGGTGCGCAGCGTTTTCATGGTCCGATCCAGGAATTTTCCGGCCGAGATGATCCCGAAGTCCAGCGCGGACAGGTTCGCCAGCAGCGCAAGTCCCATGTTGGTGGGAGAGGTGCGGTGCGCAACCACGGGTGCGGGGTGTTCCTGAAAATTGTCGGGAGGGAGCCACTGATCCTCGGGGCCGACGAATGTCTCGAAGAAGGCCCAGGTCTTGCGGGCCGTCCTGCGCAGAAAGAGAGCCTGTTCCCTGGTCAAGGTGTCGCGGCGGCGAGTGATGGGTCGGCTGATCCACCAGGTCACGGCGGGGGAGAACAGCCAGAGCGCGAGCAGTGTCCCTGCCACCTGCAGCACTTGCGGCGCCGATACGGCAAGGATGACCGCCATGCTGATGGCCAAAAGCGGGCCGATCCACATGGTCCGCAAGGATCTGGCAAAACCGGCGGGACTGCCCTGGGCGTTGATCGACGGATTCCATTCCAGCAGGCGCCGATGCGAGACCAGCATTCTCCAGGTGGTGCGCAGGATCGCGTCCAGGCTGAAGAAGGCCTCGTAGGGCAGGCAGGCAAGAGAGAAGATCGCGCGTCCGAGATGCTGGCGGGCCAGGCCTGCCGATGCGGCGAGGTGTTGCCACGCAGACACGTCATCGGGTTTCTTGAATGCGTTTGAAAGCGACTCGGCCAGACACGGAACCAGAACAATTCCGAGCACCACCGTGGTCCAGAAAAGCGCGTCGGGCAGGATGGTCCAACCCAGGCCCAGAAGCAGGACTAGCGACGCTGCGCTCAGGCTCCGTCGCAGATTGTCGAGAATCTTCCATTGGGACAGCATGGAGATGGGATTGGCGTACAGACGCCCGTCCGCGCCGGGAACCCGGGGCATCAGCCAGCGGGCGATCTGCCAATCGCCCCTGATCCAGCGATGCCTGCGGGCCACGTCCTCGCTGTAGCGGGATGGATACTGCTCATAGAGTTCCACATCGCTCAACAGCCCGGCCCTGGCGTAGCAGCCTTCCAGGAGGTCGTGGCTCAGAATTCGGTTGTCGGGAAACCGGCCGTCCAGCGCCTGCCTGAAGACAGCCACGTCGTAAATGCCCTTGCCGATGAACGACCCTTCGCCGAACAGGTCCTGATACACATCGGAGACGGCGCTGGTGTAGGGGTCGATGCCGACTTCGCTGGCGCACATCCGCGCATATCTCGAACGATTCGCGCCGGGCAGGCTGACCGCCACCCTTGGCTGCAGAATGCCGTAGCCGGCCACGACGCGGCCGCGCGCCGTGTCGTAGCGGGCCCGATTCAGCGGATGGGAGATGGCGCCGACGAACTTGCGCGCCGAATCGCGGCCCAGCTGGGTGTCCGTGTCCAGGGTGATGACGAATCTGATGTCCGGCAAAATGGACGTGTCGCCGACGATGAGCGCGAACCGATCCGTCGCATCAGCCGTGCCCCCGCTGAGCAGGGCATTCAAATCCCCCAGTTTTCCGCGCTTGCGCTCATGGCCCATCCATGTCCGTTCCGCGGCGTTGAAGCTGCGCGGGCGGTGCAGCAGGAAGAAGGTGCTGCCGGCTTCGCCCGGGTATTTGGCGTTCAGCGCTTCGATCATGCCATGGGCCAAGCTGACCAGATTTTCGTCTTCAGGCAGAATTTCCTGGGCTGCGTCGGCCAAGTCCGTGAGCAGGGCAAAGTGGAGGTGCCGGTCACGGTTCCCCAGAAACCGGACTTCGAGATCGTTGATCAGTTCCTCGATGCCGCGTGTGCTGGTGAGCATCGTCGGAACCACGACCATGGTTCGAGCCTCGGGCGGAATTCCCTTGGAAAAGTCCATGCGCGGCAAGAGATGCGGGTTGCCAAGGAGCGTGGCCAGCCAATTCGCGAGCGACACCGCCAGATGGCTGCAGCAGAGCACAAGGAGCAGGCAAAAAAGGCCGAGTTGCCAGCCGCCAAGTCCGTCGCCGTGGGCTTTGAGCCCAAGGAATGCGGTCGGAATGGCCGTCAGGAGCATGATGCCTCCGCAATGGATGAGCAATCGTCGGCCGGGATCGCGCAGCGCCGCCGTGGGCGACCGGCGCATCTGAACCAGGCGCTCAAGCTGGGCAAGTCCGTCTCCGACCAGATAGTATCCTACATGGCCCTTGCGCTCTTCACCCTGTAAAGCTGCGCCTTCCCGCGCCAACTCCAGCGCTCTGCGCGCCACCTCGGGCTCGGCATGTGGACATTTTTTTGCTATTTTTTCAATGACATGTCGATAACGGTCCCGGGTGGCAAAATTCATCTTACCGTAAATTGAACCGGGATCTTCCCCAAGAATGGCTTCGACAGCGCTCAGAGACTCGACAAAGTCGTTCCAGTTCGTGGCGTTCAGGGAGCGCAGACTGCCGATGCTGTTGCTGATGGAGACCTGGTCGGAGGCCTGCTGCTGGTTTTCCAGTCGCACCAGCTGATCGATGGTCTGGCCGGATTCGGACAGACGGCGTTCAATCCACGATAGCGGGAGGGATTGCGCCGGACCCTGGCCCTGCAGACGACGGGTCAGTTCCGCGACAAACGAACTGCCCATGGACGGGTCGGACCTGGCCATGTCGGCGATGGTCAGGATCAGGCTCTTGGGATCGGTGGCGGCCACCTCGGTCATCAGATCGGCCCAGTAATCGGCACTGTTGCGGTCTATTCTGCGTGCGGCGAGGCGGGCCGCGACCCGGCGCAGGTTTTCGATCAGGGCCAGGCGCAGCATGATGGGGATGGCCCACAGCTCGCCGAGTTTCAGGGTCGTCACGGTCTGGTAGGCGGCTACGAAGCGGCTCAGATATTCCGGGTCCACGCGGCCGTCGCCGTGCGAGATCGCCTCCAGGGCGAGGTCGTACACGCGCGGGAGCCCGGCCGTATGTCCGCCCCGCAGTTGCGGCAACTCGCGGCTGTAGCCCTTGGGCAGGTGTTTGGCGGCGATGCGGATCTGCTCTTCGATCACATAGAAGTTGTCGAGCAGCCATTCTCCGGCCGGAGTCATGCGCCGTTCATTCTTGACGTCTTCCGTGAGCAGGCGGTGTACGTCCCTCAACACCTTTTCGTTTTCGGCCAGGCGCGACAGGAGGCGATCTTGCGTGCGCTTGCCGCTGAGCTGATGCATGGCAGCCAGAATCTTGCCGTGCAGTTCCATCTGGGAGGCGCTGAAGAGCTCCGCCCGAAGGGGGAGTTCCTCTTCGATACTTTTTACAGATGGTCCACGTCCGGTCAGGCGCGTCCAGAACCGTGGACCGGCACCCTTGCCTATGTTGCTGCTCATCTTCATGCGCGTGGTCTCCTGGAGTTAGAGCGAAAGCATGAGATTTGCCCTGGCTGCGAATTCTTTGAAATTTCTAAGGCCGCGCAGTGTCTTCAGCACTGAAGCGAAGAGACGGCGCGGCGTGCAGGCGGAGCGTTCTGGTCATTTGCCGTCATTGACGTCTAGGCTGCCGAGCACTTTTGTCAGATTGCCGAGGTCGAATGGTTTTGAGATGTAGTCATCCATGCCGGCCATCAAGAACCGCTCTCGATCGCCAGACATGGCATATGCCGTCATGGCGACAATGGGGATTGTGGGGTCAAAAAATCTGGAAACGTCCGTCCTGATTTTTTTGGTGGTCTCCAGGCCGTCCATGACCTCCATCTGCACATCCATAAGCACGCAATCAAAGGTATTCAGCCGCATGCTTTTGAGCGCTTCAATCCCGTTGCACGCCGTCTGCACGGAGTGGCCCATCCTTTTGAGCATCTCCTTTTCAGCCATGCGGCTTGTTGCGTCGTCTTCGACGAGCAGAATTCGAAGCGATGGCGTGGCTGAGTCGGTGCCGGACTGGTCCGGGAGCCTTGAATACGCCCGCCGCCTGAATGGAAGCATCAGGTACGCGGTGGTCCCGGCTCCATGGGTGCTCTCGAAGGTCAGCGTCCCACCCATGGCGGAAACAAGACGCTTGCAGATGGAGAGCCCAAGCCCTGCTCCCTGGTGCTTGCGGGTGAAACCGTTGCTGGCCTGGGTAAAGGGTGAACCCAAGGTTTCAAGTGTCGTATCGCTCATCCCCGCGCCCGTGTCGGAAACGCAGAACAGCACGCGAACGGTATCCGGCGGCATGGGAAGCAGCGTACACACCTCGATCCTGACCTCTCCCTGGTCGCAAAATTTCATGGCGTTTCCGACGAGATTGAAGAGCACCTGACGCACGCGGACCTCATCTCCGAACACTTCCAGCGGAACGTCCGGCGCGACGTCGATGCGCACGGGCAGATTCTTTTGAATGCTCAGCGGGCCGAAACTGTCGGTAATGGCGGCATACGTTTCGGACAGGTCGAACGGCTCCTCGCTTAACGGCATCCGGCCAGCCTCGATGCGGGAAAGATCGAGGATGTCGCTCAAGAGGCGGGTAAGCCTGCCCCCGGAGCGGATGGCCATCTCGATGTACGTGCGCTGTTCGTCGCTAGTTTCCGTGAATTCCAACAGTTGCATCATGCCCAGCAGGCCGTTCAGAGGGGTCCTGATTTCATGGCTCATGTTGGCCAGAAAAGCGCTCTTGGCAGTATTCGCCGTTTCAGCCGCTTTTTTGGTGGCCAGAAGCTCCTCTTCCATGTGTTTGCGGGAAGTGATGTCCAGACAATGGCCGATGTACCCGACGAATGCGCCCCCGGAGTCGAAGCGTGGCGTGCCCTGATCGACCAGCCAGCGGTATTCGCCACTGGCATGGCGCAAGCGGTACTCCATGCTGAAAGGTTCGCGCCGGTCAAAGGCCGTGACATAGGTGGTCATGCAGCGATCGAAATCCTCCTCATGGACCCCTTGCAGCCAGCCGTTGCCGAGTTCCTCCTCCAGAGTGCGCCCGGTGAAGGTCAGCCATGGTTCGTTGAAATAATCGCACAGTTTGTCTTTTCCGGAGGTCCAGATCAGCGCCTGGCCGCAGTTGGCCAGGTTTCTGAAATGCAGTTCGCTCTCGGCCAGCGCCTTTTCGGCCTTTTTTCTGCCGCTGGTGTCGCTTATGATGACGCGGCAAACGGGGATGTTCATGTCCCGTTTCAAGACCGCCTTGAGGCTGGCCCAGAAGTGGGTCCCGTCGGATTTTATCATGCCCAGTTCGCAGCCCTGTGCTTCCCCGGTTGCGAAAAGGTGCCGTATGTTGCGAGAGAAGGTGTGTTGTTCCTTGTCACGGATGAAGCGGGTTATACGCTGGCCAATGAGGTTGTTTCGGGTCATGCCGAGCATTGTCGTGGCAGTGAGATTTGTTGCCATGACCTGCCCCTCTTCCGAGATGGTGCAATATCCAACTGGCGCAAAGTCGTAGAGATCCAGATATTGCTCGTGCTCTTTTTCAAGATCTTCATGCGTCCTGTGTAATTCCTCATTCTGCATTTCAAGCTCGATTTGATGAACGCGCAGTTCATGAACCATCCACGAGGCGTCTTCGACAGGGACGGTTGGGAGACTCTCCAACGGAGCTGTTTCTTTTTTTCGAATGACGTCTTCAGCCTTGCGGCGAAGCAGATCGAAATTTTCAGATTGATCGACTCGGCTCTTCATGATGAATCTCCATGCAAATCAGGCTACATAGCGCGCAGAAATCGGTTTTATAGCAAGAAATATGTTTGCGTTTTTTAAGTAATTTTTGCTGCAGCTGAACCATGTTGGGTTTATGATTCATTTTTTATTTTAGTATAAATAAATCACATGTTTAAATATGATATTTATTTTGCTCAGCTGCAGCGAGGTTGATTTGTTTATAAAAATTCAAAGTATGTTATATCATACTTGTAAATTAAAGCACTTTTTATTTAACTATGATTTCAAAGAGAACCCGCATGTTCGCTTTGGCCGCTTGAGACAATATGTCCTGCGGAGAAGCTTCATATTTGGCAGGGTTCATCTCTCCGTAGCCGATCATGGAGAGCCGCTCTTCAGTGATGATGCCCTCATTTATGAGGTAGTTCTTGACGGCGTTTGCCCTGCGTTCACTGAGTTTCTTGTTGTATTCTGCAGACCCCGAGGCAGACGTGTAGCCTGCAATGCGGATGTGTGTTCTCGGATTATCCTTCAGGAGTTGAATATTCCTTTTCAGAATTGCTTTGGCTTCCGGTTTGAGGGCCGATGAATCGAAATCGAAGTGGATGTCTTCAAATACGAGCACCACTACCTCCGGCTGCGTCTCGGCAACCGCGGTTTGTTGCGCGACCATGGGGGCGGCGGTTGCCTGGCTGACCGGAGTCGGATCTGGAGCAGGCTGCGCCTCGGGTCCGCCAAAATAATAAGTGACTCCGACAGTCGCTTCTATATCGCGCCTGTCATCGAGATCATCAATATTCTGAAAGATATGGATCTGACGGATGTCAGCCCGCAAGGCCACGGATTCGTCCAGGAAATATTTCAATCCTGCGCCGTAATTGAGTGTCGCGGCGTTTCTGTCGTCAATTCCTCTTGGATAATCAATGTACTGTCCGCCAACTCCGGCAAAAACAAAGGGGACTAGCTGGTTGTCTGGGAGTAGATTGAATATGGCGTCCAGTCGATAATTGCCGATATTGACTGACCTGGAATCGTTGTCGTTGTCATAGTTCGTGTCGGTATATTCCAAGGACGTTTCCATTCCAAAATACTTTGTGAAATTGTATCCAATACGAACTCCATAAGCGGGATTGTCGTCAACATTTTGCTCGTCATCATACCAAGTATAGCCGATATATGGGGTTATGAAGTAAGCTAGCTCTGGCTCATTGGCAGATGCCAAGTTTCCAGTGATAGATGAGAAAAACAGGCATGCGACAGCAATATAATATTTTATCATATCCGTGATCCTCGCTAATTAGAGTATGACGTCACTGCAAAAAGTCGCGAAAGAGCCTCTATGTCAATACCGAGAGTAGGGAACCCATTCTTTTTCAGATAGTTTAAAAGGCATGGATCCCCTTTCTCGGGAGTGATGATTTTTTGCAGCGATGTCAGAGTGTGCGTCTTCCCTGGATAAAATTTACTAGAATCACAATGACGGCGATCACAAGGAGTATATGAATAAATGAACCCATTGTGTATCCACTGACGATGCCAAGCAGCCATAAAATTACAAGTACGCCGGCGATAGTATATAACATTGTGTCCTCCGTTGAATTTTTCGAGTGAAGGGTGGTGTCTTGTTTTCCAGGCAGGACAGGGCTTCTTTTAAGCTTTCTTTTTCCCCACGATCAGAAGTACGACGCCGCCCGCCAGAGCGATCGCGCCCATGATAGGGGGCAGAGGAATCGTCCGCGTTTTTTCTGCCGTCATCTGGAGTGGTCCGAGATCAACGACTTTTTCCTGGGTCGTGTAGGTTATGCCCTGGTAAGCAAAAGCCGCTATTCCTATGACGATCAGCAGAATTCCGATTATGCTTATTGTTTTCATGGCCATTCTCGTTTTGTTGTCGTGAGCTGAACTTTATTTGACGGTCATTTGGTTTTTGACTTCCTTTACGCCGTTCACATCGGCGGCAAGTTTGGTGGCCAGATTTGCTTCTGCCGCGTTCTTTGCCTCTCCAGTCAGTGTGACTACGCCGTCCTGGGTTTCGACCTTGGTTTTGAGGGCGCTGGTCGAGCGGTGGTAGAGGAGTGTCATTTTGACCTGGGTGGTGATGGATACGTCATCAATGGTTTCGCTGATACTTTGCGATTTTTCCGCCTTTTCCGCCTTTTCCTTTTCTTGATCCTTCGCCACGGTCATTTCATTCTCAACGTCCTTTACGCCATCGACATCCATAGCGTATTCAGTGGTTAATTCCTTTTGAGCCTCACTTGATGCTTCGCCTTTGAGTGTAACCACTCCGTCTTTGACATTGATCTGGGTCGTGGAAGGGCTGACGCTACGGTGAAATAAAAGTGTCGAAACAACATTGTCGCGTATCCATGCGTCTGTGTTTGCAGAAGGAGGAACGTTTTTGTATTCAAGCTTGTTGTCTACGCTTTTGACTCCAGGGATATTTTCTACGGTTTCCTGTGCCAGGGCTTTGTGGTAGCTTCCAGATACAACTCCTGTCATAGTGACAGCGCCATCTTTGGACTCTATTTTGATATCATCGTCCTGCAGGTATTTTTTGAATACATGTGATTGTTTGGCTGATTTTTCTATGTTTCGATCCGAATCTGACGCCTGCAAAGGCATGCCGAGGATGAAAAAAGCCGCCGTTGCCAAAAGCAGGGACCTAAGGAGTGTTGTTTTCATTAAAATGTGCCCTTTATAAATTTGTAAGATACGAGGTTGCCCGGAGAGCACGTACGCTCTCCGGTTACTGGTAGTAGTATCTGTATGTCGCGGATTCTTGTGGACGCTTTTTGGGTGAATAAAAGCTGGGCCTGACCGTTATTCATTCAGGACTTTTTCCACCTCTCCTACTTTCTTCTGCGCCTTGCCTGCTGTTTTTTCCGCTAGTCCTTCGGCCTCCAAGGATGGGTTGTCGATAATCTTTCCGACGGTTTCCTTGATCTTGCCTTTGGTCTCATGGTAAACGCCTTTTGTTTGATTCTTTGTGCTGGACTTCATGCGCCGCTCCTTTTTTGTAATAAAATTCAAACGTTTTCCGCTCTTTCACAGCCCCGGATTTTTTATTGAAATGAGGGGCGACACGTTTCCAGAGGGTATGATGTACACCGCAATGAACGTGCCAGACTTCGCATTGTTTTTTATGTTGTGTAAGTGAATGATTATAAAGAATAAAATAGATTGATTTTAATATCGTGCTGGAGAAGCAAAGAAGATGAATCCGTCACATATGGCGCTACTGCAAGATTTCACATTTGGCCGCTCTAAATATACGAGCACAAAATTTTTCCTCCAGGTCTTCTTATAATCTGGAGGATATCTTCAACTCGCGATTGCAACACCGCGCACGAATGGAGGACAGAACACACAAACCCCAGCAAGGATGCATTGTGAGCATGTCATTCATGCGCGGTGTCGCAATCGCGAGAAAACTATCGGACCCGAAAAGCAGTCAGTCCGTGCAAGTCGCTGTCCGTGTTTGACAGAGCAGGGTGATTGTTACTGTCGTCTGTCTTTGCGGTCTCGCAGGAGGCGGACGATCTGTTCGACCACGGCGAATCCCAGGGCGACATTCGAGGCTGTGTGCAACGCTCCGGACACCATTTCCCGGAATTCGACATGAGCCAGATGCCGGTGAAGGTCGCAGCAAATGCCAAGCCTGGCTTTTTCCTCCCGAATCAGACCTAGTTTTTGGTCAAGAAACATGTTGCGTCCTTTTTGAGTTCGGCCACGCTCTGGTCAAAGGCCAGGGGGCTTTGTCCAAGAATTCTGTTCAGGGCGCGAAAGGCGGCCGCTCCGGCCAGCAGACTGACCAGGGCCGTGGCCGCGAGTCCATAGACCCGCCATTCGGGGGGCAACCCGTACACTGTGGCCAGAATCAGCAGCAAGAGGCCGAGCAGGCAGAACGCCACGCCCAGACAAACCAGTATCAATGCCTGCGCAAAAAGGATTTTCGCCTCGCGCAATTCAAGTGCAAGCAGCTCCAGGCGGTCCTGAAGGATTTGGGCGGTAACCCTGCCGAGCCTGGTTGCCGCGCCATTGAATCCGAAAATCTCCATGGGGAGCCTGTTCACGTTATTTCCTGGTCATCATCCAACCCAGAAGCAGGCCGGAGATAAAGGTTCCGCCGACGACATAGTATGGTTTGAGATGAATGAACTCATCGGCTGACTGCACCTTGTCCATGACTTTGGCTTCCAGTTCGCCGTATTCGTCCTTGGCCGAATCAAGACGATCCTTGAGCATGGTCCTGGCTTTTGCGATGCGCTCGTCAAGCTCTCCTGCTGTCGCGTCCACGAGGGCTTCGGCATGCTCCATGATGTGACGCATTTCCTTGTTTATAATCTTTTTGTTGTCGTAAGTATGAGCCATTATGATTGTCTCCGTTTGTCTTGGATCCGAAGAATGTTCTTCAGGATCGGTATTTGCTTGATGATTAATATGTATTTATCGCATTACGCATGCAGTTTTAAATACAAAGAGTTTATGTGTCGTAAAAATACTTCATCTGACAACAAGGTCGTTCTTGACAGATTTCACTCCATCTACGCTTCTTGCGATATCTCCAGCTTTTTTGACGTTTTTGGCTGAGTCAACAAATCCGCTTAGCTGAACAATTCCCTTGTATGTGACAACTGTTATCTGTAGTGACTTCAAAGAATCGTCTTTGAATATTTCTGCTTTTATTTTTGCTGTTATAGTTGAGTCATCAACGTACTGACCTGTACTTTCACGTTTGCTTGTTCCTGCACAGCTCATGATTGATGTCACGAGCAGAGTGCACAGAATGATTTTGAAAATATTTGCAAAATTTTCCATTATTTTATCTCCATTGTTTACTTAGTAACAATAATATTGTTCGTGATTCTTGAAAATTCGATGCATGGGTTAATAGAAGGAGATTGTGACTCATACTGTGCCCACGGGCCTCAGTCCCAATCCGCGTCATCGCTTCTCATGCGCTTCAGGATTTCTCCCGCGACGATTCCCCCGGCTTCCGGTAGTGCCGAGTCTTCAAGGGCGGTCATGAGTTCCTCCAGCAGGTCGTTGAATCCTTCCGCCTTTTGACCACTGAACACATGGCGCGTTCCGTTACGCAGCCTTACGGAGTCCACTCCACTTTCGATCAATTTCTGCAGCAGGAGTTTCCAGGCCGCCTTTTCGAATTTTCGCAGCGCTACACCCGCAAGCCAGGCCACATCGGCGTTCTTGTCTTCGAGTGCGTCCACAAGCGCGGGGATTGATCTGGCATCGACGATCTCGCCAAGGGCTTTGGCGGCGCCCCAACGGGTCTGATCCAGCTTTGAGTGCGTGAGTGCCTCCGAGAGAGGCATGACGGCGGGTCCGTCCAGTTCCACCAGCGCTATCCGAGCCTTCTGGCGAATCAGGCCGTCCTTGCTTTCAAGCATTTCCATCAGTGATTTGAGTTTTGCGTCGGTCGAATGTTGTGTGTCCATGGTAGTCCCCTAAATTTTCATGAATCCCTGGAAAGACGCCATGCTGTTACTGACTGCCAAGCCGGAGAGAAGCTCCGGCTTGGCCTCAGATTCTTCCCATCAGCATCAGGATGAGCACGATCAGAAGTATCAGCCCAAGTCCGCCGCTGGGGTAATATCCCCAGCTCCTGCTGTGGGGCCATGTCGGCAAGGCTCCAAGGAGTATGAGAACAAGAATGACGATGAGTATGAGTCCCATGATTGTTTCCTCCTTCGCCGGACAGGGCGGGATCGCATCCCGCGGGCGCGCGATCCTGCCTTGCGCGGCAAATGACAGCTTATTTGTTGAGCTTGGTGAACTTTGCGCCCTTCAGGGACGCATCGACCATCAGCCCCTCGGGACTGAACACAAAGGCCACGACAGGGTCTTTGAGCGAAGTGGTGTCCAGTCTCTTGCCGCCTCCGACATCGATGAACGCGACGTTGCCGGTGACGCCGATCTCCCAGCCGTCAATCTTGATGAAGTCATCGAGCGCCTGCTGGGTCATGAAGGCGAGGATGATGTCCATCTGTTCCGCGCCAAAGGTGAACCCATACGATCCGGCAATGAGATTGTAGTATCCGATGGTCTTGCCGTTCACGCGAAGAGCGCCCTGGCCATAGGTCCCGCCAAGAACAAAGCCGGCCTTGGTGACATCGGACATGATGAGGAGCGCCTTGGCTTCCTGGGCAATCTCCTTGCCGCCGTTCACTTCTTTGTAAAAACGCTGCAGCGTCATGTCGGCATGCGTGTCGATCTCTTCGCCGGTTCTTGCCGTCGCGGCGCTTGAGAAAAGGCACATCATGGCCAGCAGTGCGAGTAGAAGAATGCCGTGAGCCTTGCCCGGCATGTGTTTTTCAATAAATCCGTTCATGGTAACTCCAGTGTTTGCTGCACAGTTGAAAGTCATTATTTCTGATTTCCGTAAATGCCGCCCGCGACTCCGCCCAGCGCCCCGCCAATCAGGGCGCCGGCACCCAGCGAGCCTCCAGTCAGGGCGCTGATTCCAAGGCCCGCTCCGGCTCCGATGGCACCGCCCGACAATGCGCCCTGCTGCGTGCGGGACATGTTGGTGCAGGCGGAAGCGCTTAAAAGCATCAGTATCATGAGAGAGAGAAGTATTTTTTGCATATCCGCTCCTTAGTTTTTCAGGTTGGGCTTGATCATTTCATGCCAAAGCACGTCAAAGACCAGCCTGTTTGCCTTGTCAGGGTTCGATTCGTAATAATTGTCGAGTCTGGAAGCCATTTCCGCCCAGCTCATGTTGTCAAAAGCCTCGACCCATCCCTTGATGAACTTGGACGGTTCTTCCGAGCGTTTTGCCCGCATCTGGTATTCAAGCGCGACGGCTGTTCCTGCCCCGAAAAGAAATGCCTTTTTCTCGGGATCGGTTGACTTCATCCACACATATCCATCGACGTCGGGAGCCGGACTTGCTGTTGTACCTTGGGCAAAACAGGAGGATGTGCCTGTAAAGAGAAGGCCGACGAGTAATAAAGCGGAAAAGTATCTAAGAATTTTCATATACACCTCTTTTGTTATATATTGGCGATGTAATGATATGAGCAATAAGCGTTCCGCTGAATCTCAATAAATTATCTACAGCAATATTCTGAATTAATTGTTAAAATTATTGAGCCGAATACATGGGATGGTGAGTCCATCCGATTGGTCCGTCATATGCTCTGAATCTGCTAAATATGACAGCGGGTTCTTGGTGGACGCGCTGTCTGGCGCATTTCTCCCCGACTGCCTGCCGGTCAGTATCGGAAGGTGGCTGCCAGCCCTGTCTTGCCGGGGATCTGTGCGGCAGGCATGACCAGAACCTGTCCCCCCATTCTGTCCACCAGTTCACCAAGATCGTCGAGCAGATCAACGGCGTTCTCTTCACTCATGTCCGTGAGTTCATACTTGCCCGTATCGTCCAGGATGCGCCCGGCAATCTCGCGATCGGACGCGATCATGAGCTTCGACACACGTCCGTCAGCGGCCCCTTTCAAGACTTCTCCAAGATCGCCGCTGCCCAATCCCCGAGATTGCGCTTCTCCGTATTCATCAAGCAGCGAGGCCAGCCAGGTCTGGTACGGGGGTTCGAGCAGTTCCCACGCGCGTTCTCGGAGTTCGGATGCCGTGAGCACGAAGGGGTTCAGATCCAGGCCATCCTCCATGAGAAATGAGTTGTGGCTGATGCTCCGAAAAAGATGGTGGTGTTCCGGCAGTGCGGCCAGGAGCAACGGCAGGCCGGAAGGGCGCGAGTGATGTTCAAGCACCGCGCGATCAACGGCCCGGAAGAAACGCTCCGTGTCCTTGTCGGCCTCGTCCTTTTTCCCGCCCTGGCCGTGACGCATGGGGTTCGCGCTTCCTCCCGTACCGCCGTAGGAGGCCACCGTCTGGTGTGACTCGGTCAACTCCGAGCCAAGGGCATCGGTTATTGTTCGCGGGACTCCCTGGGCGGGTTCGATCTCTTCCAGCGTGCCACGGTCACCCTCGAAGAGTTGGATTCTGGTCAGACTCAGGCCGAGGATTTGATAACGCCCGACGTATTGCATGAAACGCCGCAAGGGCTTGACGTGGAAGCTGTTGCCCACGATGGCCAATTCGGGGACCGGCCGTCTGAGCCGGAACACCCGGAACATTCCCGCGCCACTCAAGACAACCAGCCCATCCAGCGTGTTGTTCCAGAATTCGCGATCAAGCCCGAGAGCCTCAAACGGCTCCAGAAAGTGCCTGGTCTCGGGTTCAGGGTACTTTTTTTTGAGCGACGTTTCCATTGCCTTGAGCAGGTTGCGGAATCTGATCAGGTCCTGCTGGTTTTCGGGGCCGTGTCGATGCGTTGGTTGGTAGAGGGACAGGCATGGCGGTTGATGTACCGCCGTCAGCTCGGCTAAAGTTTCGACGGTGAGTGATACTGTGTTCTGCAACACTTTTCTGCCTCCTGTTTATGGTCCGATATGACCAGGCGGTCATGGAGTGTTTGGTTCCAGATGGAATGATTGAATGGGAGCAGGATTGCCTGTTCACGTTGAACTGCCCGCTATTCCATGCATCCATGTCTGTGTGGACTGCGGCGTAATTGGAATCGCAACTTTCGTGCCTGCGACACTGCGAATTTTCCTAGGTGTAACTATCTGATTGCAATGATGTGCGAGAGTTGGAGGCGCGTGAGCATGGGGAAATCCGTCAACGGGAATCGGCCACATTTGACGGAGGTGCCGTATATGGCAGTCTGTCCGTGTGGAATGGAGCGCCAGAAATCATCATGCTTCCCGGATGTCTTGCCGGTGCAGTCGCAAGGAAGGGGCATGACGATCAGGTCGGATATGATGAAGCGCGGCGGGGCAATTGAATTTGGTAGAGAGGGGGCAGGGTCGATGCCTGGGCCATGGCTGACCGGAGGGCGGACGGGCGCTTGGGCGTGTTACGAGTTGTTGCGCTGAATTCCGAGCTTTCTCATGCGCGCGCGAAGCGTGCTTGGATTGATGTCGAGGATGGCCGCGGCGCCATTTTTTCCTTCAACCCGCCAATTCGTTTTTCGGAGCACATGGAGGATGTGGTCGTGCTCCAGATCGGCCAGGGCCTTTACGTCCGAGCCGGAAGGCTCGTTCGATTTGAACGATGCATTGAACTGATCCAGAATCCGCAATGACGGACCCTGGCTGATTATTGTCGCCCGTTCGATCACGCTCTCCAGTTCCCGCACGTTGCCGGGCCAGTCGTAATTCTCCAACGCTTCGAGGGCTTCCTTGGGAATCGTCTGTATCCGCTTGCCGATCTTCTTGTTGAACTTGGCGACGAAAAAATCGACGAGCAGGCGGATATCTTCCTTGCGGGCCCTGAGCGGCGGGATCGCGATGGGAAAGACATTGAGCCGGTAGTAGAGATCTTCCCTGAAGCTGCCATTCTTGATTTCTTCTTCCAGATTGCGGTTGCTGGCCGCGATGATCCGTACGTCAACCTTGATGGTGCGAGGGCTTCCGAGGCGCTCGAATTCGCCGTCCTGGATCACCCGCAGAAGCTTGCATTGCAGTTCCAGCGGCATCTCGCCTATTTCGTCCAGAAAGATGGTCCCCCCGTCGGCCAGTTCGAAGCGTCCCATCTGCCGGGCGTTGGCTCCGGTGAAGGCTCCCTTTTCCCGTCCGAAGAGTTCGCTTTCAATGAGGTTGGCAGGCAATGCCGTGCAGTTGATGGTGACCATCGGTCGATCCTTGCGCAGGCTCCGGGCATGGATGGCCCGCGCCACGACTCCCTTGCCGCATCCGGTCTCGCCCTGGAGAAGCACGGTCGTATTCTGGGGCGCGATCTGTTCGATCTTGTCGAACACTTGCGAGATGGCGCTGCTCTGGCCGATGATCTCGCCAAAGTTGAACTTTCGGGCAACCTCGTGCTGGAGATAGACGTTCTCGGCCAGCAGGCGATCCTTGAGCTCCTTGATTTCCTTGAACGCCAGGCGCAGGGCTTCTTCCGTGTCTTTGCGCACGGCGATTTCCTGCACAAGACGCTCGTTGGCCTGGATCAATTCACGTGTTCGTTCCGCGACCTTCTGTTCAAGCTGGTCATGGGCGTTTTGCAGCGCGGTCTTGAGCTGGATCTGTTCGGTAACGTCAGCGATCATGGACCGGATGTCGCCGTGCGTCCCTTCCACCGGGTACTTGGCGATGCTTCGCAGGCGGGCAAGAAACATTATTCCGTCCGATCTCTGAAGCCAGATTTCGCAGAGACCGTCTCCCTCTTTGCTTAAAACATCCGCGCAGTGCTTCGAAAACAGCTCCCGTCCATCCGCGTCGGCGATCCAAAGGCTCATGGGCATGCCCAGCAGGCGCTGCCGTTCGATGCCCAGCAGTTGCGCGCCCGGAAGATTGACGCTGCGCACCAGGCCCTGTCGGTCAAAGGAAAAATAGCCCGCGGGGGCGAAGTCATACAGCTCGGCGTAGGCATTGCGCGATATCTCAAGCGCTTCCTGAGCCTGGCGCAGCTCTTCGTTCTGTATCTCCAGTTCGATCTGGTGAATCTCAAGCTCCTGCACCAGTCGCTTCATCTCGATTTCGGGCAGAAGGGGACGAGTGCCGGCGGTCTTGAGGCACGCCGGTTTGTCCTGCCGCGCTTGCGCGGGATCTGCTTTTTTCATGTTTTTGGATGCGGTCATGATGATTCTCCTTCACCAAGCCGAAGCTTAAGCCGGTCATTCTCCTCGCGCAGCTCCCGCTCGAGTGCCTTGGCCGAGGTGATGTTCGTGAAGGTTATGACCAGCCCTGCGATGACATCGTTCATGGTCCTGTAGGGCATGATGCGCACCGCATACCATCGGCCGTCGGTTGTGGAAACCTGTTTTTCCGAAAATGCCAGCGTCCTGAGCACCTCCAGGGCCTGCTCGGTCATTTCAGGGTAGACAAGGTCGCTGACGAGGTCGGAAAGGGGCCGGCCCACATCGCCGGGGATGAGCTTGAAGATCTTGTTGGCGCCGGGAGTGAAGCGTCGAACGTGGAGGTCGTTGTCGAGAAAGATGGTGACGATCTCCGTGCTGTTGAGCAGATTGCGCATGTCGTCATTGACCCGCGCGAGCTCGTCCATCTTTGATTGCTGCTCGGCGTTCACCGTCTGCAGCTCCTCGTTGAGCGATTGCATCTCTTCACGAGAGGTCGTCAATTCCTCATTGGTGGATTGCAGCTCCTCATTGGTGGACTGCATCTCTTCGTTGAAGGATTTGAGTTCTTCCTGAGATGCCTGCATCTCCTCCCGGGTTGTTCGTAGCTCATCACGGCAGCGTTGCAATTCCTGTTCCAGTTCCATGGCCCGAGCGTTGCCGGCCGCTCCCGACTTGGAACGGCGGATTGCTTTTTGTTTTGGGGGAGTTGGCACGTCGGTGAAGATGATCATGACCATGCCGCGCAGCGACTCGGGATCCTGGAGTTCCTGCACGGTGAGGTCCACACACTGAGCCGTTTCACCGTCCGTGACCGTGAGTCCTTTGACGACGACGGCCTTTTTTTGTCGAAGGGCCTGCGAAAAGGCGGTGCCCAGGTCAAAACGCAGTCCTTCCCGAGCCATGGCGTGAATGTTCCAGTTGACCTTGCCCGCCGCCGGTTCAAGGTATTTTCCCGTTCTCCCGCTGATGTAGAGGATATCCCCCTTGCTGTTGACCAGTACGGCGGGCGGTGAAAAGCGTTGCAACAGCACTTGGTCCGCCAGGGACTGGATATTGACCGCCGGTTTGAGCATTGTGGTCTCCTGTGTGACGCCCGGCAGGGTCGGGATGGATGACGCCGGGAATGCGATGGACGGGGGTGGGAGGGTTGCTCCGCGCCGCAGAAACAGTCTGGATTTGCTGTCTATGGGTACGAAGAGGTCGGTGCTGCCGTTGATCGCTTCCGAACTCCCCAGGAAAAGGACTCCTTCCGGCTTGAGACTGTAATGGAAGAGTCCGATAATCCGTTGCTGAAGTTCGGGCGTGAGATAGATCAGCAGGTTACGGCAGGTGATGATATCGAGCTTGGTGAACGGCGAGTCCATGATGACATTCTGCGTGGCGAAGGTGACCATCTCCCGGATCTCCTTGCCGATCCGGTAGCCGTTCCCGTCCTGTTCGAAGAAACGGTCCAGCCGTTCGGGTGAAACATCCGCGCCGATTCCCTGCGGATAGAGGCCTTGACGGGCCTTGTCGATGGCGTCTTTGTCCAGGTCGGTGGCAAAGATGCGCAGCTTGAGGCCCGACTCTGGCGCCAGTTTGGCCACGGTCTCCTTGAAGGCGATGGCCAGCGAATAGGCTTCTTCACCCGTGGAGCAGCCAGACGACCAGGCTCGCAGGGTGCCATTCTCCGGGCATGCCTTGAGGAGAGGCGGAAGGGCATTTGCCTGCAACTTCTCCCAGGCCGCCGGATCGCGAAAAAAGCTGGTCACCCCGATCAGGAGTTCCCTGAAAAGGAGGTCCGCTTCCTGGGAATTTTCCTGAAGAAAACGGACATAGGTCATGATCCTGTCGATCTGGTGGATGTTCATGCGCCGTTCGATGCGGCGATACAGGGTGTTCTTCTTGTACAGGGAAAAGTCATGGCCGGTCTTCGTGCGCAGCAGAAGGATGATTTTTTCAAGGCCGCCCTGGGTCTTCTCTTCAAGCGGGGTGACGACCGATCCAGCAACCCGTGCATGCTGAATGAGGTCGAGGAGCCTTGCGGGCAGTTCTTCCACCGGGGCCACCAGATCGGCCAGTCCTGCGTTGATGACGTTTCTGGGCATGCTGTCGAACTTGGCGGAGGCGGGGTCCTGCGCCAGGGCCAGTCCCGCCTTTTCCTTGATGGCCCGAATGCCCAGCGTGCCATCGGAGCCCATGCCGGAAAGGATGACGCCGATGCTGCGTTCCAGCTGGTCTTCGGCCAGGGAACGGAAGAAGAAGTCGATGGGGAGGCGCAGTCCGCGAGGAGCGGCTGGTTTGAACAGATGCAGCACGCCATGCAGGATGGACATGTCGTGGTTGGGCGGAATCACGTACACGCAGTTCGTCTCGACCGGCATCCTGTCCCTGACCTGCCGTACCTTCATCGCGGTGGCGCGCTGGAGCAGTTCCGGCAGGAGCCCCTTGTGGGTGGGGTCGAGGTGTTGGACAATGACAAAGGCCAACCCGCTATTTTCAGGCACATGCCGCAAAAAATGCTCCAGCGCTTCAAGTCCGCCAGCGGACGCGCCAACGCCGACGATGGGGAAAGCTGGCGGAGTGGATTCAGGATTCAAGGCGGGGGAGCCGTTGTCTTTGGATTTTGATTTCATGGTCATGTCACTTTTAATGGCATAATTTTAGTCATTGTGCCAATATAATTTTGTAATGTGTGAATTCTGTATTAGTTCAGGATAGAATGTCTATTTTGTGCGAAAATATGTCCTCGCATGCTGTAGGAAACAATTCAAAAATTTATAGGGTATTTTTGAGCATAAGAGCAATGTTGCGGATATTTTTTATTGCTTCTGATGTTATTAAAATAATTTCAGTTGCAAGGTCGCTTTACTGAAATGTTTTTTTTATTGAAGGTAATCCGCCATAGCCTGAGAGGTGGTCCCGAAAATTTGTGCAACCCTCTAAGTGGCAACTCTGTTGGCCCGGCCGAAGGTACGAGTCCTTTGGCGCTGTCTTCCCAAGGTTGCTCCTGTCGCCGTGGCCATTTTGGAACGCATCGGAAAGAAAACATCATTGCGGGTCCATGATACGGTGGTCGCGTTGAGTGATTTCGGGGTCTTGAAGTTTATTGTCGGATTCGCATGGTTTTGCGGGCAAGGCGGCACATGAGATCGAGGGTTTTCAGGAATATGGACTTCTGGTCCTGCTCTGTAGCGCATTGTCCTTGCGGGTCTATCGTTCGCTTCGAATGAATCCGGTCGGAAACCGAGACGAAACCACGCCCATCGTCTTGGCGCGATTGTTGCTCAACCAATCGTGTGCTGTTGCTGCAAAGCGAAGAATCGCTCTGGCGTTATTCGTATTCGGTCTCATGCTAAACCCGGATAACTATCCGGTCACGGAGAACAAATGTTATTACGCAGAGTCAATAAACGACAAGTCATCCTCAACAATATTTTAAGGTTCGGGGATATTGAAAAATTTCATTCACTCAAATTTGATTTTTTGCAGCACGACCAAAGGTGGCGGATTGCCCCGTCCAGTAAGGACTCTGGTAGGATCGGATGGCCGTGGCTTTGGGCTCTTGGGATTTCAATCTTGATCTATATGGCGATCTCTATCCTGCGAAGTCACGCTTGATGCAGTTCTACCCCGGTTCGAATTTCAGAGTAACGTCGTGCGATAAAATTTCATGGCGTGCCGATGAATCGTGCACGTCCACACAGAACGCCAGGTATAAGGTTTCAGGAGTCGCTCCGATGCCAATTACAGATCGCGACCTCTGTCGCGAAGCGATACGAAGAACGCTGCGGCAACGCGCCGGTGATTCCCCCGACGCGCTGGCCATCGCCAAGGCGACGTCCGAGATATGGCTGCTGATGTCCGCTCGGTTGACGCCTGTGATTGGCGGCAACGGCGTTGACGCCATTCTCAAGCGATCTGTGCATCTGACAAGTGTCGTCTTTCCTTGGTTGTCGATTCCGGATGCGCAGCTGGACACTGACTCGCTTCCGGTACGAATCAGCGTGCTTTTGGCTGGGCACGAACCCGTTGCGGCGGCACAGGCAAGCAGTTCGCTGCTGATAACGTTCACTGAATTACTCGCCACCTTGATTGGAAATTCCCTGACCAGGCGCCTTTTGGATCCGGTTTGGATTGCCGCGCTTGGCGTGGCGGAGCAGGAGAAGACATCATGAGCCGAAAAGTAAGCATAGCCCGCCTTGCCACCGGCATTCCCGGGCTTGATGCGATCCTTGGCGGCGGGATCCCGGAACTTTCGTTCAACCTCATTGTGGGGGCTCCGGGCTGCGGCAAGACCACGCTTGCGCATCAACTCATGTTCGCCATGGCCTCGCCTCGGCGACCTGCGCTCTATTTTACCGTGCTCGGCGAATCGCCCATCAAGATGCTTCGTTACCAGCAGCAGTTTTCTTTTTTCGATCTGGACAAGATCAACGGGGCGGTTCGCTTCGTCAGCCTTGGTGATGACGTCACTACGGGGACATATACTGAGGTTTTGAAGCGGATCACGCGTGAGGTCGAAACCACGGCTCCAGCGCTGGTCTTCGTTGATTCGTTCCGCTCGATCATGCATGAGGCGCAGCGTCAGTCCGAAGGATCGATCAGCCAGCAGCAATTCATCCAGCAGCTGGGCATGCAGCTCATGGGCTGGGCGACTTCAACGTTTCTGGTTGGTGAATATTCTTCAAAGACAGACTCACCGCCGATCTTCACCATGGCCGACGGGCTCATATCGCTTGAACAGAGCGTTTTTCGCAATTCAATGGTGCGCAAGATTCAGATCATGAAAATGCGCGGCCAGGCCACCCGCCCCGGGATGCATACGTTCCGCATCACCGATGACGGAATCGTCGTCTACCCTGCGGTGGAGGTACGTGATGACGGTGACCTCACGGTCGCGTCCCGCCGCAAGGACTCTACGCAGAAGCGTTTGTCCATGGGCGTGCCGCGTCTCGATGAGATGATGGGTGGAGGTTTGCCATCCGGGTATTCGCTTCTGGTCGCCGGACCGTCCGGTTCAGGCAAGACCATCCTGGCCACGGCCTTTCTGGTAGAGGGGGTGCGGCGAGGCGAGCCCGGCGTGATTGTCGCCTTTGAGCAGACGCCGAGCCAGTCCAGGACGCGCACCATTGATGATCTGGTCCGGGCCGGGAGCATTGGTCTGATCAATACCCGTTCCCTCGACCTGTCCATGGACGAGGTCATACAGCATCTCATAGACCTCATTCACAGCATGAAAGCGAAACGTGTGGTGATCGATTCGCTGTCCGGTTTCGAGCTCGCCGTGGCCCCGACTTTTCGCGAGGATTTTCGGGAGTCGCTGTTTCGCATGATCGCCGCGTTGTCCAATCTCGGGGTGACGGTGCTCATGACCTCGGAACTTGAAGACAGATATGGCGATCTGCGTTTCAGCCCCTACGGGTCCGCATTTCTCACCGACGCGATTATCGTGCAGCGCTACGTCGAGATTAAGAGTTGTCTGAAGCGGGTCATGGCGGTCGTCAAGGTCCGTGCCAGCGCTCACAGCAATGAACTGCGGGAATTTGAAATCGATGATGGCGGTATTGCCATCGGCGAGATTTTGTCCGGCTACAGCGGGATTTTGAGTGGAAGCCCGGCGCTGAACCCGTCTTTAGCAGTGAAGGACCAGGATCGATGAAGCTGAATACAGTTGGTTTGAAGTACAGACGTTATACGTCCAAACGACCGCTCAAGAGGCGTGTGTTCGCCTGGCCGTCGAGTTTCAAGGCCCTGCAAACGCTTTCCGAAAGCAAACACGAGGCTGGCGAAAAGATAGTGCGAGAAGCAAGAACAGACACTCATGGCGAGGCGTTTTCCGACAGGCAAGAGGAAGTTCTGAAGGTGGTCAAGAAGGCGTTGCGGGTTCGCAAAAATGCCGAGAAGGTCAAGGTCGATTATTGCTCGGAAATGGAAACAACGTTGCGGGAAGCAAACGAGAAACTCGTCGTTGCCTCGGTCAATGCGCATATGATGACCGAGGCGGTCGAGCGGGTCTCGGTTCATTTGTCCTACATGGCCGAGCACGATCTGCTCACGGGATTGCCGAACCGGGCGCTTTTGACTGACCGTCTGGTGCAGTCGATCTTGCTCGCAAAGCGCCACGGCAACAAAGTGGCTCTGATGTTCCTGGACCTCGACCATTTCAAGCATATCAACGACACAATGGGGCATGGTATTGGCGATCAGCTGCTGCAATCCGTTGCCAAGCGTCTGCAGGCCAGCGTCCGCACCTCGGATACGGTCAGCCGCCACGGTGGCGACGAATTCGTGGTCCTGCTTCCGGAAGTCGATGATGCGCAAAGCGCTGCTCACGCCGCCGAGAAGCTGATCCAGAGCGTGGGAGAACCCCATCTCATTGCCGGGCAGGAGCTCCGCATCACCTTGAGCATCGGCATCAGCATGTACCCGGATGACGGCGAAGACGCCGAGGTGCTGATGCGCAACGCGGACATCGCGATGTATCAAGCCAAAAGAAGCGGCCGTAACAACTACGAGATATTCACCCCAAGCATGAGTCCGAGTTCCAGTTGCACCATGCGCAAGTCCGCTGAGCTGGCGCTGAAGCGCGCTCTCGACCACGGCGAATTCATCTTGCACTACCAGCCGATGGTGAATTTGGAGAGCGGCGTCATCACCGGCGCCGAGGTCCTGCTGCGCTGGAAGCGTTCCGATCATCAGCTCAACTTCCCGGCTCAGTTCCTCACAGTTGCCGAGAGTTGCGGGCTCATTCTGCCGATTGGGCAGTGGGTGATCCGTGAGTCCTGCAGGCAGGCGCAGGCGTGGTTGCAGGCGGGGCTTAACCTGAGCCGGATCGCGGTCAATGTCTCGGCGGTTGAATTCAGCGACAGGAATTTTTTGGCTGGAGTCCGCGCCATCCTGCGCGAGACAGGACTGGATCCGCGTTTTCTGCAAATTGAAATGAGCGAAAACGGCCTGTCGCGGGATTCGCAACAGGCTCTGCCTGCCTTGCATGCGCTCAAGAACCTCGGCGTGCAGATTGCCGTGGACAACTTCGGCACAGGGTATGGCAGTTTGAGTTTTTTACGGGAATTTCCGATTGGTACGGTCAAGATCGACAAGTCGTTCGTGCACAACATCGAGGCCAAATCGGGCAAGGCAGTGGCCACGGCCCTCTTGGCGATGGCGCGGGGCTTTAATCATCAAATCGTGGCCGAAGGCATTGAAACGCAGACGCAGCATGCCTTCTTCAAAAAACATCATTGTGCCGAAGGACAAGGATACTACTTGGGTCGGCCAATGGCCACCGAAGCCTTCGCGGCACTCGCCACTCAAAGAAATCCCTCGTACCCCCCCCCCCCCCCCCAAAAAAAAAATCCCCCCCCCTGGTGGCTTATCAGGGAGGGGTATGCTCAACTCGTGATTTCGTTGCCTGGCAACGCAATGAATGACGGGGTTGCTTCATCGTTAGCAAGGAGAGGCATCCGCCATTTGTCCGCGCCGCCGGCTATGTCACGAGTATTTGCCGGAACCTGGAACTGTTTTTCATGATTGGTCTATCATGTTCCATGCCAAAAAGTGGTTTCGCTGACCGCGATCCCCGCCGAGCGGAAACCAGGCGTTTCTGTGCGACCCTTTGGGTGCTTGACGGCGTCTTTTGAGGCCTTTGGCGCGGTATGCACGTCTCCAGGATCCAGGGCCGACAGGGCCTCGTCGACCCAGGCTTGTTACCGCATTGCCGTGAACGGAAAAAAACGATGCCTCGTATGTAAATTTTTCCGACAGTGCCGAACGTGAAGTCTTACAACTCTTCGAAATTTTTCTGATGTGCACGACTTCAGGGTGCGTAGGTATCATGTAATACATTGTATGGCCGTGCCGATGCGGCTCGGGCTTGCTGGTACGTTCGTTGCTTAATGTGATGGGGAAATGTGTTCATTATCAAAGTTTTCAATCAAGATCGCGCACTGGATGCTTGAAAATATACAAAACGCCTCAAGGTAGGACAAACCATGTCGACGACAGAACAAAAAATCAGAAAATGGAAGCGTCACGCCTGCCTGTTTCCCTGCGGTATCATATGCGGGAAGAAAAAAGACACGATCGTATTGGGTCGTATTCTCAACATGAGCAGGCAAGGGTTTCTCATAGAGACGGATTGCGCCTTCAACGTTGGCGATGTCTTGTCGATCATCGCAAGTCCCGGAAGGGAAGTGGATGGCTATGATTTGAGCGACAGCTATCAGGGCCACGTCCGCTGGGGCCAGACCGACGAATCCTCGCTCATGGGCACGTATTCCGTTGGCGTGGAGCTTGCCGTTCCCATCGCTTCTCCGGAAGTGGACGCGCAGAAGTCGAACTGATCTTTGCGGTGCATCACACGAAAGGGCTTTGCACATGTGAAGTTTTGGCTGGCATACTCAAAGCTTCCGGGGATTTTCGGATTGTGTTTGCTGGCGTGTAAGTTTGCCCCGGAAGTATGTCGAAAAATTTTACAGTTTATGTTTGTTTTGAGAATTTTTTGTTAAATAATATTGCAATATACAGTAGTTATGTTTTGGCACGTTTGGTGCTAAGTTGTGAGAGAACGACATAATTATTTAACATCGGAGTACTACTGTGAAGAAGAAACTATCAGCAACATGTCTGGCGGTGGCATTCATCTTTTCAGCAACATTTGCTTCCGCAGCGCTGGTGACACAGTGGTCGTATGTCAATGATGCTGTTTTTATCGATTGGAGCAACGAAGATGCCAATCAGGATTATATGGCGCTGAGTCCCGACGGAAGAAAGCTCTCTTGGGGAGTGCCATCCGTTTTTTCTAAAACAGGATTGCAAAGTTATCTTGTGATCGACGGTCCTGTCGGGGGAAACGATCTGATGACTTCTGGGTCCGCTGTAGAGGTAGTGTCAATTACACACTTTAATTACTTGATGAGTTCATCATTTCCTAATCTTGCGTACGGGAAAGTTGAGGCTAATGTTGAATTTACACCTTACATTCCTGCTGGACAGCCTCTTCCTGTCGAAAAAACATTTCTTGAATTTCTGTTCTTTGAGACTCCAAACAGTAATGTTGCAACGCCCATGGATATCTTCGTTCTCACCGATCCGGGCGCAACCAGCGGCGCATTCGACTACGATGGTTATACATACAACTTCTCCTTCTTGAGTGACGGCTTCGGACTCCTCACGGGCGCCTATCATGATTACATTGTCAGTCAGCTCGGTGTGGATACAGACTATTATGGCTGGCTTGCAAACGAGGACGGCAGCACGTCGGCGCAGTTCTACCTGGGTATCTCGGTGGCGCCAGTCCCCGAACCGGCCACCATGCTTCTTCTTGGCGCCGGCCTGCTTGGCCTGGGCTTGGCGGCGCGACGGAACAGGAAGAATTGATCACGCGCTTTCGATCATCAGAGAAAGGCCGGGGAGCATGAGCTGCCCGGCCTTTTTTGCTTCCGCGTCCATGCGCGTGCTCTTCAAGGGACGCTGAACTGGAAATGGACCGGCGTAACTGCGGCTGTTTGTTGCAGATTGTGCATGATTGCATGCGAACCGGAGGAGTTTTTGGTGCCCGCGTATCCATGAGGGAGAGTCTGCAGATGGAGATATTGCTGGCCATTGCCGCGATTCTTGTTTGTCAGGGCATGCAGGCCCTGGACGATTTCATGAGCCGGGTAGGGGCCGTCTCCCTGGCCCACGGGATGCTGCTCGGCTATGGTCAGATCTATGTGGCGAAAAGCATCGTCGAATGGGGCGGGTCGAGCCTGGGCTGGATTGTCGTTGTCCTGATCTGCATCGCGAGCGTGGCCGTGTCGCTGTACAAGATCCATCGCTTCGGGAGTCGATGGGTCTTTGCCTTCAATTTCGGAGTTTTCGTCGGCCTTCTTTACGGTGGAATTTCGCTGATGTGAGGTTTGACTGATGGAACCTGCCGAACCATCTCCCCTGAATTTACCAAAACCACCATTTTTCCGTGTTCAGCACAAATGCGGCCAGGGCCAGATTGGTCACTGCGTGAGCCAGGACGCAGTGCGCCAGACTCCTGGTTCTGTAGAGCAGCCAGGAATAGGCCATGCCGGCCATGATTCCGGCGAGGATGAAATGATGGGCCAGGCCGAAGAGCACGGCTCCGACCAGAAACGAAATCCAAGTGAACGTCCCGAGCGGGACTTTGGCGAAATCAGGGTTGATGACGTAGCGCAGAATGAAGGAACGCCAGAAGATTTCCTCCATGATCGGGACAATGAGCACGGCGCTGCCGATGCGGACGACGGTCATGGCCAGGCGCAGGTCCGGGTTCGAAAAGACGCCGGGATTGAAGCCCGGAGGTTCGCTCAGCGCTCCGAAGGTCCAGTCCATGTTGATCCAGAGCGCAAAGACCGCCAGGCCCAGTGCGATGCTCCCCACAGTCTGGCCGCGTCTCTTCAGATCGGCCCAGCGCAGCTCCGTGTAGGCCCGCCGACACAGGAAGAGCGCGATGACGGCGACCAGAGGCCTGAGTGGATAAAGCAGGGCGAAGGTGGAGTCCTGGACGGCGATCCAGGCTTTGCCATCCATGAAACGCAATCCTTCCTCCAGGCCGATGACGGCCATGAAGAGGGCAAAAGGCACTATGCGCGGCCAGGCTTTGTCGTTCATTGGCTGGCTGTTAAACTAAAAGTGTGCTTGTTTGCAACGTGCCGTTGCGAGTTGAAAATGATTTTACTGCTGCTGGTCGAATCTGCTGGCTGTGTCGGAGCGCTTTATTGGGGGACAAGCGTTGGTCGATACCTGGAAAGTAAAGCTGTGCGTTGTCGGATAATCTTACATTGCTTGAGCGTGTATTTACAATAAATTGAATGATTAAAGAGTGGTGCGTGTTGGCATTTTCCCTGCTTTACGTGATTGATAGTCAAGGGGCGTCACAGAGAGAAATCAACCGGAGGGATTGATTATGAAAACGCTTGTCAAGGGCAGTCTTTGCACGACAGTGCTGGTGTTTTTATTGGCTTCGCCGTCATGGGCAAGTATTTGGTTGCCGGAGCCGGTCTTTCCTAATGCGGTACCGTACGACGAATATTATTCCTATTCCACAAGCATTTTGAAGCAACTTTATCCAGGAGGTTTTTCCGATTATCCATCAAATCAGGGTTCGCTGAAAGATGAGCTCAAGATATGGTGGGGTGATAGCGAAAGTGCCGATAAGGCTGCTGGAGACAATTTGAACATCAGGGGAGGATATGACTTTCCTGATCCGTTGTCATTCCCGAACGCAGGTTCGACTACGGAATTTAACACTGATTTGCTTATCACTTGGGAAGTGTCCGTAGATTTGCTTTATGATTTTCTGCAAAGTGAATTCGAGAATTCAAATATTCCTGTTTTTGCTTTCGATATTAATCAGATAGGCAATCAGCCCAACATGCTTGGCAATGGGTATGTCGCGATTGTCGATGAACTCGGCGCCGTTGTCCCGTATGCATCCGATGCTTTCGGTCTTGCAGAATGGGCTTTTGACAGTTCTCCTAACGGAGAGTTTGACGAGGAAGCTCTTGTCGAGGTGCCGAACACCCGCACTGTGGAATTCATGGGCGTGGAATACTCGTTCGATACAACCGGAACAAACGACGTGGACTTTCTTGTATATGCTCCGACAATGGACCTGGCCCAGTTTATTGGTCAGGGCCTTTTCTTCACGGCTACATTCCAGTATCAGCTTTTGAGCGATGGTTTCGAAGATTTCTTCATTCTGGGTTACAGAAGCGACAATCCTCCTCCGCCTCCAGTGCCTGAACCGGCCACAGTGGCCCTGCTCGGACTCGGCATGGCGGCTTTGGCATTCACAAGTCGTAAGCTGCGCAAATAAAACAAGCCGTTCTCGGTAAAAAGACTCGGAACATCCCAAGGATGTTTTCGAGTCTTTTTTATTTATCATCCCGAAATTATGTATAAATTTTCTCGTTTCCGATAAGGGTGCCTGTTTACCGCAGGGCAGGATCACACCGCGTTGGCTACTCCGAGACGAGGGGCATTCCTTGTCTGTAAATTTTAACTGAAAGAAAGTCGGCAGACCTTACATTTTTTGAGTTTTTATTATCATGTCTTCATATAACTAGCCTGTATTATTGCTTTAAATATTGGCATGGACCATGCTTATACCCTGTCACCACAAGATAATTATTTTAACATTGGAGGATTACCATGAGGAAGAATTTCGTTGTAACATGTCTTTTGGCTGTGGCGTTTCTTTTCTCGGCGACATTCGCCTCCGCTGCCTTGGTGAATCAGTGGTCGTATACAAACGACGCAAATTTCGTTGGTTGGCTCAACGATGCCGGAACCCAGGACTTTATGAGCGTTAGCGGTGATTTGAATACCCTGTCCTGGGGTGTGCCTGCGTTGACTAGCACAACCGGCGAGCAAAGCTCGCTTGTGCTGAACGCACCTGTAAGCGGTGACGATCTGATGACTTTCGGGCCAGCCGTGAATGTGGTTTCAATCACACACTATAACCACGTTCTTTCTTCACTGTTTCCAACTCTTGCATACGGCCAGGTCGAGGCAACCATTGAGTTTACGCCTTTTGATCCTGCCGGACCTGCGCAGTCTGTCGATCCTGCGTATCTGGAGTTTCTGTTCTTCGAAACTCCCAATGATGCTGTGACGCCAATGGATATTTTCATCCTCACCGACCCGGGTCTGACCAACGGATCATTTGACTATGATGGCTACAGGTACGACTTCGCGTTCAATAGCGAAGGCTTCGGGCTCATCGAAGGCGCATATCATGACTTCATTGTCAGCCAGCTGGGAGTGGATACGGATTATTTTGGATGGCTCACAGGTGAAGATGGCGACACCTCGGCTCAGTTCAACCTGAGCATAACCGCTGCCCCTGTTCCAGAACCCGCCACCATGCTTCTTCTCGGTGCCGGCCTGCTCGGCCTCGGCATTGCGGTACGCCGCAACAAGAAGAACTGATCAGGCGTAATTGCAGAATGAAGGCCGGGGAGCAGATGCTTCCCGGCCTTTTCTCATGTTCTGTAGTCCATCATCCCCGGAAACAATACCCGTTTATTTCATCAGAGAGTCGCCAGCACCGCGCCGCAGGGTGCGGTGACGGATTCCGGGACCGTAGCCTGTGCGAAAGAGCATGACCAGGCCCTGCTTTTCAAAATCAACGGAAGCGAACAACCTTTTCAAATCCTGCCAGACCCGTTCCAGTAATTTGCGGTGTTTTTCGGAAAAACTTGATGGCCCTTCCCACAGCCAGCGCAGCCAGAAGAGGGTCACGGCGGTCATGGGCTGCATTTGCAGGCCATGGTGCTCCATTGCCAGCCAGATGCGCTGCAAGGCTTGGCCACCGAGCATAAAATCCCGTGATTCGAACCCGTCGATCACAACCATTCCGGCAGCCCCGCTGGTCAGGATGCCCTGGGCCGAATGCAGGGCCACCAAGCGGCCAAGGCCGATGCCGTTGGCGACGCGCATTGCGGGCCAAGGTTTGGTCAGGCGCAGGAATGCTTCCCCCGGCAATCCGGCTTCCAGGTTTTTGAGGGGCAGTCCATCGCGTCGCTGCTCGGCCTCCTTCATGTTGAAGCGGATCATGGATGTGAAATGCTCGTGCAAGCCCTGATGCTCGGTGCGGATCCTGTCGGCCAGGTAGATGACCTTGGCAAGCTTTCGGAGTTGAGCGCGGTCGGTCAAAAGGTGTAGGTGCGCTTCGGGCATGCTGCGGATGCGGGTTTCGAGGTCGGCTTGCACCCAATCCGGCAGAGGTCTTTTGCTGTACGGGCGGCGGTTGGTACAGCGCGTCCAGATGTGCCGGGCCAGCGGGTCCGCTGTGCGATCGCCTGGATGAATGCGCACGGTGGCCATCAGATTTTTCTGCGCGGCATCGGGCCGGATTTGCGTGGTCGCATTCATACCCATCGTTGTGGCAGCGAGGCGGATGTTTTCCATTGCTGCCCCGCAGGCGATGATGGAGGCGGTCTGACGGACATTGAAAAAAGACACGTCGGCTTCCGGATTCAGAAAAACGTGGATGTCGTTGCCTGCCAGGCGGAACTGCCAAGGCTGGACATTATCTCCGGAGGGCGCTTGAATTGCGGCCTGCAGCAGATAGGTGCCGACACCCTGGGGCAGGGAATCAAAATGTGCGACGCTTAAAGCAGGTGGGTCCGGAATGCGCACCCGGGCCTGGTCGGTAGCCTTGATCAATACGTTTTGCACGTACCAGAGTTTGGCGCGTTGGCTTAAGGAGCGATTGCCCCGGGCCAGTCGCCCTTTGCGGAGCACCTGCCTGAAGGGGTCGAATTGCAGGAAATGGGGCGCGGGCTTGAGCCCCGGCTTGCAATGAATGATGCGCACGGCCTCGGTGGCGGCAAGAGACGAACACAACTGGCAGGCGATGTTCAGGGAGGGGCCCTTGCCGCCCTTGAGGTCCACCCTGGACAGATCCATGTATCCGATATGTGTGGGCCTTGGGGCCAGACCCATGGCGAAACGCAGATATTTTTGCTCTTCCGGCAGTTTTCCGCCCACATCGAAATAGTCGTCAAAGCCCATGCCTTGCGGGGTGAAGACCAGGAGGGCCGAGCTGAACCCCAGGGGGCCGGCCGTGATCACGGGCACGCCCATGGACCGAGCCATGTTGAACAGCGCGCGGCGGATTTCAAACTGGAAGAAATCCAGTCCATCCAGGACCACGTCCACATCCGTCAGAAAGGTTTCCATGTTGTCCGCGGTCAGCCCTGCGGGATAGGGCGTGATGTCCAGGAACGGATTGATGCTGTGCGCCTCGTCGATCATGACCTCAAGTTTGGGGCGGCCGAAGGATGGCACCCTGGCCCCGTACTGGCGGTTCACGTTGACCGGTTCGTACTGGTCGAAGTCGGCCAGGTTGAAACGGCCGATTCCCGTGCGCACCAGATTTATCAAATGCACGCCGCCGACGCCGCCCATGCCAGGGATGGCGACCCTGGCCTTGGCAAGCCGCTCCTGTTCCCCCGGCGAAAACAGCCCGATGTTGCGGGAAAAGGCGGCCTCGCGGTAGGTCGCCGCGCTGGAAATGCCGAGGGCCTGCAAGGTTGCCAGGTGTTCATCTCGTTTCATGCTTGATCCTCTTTTTCCTTAAGGAGATGCCCCCGGGCCTTGGGGCGTTTTCGGCGTGTTTGCTGCCCGGCTTGCTCCTGTCTTGTCACGCACTCTTGCCGTCAAAGGAAAGCATGGCCGCCGGCAGAACGATCAGGTCGCCTATCAAGGCCGTGATCATGATCACGGCGCTCAGGCCCCCGAAGCTCATGGTGGGCACGAAGCTGCTGAAAAGAAGCACGCCGAAGCCAATGACCAGGATCAGCGATGAAGCGCAGATGGCCGTGCCCTTATCCAGGATGGATTGTTGCAGAGCCTCCCGCATGGGCAGGTTCTCGGCGCGCTTTCGGTTGTACTCGGTCAGGAAATGGATGGTGTCGTCCACGGCGATGCCCAGGGCGACCACGGATATCAGTGCCGTGGATGTGTTCAGGGGGATGCCGAGCAGGCCCATGATCCCGAAGTTGATGATGATCGGAAATGCGTTCGGGATCAGGCTTAAGGCCCCTGCGACAAACGAGCGCAGGGCCAGGAACATGATGAACGTGATCACGGCGGCGGCCAGGGCCAGACTTTCCACCTGCCCCCGGACCAGGGCGTCGATGGTGTTTACGTCCTGTACGGCCCGGCCGGTGACCCGGATTTGCAGGCCGTCGTGTTCATGCTGGTCGATGAAGGCGCGCAGGGAGTCTATGATCGTGGCCTGACCCGCGGAGCTGTGCTCGGAGAGGCGGATCAGGATGCGGGCCTGATCGTATTCCGGGGTGATGAATTCATCCATGTCGTCGGAGTCGTAGAGCAGCAGGTACTGGGACACCAGTTCCCGGCTTTCAGGGATGACGTAGAAATCCGGATTTTCGTTGTGAAAGGACATGTTCATGTCTTTGAGAAAGTCCACGAAGGACATGGTTCTGTCGACGCCCGGCAGGGTCAGGGCGAAGGTTTGCAGCCTGTCGATCACGGCCAGCTTGGCCGGGTCACGCAAGGCATCCCGCTCGCCGGCCTTGACGGAAATGTCCACCGTGCCGACCCCGCTCAGGCGGGGCTCGATGTAGGAAAGCTCCTGGCGCAGGGGACTTGAAGGCTTGAAGTACTCCAGCAGGTTGGTCTCGACCCGGATCGTCGAGGCTGCCCACAAAGCGCCCAGGGTCAGGATCGTGATGAAGATGGTTATGGGGCGGGCGTGGGCCTGCACCACCGTGGAGAGGCGGCCCAGAAAGGCGCCCATGCCGATGTCCTTGCGCTGGTGGGTGTATATGCCGTCGGGCCTGCACATGAGCATGAGCGGCGGCAGCAGTAGGAAGGAGAACAGAAATTCGAAGATCATGCCCGCTGAAGCCACGTATCCAAATTCCTTGATTGGCGGAATGTCGCTCACGACAAGGGAGATGAAGCCCACGGCCGTAGTCAGGCTGGTCAGAAAGCAGGGGGTTATGACCCGCTGCAGAATGCGCTCCATGGCTTTTGCGGGAGATCGGGCCTGATCCAGCAGCTTCTTGTCCAAATGGGCGAAGATGTGCACGGAATCGGCCAAAGCCAGAGCCATGACGAGCGGCGGGACGATGGTGGTCACGTTGTTCAGCGTGATGCCGAGCAGGGGGAAGAGACCCATGGTCGCCCCCGTGCACATGGAGATGTTGGCCAGGGCCAGCAGGGTCAGACGCACGTTGCGG
The DNA here is from genome assembly GCF_900114595.1 of Desulfomicrobium norvegicum. Classification (NCBI taxonomy): domain Bacteria; kingdom Pseudomonadati; phylum Thermodesulfobacteriota; class Desulfovibrionia; order Desulfovibrionales; family Desulfomicrobiaceae; genus Desulfomicrobium; species Desulfomicrobium norvegicum. Next base: position 398,731 of record NZ_FOTO01000001.1, on the reverse strand, counting down.
AAAAAGAGCCAGATGGTCAGGGTGATGAACAGGTAGGTCACCGGGATGAACACGGCCACATCCGACTTCATGTACTGGCTGAGGCTGAAGTTGGTCATGGTCCAGCCGGCCAGATGAAAACGACCGGCGAGCCCTTCGTGGGCCGAGAGTATTGTTTCGGCCTGCCTGATGAGTCTCTTGCGAAAGCTCCCGTCGCTTGCGTCGGGTATTATGGGGAAAACCACCAGGGCGGTCGTTTCGCCGTCGGCGGAGACGAGGTTGCCGACATACAGCGGGTTGCCCAGCGCCTGCTCCTTAAGGGCGGTCAGTTCTGCGGCGTCTTCCGGGATGCGCTCCAGGAAGGGGCGGACTTCGAAATATTCCTCCTCGCCGTGAATGTAATCCACATTGGCCAGGCTCTGCACCTCCCGGACTTCGGGAATGGTTTCAAGTTCCCTGGTGATGGCCGCGATCATGCGCAGGAGGGGGGGGGTGAAAAGATCCGGACTTGAAAAAGCGATGACGAAGAATTCGTCCTCTCCGAATGTTTCCTTGATGCTTTGGTAAAAGGCGACGTCCGGATCATCTTCCACGGTGAAATAATCCACATTGTCCACGGTCTGGATGCGGGGGAGCTGGATCAGGAAGGGGATTGCCAGGCACAGGGCCAGCAAAAGGCAGAGGGTGGGGGCGCGAGTGACCAGACCGGCGAACTGCTTCATGGATGATCCGTGCGTGTGCTGGATGCCAGTGCGCATCCGAGGAATGGATAGAGTCGCGTCAGATGCTCTATTTGGCGCATGGTCAGATTTGCGGTGATTTCCGGTCGGGCGTTGAAGAAGAAGCTCGCGTCCTCTTCACTCATGGGGGGTCTTTTGTCATAAAACGTCCATCCGTTGTTCAAGTCCACAAGGGTGCTCTTCATTTTGTAGAAGAACTCGTGGATATTGTCGTCCGTTTCAAAATCCCTGTATTTTTCCGATGCCTTGTCTTCAATGTGTTCCATGTTGATGCGCAAGGCGACCGCCGGAGCTCCCACACCTGGATAGAAACGTTCCTCGCCGAAATCCTCGAACAGAAACATGGTCTTGTAAAAGTTGACATGCTTTGGATTGACCATGATGCATATGTCGTCGATGTTGTTCATCATCGAGTATTCAAACATGGTCTTTGACAGAAATACCATGAGATTGCACCAGCGTGTTTCCCTGGGAGTTGCCAAGGCCGAAAGTTCGGTGATCTTTCGGCCCTGGCAACGCAGCGCATCAAGCTCAGGCCGATACAGGGCGTCCATGGGCAAGCCGAAGAGTTCGCTGTCGAATATCTGGGTCAGGGTGGATATGACCGTGACATAGGTCCTGAAAATGAAAACGCACGTCGCCGGCAGGAGATTGTAGACGCTTAAGTGCATCCCCGAAGGGTGCGGCTGTGCGATGTACCCCGAGGCAAGGTATTCCCTGTAGACGAGGGCGAAGGACTGAGACCATTCGTCGCGGGTTTCCGCGATCTTGATGTTCGGCCTGTCTATTTCATCGAGTTTGGCTCTCAGCATGGCGGAGCGACGGAGCCTGACGGATCTTCGGCGATCCTGACGCGTGTTTTCGGAGATATCGGTCATGGGTTCTCCATATTCGCGAGCACGTAAAAAAAAGGAAAAGCCGACGCGGCTCGCGTCACGGCCATGTTCGTTATAATTTCCTCCCGGCAGCAACGCTTGAAGAGACGCAAATGTTTAATGCATATGCCATGCCTGAACCTTGCTTGGGAGAATCAGATCTGCAGTCCGGGGTACGAATCCCGGAGCAGGATTTTGCATTCCAGGGGCAAGTCCCGCAGGTCGATGGTGTCAACCAGGATGTGATGGAGCAGGCTGGTGTCCAGAGGGTTCGGGCGGGACCCGGGCGGGCGGCGGCCTTCGAGAATGTCGGTGATCCGGTCGCAGAGCGCGATGCGCAGGGACAGATAATGGGCGTCGATTGCGTTTCGGTACGAGGTCATGAGCCTCTTGCTCTCGAGTCTCCTCCTGACGGCGGCGACATCCGCGCGAAGCGCCACTGCGGGGGCATTGACCCGGTCATAGTGCTTTTGCTCCCCGAATATTTCCAGCTCGCAGAGCCTCTTGTAAATGGGGACATGTTTCGGGTTGACCATCACGCAGACGTCATCGACATCAAGGAAAACACAATACAAAAAGAGCAGCCTGGTGAAGTTCTGAATGCCGCTTCGCGAAAATCTCTGTGTGTTGGATGCCAGCGAGCATACTTCCGTCACATTTCGCCCTTGTCTGCGCAGAAAATCCAGTTCCGCGCGGTACAATTCGTCCATTGGCAGGCCAAATTGCTTGGAGTCGGGAACCAGCGTCGCTGTGGATATTATCGTATTTTCCGATTTTGCCAAAAGAACAGTCGTTTTTGGAAGTAAATGAAATTTTGTAAACAATATCTCTTTGCTGTTTTTCTTTGAATATCCAGCATTTACATATTTATGGTACATAAGGTTGTATGACTCAAGAAGTTCGCTGGCGGATTCGGCTATCTTGAATACATAATCGACATCCTTTTTTCTGCTGCTGTATTTTTGTTCATAATCTGCTGTTTTTGAGAGATTTATCCATCTATGTTTTGACAATTTCATTTTATATCCAGATTTTTTTTTTTTTGAATTTTTATCGTAAGAGCGGCGCTATTTCTGTTTCAGAAAAAACAGAATAGCGCCGTTTATTTCGGCGATTATATCCGATGCAATCTTTATATTTGAATAGACGGCGTTTTCTCGATGGCTGTGATGCAGGTAAAGTGTGATTTTTCTAAAAATAATATTTTATTTTACAAAAGATCTGGTCGTTGTCCCTGTAGCGTCCGAACAAGGTGTCCTTCGGGCCTGTAAAGACGTTTGCTCCAAGGGTCAGTTCGAGATTTTCATAGTAACTGAGGATGGCCTCCGGTGTCAGGAATGAGCCTCCATCGCTCAGATCCAGGGCGTAGCGCAGCCTCAGCATCATGTTTCCCCGCCAGAACTCGCGATTGATTTCGCCGTTGAGATAAAAATTGTCGCGTCGAAGGAGCTGGATGCGGGACTCGTACTCAAAGACGTGCTGGTGCGAGAGCTGTACGTTCGCGTACCAGTCCTGTTCGCCCAGATAATCCACCCCCAGGACATAATGGGCCACGGGTTTGGCCACGGAGTCGAGGGAGTCTGTGTGCAGGCTCTGTTTGTCGAAATAGGCCCCTTCGCCCCTAAATCCGAACTTGTCCGCGGTGGTTTCGAATTCCACTGCCCAGATGTGTTGCCTGAGGTAGTCGGCATGAAGGGTGGGCCCTGCGGGATTGACCGGGTCGAAGCGCAGGCGGGGCGATTTTTCCGTCGCGTACAGGTAGCTCGCCGCCACGTCCCATCCCGCCAGGGTCGCTGAGGTGCGCAGACCCAGGTCGGCGTTGTCCAGCCCCTTGTCGGGCTTTGACTCCTTGATTCTCAGACCGCTCGGCTGATTGCCGAGCAGGGCCCAGGTGGTCCCGGAGAAGTCGAATTCGTTTTCCTCGAAAAAGGGAATGAAGATGCCTTCCAGCGTGATGTCGCCAGGGAACAGTCGGATTCTGGCCATCCAGTTGGGAACCTTGCGGTCTTCCAGTTCCGGGATGAAGAATTCCCGCATGTCCTGGGGGTTGACGTTGTCCGCCGGACTGATCTGGTCCGTCTTGCCCCAGCGCACGATTTGCCTGCCCAGGCGCAGGTCCCAGTCCGGAGTGGCGTGGGAGATGTAGCCTTCGTACAGGTCCAGGTCATAGTCGTCCGTTGAATGTTCGGGGCCGAACCAGAGGTAGTCGGACTGCAGCGAGGCCAAAAGAAAGGTGCTCGATGCGCCGGGGGCGGCCGCAGGATCGTTGCCGGGCAGAGGCGGAGTCCATTTTCCTTCGAGCCTGACCGTGTTGCGGAAGTTTCGCGCCTGCTCGGGGTCTCCAGATTCATGCAGTTCCTGCGCTATTTTTGCCAGGAGGAACCCCGAAAAGTTGAGCCGCCCCCAGGGCGAAGGCTCTTCCTGTTCCTCGCTTGGGGCTGTGGATTCTCCAAAGATGAGGGTTTTATTCTCGGCACTGCCGACCGTGTCCGCCAGGGCCACGGTATACTCCGGGTGAACCTTTTGGATTTCGGGCTTGACGTCTTGCGGTGGCGGGGTGGGAAGAGTGGGCTTTTGGGGTGGCGCTGCCGGATTCATCGGGGTCAGGCTGACCACGATTTTGTGGGCGGCGATTTTCGTGCTTGTGGGGGGCGTTTCGATGCGGTGCGTCACGTCCTGTTTCAAGTCCAGGACCACGCGCACGGTTGTCGGTTTGAACTGGGCCGCGCGAACGCGCAGGACCAATGGGTGCTGCACGGGCATGTTGGTGGCCGGTTCAAGGAGTCGTGCCTCGGTGATGTCGATCACCAGGCGTTTGGAATCTTCCAGGACAAAAGAGTGCACGTTTTGAGGAGGGCCTGACAGGGTCATGACCAGGGTTTGCGATGCATCTTTCGGGCTCGGATCAAAAGTTGAAACCAGAACAGGCTCATTTGCAAAGGCTGAAATCGGGAAGAGGAGCGACAGGAGCAGCAGGATGACGTGCAGAAAATTTGATAAGCGCGATCCAGGTTTTCGTTTCGTATGTTCGCAAAGTGATGGCGGACTTTTTTGTCGAATTTTCATATGTTTTTGCTCTCCAAGAACTGTACTTGAATCCGTGCTCGATTTTATTTCAGAAATGGAGAATCATTAATTTATTTGCACAAAGACAATGAATTGGAACGTTGTTCATGAATTACCAGCGCTCAAGAGACTGCTGTGTGAATGTGCTATCCGATACACCTGTGTTGTATTGAATTCCTTGAGTTTCCATGATTGTCTTATGACCTGAATGGAGATCTTCCATGACCACTTTGGTCTCTGTCCAGATGTCCTGTATGTTTTCCAGTTGGAGCACGAGGTAGCGCTTGATCGGAGTGTCGGCGCCAGTGAAAAAATCCACTCGCAACGGCAGGAGCATATCCCGGGCCACCCAGGTCCGGACCATGCTGTACTGCGAGTCCGTGCCAGCCTTGGGGCGGCTCTCCATGATCCAGCACTGTACGTTGTTCAGGGATTCGTCGCCGACGATGATGTGCTCGGAGTCGTCGACTGGCCTGCGCTCCATGTCCTCGTAGGTGAAATCGGTGTTCACGAAGCTCCGGCTCTTCTGACCTGCCACGATGCGTCGCGTTCTGTTCAGGGCGGGCAGATAGAGGAACTGGTCCGTCCCCCCCTGTCCGTCCTCGACGGCCAGAAAGCCTGTGCCCTGGATATCCGCAGGGGATATGAACCGGAGCAAGGTGGATCGGGCGCCGTTTTTTTCCAGAACGGAAATGTTCAGCTGGCGGACGCGCTTTTGTCCCGAGGCCGGAGCGAGTTCCATGGTTTGCCGGGAGACGGAGTCGTCGCCCACGTACCGGTCATGGACCAGCTGGGCCAGTTCCCGGCCTGAAGGCTGGGCGTGGGCCGGAAGCGCCGGGTTGGCAAAGCCCCAGAGCAGGATCGAGCAGACAAGGAAATATTTCGGGAACAGGGTGCGGATATGCATGATCGACACTCACGGATTTTTGATTGTTTGAGGCCGACACCTCCATCTCCCATGTTTTTTCGGGGATATTGTCCGAAGTGTCAATGATATGTTGGTAGAGATAAAAAAAAGCGATGCAACAGTATTGATCAAGAGATGTGCTGCGAATTATTTCGGATAATTTTGATTAAGTGTAAGTTTTTTCGACAGTAAGTCGAGATATTTTTAACACTTGAAGCCGTTTTTTGTTTGAGATGTTGCGCAGCTAATGAAGATAGAAATGAAGATTTGATGTCTGTTACATGTTGATGCAACACTTCTGCTGCGCGCAACGCTTTTGCGTGCTCACGCGGTTCTGTCGTGGTCTCTTTTTATTCCTTATCATCTTGAATTAATACAATAATTAAAATTCGAACAGGTTTTTCTCCTCCGGGCATCGAACTTGCTCTAGGGGGCTCGACGGGCGTGATGAGCGTCTGTCGGCCTGCCTCTGATGAGGCGGCCAGGGTGCATATCCCTAAAGGACATCAACGGCGTCGGCGAGGCGGAGCGTGATGTTCGCGGCGCTTTGAAAGATGAGCGGCCGCGCGTTCCTGCGCATTGGAGAAGTTTTTCGGGACCTGATGCCCGAGCGCGGGCGGCTCGCCCTGGACTGGCTACCCAAGACTTACCACGGCGCATTATTCAGCATACGGAGCGATCCGCTCTTCAAAAGGCGTGTTCGACGGAGGAAGAATGATCAGATGTACTGTATTCGCGGTTGCGCTCATGCTCTGTGTCGCGCTTGCTGGCTGCAAGGGACATACCAGCGAATCCCTCAACGCCGAAGGGGAGGCGCTTTTCAAGCAGGGCAACTATAACGGGGCTATCGTCCATTACAAGAACGCCCTGGAGAAGGACCCCAATTTTATCGCGGCGCGATACAATCTCGGTTTGGCTTATATCGAAACCGGCAAGATGGAGCAGGCCGAGCGGGAATTTCAAAAAGTTCTGCTGCAGAACCCTTATGACGGCCGAGTCAATTTTCAGCTTGGCCGGATCGCTAATTTTCAGAACAAGCCTGCCGTGGCCGTACCCTTGATCATGGCCTATTTGCAGGAACATCCGGATGATGCCGCCGCCTTGGAGCAGCTCGCCATCTCGGCCACGATTTCCGGGGATCCCGCCAGTGCAAAGGGACACCTGGAAAAGGCTCTGGCCGTCGAGCCTGACCGGATTTCGGCCAAGCTGGGTCTTGTCCAGATTTTTATGATTCAGGGAGACAGGGCCGAGGCTCGCAAAATGCTCGACAATCTGCTGGCTCAAGATCCCGACAACAGATCGGGTCTGCACGCGCTGGCGCAGCTTGAGGCTCAGGAAAAGGATCCCGAAGCCATGCTGGATGCGTATTCCCGCATCTCTTCCATCTACCCCTCCGATTTATTCGCCCGCTACAAGCAAGGCAGCCTCCTCATGAACAAAGGCGAAGGGGAGAAGGTCAGGGCTTCGGCCGAGGCCATGCTGAGCGAGTATCCCGACAGCGCCGAAGGGCACCGGCTCATGGGGCTGTATCTCTTCCGCGAGGGTAAATTCGACGAGGCCGCGACGTACCTCGGCAAATCCCTGCGCATCAAGCCGGATCTGGAAACATACTACCTGCTTGGTCTTGTCTATTACAACCTCGACAATCTGGAGCTGGCGGTGACCCAATTCCAGACCGTGCTCGATTACAGCCCCGGCTTCGTGCAGGCCAGGATCATGCAGGGCGAGATCTTTCTGCGCCAGGGACGGGGTCCGGAAGCGATGGTCGTGGCCGACAAGCTGATCGAAGGCAGTCCGGAGGATTTTCGAGGCCATGTCCTGAAAGGCGACGCCCTGCTGATGCAGGGCAAGGCCCATGAGGCGCTGGCCGAATTCAGACTGGCGATGGGGTTGGCGCCATCCCATTATGGACTGCTGCTCAAGGCGGGGCTGCTCAAGCTCTCCCTGGGAGATCGCAGTGGAGAGGACGAGTTGGTGAGCGCGATCAAAATATCGCCCGAGGGCGTCGATGCGCGCATGGCTCTGCACTCGTATTATTTCAGAAATGGCCGCACGGACGAGGCCATGGCCGTGCTGACCGAGGGCCTGAACGGGAGCAGGAACGACGCCGTGCTCTATAACGCCCTGGCCAAGGCCTCATTGGGGCGCAGGGACGCCGAGGGGGCTGAGGAGTATCTGGCCAAGGCGCGTGGCGCGGATCCCGCTTTTCTACAGACCTATTTTCATGGAGCCATCGCCAAACTTGCCCGAAATAAGCTTGATGAGGCCGTGACGCAATATGACCTGGCTTTGGGCTTCGAACCGAACAATGTGCGAGCCCTGATCGCCTCGGCGGCGGTCCTTGAGAAACAGGGGAAGCTCGACGAAGCTCGGATCCGGCTCGAAAAGGCGCGCTCCACCAAGGACACCGGGGCGATCCTGATGCTTTCGAGTTTCCTGCAGCGAAACGGGAAAAGCGACGAGGCCCTGGCGGTTCTGGACCAGGAACGAACGCAGCAACCCAAAAACATGGTCATTGTCCAAGGCCTGGCCAAGCTGCATGTCGCACGCAGGGAAATGGACAAGGCCATGGCCTTGTACGCCCAGCTTGAGCAGCTCGAACCCTATGCCGGGACGGTGGAGCGGATGAGAGCGTGGATGGCCGCCGGAGATCTGGACAAGGCCGAGGAAAACGCCCGGCGTCTGATGCAGTTGAAGCCGGACAAGGGGCAGTCTTACCTGCCGTTGGCCAGCATCCTTGAGATGCGCCAGAACCGGGCTGAAGCCGAAAAAGTGCTGATCAGTGCATGGGCGCTGGAGCCCACGGACGATCAGATCGGCGTCGTGATGGGCGAGTTTCAGCTGCGTGGCCGGGAGGCCAAGAAGGCGCTCGCCACCTTTGATCGGGTTTTGACGCATTCCCCCACCAACGCCCAGGCCCTGACCGGGAAGGGCATGGCCTTGCAACTGCTTGGCAGGAACGACGACGCGGCCAGGATGTATCTCCAGGCCGTGCAGGCCCGGCACGACCATGTCCCGGCCTTGAACAACCTGGCCATGATCTGGGCCGATGACGAGGCGAAAAGCGCCCAGGCCGTGAATCTGGCCATGGCGGCCTTTGTTCTTGCGAACAACGACCCCTCCGTCATCGACACTCTTGGCTACGCCCTGATCCGTAACAGTCGTCCAGAGGAAGCCCTGGGCGTACTCGCGCGGGCCTTGACCCTCGCTCCGGGCAACCCCGGGATCCTTTATCATCAGGGCCTGGCCGAGGCCGAACTGGGCCGCACGGCCGAAGCCAGGGCAACGCTTGAAACGGCCTTGGCTTCGGCCGATTTCGCTGAACGCGAGGACGCCGAAAAGCTTCTGCGCGCCTTGAGCGGGAAGTAGGGAGGAAGCATGTCGCCGATTATATTTCGAAATCTTGCCCACGACATTGTCTGGGCGTTGCTGGCCCTGAGTGCGTCCCTGGCCATCCTGGCACCGTCCGTCGCATCGCTTTCCGGGGATTTTGAGTTCGTGCGCGGAGCCAGCAGTGTTCTGGCCATTACGCTGCTGCCCTCGGTCGGAGTCTGGTCGGTCTTCTGGTTCACTGGTCGTAAACCGAAGGCGCCGAGGGCCTTGTATTACCAAGCCGTGGCGACTTCGCTGACCATGGCGATGCTTTATGTCGTGGACAGGTCGTCGGGTGTGCTCGGAAGCGAGATCCGTCTCGTCGTGCTGGGGCTTGGCGTCTTTGCCGGGCTCAAATCCGCCGAATTTCTGTTCGCCAAGTATCGCAGGGTCATCCCGGGAGTGCTCAAGCGCGTGCTTATCGTCGGAGACGGTCCGCTGGCCGTGCAGATGGAGGAATTCATGCACGCCAATCGGGAGAGTTATGTCATGCTTGGCAGGGTCAGCTGCACGTCGACGGTTTTTCCCCCGGCAGACGAAGAGGCCGGGCATGAAACGGCTCCTGACAGGATCGGCAGATTGTTGCGTTTGGCTCAGAATTTCGGGGCCGACAAGGTCGTGGTCGCCCTGGCCGAGCGGCGGGGCTTTTTCCCGGTGGAGGAGCTTTTGAACTGCAAGATGGCCGGGATCGAGGTCGTGGACGCTCCCTCCTTCTATGAAAGCGCGACGCACAAGCTGCTCATCGAAAACATCTCACCCAGCTGGTTCATATTCAGCCATGGGTTCAAGGTGAACTGGATGCTGCGCCTGTTCAAGCGCATCTTTGACCTGAGCGCCGCCAGCGTCGGCCTGATCTGTTTTATGCCGTTCGTGCCGTTCATCGCGCTGGCCATCAAATTGGACTCTCCCGGCCCCATGCTGTTCAGGCAGGTCAGGGTCGGCAGGGGCGACAGGCCCTTCGTGCTCATGAAGTTCCGCACCATGCGCGAGGACGCCGAGGCAGGGACCGGAGCCGTCTGGTCTCAGGTGGATGATCCGCGCATAACCAAGGTCGGAAACTTTCTGCGCCGTTCCCGCCTGGACGAGATTCCGCAGCTGATCAACATCCTCAAAGGTGACATGAGTCTGGTCGGTCCCAGACCGGAACGCCCTGAGTTCGTGAGTGAGCTGAAGGAAGTGATTCCTTACTATTCGGAGCGGCATTATGTGAAACCGGGGCTGACGGGTTGGGCACAAGTGCTCTATCCGTATGGTTCAACAGTTGAGGATGCAATTGAGAAACTTCGTTATGATATGTACTACATAAAGAATATCTCAATAATACTTGATTTGTACATAGTTATTAAAACATTTAAAGTCGTATTGCTTGGAAAAGGGAGGTAGAGATGTCGTCTGATACCGGGATTGAATCCGTCATGTGGAAGAAATGTTTCATGGCCAAGGTTGCTGTGCTGATTTTCGGCGCGATCCTCTTTGGCGGGATAGGGCACGCCGGTGACTATGTCATCGGCGCGGGAGACAGCGTGCATGTCTTTGTGTGGGGTGAGCCGGAGCTTACGGTTCCCGCCCTCGTGCGCCCCGACGGCCGCATCTCCCTCCCCGGAGCCGGTGAGATCATGGCCGAGGGTTTGACCCCCGTGGCCCTGCAGAAGGAGATCGCCAGCCGTCTCTCGGCCCTGGTCAAGGAACCTATGGTCACGGTGTCCATGGTCGGCATCGAGAACAGCAAAGTCTACATCATCGGTGGAGGCGTCGTCACGGGCGTTTACCCCCTGAAGCAGAAGACCTCGCTTCTGCAGCTCCTGGCGGGCATGGATTTGGCCCGGGCCGACCTGCACGGCGCCCATGTCATGCGCGACGGCGGCAGGATGGAACGCGACTTCGATCTTCTGCTGCGCAAGGGGGACTTAAAGCAGGATCTTGTCCTGCGCCACAACGACATCATTGTCTTTCCGGCTCTGCCTGAACCGTATGTCTATGTCGTCGGTGCCGTGAACACGCCCCAGGCCTTGCCTTACAAGGATGGAATGACGGTGCTCGATGCACTGCTGGCGTGCGGAGGATTCAACAAATTCGCCAAGAAGAACGATACGATCGTAGTCCGGCGTGAGGACGGGGTCGAGAAGCGAATCGAGGTACGGGCCCAGGATCTGGCCGAGGGCCGGGATCTGTCTCAGAACGTAGTCTTGCGTCGCGGGGATTACATCATTGCCGCGGAAAGTTTTTTTTAAGCCGCAGGAGCGGAGTCACACATGAATCATGAACTGTATCAGAAATTTGAAACGTATGCGCGGATCTTGCTGCAGCGCAAGCGCGTTGTGGTCGTCGTGGCTCTGCTGGTCATGACCCTGGGCGTTATAACCAGTTATGTCCTGCCCAGGAAATACGAGGCGCAATCCACGGTTTTCATCGAACAGAGCGTCATCAGCGAATTGGTCAAGGGCATCGCCACCACTCCGTCCATGGAGGCCAAGATCAAGGTTTTGACCGTGGCCATGTTGAGTCGGGAAACGCTTTTCAAGGTGATGCGCATTCTCGATAAGGATGTCGAGTTTGCTTCGGATATGGATAGGGAAGCATACATCAAGGATTTGCGGGAGAGGATTTCCATCAGGCTGGACGAAAAGCGGGGGATCTTCTTCATCTCCTTTCAGGACAGCAACCCGCGTTATGCCCGTGATTTCGTCAACACCATCACTCAAGTCTACATCGAGTCGAATACTGCCTCCAAGCGGGACGAATCCCTGGAAGCGACCCGCTTTTTATCCGAGCAGATAGAGAGCTTCAAGAAGCGCCTCGACGCGGTGGAGGACGAGATCAATCAGTACAAGGCCGAGCATGGCCTCCAGTTGGCGACGGACGAGACCAGCATCCGTTTCGAGATCGCCGATGCCGAGAGAAAGCTGGAGGCCATTCGAGCGCGCAAACTTGAGCTTGAGACCAAGTTGCAGCTCATACCCTCCGGAGCGGGCCGGTCCGCGCATCTGGCAGATATGGAGCGTCAATTGGCGACGCTTTTGACGGCCTATACGGATCAGCATCCAAAGGTGGTGCGGCTGCAGGGGCAGATCAGGGCCGTGAAAAGCAGTCCGTCGGGCGGCATGACCGGGAACTCGGGAGCAGCTGCCAAGACTCTGGTTCAGGCCGAGATCGATGCCGCCACGCTTCAGGAGAAGGCCCAGCTTGCGACCATCGAGGAAAAGACAGAGCTTCTGCGCCGGATTCCCACGCTCCGCACGGGGCTGAACGAACTCTTGCGCAAGAAGGAGAACGAGACCCTGATCTACAGTCAGCTCGTGACCCGCTACGGCCAGTCCGAGGTTTCCAAGCAAATGGAGATGGAAAACAAGTCCATGAACTTTCGAGTCGTGGATCCGGCTGTCATGCCCGACACCACTGTCAGTCCCAAGCGCGTGCCGATCATGCTTTTGTCGGCCCTGGCTGGAATCGGGATAGGCATTGCCGTCATCATGGTGCCGTACATCATGCGCGGGTCGGTGGAGAGCCTGGCCGACCTGCGGGTTCTCAATCAGCGGGTGCTGGCCGTTCTGCCAGCGATTTCCAAGCCAAAGGAGGAGAGGCAGCGCGTGAGGGGGGACCGTATTTTTCTGTCCGGCGCGGCGCTTTATTTCCTCATGCTGGTGACCATCGGTGTCATGGAGGCCCTGGGCAACTCACCCCTCGATGCGCTGTTTGAAAGGGCGTTCGGCCCGTGGCTGTAGCTCCGAAACCTGAATTTGAAAGGATACTAAAACCAATGAGCAGAATCGAGGAAGCACTGGCCAAAGCGGCTGGAATGCAATCCGGATTGCACAGCAAGGGAAACAGGGCCGGAGTGTCCGGCATTGCCCGGGCGCCCATGGGCGAGCCGACCAGCGTCGGCGGGGTCCGCTTGGCCGAGGAGACCATGGTGGTCATCAACGCGCCTTTGTCGCCCATGGCGGAGGAGTATCGCAAGTTGAAGGAGGCGCTGGTCAAGATGACCAAACGTGAGCGTTTCGACAACCTCATTGCCGTGACCAGTTCCACCGCGGGCGAGGGCAAGAGCATGACCGCGGTCAACCTGGCCGCAAGCCTTGCGGGTGAGTACGACCACACGGTTCTGCTCGTCGATGCCGATCTGCGGCGGCCCTCCGTGCACAAGTACCTGGGCCTTGGCTCGTGCAAGGGGCTTTCGGATTGCATGCGTGAGGGTCTGGACGTGGGTGAACTGCTGGTCAAGACGGGGATCGGCAAGCTCTCGGTCCTGCCTGCGGGCACGCCCACCCCCAATCCGGTGGAGCTGTTCTCTTCCGACGCCATGCGCAGCCTGTTTCGGGAAATGAAGATACGTTACGGGGACCGCTACATCATAGTCGACACCCCGCCGGTGCTGCCCTTTGCCGAGACGCGGTCCATCGCGAGCATCGTCGACGGCGTGATTCTGGTCGTGAAAGAGGGGATGCCAAACCTGGAGCAGATCGAGGAGGCCATCGACGCCCTGGATCAGAAGGTTCTGGGCATTGTCTACAACGGGGCGCACCTGCAAAACAGATCGTCCTACTATTACGCGGAGTAGAGAGTCCTGTGTACACCGCATTCTTCGGGTTGCGTGAGAAACCCTTCGATTTACTGCCCAATCCCGACTTCCTGTATCCGAGTCGGGCTCATAAGCGCGCGCTGACCTATCTGACGCACGGGATCAAGGAGCGGGCGGGGTTCATCCTGCTGACCGGCGAAGTGGGGTCTGGGAAGACTACCCTGATCCGCAACATGATCCGGTCGCAGCTGCGGGACAGCGTCCTGGCCAAGGTGTTCAACACCCGTGTCGATTCCCTGCAGCTCCTCATGCAGATCAACGGTGATTTCGGACTGGATACGGACGGGCGGGACAAGGCCACGCTGCTGCGGGAACTGAACGATTTCCTCATCGAGCAATATGCCCAGCGACGTCAGGCCGTGCTGATCATCGACGAGGCCCAGAACCTGTCCGCGGAAATCCTGGAAGAGGTGCGCATGCTCTCGAACCTGGAGACGGATCGGGACAAGCTTCTGCAGATCATTCTCGTCGGCCAGCCGGAGCTGCGCGACATCCTGGCCCGGCCCGGTCTTTTGCAGTTGCGGCAACGCATTCAGATCAACTGCCATCTGCAGCCGCTGAGCGTGGAGGAGGTCCGTGAGTATATTCTTTTCCGCCTGGAGAAGGCCGGTAACAAGACCGCCCTGGTTTTTGACGATGATGCCGTGGAGGCCGTCGCGACATACAGCCGCGGCATCCCCCGGCTTGTCAACATCCTGTGCGATTACATCATGATCGACGCCTTTTCCTCCCAGACCCGGGACATTGAGGGAAGCGTGATTCACGAACTGGCTGCGGATTTGTCCTTCGAGGCTCAGTACTGGAATCCCGAGCCGCCTCAAAAAAAGGAGGCCGCTGCGGCGATCGCAGCGCCCGTAGAGAAACGGGACACCAATGACGTGGCCCGGAATACGGCCGCGCAGTCCAGGATATTGAGCGTCATCGGGTCCATGAACAAACGCATCGAGGAACTGGAATTCATGCCCGTCTGGGACCATGCGGCCATGCTCGACATGCAGGAACGGGTGGACAGGCTGGAAAAGTCCCTGGAGACCAAAGTCCGGGAGCTGCGATCGATGCAGCAGCAACTGCGCAGTGAAATCGTGCAGCAGCTCGACCCCCTGCCGGCCGAGGTCGACGTGAAGAAACGCAACGGGACCATGAGAAGCATCTGGAATTACCTGTGGGGGAACTGATTGGAACCGGCCAGGGGGACGTAACCGGCCATTTTGATTCCGAACTTCAACGTGAGACCGCACCATGAAAAATTATCTGATCGCCGCCTTTTTGCTGATGATCGCCGCGTTCCCTGCCTGGGCAGACCCCGAGTGGAAGGCATCTTTGAGCGTGAGCGAAGAATACAACGACAACGTAAAGGAGGAGCGCCACGGCGAAGAAGATTTCGTGACCTCCGTCCGTCCCGGCTTGAGCTACAGGCACGAGGGCGCGCGCACGCTGCTGGAAACGACCTACAGGGGAACGTGGAATCATTACGCGTCCGGGAGCCGGGATCAGGAATTCAACCACGATGCCATGCTGCATGGCCTGCTGGATGCCTGGGATGGCTTTCTCTTCCTGGACCTGCGCGACACATACCGGATGGTCAACCAGGACCGGACCCGCGGCGAAACCGTGGAAGAGGACTCGACCGTCGATCAGCTGCAGCAGAACATCTTCACTTTTTCTCCCTACATCACCCCGCGTTTCGGGGAACGCGGCCAGGCCAAGGTCGGCTATGCCTACAGCAACATCTGGTACGACGAGGATGACCGGGACTCCAAGAACATCCACCGGGGGTTCGTGGACGGGGAGTACGAGCTCTCCGGACAAACCGCCTTGCTCAGCGGCTACTCCTATACCCAGGAGCTCTGGGAAGACGAGACCCTGGACCGCAATATCCTTTATCTCGGCGGCCGCTATGCCTACGCCGAAAACGGAGTCGTATACCTGAAGGCCGGCCCCCAGCATACCCGCTACCGGGACCGCGACACCAGCTCTTCAAGCCTGTTCTGGGATGCGGGGCTGGATCATGATTTCGGGACGGTGCTCCTGCACCTGAACACGGGAGTCTCCTTCGAGGACGATCCGGACACGGGCGAGACCTATGAGCGCAGGTTCGGCACCCTGCGGCTGACCAAGACCTGGTCCCGGACCACGGCCAGCGTGTACTCCACGTTGGAGGAGTACGAAGACAGGAGCGATGAAGGCGAGGATGGGGAGGAGGTGCGCAGAACGCTGCTCGGGATGAGCCTGTCTCATGAGCTGAGTGAGCGCCTGACCGCCTCCATGGGGTTGATCCACGATTTTCAGGACCGCTCGGATGACGACACGCGGCGCTGGTACGCAAATGTCGGCTTGAACTATGCCTTGAGCGAACGCGTGGGACTCGGCTGCTGGTACAGGTTCAAGGATTCCTCATCGGATGACGAGGAGGAGGAATATCAGGTGAACAGGGTCGGCGTGCAGCTCACAATGACTTTCTAGACAGCGCGGGAGCAGGACAGGGCAATGATGATGGCAGAGGCTGCGGCACGAAGGTCTGTAACGACGAACGGGGATACATGAAAAACGCCTTGACCATAGATGTGGAAGACTATTTTCAAGTCACGGCCTTTGAAGGAGTTGTGAAGCGGCAGGATTGGGTTGTCTATCCGTCCCGGGTCGAGAACAACACCCGGCGGGTGCTGGATTTGCTCGATGAATTCTCCCTGTCTGGCACATTCTTCATCCTTGGCTGGGTGGCGGAGCACTATCCGGGCGTCGTGCAGGCCATTGCAAACGGCGGTCACGAAGTGGCCTGCCACGGCTATGGCCATGAACTCATCTACAATCTGGAACCTCACGTTTTTAGGGCCGATGTGCGCAGGTGCAAGGCCCTGCTCGAAGACCTGACCGGCGTTCCTGTCCTGGGTTACCGAGCCCCAAGCTATTCCATCACCAATAACTCCATGTGGGCTCTGGACATCCTCATCGAGGAAGGCTTTGTCTATGATTCGAGCATCTTTCCCATTGTCCATGACAATTACGGCATCCCGGGCTCCCACCGATTTCCGTACGACATCGTTCGCCCCGGCGGCACCATCCGTGAATTTCCCCTGACCACTCTGGCGGTGAACTTCGCGGGCCGCAGGATTGTCCTGCCCATCGCCGGAGGCGGCTATCTGCGCCTTCTTCCCGCAGGGGTCGTGCTGTGGGGGATGCGCAGCGTCAACACTGCGGAAAAGCAGCCTGTGGTTCTCTATTTCCATCCCTGGGAACTGGACCCCGACCAGCCGCGGATCAAGGCCCGTCTAAGGTCCCGCTTCCGGCATTATCTCAACCTCGACACGACGGAAGAAAAGGTCCGCAGCCTCCTTGGCGAGCTGCGCTTCGACACCATGGCCCGGGTGCTGGGACTGGACGGGGGAAACGGCGATGAGAGCAGGAGCGCGACCCGCCTGGAGGTTCCCCTGCCATGAGCGTACGCACGGAAACCTTTCAGGGCGCGGCAGCGGACTGGGATCGCTTTGTTGAATCGATGCCCTGTGCGGCAGGGTATTACAATCATGTATGGCGGGATATTCTGGAGCGCAGCTTCGGGCATGAAACCCATTTTCTGGCTGCCAGGACAAACGGCACCATAAGTGGTGTTTTGCCGCTGGTGCACATGCGCGGCGTCTTTGGCAATTTTTTGGTTTCACTGCCCTTTGTAACCTATGGCGGACTGCTCTGCCGGGATCAGGCGTCAAGCCAGGCCCTGCTGGAAGCCGCCGGGGAATTGCGTTCCCGGCTCAAAGCGCGTCACGTGGAACTCAGGCACACCCAGACCGTGAATCCGGACCTGCCCGCCAGAAGGCACAAGGTGGCCATGGTGCTCGCCCTGGCCGAAAGCGAAGAGGCGATGTGGACGGGTTTCAATACCAAGGTCCGCAATCAGATCCGCAAGGCGCAAAAAGCCGGCCTGGAGACGGTCTGGGGCGAGGCAGAACTGCTGGACGATTTTTACACCGTGTTCGTGCGCAACATGAGGGATCTGGGCACTCCGGTGTATGCGCGCTCGTTTTTTGCCAACATCCTGGCCGGTCTGCCCGGCGTGACCCGGATCGTATTGATCAGAAGGCAGGGCGAGCCCATCGCCGCCGGGCTGCTCTATTGGCACGGGGAGACTCTGGAGATTCCCTGGGCCTCGTCCATCCGGGACTACAACTCCCTTTGCCCCAACAATCTCATGTACTGGGAGGCCATCCGCCATGGCCTGCGCCTGGGGCTGCGCCGGTTTGACCTCGGGCGGTCCTCCCTTTGCTCCGGGACGTTCAAATTCAAGGAACAATGGGGGGCCAGGCCCGAAATACTGCAATGGCACTACCTCTTGTCCTCGGGCGCGAAGCTGCCGAACCTGAGCAACAGCAATCCCCGGTTTTCTCTGGCCATCAGCCTGTGGCGGCGTCTGCCCCTGTCCATGACCCGCACCCTCGGACCCCTGATCGTACGGGACATTCCATGAGCGGCCCGTATTTGCGCATGCTGCCGCCGAGCGCCTCGCCGCTGCGTCCCGCCGATATCGCGGCCGGAATCAGGGCGTGGATGTCCGGCCAGGGGGCGCAGTCCCTGCGGTGTGAAGTGAAACGGAAGTTCGGAGTGCGGCATGTGTTTTTTGCGACCTCCGGCCGGGCCGGACTCTCGGCTTCGCTGCGGGCCATGCGCACGCTTTGCCCGCAGCGGGACGAGGTGCTGCTGCCGGCATTCACTTCCTTTTCCGTGCCCTCGGCCGTGGTCAATGCCGGGCTCAAGGTCGGTCTTTACGATGTCAGCTCCCGGACCCTGGCCCCGGATATGGTCAGCCTGGAAAAGGCCCTGAACAGCAAGACGTTGTGCGTCGTGGCCTGTCATCTTTTCGGATATCCGCTGGTTCTTGAGCCGCTGCGCGAACTGTGCCGTGTTCACGGCGCGTTCCTCCTGGACGACGCCGCGCAGGCCATGGGCGCGCGGGCCGGGACGGAACTGGCCGGGACCATGGGCGATGCGGGGCTTTTCAGCCTGAGCCGGGGCAAGAACATCACCGCCGTGGACGGGGGGATCGTCCTGACCGACCGCGAGGACCTGGCGGAAGCTTTTGGAGCGATGCCCGCGCTTTTCGCGGCGAGCGGCAGAATTCGGACCGCCCGGAACCTGGCGCTGGCGCTGGCGCTCATGGTCATGCTCCATCCCCGGGCCTACTGGCTGCCGGCCTCCCTGCCGTTTCTGGGGATCGGACGCTCGGTTTTCGATCCGGATTTTCGCCTTGAGTCTTTGGACGAGCTGCGGGCAGGCATAGGCCGCAGCGCCCTGGACCGGCTGGACGACCTGAATGCGGCCCGTCGAAGGACTGCCGCGACCCTGCACGCAGGGCTGCAGGGGGTGCCTGGAATGCGCGTCGTGCAGCCGGCCGCCGGGACAGTGCCGGTGTATCTGCGCCTGCCGCTTCTGCCGCTTTCAGGCGTCTGGCCGGGGGGCGTCGCGCCTCAGGCGCAGGCGCTCGGCGTAGTTCGTTCCTATCCCCTGGCCCTGCACCGCATTTCGGGACTGGCGCCGTTTCTGACGTCGGTCGGCGATTATCCCGGAGCCTCGCTGCTGGCCGCAAATCTTCTGACCCTGCCCACCCACGGCCATGTGCACGGTGACGACATCAGGGCCATTGTGCGGGTCTTCCAGGATCTGCCTGTAAAGAGATGCGCAAGCGTCAAGGAGGTCGCGGCATGAACGCGCTGTTCTGGATCTCCCTGCTGACTCTTGCGTACGCCTTTGCCGGGTATCCGCTGCTTGTCGCCATCCTTGGCCGCAAGCGCAGGTTCGTGCCGCCCGGTGAGCTTCCAAGCATCAGCGTGCTGCTCTCGGTCTACAACGAAGAGCGCGTCATTACGGCCAAGATCCGCAATTTTCTGGAACTCGACTATCCGCAGGACCGCATTGAGCTTCTGGTGGTCTCGGATGGCAGTGATGACGCCACCGAGACCCTGGTCGCGCAGTGCGCCTCCCCGCAGGTCCGTCTGCTGCGGCAGCCTTCGCGCGGGGGTAAGACCCGGGCCATCAACAGAGCTGCGGGGGAGGCTGCCGGGGATATTCTGGTTTTCACCGACGCCAATTCCATGTTCCGACCGGACAGTATGCGCAAACTGGCGGCGCCGTTTGCATCCGAAGATGTCGGTTTGGTCGGCGGGCGCAGCGTGTATGCGGACAAGGACGGGCGCGAGACTCCGGGCGGTCTGTACCGCCGCTACGAGGAATGGATCAAGAGCGGCGAGAGCGGGCTTTTTTCCATCGTCGGCGCCGACGGGGCGATCTACGCCTTGCGCAAGGAACTTTTCGAACCCCTGCGCCCTGAATACATCAATGACTTCCTGCATCCCATCCAGGTTGTCCTGCGCGGAAAGCGCGCCATAAGCGAGCCATCGGCCGTGGTGGTCGAGGTGGGGGAAAATAGCGGCGGGGCGGAACTCAGGCGGCAGACGCGCATCATGGCGCAGTCCTGGCTGCTTTGCCTGCGTTTCAGCGGCGCTCTTGTGCAGGCAGGTCGCCTCGGTTTTCTGTGGCAGCTCGTCTCGCACAAGATGCTGCGCTGGCTGACCCTGCCGCTGCTGGCTGTGCTGGGCGCGAGCGCCATCGCGGGGGCGGGGAGCGGGGTTTTTCAGTCCATCGTCCTCTTCGGACTGGCAGCTCTGGCCGTGTCGGCCTGGGCGGGATTTCGGGGGCGGGGAGGCATTTCGCACGCGGCGTGGATGTTTCTCATCCTTCATTGGGCCGCGCTGCTGGGGCTTTTCCGGCTCGCACAGGGCGAGAGGTTCGTGACCTGGAATCCGAGGGGGAACTGACATGGCTGAATCCGTCACGGTCCAGGCGCCTGTTTCCTCGCGCATAGAATCCATCGACATGGTGCGGGGCATCGCCATCATGCTCATGGTCGTGGGGCACAGCTACGACTATCTCTCCTATGAAGCGGCCGCGGTCATGGGCAAGGCCTCGCCGCTCCCGCTGGCCATGCTGAACGTCAACGTGACCACGGTCTTTGTTTTTTTCAATCGCTGGTTCACGCACAGCGGGGCGCCCATTTTTCTGTTTCTGGCCGGTGTCGGTGCCTATCTGTGGGCCCACAAGGGCGGAGTCCAGAGATCACTGGGCGGCTTCCTGATCCCCAGGGGATTGCTGTTGATCGCGCTGCAGTTGGTAAGGACCGTCATGCAGCTCTTCACGTCGGAGTATCCGGCATCTCTCGATGTGCTGTGGAGCATCGGGATGTCCATGATCCTGCTGTCATTTTTTTCCAAGCTGCCTCGAAATATGCTTCTTCTCATGAGCGTTGCGATTCTGGCCGGACACGGACTGCCTGCGCTCTATGGCTTTCCGGGTGAAGGCCATGTGATTTGGCGGATCTTCATGACCGCCGATACATTTGGATTCGTTGGCGGCACATCAATATTCAATCGTTTTCCTGTCATACCATGGTTTGGAATGATGCTTTTGGGGTATGCCACAGGACATTTGTTTCTCTTGCCCCTCAAGAAGAGAATGAGTGTTTTCCTTTTTCTGGGCTTGTCTCTCATTTTTGTGTGGCTGGTGCTTCGCGGTGCAAATGTCTACGGGTACCAGCCTTTGTGGCAGGAATATCCTGAAACATGGAAGACGGTGGCATCTTTTGTAAATATTTCTAAATACCCGCCTTCCTTGTATTTTTCACTTGTGGCACTGGGGACGATTTTTATTTTTTTCTTTTTGATCGATTATTTTTCCTTGCGGTGTCAGTTTTTAATAAGCATTGGGTCGACATCTCTTTTTATATATATAGTTCATCTTCCACTATGTAAAATTATTGCTGTTGGATTGTCAAAAATTTTAAATAAAATGTATTGGCCAATAGCAAAAAATGTCTATTTTAGCTTGCCAATGAGTTATTTTATAGCTCTTATTGCATTAATATGTATTTATCCAATAAGCAGATATTATTTAAACATTAAAATAAAATATAAGAGATTTAAAATTTTTAGTTATTTATAGTTAAATGTTATTTTTTTTAAGTTATTCATTTACAATTTTTAAGAGGCTGTATGCACGCAATAGTAATTTTTATCATAGTTTTTGTGGTCATGGCTCGAATGCCTGAGCTATTCACCTTTCTTGTTCCTTTGCATCTAGGGAAAATTGCTTTTGCAGCAGGCTTCATTTCATTATTTTTCTTGCCGAAAGGACTTTTGGGGAAGCTCAGGGCCAGCGTTCCGTTTGCACACTATCTGTTTTTGCTGTTCATCATGGCAATGGTGAGCGTTCCGTTCAGCGTCTGGGGCACCGGGGCTTTGAACAGTTTGCTTTCTTTCACTCGGATCCTGTTTTTTACGTGCTGTCTGGTACTGCTTTCAGCCGCCGGCCATTTGAATCAATACAGGGCAGCGCTCATTTACGGCATCTCCTTGCTGGCCGGTGTAATGATCATGAGCAAGGGCGCCGGCAGGATTACCGCCGGCTTCACGTACGATCCGAACGACATCGCGCTCCTGTTTGTCACGTTCATGCCCGTTGTTCTGGCCGAGGCCATGAATGGGAACATGGTTCGGCGCGGTTTTTATCTGGGGCTGGGCGCCATGGTCCTGCTCGGACTTGTCCTGACCGGCTCGCGTGGGGCGATCGTCGCGATTGGCGTCCAGGCCCTGTATTTCGTCCTGACCGCCAAAAAGTTCAGACTCCTGGCTTTGACCCTTGTCTGTGCGGCCGGTCTCGTTGTCGTGGCGACTGCCGAGCAGTCGTTGTGGGATCGGTTTGCGAGTCTCACTGCGGAGGGCGAAGCCGCCGATTACAATCTTGAGGGCAGGTCCGGTCGCGTACAAATTTGGAAGAACGGTCTTGAGATCGTGGCCGACAATCCGGTGCTTGGCGTGGGCATCGGAATGTTCGGGACAGCGCACTTTCTGCTTGATGGCAAGATCGGGCTCACGGCGCACAATACCTACCTTCAGTTTGCCGCTGAACTGGGGCTCCCCGGATTCATTCTGTATCTCGCCATGCTTTGCAGCGCCTGGCAGCTCATCACGCGACATGTCGAGGAGGATGAGCGCACCGGCACCCGAGCACGCTGGATTGCCTTGAAGGTCGGGATTGTCGGCTTCGGGACAGCGAGTTTCTTCATTTCCGCGGGGTATTCCTCGACGCTGTACTATCTGCTCGGTTTGGCTGCGGTTATGCATTTTCATCATGTCCAGTCAAACGACGCGCCTGTTCCGCAAAAAATCCGCTCCAGCGCTCCGCTCAGATATCCTCCGCTGAGCGCGCTGCAGGTGCGGCAGCAAAAGGTGCGCCTGTGAGAATGATGCGTTATCTCATACGCAACTCGACGTTGCGCCTGGTGTCCTTTGGGGTGGGGATAGTCTTTGCCTTGTTTGTGACGCCGGTCATAATAAATGCCATAGGCCAGGCCGCCTACGGTGTCTGGGCGCTGATCAGCGCCACGGTGGCCAACTATCTCCTGCTTGATTTCGGACTTTCCCAGGCGGTTTCCAAATTCGTGGCAGCGGCCATTGCCCGTGAAGATCAGAAGGAAATAAATCGCATTTGTTCCACTGGGATCGCGCTGAACGTCATATCGTGCCTTTTGTCATGCATTATTACAATTATACTGCTTTATTTAGGCAAGGACCATATCCCGCAGAGCGCTGATTTTGCCCAAGCGCAGACATATTTTGCCATCTATGCTGGTACATTTTCCCTGCTTTTCCTTTTTCGAACATGGAATGGGGTGCTGGCGGGCGAGATGCGCTGGACCCTGCTGGCCTTCATTTCCATGGTCAAGAACGTGATCGTGAGTCTGTCGGTCCTGATCTGGATATCCGGGGACAACGGCCTGATGTTTCTGTCCGTGGTCAATGGGGCGGGTTTTCTTCTGGAAGGCGTAGCCTATTGGCTTTTTGCCCGGCGCGGCTTTTCGGTCAGCATCCGCTTCAAATATGTCGATTGGCGGCTGGGGGGAGAGCTTTTCCGGTTCGGGTTGACCTCCCTGGTGGCTCAGGTGGGCCAGGCCATGCGCTTCAGGTCGCAGCCATACATCATCGTCAAGGCCATCGGCGCGGAAGGAGTTGCGGTTTTTTCCATCGCAACCCAACTGATTTCCTATTTTACCAATCTGATTCGTAGCGCGTTCGGTATATTCATTCCCCATTTCAGCCGCCTTCAGGCTCAACACGATCACGATGGGATTCGGCAATCCATGCTGAGCGCGTTATGGCTCAGTTATCGGGTTTCGGCCTATGTCGGGCTTTGTCTTGTTTTCTACGGCGGAGAGTTTGTCGAGCTGTGGCTTGGTCCCGAGTTTCGGGACGTGCAGCTTGTTCTTGTGCCCATGGCGATCGGGACAATATTCTCTACAAGTATAATACCTGCGCAAGAATTTCTCATGGGTATTTCTCAACATAGAATAACTGCGATTTGCAATATCGGAGAGGGTATTTGCGTAGTTTTCGCTTCAATGATCTCAATGATGTACTTTGGAATTGTTGGGGTTGGGTGGTCATTTTTTTTCTGTTCTTTTATTTTTAGAGCATGCCTTCTTCCGTATTATGCGTTTCGGCAGGCAGATGCGCCTCTGTCGAGTTATATACAGTTGCTCGGATGCGTCGCGCTGACGCATGTCTTGCCTCAATGGATTTTCTGGATTTCGGTCAAGGATTACATGGGGCCGGGATATCTTTCCTTATTTGCGATGTCGGTCATGCAGGGACTGGTAATCATTTTGGTGCAATACGGGCTCTTCCGTCTGGATCGCAGGTTGGTCGGGTTCGCGGACGCGGTGCGGACATGACGTGCATCCCCGTGGCGATCCCGCCTTCATCATTTGAGAGCGCATGGAGATGCGTATGATCAAGGGTAGGAATTTTCTGGTTTTTTCCGACGACTGGGGGCGGCATCCGTTCAGTTGTCAGCACATCATGCAGCATTTCCTGCCGCATAACCGGGTGCTGTGGGTCAACACCATCGGCCTGCGCCTGCCCCGACTCAGTCTGTACGATGTGAAAAGGGCCGCCGGAAAAATTGCTTCGTGGACTTCAAATCCGCCGCAAGAAGCCCTGCCGGATAATCTACGGATTATTTCACCCGTCATGATTCCTTTCAACAACGTTTCTTCTGTTCGAAATTTCAATAGGTGGAATGTCGTTCGTACAGTCAGAAAATACATGGATGAATGGGATATTCGTAATCCAATATTTCTTGCAACAGTACCGAATGCTTCAGAATATATTGGATATTTTGATGAATGTATTGTGTCGTATTATTGTGTTGATGATTTTACAATATGGCCTGGTATGAATTTGCCAGGTTTGGTTATGGAATTTGAAAAGAAACTTTTGGAAAAAGCTGATATTGTCATGGCGGTTTCCGATGAGCTTTATTCGGCGAAGAAAAGTGTTAATAAGAGCACCTTTCTGTTAACGCATGGAGTCGATGTCGATCATTTTTCCACGGCAACCGTTACGCAGAACCGTTTACTCTCTTTGGCGGATATTCAAGGTCCAATAATCGGTTTTTACGGACTTATCGACTCTCATCTAGATGTGGAAATTATTCGCATGCTGCTCGATTGGCGCGTTGATTGGACTGTTGTGCTCATCGGCACAAAACGCATCGATCTTGGCACTCTGGAATCAAGGCCGAACTTTCGCTGGTTGCCGGCCGTGCCCTATGAGCAATTGCCGCGCTATTCGTCGGTTTTTGATGTGGCCATAATACCCTACGTGGTGAATCAGCACACCAATACTGCAAATCCTCTCAAGCTCAGAGAGTATCTGGCGACAGGCAAACCGATCGTGACCACGGCAATGGCGGAAGTTTTTCGTTTCAAGGAGCATCTGCGCATTGCGGCCAAGCCGGAAGATTTTGCGAGTGAAGTGGACAAGGCGTTGTCTGATGTCGTGGACCTTGAGACCAGGCGGGAGTGTTTGAAAGGGGATGCGTGGACGGACAAGGCGCAGATGGTCTCCGATTGGATTGAAGAGACTCTTTCGGCAAAATCTCAAGCCGCTGCGGGTGTCAAATGAGGCCGCGCGTGTTCATCAGTTTGGCCACCTCCAAATTGGGCGGGCCAGGGAAGGGACTGCTTCAGTTTCTGCGATCGGGCGGTTTTGAGCTTTGTGATCCCGTGCTCGTGGATTTTGTCACGGAATCAGGCTGTGAATCGGAGTTTGCACGAGTCATGCGTTTGTCGGGAGCCAATGTCGCCGAGCTTCGCCAGAATAAAAAATTTGACATGAACTTGGTGGATCAGGCGGAGAGCATCGTTAAAAGGGAAGGCTGTCAGATATTGCAGTCGCATGGATATAAAAGCCATGTACTGTGCGCTCTTTTGAAACGACGCGTACGACTTCCCTGGGTTGCTTATGTTCACGGCTGGACTTCCGAAAACATGAAAATGCATTGCTACAGGATCGTTGAAATGGGTCTGGTGACGCTGGCAACACGAGTTGTCGCTGTTTCCGAAGCGCTGGGGAAAAGACTGCCGGGGATCGCGCAGCGCAAGATGACGGTGATTCCCAATGCCGTGGACCCGGCTGAACTCAATGATTCCAGCGGACGTGATGTGCGGCACGAATTGGGTATTTCCGGCGAAGCGCTGGTTGTTGGGGTGGTTGGAAGATTGAGTCCTGAGAAAGGGCAGATTTTTTTTCTCAAGGCCCTGGCTCGGACTCGCCAGCGTGTGCCCAATGCGGTGGGGATTCTTTTGGGTGACGGCCAGGACCGGGCCATGCTGGAGGCTGAGGCTGCCCGATGCGGGCTCGCGGGGGCGGTTTATTTTACAGGGCATGTTTCAGGTTTGGGCGATTATTACCGGGCCATGGATCTCGTGGCCATGCCTTCCTTGAGCGAGGGCATGCCCAATGTGGCCCTGGAGGCCATGATATTCGCAAAGCCGGTGGTCTCGAGTCGGGTTGGCGGAGTGCCCGAGGTGGTGGTTGAAGGCGAGACGGGCTTCATGGTCACGGCGGGTGATTCCGAGTCTTTGGCTGTGGCGCTCATTCGCATGCTGGAATCGCCGAGTCGCATGCAGGCCATGGGCGAAGCGGGGCGACGCCGCGCGCTCGATAATTTTTCACCAACGGCCAGAGTGGATCGTGTGCTGGCACTCTATAAAGAACTCCTCGTGGCGCAAACTCTTGAAGGAAACAAAAATGCGTAATTTTTCTGAATTCAAACTGGCGATCCGGCGCCGTGAAACTCCATTTCATTCAAAGCTCCATGACGTCGCAAAGAAATTTATAGGGCTATCTGTCCCTGTTATTCCTGGGTTGCACAGGTTTTTGTATCATGAATGGGCATTGAGAACTGCAATGTGGCATGATTTCTGGCGTGTCGTTTACTACGAGCCCATGTTCAAGTCGATGTGCAGGGAAGTCGGACCGGGATTCAAGATGTATTATGGTGGAGATGGAGTCGCCCGTATCGCAGGGAAATTGAATATATACATAGGTTCAAATGTCACGATGTTCGACAACGTCAGCTTGGCTGGCCTCAAGATATTTGACGAGCCTGAGCTCAGGATCGGTGACAACACCTACATTGCTCCGAGATCAAGGTTTCTGATCGCCAAGAGCGTCGTCATCGGCAGTTGGGGGCTCATCGCATGCCGCATCGTCATGGACAACTCCGGACATCCCATCGCCAACGCGGCCGGAAGGATGACTTCCGGAGGCGGAAGTCCGTCTCGGAAAAGCGTCAGGCCGGTGAGTGTGGGTGATCTGTGCCTGCTTGGCGCCGGAACCTGTCTGTATCCCGGAGCGCGAGTCGGTGACGGGGTCGTGGCCAAGACCGGGACTCACGTGGCGGGTGAAATTCCTCCTTTCTGTCTTGTCGAGGGCAATCCGGGCCGCATTGTGGGCAAACTTCCCATTCCCGAAGAACTCAAGGAGCATTTTGGGGAGGATCGATACCGGATGTGGAAGGAGCAGCAGGCGGCTGTTGTCATTTAACATGAATTTTTCAACAGGCTTTCAGGTTTAATGCACACATAGCTAGGGGCTGATTATATATGATAAAGAAATTATTCCATGCAACTTTTCTCGTTATCGCAATAATTCCGTATGTCATATATCGGATTGGATCTTATTTTGTCGGAAAAAACGGCGCATTTATAAGCATGTCGCAATTTTTATCTCTTTTTCCAGGATTTTTGGGTTCGTATATTCGTGGGGGGTTTTACCGTATTGCGATGAACGAGTGTCCGCAAAGCTGTGCTGTTGGATTTCTGACCACGTTTTCATCTCCGGATATCCGCATCGGCCACAATACGGCCTTCAGCACGGGCGCCAATATCGGCCGATGCCATATCGGGGCTGACTGCATGATCGGCACCTACGTCATGGTAACCGGCGGAAAGAACCAGCACCGTTTTGACTCCCGGGACATCCCGATCCGGTTGCAGGGCGGGGAGTTCCAGCCCATTACCATTGGGCGGGACTGCTGGGTCGGCAACGGCGCCATCATCATGGCCGATCTGGGCGAGGGCTGCGTCATCGCGGCCGGCAGCGTGGTGACCAAGCCGATACCGCCGTACAGCATCGCTGCCGGCGTTCCCGCCAAAGTCATCGGAGAGCGCCCGTGAAGCTCCATGTGATGCAGTGCGTCGTCTCCCTGGCCCCCGGAGGGGCCGAGAGCCTGGCCTTGACCATTCTGGAGAAGGCGGGCGTGCGGGGCTCGGTGTGCGGGCTGGTGCGCGGCACCGGCGCGCTGATCCCGGCCATCGAGGCCCAGGGGTTGCCCTGGCATGTGCTCTCGTCAAGTTCCCCCCGCCGTTTCCCGGTCTGGAAGGCTCTTGCGGGCGTGCTGCGCCGCGAGCGGGTCGATGTGGCGCACGTCCAGGCCGGCTATCTTCTCTCCTTCGTACTCCCGGCGGCGCTGCTGGCCGGTGTGCGCGTGGTGTACACCGAGCACGCCAAGCATTCCCTCGAACAGCAACCCATGCTGCGGCGCGTGGTGCGCCTTTGCGCGCCGTTTGTGCACGCGGTCACCTGCGTTTCGGAGAATTTGAAATCCTTCATGGTCGAACGCGTCGGCATCGATACGCGCAGGATTCAGGTCATCCCCAACGGGGTGGACCTGGGACGTTTCACGCAAGCGGCGCCAAGCCCTGAAACGCGCGGGCTTTTGCCCGAGAGCTGGGGAGGGCCGGACATCACGGTGTTCGGAAATGTGGCCCGGTTCAGCGAAGCCAAGGATCACCCCGGCCTGCTGCGGGCCTTTGACGAGGTCCGGCGCAGACATCCCGGCGTCCGTCTCCTGCTGGTGGGCGACGGCGAGACCCGGCCGGGCGTCGAATCCCTGATCAGCGAGCTTGGCCTTGGCGAATTCGTCCAATTGGCGGGCATGCGTCGGGACGTGCCGGCCCTGCTTGGCCTCATGGACGTCTTTGTTTTGTCCTCCATGCGCGAGGGCATGCCGATCTCGGTCCTGGAGGCCATGGCTGCGGGCTTGCCTGTGCTCACCACCGATGTCGGGGGGATCGGCGAGGTCGTGCAGGATGGCGTGACGGCCAGGGTTGTCGCACCTCGGGAGGTCACGGCCCTGGCCGGCGGGCTGGCATGGATGGTCGAGAACGCCGCTGCGCGCGCCGACATGGCGGCGCGGGGCAAGGCCCTGATTCATGGGCAATACGGGCATGAGCGGATGGTGGAGCGTTATGCAGAGCTGTATGCGGATGCGGGGAGGCGGCCATGATAGGTCTAATGCGCCAGGCGATGCACTCCTTGCGCGGAAGCAGGCGCTATGCGCTCATGCGTGAAGGCGTCGCCCTGCAACGGCTGTCCGTGGAGGAATTGCGGCGGCGGCAACTGGCCCGGCTTGTCCAGGTGGTCGATCATGCCGTCCGCACGGTGCCGTTCTATCGCGATCTTTTTGACGAACTCGGCCTCAAGGCGAGCGACATCAGGACATTCGAGGATTTTGCCGGTCTGCCGACTCTTACCAAGCAGGATCTGCGCGAAAGCCTGCCGCGCATGCTTTCGTCCGCATCCGATGCTTCCCGCCGCGTGGACAACGCCACGGGGGGGTCCACCGGGGAGCCTGTCAGATTTTATCAGGACATGGACGTGTTCGATGCCATGCAGGGCAGCTTCATGCTCGGGCTCACGTTCGCGGGATGGAAGCCCTCCGACATGATCGTCAACATTTGGGGCAATCCAAGGGATAAGGGGACTGCGCGGCCGTCGGTGGATCTGAAGCAATGGCTTTCAGGGTCCATGACCTTGAGCGCCTACCGCTACGGGCGCAAGGAGATGGATGATTGGCTGGAGGTTCTGGCGCGTTTTCGCAGGGTCTTCGTGTACGGCTATGTCTCCGTTTTGAGCGATTTGGCCGAACACATCCTGGCCTGCGGACGCAAGCCTTCGAGCGTGTGCGCGGTCATGACCTCGGCTGAGAAGCTCCATGACCATCAGCGCGCCCTCATCGCGCAGGCGTTCGGGTGCCGGGTCCATGACCAGTACGGGAGCAGGGAGGTGCCGTGCATCGCGGTGGAGTGCGAGCACGGCGGCATGCATCTTTTGACGCATTCGGCCTATGCCGAGTTCCTGCCCGAGCCGGGTGCGGAACTGAAGCGCCTGGTCGTGACCGGCCTCACCAATCGGACCATGCCGCTCCTGCGCTACGAGATCGGCGATTACGCGACCCCGCTCTCCCATGGCTGTTCCTGCGGCCGGGGTTTTCCCCTCATTCGCATGGATATCGGCCGCGTCTATGACTACATGCTCGCCGCAGGCGGCGGCAAGATTCACGGCGCATATTTTGTCAAGATCATCAAGGAGATAGAGGGCGTTCTTTCATTCCAGTTCAGGCAATCCGTGCCTGGGGAAGTGGAACTGCTGGTCAAATGCAAGGAGGGCGTGAGTGAAGCGTCCACGATGCAGCTCAATGCCCTGCCGCAATGCGTCGCACATGATCACGAGGGCGAGATCCGGCTGCGGGTCCGCTTTGTGGATGAAATCCCACGCACAATTGGTGGAAAACACAGGTATATCGTATGCGAGGTGCAGTGATGTCGCGACCCGGAACAAGTTCCGTCATGTTTCACACCGTGGGAGTGCCCGACAGACGCTGGGCCTGGAATTTTCTCACGGTCCCCTGGCAGCTCTTCGACGCCCAACTCGGTGCGCTCAGGCGTTTCGGGTATCGCGCCGTTTTTCTGCGCGAGTACATGGACATCGCACTGGCCGGTCGCCTTGAGCAGGAGCGGGTCGTGTCCCTGACCTTTGACGACGGCTATCTGGACAACTGGGTCTTTGCCGCGCCTCTGCTGAAAAAGCACGGTTTTTGCGGCACGATTTTCGTCTCAACCGATTTTGTCGACCCCGCCGTCAAGCCCCGCCCCCAATTCGATCCGACGCGTCCGGAAAGCGCCCGGTTGCCAAGCGCCGGTTTTTTGTCCTGGAGCGAGATGCGCGCCCTGGAGCAGAGCGGAGTCATGGAGATCCAGTCCCACGGGATTACGCACACCTGGTATCCCTCAGGGCCGAAGATCGTGGATTTCCGGCATCCGGGCGATACATATTACTGGATGGACTGGAACGCCTGTCCCGAGGACAAGTGGGGCTATCTGAAGCTCAAATCCGATCCGGGCGTCTGGGGCGAGCCGGTTTATGAACACGCCAAGTCCATGGATGGTCCCGTTTTTCGTCCCGACGAGCGCGTTGGCCGGGCGCTGCGCGAAGTCGTGGCCTCGATGGGGAGATCATTTTTCGACGGGCCGGACTGGAGGCGTGATCTGCACGGCATGGCCGACGAAATGATGAAAGCCTGGAAGCAAACCAGCGTCGAGACGCATGATGAGTTCATGCTCCGGGTGCATGGGGAACTTGCGGATTCAAAGGCCGTTCTTGAAGACAACCTGCACAAGAAGATCGATTTCTTCTGTTGGCCCGGCGGCGGGTACACCGAGGAAGTGTTTGACGCGGCATCCGGGTATTATGTCGGCACCACGGTGGGGTCTCGGGAACGGCTCCGGCCGGCGGCCCTGGATGAGAACGGGTGTTTTCGTTTTTCCCGTGTGGGGCCTCCGGGAGTCGAGGGACGCATTGGGTTTCGTTATCTCGGGCCGTGGCTGTTGCCGCTGTTTCTGGAGGAGGTGCGGGGCGGAAGCCGCCTGGCGCGTCTCTTTCGGGGAGGCGGGAAGCTCACGGTCGAAAACTGGGAAAAAATGAAGATAGCCATGCTTGGGCGGGTGAGGGACGAATCGTGTCACGAATAATGGAAGGGAGAAAGCATGGTGGCTGCGTGGTGTATGGCCTGATGTTCTGGGCCGTGTTCGTCATCATGGGCATGTCCGCGCCGTCATCGTTTGCAACGGTGAATACGGGAGTGTTTTCCCCGCGCGGCATTGGCGGCGGGGGCGGAATGTACGTCATCTCCATCTCTCCATACGACGAGGGACTCATGTTTCTGGTCACCGACATGGGCGGCGCCTACCGCTCGGAAGACGGTGGCGAGCGGTGGGAGCTGATCCATTACACCCAGGGCTTTCGCTTCATGCAGTTCTCCACGCCCCCGGTGTTCTTCAAGGATCGCATCTATTGGCGGTCGGGGAAGAGCGCGCTGCGGGTCAGCACGGACCAGGGACGCTCGTGGCCCAAGGTGGACGGCATGCCCTGGGGGAAGGACGCGATTCTGCATCTGACCGCGATTCCCGGCTCGCCGGATGTTCTTCTCGTCGGCACGAAGGGCGGGCTGTGGCGCACTGATGACGACTGCGCGACCTGGAAAAAGGTGCTGGACAGGCAGACATCCGAGACCGTCATCCTTGGCGAGGTCCTCTGCGCCATGGCGGACCCGGATGCTGTCGCGTGCAGCCGTGACCGGGGCCAGACGTGGACGACGTCTCCCGTGGTCGTCGACGGGCGGGCAATCAAGGGGCACCCTGCCATGGGGCTTGCTGGCGCGGTGTCGGACAAAGGTTCGCTCATGGTGGCCAGTCTGCACAAGTTCGGCATCATCCGCTCCACGGATCAAGGATCGAGCTGGGCCCTCGCGCATTCACCCTATGGGGGCGAAAATCATCTTGTCATGGCCCCCGGGCAGACTGATGTCGTCTATGCCGCCCAGACCGGATCAAACGTCAACATCAACCTGCTTCGTTCCATTGACGGCGGCCAAAGCTGGAACCCGAGTTTCAGGATGGCCGATTTCGCCCGCAAATACGGCTGGAAGGCGAATGTGGAACCGACCTGGATTCAGGACTCCCTGAAATGGAGTTATCTGATCTCGCCCAAGGGTTTTACGGTCAATCCGCGAAAGCCCGAGGAAGCCTTTCTCGTTACGCAGGGCGAACTGTATCGCACCCGG
The DNA here is from genome assembly GCF_900114595.1 of Desulfomicrobium norvegicum. Taxonomy (NCBI): domain Bacteria; kingdom Pseudomonadati; phylum Thermodesulfobacteriota; class Desulfovibrionia; order Desulfovibrionales; family Desulfomicrobiaceae; genus Desulfomicrobium; species Desulfomicrobium norvegicum. The sequence goes on along the minus strand of NZ_FOTO01000001.1, from coordinate 365,920 downwards.
GACGGAGGAGAGACATGGCATCCGCGCATGGCCACAGAGGTCGTCGTTGGGCCGGAGAAGTCGGCGCATTACCGGAGCATCGGGCTGGAGGTGACCAGCGCCTGGGGCTATCATTTCGACCCCCATCACCCGGCCAGACATTACATCACCTACACGGACATCGGATTCGCCAGGTCGCCGGACAGCGGAAAAAGCTGGCAATGGACGGCGCAGGGTTCGCCCTGGAGGAACACGTTCTATGATCTGGTCAACGATCCGGATGTGCCGGACGTGCTGTATGCGGCGGTGAGCGCCCGTCACGACATTCCGCACCATTCCAATCTTTCGGTTACCAAATCGGGATATCGGGGGCATCAGGGTGGGGTGGTCAGATCCACGGACGGCGGCCTGAGCTGGCAGGTTCCCTATAAGCCGGGCAGTTCATCCGGACTGCCCAAACAGGTCTGCACCACCGTGACTCTCGATCCCGCGTCGCCTCCTGATCGGCGAACCCTCTATGCCGGTGTGTATGGGGAAGGCGATGATGACGAAGCGGGTGTGTACAAGTCCGTTGATGGAGGAACGTCGTGGGCAAAAATTTCACCGGGCCCGGGCGTTGCGCCAAATCTGCATATCTACCGGTTACGCGTGCATCCGAAGAGCGGAAATTTGTACTGCCTCATCACAGGGCTGCGCTCCAAGAATAATTTTTTCACGGTTCCGGGCGGCGTCTGGAAGTCGATGGATGGCGGCGAAACATGGAAGTCAATCAGTAGTGGCGTCAACCTTGTCTGGTGGACCACTAATTTCGCCTGGGACCCTGAAAACGAAGACGTGATGTACGTCTCGGCCGGCTCTTCGGAAGGGCACTGGATGCAGGGCGGCATATACAAGACGACGGACGGCGGAGACTCCTGGGCGCATGTCCTGACCGACGAGATGATTCAAAAAGCGGCCCGGGGGGAGAACTACGAGCAAACCATGGCTGTGGCCCTTCATCCTCAAAATTCCCGGTTGGTTTATGCCGGTACTTCCAGGAACGGTTTGCTCTACAGCCAGGATGGCGGGGCGACTTGGCGGCATTATTCGGAATTTCCTGCTGCATCGGTGCAAAGCATTAATTTTGATCCTTCGGACATGACACGAATCATTGTAACGACCTTTGGACAGGGTGTGTTTGAAGGTCCCTATCTTCCGCAATGAGAGTAGGCAGGACATGACTTTACATGAAAGAGCTGGATTGAAAATTCATGTATGTATAGATCGAGGTGTATATGTCCTCATTTTTTAGTTGCTTCGGATGCAATGAAGAATGCTTGAATCAGGATTCTCTTTTTCATGATGTCGATGAAACATTGAATCCTTGCCGTACACGTACACTCTCAAGCTTCATAGGAAAGAATTTTCGCATCAGAATTGGAAAAACTCCTTCACCGGAAATGAAATATTCAATTTTTTATGAGAATTTGAAATGGAAGATATTCATAGTAGGGGATGTGGTTGATATTCCTTCGAATCATATTGAGATCATATCCGATGCTCTCAGCCGGGAATCATTTTATGAATTATCCAAATTCGAGGGCATGTATGGGATAATCGCAGTAAATAATATTGAAAATGAAGTGTTTGTATTGACCGACAGAAGAAGCCAGTATCCCATTTACTGGGGGATTGATTCCGGAAATTTATATATAGGGTCTGAGGTCTCGTCTTTTTGCAAGCTGGATGTGTTTAATGTCAGCAAGAAATGGATATGGGAATTTTTATATTACAATTTTTCAGTCTCAAACGTAAGTTTTCTAGAAGGTGTAAACAGAGCTTCTGCAGGCACGGTGATGAAGTTTTCGCTGCAAGATTCAATTGTGTACAAAATATTCACCTATGCATCGGAATTCAAGGTGCATACGCCGCTTCTCAAGAAAAAAAAGGCACTTGAAGCAGCCTTGGAAGTTTTTTCGGAAAGATTCCCTCTTTATTTTGAAAATACACAGATGGCATGCCCCATCACAGCCGGTTGGGATGCACGGACAGTGCTGGGTTTCAAGCCGACCGGTGCGGACATGACAACTTACACCTACGGGATTCCCGGTACGTCGGATCTGATCCGTGCGGCAAGAGTGGCCCGCAGCGCCGGAACGTTGCACAAGGAGGTTTTGTTTGATCAGGAATTCGTGGCCGGTTTGCCTGAACTTATGCTGGACACTGTTTATGTATCTTCCGGAACACAAGGGGTGAAACGGGCCACATTGCTGCACGTGTATCGCTCGATAACGCAAAATGGGACGAATTATCCGCTTACCCTGAGTGGTGTTGCCTTGGGTGCGCTGCGTGGACATGCTGGATGGCATCCATTGACTTCTCCAGACGTGTACGACCTCTTTGAAGGCAAGACATCAGAATTTCAAAATGGTTCATGGGGAGATATATTTGAAGATGACATTGGTAATTTTTCTGATCATATTATAGAAACTAATTGTTTACTTGCTGATAGATTTGGGAGTTTTACGTCCAGCGCTCATCATTTTTCATATAGCCTGTACATGATTGGTGCGAGATATTTTGGCGGGGAAATGAAAATCGCAGACAACTTCACCACGTGGCGAGTTCCTGCATACGATACGAAAATCATAGAGTACGGTTTCGCTTCGGAACTCAGCATGCTGAGCTATTCCCAGTTTTTGCCCGAGCATAGTCGCGGCTCGCGCTGCGAAATGGTCATGCAGTCCTATCTGCTGGCGAAAAAAGCTCCGCACCTTGCAAAAATACCCATTGTCAGCGCGCGTCCCGATTTTGTCCTGGGGGGAGATTTATTTCACTTCCTGTACAGGGTTAACCATAAGATTCGCAATACATTGAATAAAGAAATAAATCAGGTCCCGCTCGAAGATTGGGAGACATGGCTGAATAAGGATTGTGGATCATGGATTGATGCGTTTTTTCACGGTCATGATCTTGAAATATCAAAATATGTTTCCAGGAAAAATTTGATAGAATTGCTCAGTGGAGACAAAAGTGGTCATATGTTTACGAAAATGTTTACTGTGGAGATAGTGCTGCGGCTTGTGAAGAATAGATGGGTTAAATTTTGGTAACATGCTGAAATTATCAGTTCTATACTGGTGAAGAGGGATCAATGAGTGAAGTCAAGAAAGTATTATGGACTGGCGGGTGGGACTCGACATTCAGAGTGCTTTACCTTGTCGTGGTGGAAAAATGTCCTGTACAGACATACTATATAATTGATCCGTTCCGCTGGTCTCTTGTCCACGAGTTCAAGGCGATGAGCAACATCAAGCGTACCTTGAAGCAAAAATATCCTGAATTGAGTGATCTTCTGTTGCCGACACTCTATTTTGACAAAACAGATGTGGGTGAAAATATACATTTATCCGCCTGTTATGCAGGACTTAAAGAGAGACTGGGTGGGCAATACGAGTGGTTGTCCATCTGGGCCGATCAATTCGGCCTGTCGGAAATTGAGCTGGTTATTGAACGTTCTGATTCTGTTGTCGGCTGCCGTTCCGTCATTGCAAATTATTTATCGAAAGATGAAAAGGGATATCGCGTTATCGATTCAAAATTTAAAGGAACGCCTGTCTATGATCTTTTCCATCATTTTGTTTTCGCGATAACGGACATTTATAAAGTGGACATGCGAAGAATAGCGACAGAACACGATTTTGCGGACATACTGGATCTTTCATGGTTTTGTCACCGCCCAACATTTTTTTCCAAGCCGTGCGGAACATGTAATCCTTGTAAGAATACGTATGTGAAGGGTCTTCAAGACAGGCTCGGCCAGTATGGAAGATGTATGTATTTTTTGAATTATTATTCAAATCCTAAAAATTATTTTGACAAGAATTCGCGCACGTTCTCTTTTCTCAAGTCTATGAAGAATTCTTTGGCAAGGAAGATAGCTTCATGAATAGTGCTCTTAAAATTAATCTCAATGTGTAGAATGGAGATACTGTGGGACGCGCACTCATTACTTCGGCCAGCACTCGTGTTGCCTACTGCATCTGCAAGAATTTAAGTCGCCATGGCATCCAGGCGGTCATGGCGGATTCCGATCCGCTCGCCATGTCATTCTGGTCGCGTCATGCCGCCGGCAGACATGTGTACGCTTCGCCCTTTGTGGATGAGGCCCGCTTTGTCGAAGACATTCTTCGGATCATCGACAAGGAGAAAATCGACGTTCTTATCCCTGTGCTGGAAGAAACCTATTTCGTGGCGCGTCATCGCGCCGTCCTTGCTCCTCATGTGCGCATCTTCATGGCGCAGTACAAGGATCTCATCAGCCTGCACGACAAGCGCTCTCTCAAAAACATTGCGGAGCGTCTCGGGGTGAGCATGCCCCTGACCGTGGAACTCAAAGACGCAGTCACTTCAGGCTTGCCGCCCGATTTTCATTTTCCTGCCGTCCTCAAGCCCAAGCAGGGGGGGGGAGGGTGGTCGGTGATGGAAGTATCCAGCCAGTCCGCCTTGCGCATGATGGCCGGGCGGACTGACGTGCTCCCGGAACGCTATCTCGTTCAGGAGAAAATCGAAGGTCCTATTGCGGGAGTGGCCATGCTCTACCGCGACGGGGCCCTGGTCGCTGCGGACTCATATTGGACCGTGCAGACCTATCCCCACCCGTACGGCCAACCGACGGTCCGGGTTAGCCGGGATTTTCCCGATGCCACGGCGGCGATGAAGACCCTCCTTGATGATTTGCAATGGACCGGGCCGTGTCAGGCGGACTTTCTTCATGACGAGGTCCGGAACAAGAGTTTTCTCATCGACGTCAATCCGCGTTTTTGGGGTTCGGTCGGGCAGAGCATCGCCCGGGGCATAGATTTTCCCTACTACTATTACAAATGCGCCATGGGCGAGAATGACTTCAGTGCGCCCCTGAACCCGCCGGTGGTCGCCACGCGGTGGCTGGGCGGAGACATGATGCGAAAAGCCCATGCATTTTTATCCGGATCCAGCGCCGCGCGGCCGGACGCGGTGTTATCCGGATTCGCGGCCATGGATGATTTTGAGTTGCTCGATCCTTTTCCTCTGGCAGGCTGGGCCGCCTGCCAGGCCGCTCGCAAGGTGTGCAGCCTGGTCGGACGGGGTGCGCACCGGGAGGCTTTGGACGGGGTTTGGGAGTAAGACAGACCTTTGGAACGTGAACATCGGATGAGGGGAGCTGAATGGAACTCTTGAAGAATCAAAAGAATCTGATCATCTGGGTTGTTTTTCTAGCCGTTGCCGCCGGGGTCGTCTATTGGCCGATCGTCGTCCCCATGGTCAGACAGTGGGCTGCCGACGACAACTACTCGCACGGCTTTCTTGTGCCTTTCATCGCCGGGTATCTGGTCTACATGCGCCGGGACGATCTCCTGGAGGCGGAGGTCAAGCCGGCCGAGTCCGGCATGGGTCTCATCCTCTTTGGGCTGGCCATGCTTCTTTTCGGCTGGCTGGGCACGGAATACTTCACCATGCGCGCCTCCCTGGTGGTCATCATCGCGGGATCGGTGCTCTATATCCTGGGATGGAAGATTTTTGGGATTCTCCTTGCCCCTTTGGCCTATCTGCTGCTCATGATCCCGATTCCCTACATTATCTATGACGCCGCCGCCTTTCCCCTGAAACTCTTTGTGACCAAGGTTTCGGTCCTGGCCCTCAAGGCCATGGGCATCGTCATCTGGCAGGAAGGCAACATCCTCATGTTCCCAAGCATCACCCTTGAGGTGGCGGATGCCTGCAGCGGACTGCGCTCCATCATGTCCCTTTTGGCCCTGGGCACGGCGTACGCATTCGTGCTGCACTCCTCGGTCCGGGACCGGGTGGTGCTCATCGCCTCGACCCTGCCCATCGCGGTTTTCACCAACTGCCTGCGGGTCATCGCCACGGGGGTTCTGGCCCAATATTTCGGGGCGGCGGCAGCCGAGGGCTTTTTCCATGAATTCGCGGGATTCTTCGTCTTTTTCGCAGCGGTGGTCATGTTCGTGGCCCTGGGCGCAGCACTCAAGAGGTGGTCATGAATATTCGCTTCCGTTTTATTTTCATCATGCTGCTTTTGGCCGGGGCCGGAACGTACATGGCGTTTCATCGCGATCTCGAAGTGCCCCCGGGGCGGCCCTTCGAGGAATTTCCGGCCAGCCATGCGGGCTGGCGCATGATCGGGCAGGCAAACTTAAGTGAAAACATCGTGAAGGTGCTGATGCCGACGGATTATCTCTCCCGGCGTTATGCCAGGGAGGATGGCTCGACCGTCGACATGTACCTGAGTTTTTTCGACGGCGGACCCGATTCGGGCAGGATACACTCGCCCAAGCATTGCCTGCCGGGCGGCGGCTGGACGGAACTGTCCTCCAGGCACGTGACGTTGGATTTGGGCAGGGAAGCGGTAAATCTGGTCCAGGCCGTGTACGCCATGGGCAATAACCGGGAGGTCATCTACTACTGGTTCTCCATGCGCGGAAAGACCATGTCGGATGAGCTTTCCCTGAAACTTGCGGAGATTACAGGCTCCATGTTTCACCGTCGCCGGGATCAGAGCTTTATGAGGATTTCCGTGCAGGGAGATGGCGCCCAGGAGGAGGCGGAGCGACGGATCGAAGGTTTTCTGCGGGATTTCTATCCGGTCATTCGCGATTTTTTGCCAAACTAGAAATTTGTGAGGGACTCATGAACATGAACATTTCGAGGCCTGCCGTGCCCGGAATCACATATCGCCTGTTCGCCGCGCTCCTTTTCATCCTGTGCGCGCTCACATTCTGCAATGGTTTGGCATGTGCAGAGCCCCTGGCCGGCGTATCGCCCTCGCAGGTCCTCGTCCTTTACAATGCGGATTGGCGAGAGCGGCATCCCCTTATCTCCGCTGCGCAGGATTCGCTGGCGGTCGCCGAGCACTATGCGCGGATGCATACCGATCCGGTCACCGGGGAGAGGCCCTACCTGCTGGGGCTGACGGGTGGCCGGTCGTCAGGAAACGTACTCTCCGGCGATCATCTTGAGGAGCGCAGCGCGGACAACGCTTGTGGTGTCCTGTATCGGTCCCGCGATTCCAAACGTGTCGAAAGCGGCTGCGAGATGCGCGACAGTCGCATGGTGGAGGTGGTCTTGCCCAAGACCGAAGTCCCGTGGAACCTCAGCACCCTCGGACTTGAAATCGAGTCCGACGAGAGATCAAGTCGCGCGCGTTTCATGCTGGTCGAGAACGGCGCAAGCCTTCATCCCGACAAGGTGCGGGTCCAGCAAGACGGGGACTGGCGAATCAGGGCCCTGGGCGGGCTCCTCATGGAGGGGGCGTTTACGGCCACGGCCCGGTGCGCGGACGCTCAGGGCGACGTTCACGAGTGGAGCGCCGAGTACAAAGACATTCTACAGGCGTCATGGAACGCCACGGGTCTTGACGGTATTCGTGACGACCAAAATTACCTGGATCTGGTGGAGGCTCCGATCAAGGCGTTTCTGGAAGATCCCGCCAATGCCAGGCCCGACGGAACCCTGCTGAAGGATCATGTCCTGTACATAGTTGTTTGTCATGGGCTGCCCCTCACCGTTGCGGCTCCGTACGGCATTGCCACCGGCGTTGGCCCGCAGTTGCGCGATTATGGATCTGCGATTGATTTGTGTCAGCGACTCCAGCTCATGTACTACGATTTCGAGAGCCTGCACCAACGTAAGGTTCAGCCGATGCGCTTTGCTCCGGCTCCAAAGAAAAGCGCTTTCACGAATATTATATTCCGCACGCGAATGTCCATGCCGCTTCAGGGGGCGGATCTAAATCCTTTCGTGCACCCGGCGGCCTACCGCAAAGGCGGGAACAAGGCCGGGCTGGGTTCGCCTCGGTTCACATCCGCGCAGCGAGCCCTTCGCCCGGATCGTCACCTCTTTTTCGCCATGCGCATAGATGGACAGACACCCCTTGAAGCCATGGAACTGGTGGACCGGGCCGTCTATGCATCCAGGCATGCGGGTCCGGAGATGGGCATGCTCGCGGATGTGCCTCTCGTAAAAGCCCCGGAACGCGTCGGAGAGATCGGTGACCGGACTCCGGCCAAGCCGTTTTGGGACCTGGGATACAGGCATCTGTTCCAGCACCCCAAAGGCAGGGTCCGGCTTGACCTTTTCAAACTGGCCCCGGGGAGCGGATTCTTCAACTCAAGCCCTGTATTCCTTCCCGGAGGGATTGCGGCCTTTGTCCAGTCGAATCAGGGCTGGAACATGAAGGATTCGCGATTCCACGAATTCTTGAGGCAAGGGGTGACGATGACGGCCGGTTCGGCTCGCGTCGACCCGCGCAAGACGCCCCATATTCACAGCCACAGTTTTTGGGACGAAGCGGTTTTTTATCCGGCCCTGCGTGAAGGCCGCCCTGTGGGCGAGATTCTGCTCAGCAATCAGGTCCATATGGGCTGGATCACCAGTTTTGTGGGCGATCCTCTGTACCGATTGCCGCCTGAACCGCAAAAGCCGGGCGGCCTGGTCGGTCTGACCTGGGACAAAAACGTGCGCGTGGCGCAGGCGCGCGATGCGGAGCACGGCAAGGGATATCTGGTCATGGCGGATTTGGGGGCGAGCGCCCATGAACCCCGCCTGGCCCAGATGCGCCTTGGCCGCGTTGCAGCCGAGGAAAACGGGGCAAAGCATGTCTTCGAACGCTTTGCCTCCAGGCCCTGCGTGTTCGTCCCCAAGCGGGAAGTGCACAAGGGGGAACCGTGGCGGCTGGAATTGATGGATCCTTTCGGCAATACGGCAACGCTTGCGGGCAATCTGGAGTAGCTGGAGTAGCTTTAATGACCCCTTCCTTCGTTTCCTTTCTGACAACCCTGTGTGCCGTCATCCTGGCCGTGGGATTTGCCGCGCGCATGCTGCTTGGCGTCATGCGCGCCGATCGGTCGCGGGCCTCGGGAGCCCTGGCCGTGGCGCTGGTGCTGTCTGCCGGACTGGAAGCGCTGGATCTCTTGACGCTCCTGTACCCCGAATCGGTACAGGCCTGGCGTATGGCCGGACTGCTGGTGGAAGGAGCCCTGGGGCCGGCCTGGATCTGGTTCACGGCCCTTTTTGCCCGCAACTACGAAGAAGGCAGGTTGCCCGGAACGCAGCGCGCGCTGATCCTCCTGTCCTGCCTCATGATGCCCTGGGCCGGGTATCTGGCCGCGCAGGGTGCCTATTTTGCCCCGGATTTCGCGACCGAGGGTCTACTTTTTCTCCTTCCGGGAAGCTTTTATTTCTATATCGGTTTTGCCGTGTGCTGCGTCGCGGCCCTGCTCAACATCGAGGCCACGCTGGCGGCGGCCGTGCATCACCGTCGCTGGAAGATCAAATTCATTCTTCTGGGGGCCGTGAGCATTCTGGCTGCCCTGATCCTCTATTACAGCCAGAGCCTTTTGCATCGTTCCATCGACATGAGTCTGGCGGGCCTGCGCTCCCTGGCCTTGCTTCTAGGTACGGCCATGATGTGGTTTTCGGACCTGCGGCGTGGCCCCGAAGTACGGATCAGCTTTTCGAGGCGGTTGGCTTTCAAGTCCGTGGTCCTGGTCGCGGCCGGTCTGTATCTGGTCGGGCTGGGCTTGCTCGGCGAGGGTGCACGCCTTTTCGGAGACGATCTGGGCCGGGCCGTACTGCTGGTGGTCAGCTTTCTGGCCGGGCTCGGTCTTCTGGTCGTTTTTCTCTCGGACACGGTGCGCCGCAAGATCCGCCTTTTTCTGCAGATGCACTTTTACGGCGAAAAGTATGATTACCGCATCCAGTGGGTGCAGTTCACCCAGCACCTGGCCTCGGCCCGCACCCAAAACGAGCTGCAGCAGGCGGCATTGTCGGCCTGCTGCGAAACCTTCGGTATCGTGGGTGCGGGGCTCTTTCTCTTCGATCATGACCGCAAGCTTTACCTGCCCGCCAGCCTGGTGGAGATGGATTCTCACGAAGGTGGTTTCGGGGAAGACTCGGCTCTTGTGACGGAGCTTGAAACCCGGCGTTCCGTGCTGCGCGCGGCGGATGTGGACGACTCTTCGCCCTGGCTCGCGCGGGCCGGCTTTGCCATTCCCATTTTCCGCGAAGACGCGCTGGACGGGTTTGTGCTTCTGGGTCGGCCCATCAATCCACGGGAGGAGTACGACGAGGAAGACTTCGAGCTGATGGACACCATGGCCCGGCACATCTCTTCGGCCCTTTTGAACATGCGTCTGCTGGACCAGTTGGCCAGGTCGAGGGAGATGGAGATCATGGGCAAGGTCTCGGCCTTTGTGCTTCATGATCTGAAGAATCATGTCTATACGCTCTCGCTCATGGCCGACAACGCGCAAAAACATATCGGCAATCCCGAATTTCAGAAGGACATGGTCGATTCCCTGGGGAGCACGGTAGGCAAGATGAAGATCCTCATCTCGCAACTTAAAGGTCTCCCCGACCGTCACACCCTGAAGCGCGAGCCCGTGGGTCTTTTGTCCCTGGCAAGGGAATCCACCCGACCTCTGCCGCAGGAACGCCTTGATTTCCAGGGTCCGGACGTGCGGGTGATGATCGACAGCGCGGAGATGGGCAAGGTGATCCTGAATCTTTGCCTCAACGCACTGGAGGCGTCCACGGCGGGTCAATCCGTATCCGTCACGGTAGGGGATGAGCCCGAACCGTTTGTAAGGGTGACGGACCATGGTGTGGGCATTGCCAAGGAGTTCATGGCGGGCGGGCTCTTCGAACCTTTCAAGTCCACCAAGGCCAAGGGCATGGGCATCGGGCTGTATCAATGCAAGCAGATCGTCGAGGCCCACGGCGGGCGCATCGAAGTGCGCAGTGCGCCGAATGAGGGCTCTGAATTTATTGTATGTATTGGTGACAGGCAGGTTTTGTGAGCAATTTTTGCTTAGTAAGTATGGACTTGCGTTGTCGGTGTGTGTTATGTTTTCCGTAAACTTCTTTTTTTCTGCCGTAGCCTGAGATATTTTGCGGCCGAAAATTTCAGCGAGTGGGGTCAATAATTGGAACATTTGCTTATCGTTGATGATAACGAGGACGTCCTGACCCAGCTCAAGTGGGGCCTTACCTCGGAATCTTACACACTTCACTTGGCCGCCAATGTCGACGAGGCGCTGGCTACCTTTCGTAAACTTCACCCCGGTGTCGTGACCCTGGACCTGGGCCTGCCTCCGCATGTCGAGTCTTCGGAAGAGGGGTTCAGGGGGCTGGTGGAGATGCTCAAGCTTGAGCCTTCAGCCAAGATCATTGTCGTCACCGGCAACGATGAGCGCGAGAATGCCTTGCAGGCAATCAAGCTTGGGGCCTTTGATTTTTTCCGCAAGCCCATTGATCTGGACGAACTGCGAGTCATCATCCGCCGCGCATTTCATTTGCATGCCATTGAGCGGGAAAGCGTGGTCCAGCAGGATGAAGCCGCCAGCGAGCTCAAAGACAACTGCGGAATTGTGGGCGCATGCGCGGCCATGCGCGGAGTGCTTGGCCTCATCGACAAGGTTGCCACTTCGGACGTGCCGATCCTCATTTCCGGTGAGAGCGGGACGGGTAAGGAGCTGGTGGCCAGGGCCATTCATTCAAAGAGTCTGCGCAGGCACGGTCCCATGGTCTGCATCAACTGCGGAGCCATCCCCGAGAACCTGATCGAATCCGAGTTGTTCGGCCATGAGAAAGGAGCCTTCACCGGCGCGGCTTCAATGGTGCGGGGCAAGGTCGAGTACGCCAGCGACGGAACACTCTTTCTGGACGAGATAGGGGAACTGCCCGTCAACCTGCAGGTCAAGCTGCTCAGATTCCTGCAGGAGATGGTCATTCAGCGAGTCGGGGGCAGGAAAGACATCCCCGTCAATGTGCGCATCATCGCGGCCACGAATATCGATATCGCCGCGGCCATAGCCCAGGGCCGTTTTAGGGAGGACCTGTATTACCGCATCGGCGTGGTCAATATCCATCTTCCACCGCTGCGCGAGCGTGAAGATGACGTGCGCATCCTGGCCGAATATTTTCTGGATCGCATCGCCCGCGACCTGGGTAAGACCCTGGCCGGGTTCACGCCTGATGCCCTGGCCTGTCTCAACACCTACAGCTGGCCCGGCAACATCCGTGAGCTTGAAAACAAGCTGCGTCGCGCAGTGCTGCTCGCGGACTCGACCCTGCTCACGGCCGAGGAACTGGGCTTCGGGGAGAGTGACTACGCCCTGAACGGTCTCGGCCTGACGGACAAAACCCTGAAGGAAGCCCGCGCCATGCTTGAAAAGAAGATGGTTCTGGCGGCCCTTGCCAAGTACGAGGGCAACATCGTCAGGGCTTCCGAAGCGCTCGGGATCAGCCGTCCAACCATGTACGACCTTTTGAAGAAGCACGAGATTAGCAATTAGAATATTTTTAATACCTCGTAACAAAAGGAATATTTTTGTGCAGTCGGGATGAGTCGTAGAAATTTTTTTTATGGAACAAGTATTCAAAGGAGTGATACAGGCTTTTTAAAAATGGCCCGTCATATATCCCGGTTATGCTGTGTGTGACGGATCAGGTTGTAACTCATTTTTCTACAGCTCTGTTGGTTTTTTTATTTCTTTTTTATAATCAGGATGTTGTGAAATAATATTCCCGGGATCGTCTTGGCGTGATCGTTGCTTTGCCGACGTATGCTGATCAGTTACGATTTCTGGTGGTTTCATGTTTGATGTAAAGAAGAAATATAATGAGAGTGTTGGCATGACAAAACGGTATGCGAAGCAAGATCACCTCTTTGAGTTGAACAGCAGGGAAACGGTGGGCAGGGATGAGTGTTTCTCCCGCCGGATTCATGAGGCTGACAGTTCAAATGATGCGAGGGTGCTGAATGAGCTCAAAGCGCAGCAGAGCGCGTTGATGATGCAAAACGAAGAACTTCGAAGGGCTCTGGACAACCTTGAAAATAAATTGGCGGTCTATTCAGATTTTTATAATTATTCGCCCCAAGGCTTTATCAGCCTGGACGAGCAGGGCCGCGTCCGGGAGGTAAACCCCTGGGCGATCAGTCAATTGGGTGTGGAGAGAGACGCGCTGGTCAATTCGTTTTTTGGGCAGCGTGTTGCCTCACAGGATATGGAAAAATTCAGGGTGTATCTTGATCTCGTTTTCAAAACAGGAGAGCGACAGAGTTGCGAGTTGATGCTAAAGCGGAAGAACATGCAGGATTTCCGGGTTAAAATAGACAGCGTCAAGTCTTCAAATAGTGGTCATATAGTTTTTTACATGTCTCCTTTTACAGATATCGCCGACATAGCCATTCAAAAAATTTCAAGTGATGTTTCTTATTGTGAAGCTGATGAAAAATTCCATCTAAGTTCAGATTTTACTGAAGATTTCGAGAATAAATTTCAAATATTATTGCAGCAGTTTCACGCTGTATTGAGTGGTATTAGTGGGACTGTAATTGTTGTTTCTCCAGAAATGAAAGTTTTGTGGTCGAATATAATTAATGAGTTTGGAATAAATTCAAATATATCAGATAATGTTTTGAGATATTGCAATGATTTTGTTGGTAATTGTTCGGTGCTTTATGAAAAATCAGTTATCATCGATTGTTTTAACACCGGAGAAAAAAAGTCTTGCATTGTTACGCATGGTGAATCTGTACTGGATATACGGGCGTTTCCTGTCAAGGAAAACAAAGATGTAATCAGTGTTCTTCTGCTGGTGTGCGATGTCACGGGAAAAATGGCGATCCAGGCGGACGCGCAGTATGCATGTCATCTTTTGTCGCTGGGGGAGCTAGCTGCAAGTGTCGCACATGAAATAAACAATCCGGTCAACGGAATAATCAATTACGGCCAAATATTGGTCAACGAATGCGACGCTGAAAGCATGGAGCATGATCTTGGGGCGCGCATCCTCAAAGAGGGGGAACGCATCGGCCGCCTCGTCAAATCCCTCCTGTCCTATGCGCACGAAAGACGAAAGGAAAAAAGGGCGACGCAGGTTGTGGACATTCTCGAGGAAACCCTGGCCCTGACCCAGGCCCAGATTCGCAAGGACGGCATCCAGCTTGTTCTCGACTTCCCTGAAAGCCTTCCCAAGGTCATGGCAAATCTGCAGCAGGTTCAGCAGGGGTTCATCAACATCATCAGCAATGCGCGCTATGCATTGAACGAAAAGTATCCGGGGTGGCATAAGAACAAATGTCTCGCGATCTCCGGCGAATTCGTCATGGTCGAAGGCTGCCCTTTTGTACGGGTGGCGTTTCTGGATCAGGGTGGAGGGATATCGGCCGAAAAGCTCTCGTTTCTGACCAAACCGTTTTTTTCCACCAAGCCTTTTGGCAAGGGGACCGGGCTTGGGCTCAGCATTACGCAGAAGATCATTGATGATCACGGGGGGCATCTGCGGTTTGAGAGTGAAGAGGGGGAGTTTACCCGCGTTATAATAGATTTGCCGGTTCATCAAAAAGATGAAGGAATATGTTAGTGACCGGAAAAATTCTGATTCTCGATGACGAAGAGTCGATCAGGTTCACGCTTTCACGATTTTTGCGTGCGGCGGGTCATGCTGTGGTGACCGTTTCAAGTTGCGGTGACGCCTTGGCCAAAATTTCAGGAGACGGCTTTGATGTCGTGTTCGCGGACATAATCCTCGAAGACGGTACGGGGATCGACATCCTGCGTGAGATCAAAGCCAGGGGGCTGGGCTGTCCGGTGATCATGATCACCGGAGATCCGGGTATCGAGACCGTGACCGAAGCCATTCATCTGGGGGCCTTCGATTACATTCCAAAGCCCGTCAAGCAGGAAGCGCTCTTGAACGCCACCCGCCTGGCCTTGTCTTATAAAGCCGCCAACGATGAGAAGGAGAGATACCGCTCAAACCTTGAAGCGATCTTCAGGAGCGTCAGAGAGGCTATCCTCTCTGTGAACAACGAGTCCGTGCTGATCGAATTCAACGAGGCGGCCAGCGAAATGTGCGGGTTTTCCCAGGCCGACATCGGGAACCCAGTCAGCTTGTTGCCGCGAACGACCGACAACAGGTTCGAGACGATTCTGGCGGAAGCGCTGACGAGCGGCCAGCCCCGCGAAGAGGATCGCGTCGAGTGCAGTGCGGCGAGTGGAGTCCGCAAAGTGGTCAGCGCGAGGATCTATCCGCTGCTCAACACCCAGGGGCAATCCACCGGAGTGGTGATGATGTTGCGTGACGACACGCATGTGTCCAATCTGGAAATGAAGCTGAGGGAGTACGGGCAGTTTCACCGCATCATCGGCAAGAGCGAGCCGATGCAGAAGGTCTACGCCCTGATAAAGACGCTGGCCGGAGTTCAGACCACGGTCCTGATCACCGGCGAAAGCGGTACGGGCAAGGAGCTTGTCGCCGAAGCCCTGCACATGGCCGGAGATCTCAGCGATAAGCCCCTGGTCAAGGTGAACTGCTCGGCTTTGCCCGAGAGCCTGCTTGAAAGCGAACTCTTCGGTCACGTCAAGGGGGCGTTCACGGGCGCGATCAAGGACAGCGAAGGGCGCTTTCAAAAAGCAAATGGCGGAACAATCTTTTTTGACGAGATTGGAGACCTCTCGCCGATGGTGCAGCTCAAACTTTTGCGCGTCCTGGAGGAGCGCGAGTTTGAACGGGTTGGCAGCTCCGCGACCGTGAAGGCCAATGTGCGAGTCATCGCGGCGACAAACAAGAACCTCCTGGAGCAGGTCAGCCAGGGAATTCTACGGGAGGACCTCTATTACCGGCTCAAAGTGGTCGAGATCAAGCTGCCTCCTTTGCGCACCCGGACTGAGGACATCCCCCTCCTTGTCGATCATTTTTGCGAACGGTTCAACGTGAAGTTCAAAAAGAACATCAAATCCGTGTCATCCGATGTTTTTCAGGCTTTCCTCAAATATTCATGGCCAGGCAACGTGCGCGAGCTTGAGCATACCATGGAGCATGCCTTTGTCCTTTGTAACAAGAGCGTCATCACGCATGACGATTTGCCCACGGATTTCATGAAGTTGGCAGGAGTGCGACGCTCCCGCCCCGAGGCTCAGAGTGACGATGCGGGCGCGGTTCTTGCGGCTCTGAACAACACCGACTGGAACAAGGCGAAAGCTGCCCGGCTGCTTGGGATAGACCGGGTGACCCTGTACCGCAAAATCAAGAGATATGGTCTTGTCCGAGAAGCTTCGGGTGCAAAACTGTTGCGTTAATGACACCTTTTTTGCCTGCAACGATTTTGTTGCATGCAACACGCTTTTTTTGCCATTTTTCTCCCCGCATCCATTTTTTATCAAAAAGTTCAATTATTCTATAGTAATGAAAATATTCTGGCGGCATCGTTCTGTTGGTATGAATATTGTATTGACTTTGCTTGGTGGTTTCCAGGCAGTGCGGGCTCGAATGCGGACCCGGGCTTTGTGTTGCGACAATATTTTTTACAAGAATATCTTCATGAATTTTCGTTTGAAATAGCCATGAATGCAAACATACTTGTCATTGATGACGAAGAATCAATTCGATTCACATTCTATAAATTTCTTGCCGATAAAGGAAACCATGTCTGCACGTCAAAAAATTTATTGGAATCACTGTCTAAAATGAATGAGACAGTTTATGATCTTATAATTGTTGATATTATTTTAAGCGATGGATGTGGATTAGATGTTTTGAAAAAAATTGATCGAAATGAAGTTGAAACTCAGGTGATAATAATGACGGCTTATCCAACACTTGAAACAATTGATATGAGCTTCAAAATGCATGCTGCAGATTATATTATAAAGCCGATACGACAGAGTGAACTTATTTCTTCCGTAAGCAACATAATACAGAAAAAAATATCTTTGCGTAAAAAGAATATTAAAAATAATGAGATTTGTGCTTAATTACGACACTGCAATAAGTCGCAAAAGAATCTGAGTGTCATTCCTGACGCGCTTGCAAAGAGTCGTGGATGAACCTGATTGTCATTCCCGCGAAGGCGGGAAACCATTCTTTTCAGATAGTTAGAAAGGCGTAGATCCCTTTCTTCAAGGGGATGACGACTTTTTGCAGGCGGATCATTCCCGCGAACGTGTGCCAGCATGGGTAGGCGGGGCATGTCGGGCAATGGCGCGAAATCCATTTTTTTTCAGGTGGTTAAAAATTATGAATCCTTTTCTTCAAGGGAATTCATAAATTTTTACAGTGGTATCTTCATTTTTTTACACTTTTTGTTCGACGCGAGACCTGCCTTTCTTTGCCGGTATCGAAAAACAGTGCGCTAGGCTCTTCAGTTTCATCCCGCTTCTTCCCCCTGCGCGCAAGAGATGCTATTCAGGGAATCATGAAGCTTCTTCTAGCCCTGATTCCCATCTTCGCCGTCCTGGCATTCTTCCATCCGTCGCCGGAAGTCCGCGCCTCCGAGTCGGACAGGCCCGTGGTGCTGGTGATCCATTCCTACGCCGCCGACTATTCCTGGACCAGGGACATGCACGCCGGGATCGTCTCGGTCCTCGACGCCCCTGATGTTCGGGCGCGCTGGCGCGTGGAGTACATGGACGCCAAGCACCACGACTCGCCCGAGTACCAGGCCCGGCTGCTGGATCTCTTTCGGGAGAAGTACGGCCGGGACCGCTTCGACGGGGTCATCCTGACCGACGACCACGCCCTGGACTTCGTGGCCATGCACCGGGGCGAACTGTTCCCCGGCACGCCCATGGCGGCCTGCGGCATCAACGACCTCAAGTCCGTCCCGCCGGGGGCCCGGGACATGAACATCATCATCGAGAGCCTGGCGCACCTCGAAACTTTGGAGGCGGCCCTGCGGCAGAATCCGGGCACGCGCAAGGTCTTCGTCATGATCGACGGCACCCTCACGGGCAAATCCATCCTGCGGGAATTCCTGGAGCAGACCCGCGAGCTGGCCGGGCGTGTGGAGATCGAGGTCGTGCCGCCCATGACCCGGGACGGGCTCGTCCGCTTCGCGACGGAGCGCGGGCAGGGGGAGCTTCTCTATCTGCTGGTCTATTTCCAGGACGCGGCGGGGCAGGTCTTCACGGCCGAGGAGATCCCGCGCGCCGTGGCCGCCGCCTCCCCCGTGCCGGTGTATGCGGCCTGGGATTTTCAGTTGGGTTTTGGTGTTGTCGGGGGCTGCGTGACCAGCGCTTTCGGGCATGGGCAGAAGGCCGCCCGCACCCTGCTGGACCGCCTGGCCGGAAAGAACCCTCCGGCCGCGTACAGCGGGCTTGCGGGCGTGAATCGGCACACCTACGATTATGCCGCTCTGGAGCGCTTCGGTATCCCGGTATCCCTGTTGCCTGGGGATGCGCTGGTGCTGAACCGCCCCCTGTCGTACTTTGAACAGCACCGCTCGGTCATCCTCTCGGCCCTGGCGGTCATCGCCATCCTCGGCGTGATCATCGCGCTGCTGGTCATGAACGTGCTCAAACAGCGCAGGATCAACCACGGCAACCGCGAGATCATGAATCTCAATCGGGAGATGATCGAGACCCAGCGCGAACTGCTCTCCACCCTGGGCGAGGTCATCGAGACCAGGTCCCAGGAGACGGCCTACCACGTGCGCAGGGTGGCCGCCTATTCGGCCCTGCTGGGCGAGAAGTACGGCCTCTCCGAGGAGGACATCCTGCTGCTGGAAGCGGCTGCGCCCATGCACGACATCGGCAAGATCGGCATCCCCGACGCCATTCTCAACAAGCCCGGCAAGCTCGATGACGAGGAATTCGAAAGCATCAAGCACCACACCGTCATCGGCCAGCGCATCCTGCACACCTCGGACCGCAGGCTCATGGCCGAGGCCCGAAACATCGCCCTGCAGCATCACGAGCGATGGGACGGCACGGGCTATCCATGCGGCCTCAAAGGCGAGGAGATCAGCCTGCCGGCCCGCATCTGCGCCCTGGCCGACGTTTACGACGCCCTGTCCCTGGACCGCGTCTACAAGGAGGCCTGGCCCAAGGAAAAGGTGCTGGAATTTATCCGGCGCGAACGAGGCGGCATGTTCGACCCCAGGATCGTTGACCTCTTCTTCGAGAATCTGGACGAGATCGAAGCCATCAGGTACCGCCTTTCGGACACGGCGGCCGGGCCAAGGGAAATGGACATCTCGGCCAAGGTGGAGTGTCCGGGGCAGGACTAGGGCAATCGTCCGGTCCGCAATTCTTGCCTCCCGCCGTCCCCCTCAACGGAGCACACACATGACCAATCTTTCCTCCGCGCCCAAGGTCTGGGCGCATCGAGGCGCGCGCAGCGCGGCCCCCGAGAACACCATGGCCGCGGCCCGGGCCGCCCTGGAGCAGGGCGCCTTCGGCTGGGAGCTGGACGTGCACGTCACCCTCGATGGTGTAGTCATTGTCACCCACGATCACGGCCTGCGCCGCGTGACGGACATTGCCCTTCGGCCGAACATGCCCGTGCGGGCGTCGCATGTGGTGGACCGGCTGACCCTGGCCCAGATCCGTGAGCTCGATGCCGGGAGCTGGTTCGCCCGGCGCGATCCCTTTGGCACCGTGGCGTCCGGCGAGGTCGGCCCGGAGCGGCTGGCGTCCTACGCGGGCGAGAAGATCCCCACCCTGGCCGAGGCCCTGGACTGGACCAGCGAGAGCAGCCTTGCCGTGAACGTCGAGATCAAGGACATGCTCGGCGGTGATGATGACGGCCTGGTGCGTGAGGTTGTGGGGCTGATCCGCGCATCCGGGATTGCGCGGCGGGTGCTGGTCTCGTCCTTTCGGCAGAACTCCCTGGAGTTGTTCCGCAAGCTGTGTCCGGAAGTGTCCGTGGGTCTGCTCCTGGACGAAAAGGCCATGGCCGCCTCCACGCAGGATATAGTCGCGAGGCTGCAAAGTCTTGGGGCCGTGGCGCTGCATCCGTCCATCAAGGGCCTTTTTCCGGGCCGCATCGCGGCGTTTCGCGAGGCCGGATTCGAGGTCAACGTCTACACCGTGAACCGTGAAGAAGACATGCTCCGGCTGGCCCGTGAGGGCGCGACCGGAATAATCACCGATTTTCCAGCCCGGGCCCTGGCCGCGCTGGAAGCATTCAAGCAGGAGGAAAAATGAATCTGACCAAGCGGCCCAAGGCCGTCTTCTGGGATATCGACGGCACGCTCATCACCACCGAGGGCCTGCACTACGAAGTCATCCGCGACTGGTGCGCGGCCCGAGGCTACATCTTGACCGAGGCCGCCAACGACGAACTGCTCGGCAAGACCATGCCGGAGAAGTGGGCCATTCTTGAGAGCCGCCTGCCCGCCGGACTGACCGAAGAGGATTTCAGGGCGGACTGCGCTCGCGCCTACATGGCGGGACTGCGTGCCGAGATGATGCGGCCCGGTCCCGTGGCGGCGGTAAGGCGCCTGCATGAGCTGGGCGTCACGCAGGCGGCCGTGTCCAACGGCGAGGCCCCCGTCATCGAGGCCAATCTGCGCGCTCTGGGACTGTGGGATTTGATGGCGTTCACGGTCTGCGGCAACGATGTGCCCAGCGGCAAGCCCGCGCCGGACCCCTATCTTGAGGCCGCCAGACGCGCCGGGTGCGCCCCGGACGACTGCATGGCCGTGGAGGATTCGATAGTGGGCGTGACCTCGGCCGCCGGCGGCGGTTTGATCACCCTCGCCTGGCCGGAAGCGGTCCCGGGAGTTCAGGCCGACATGCCCGGAGCGACCCTCGTGGTGCTGGAGGATTCCGATTTTCCCTGGACCCTTTTTGAAAATTGACCCGCTGATTCTCGATTGAACGTGTCGGATCGCGGCGGGCCTCATGCCCGCCGCGACCGTTTTCAGCCTGCCAGATACGTCCTCGCCAGCTCCCGAAAGGAGCTGACCTGCTCCTCGATCCAATCCTTGCCCAGGTCCAGTTCCCGGGCCATGATTTCAGCCACGTCCCTGGCGATGACCATGCTCACGGCCGCGTCCAGGATCAGCGCGCGCGTGCGGTGACGCAGCACGTCGGACAGGGTCCGGGCCCATTCGCGGCGCACGGCCCAGACCACCTCGGCGCGCAGGTAGGGCAATTTGTAGTGCAGGGGCTTGCCCAGTTCCGGGTCGCGGCGGATCATTTCGCGGATTTCCTCGATGTCGCTGCCGTAGACCGAGAGATGATCCCGGGGATCAAGTCCGTTCATCCAGCCGTGCAGGGGCAGGTTCTCGGTCTTGCAGGAGTGGGCGGGGAGGCCCGCGAAGCGCGCGGCCTGGTTCACCGTGTCTTCGCCCATCTTGCGGTACGTGGTCCACTTGCCGCCGGCGATGGTCACCAGGCCGCCCTGGGAGATGGTCAGATGATGATCGCGGGACAGGGACGAGGTCCGACCTTCGCCCTCGGCCCTGATCAGCGGCCGGATGCCCGCGAAGACGCTCAGGATGTCGCTGCGCTTCGGGTCGCGGGTCAGGTATCGCCCAGCGTGTTCGAGCAGGAAGGTGATTTCCTCCTCCATGGGCCGGGGTTCGTGATTCGGGCCGTCCAGGGCCACGTCGGTGGTCCCGACCAGCACGCGTCCGTGCCAGGGCACCAGAAAGATGACTCGGCCGTCGTCCGTATGCGGGACCATGATGGCCGTGTCTCCGGGGGAGAATGATTTGTCGAGCACCAGATGGATGCCCTGGGACGGGGCGATCAGTTTGGGCGCGGCCGCGTCGTCCATGCGCAGGATGTCGTCGACGAACACGCCTGTGGCGTTGATGACGACCTTTGCCCGCAGTCGCCGGGTTTTGCCTGTCAGAGAGTCCCGGGCCTCCACGCCGCCAATCTGACCCTCATCGTCCTTGAGGAGCGCGGTCACGGCCATGTGGTTGACCGGCAGTCCGCCGAGATCCTGCATGGTCTTGGCCAGGGTGATGGCCAGGCGGGAGTCGTCGAACTGGCCGTCATAGTAGATGACTCCACCGCGCAGGTCCGTGGGTTCGAGGTTGGGGATCATGTTCAGGGTTTTCGAGCGCGACAGTATGCGCGAACGGCCGAAACCGAGCTTGCCGGCCAGCATGTCGTAGAGTTTCAGGCCCACGCCGTAGAAGGGGCGCTCCCACCATTTGTAGTCCGGCACGACAAAGGCCTGGTTGTAGACCAGATGGGGGGCGTTTCGGAGCAGCACGCCGCGTTCGTGCAGGGCGTCCATGACCAGGGCCACGTTGCCCTGCTGCAGGTAGCGCACGCCGCCGTGCACCAGCTTGGTGGAGCGGCTGGAAGTGCCTTGCGAGAAATCGTGCGCTTCAAGGAGCAGCGTCCTGTAGCCCCTGCTGGCCGCGTCCACGCCGCAGCCAAGGCCCGTGGCGCCGCCGCCGATGATGATCATGTCCCAGGTGGTGTCGGTATCGAGTCGGTCAAGAATATCGGATCTGAGCATGGCTGCCTCCAGGATGTTGTCGCGTGTGCGGGCTTACATATCACGTCGCCGCCGGGAGGGCCAGAACGTTGGGAGGGTTGCATGGGCCTTGACCTTCGCGCCGGGGCTTCAT
Organism: Desulfomicrobium norvegicum; assembly: GCF_900114595.1. Classification (NCBI taxonomy): domain Bacteria; kingdom Pseudomonadati; phylum Thermodesulfobacteriota; class Desulfovibrionia; order Desulfovibrionales; family Desulfomicrobiaceae; genus Desulfomicrobium; species Desulfomicrobium norvegicum. The sequence continues at coordinate 343,581 of NZ_FOTO01000001.1, read as the reverse complement.
AGATGCTAGGCTCTTGCCTTAATCATGGAGATTTCAATGACCCAGCCATCTGTCGGCACTGTACAGTCCAAATCGTTCACTTTCGCCCATCCCCCGACGCCCATGGTCCTGGACAGCGGGGTGGAGCTCGGGCCAGTATCCCTGGCCTACGAAACGTACGGGACCCTGAACGCGGAGCGGTCCAACGCCGTGCTCGTCTGTCACGCCCTGACCGGCGACGCCCACGTGGCCGGTTATCACGCCGGAGACGACAAGCCCGGCTGGTGGGAGCATTACGTGGGCCCGGGCAAACCCATCGACACGGACCGGTATTTCGTGGTCTGCTCCAACGTCATCGGCAGCTGCATGGGTTCCTGCGGGCCGTCCTCCATCAATCCGGCCACGGGGCGCTACTGGGGTCTCGATTTTCCGCTGGTGACCATCCCCGACATGGTCCGCGCCCAGCGCGAGCTGCTTCGGCACCTCGGCATCGACCACCTTCTGGCCGTGACCGGGGGCTCCCTCGGGGGCATGCAGACTCTGCAGTGGGCGGCGGCCTATCCGGAGATGATGGACGGCATCCTGGCCCTGGCCACCACCAGCCGCCATTCTCCCCAGGCCATCGCCTTCAACGAGGTGGCCCGGCAGTCCATCATGAGCGATCCCAACTGGAAGAACGGCGACTACTACGACGGCGTGCGCCCGGACCTGGGTCTGGCCGTGGCGCGCATGATCGGGCACATCACCTATCTTTCGGACGAGTCCATGCACGTGAAGTTTGGCCGCGAGCTGCGCAAAGGCTCTTTTGCCTTCAACTTCGAGGGCGATTTTCAGGTCGAAAGCTACCTGCATCACCAGGGCAAAAAATTTGTGGAACGCTTCGACGCCAACGCCTTTCTCTACGTGACCAAGGCCGCGGACTATTTCGATCTTGACCTTGCAAACCCGGACAGCCCGGCCCGGCGCGCCCTGGCCGCGACACCGGCGCGTTTTCAGCTGGTGTCCTTCACCTCCGACTGGCTTTATCCGACCTATCAGAGCAGGCAGGTCGTCGATGTGCTCAAGGCCTTGGGCAAGGATGTGAGTTTTTGCGAGATCACCGCGCCTTGGGGGCACGACGCGTTCCTGTTGCCGGACGAGCGGCTTGAAACCGTTGTCAGGGGTTTTCTGGGAGGTTTGCATGGATGCTGAGCAATGCCGGGATCTGCCGGAACTGCGTTTCGACCTGCGCATAGTGGCCTCCTGGATCGAGCCGGGCAGCCGGGTGCTCGATCTTGGCTGCGCCGACGGAAAACTGCTGCGCGTGCTGCGGGACACCAAGGATGTCGTCGGTCTGGGCATCGAGCATGACGAGGACGAGGTGGTGTCCTGCATCGCGCAGGGCCTGTCCGTCATCCATGGGGACATCAACAGGGAGCTGGCCGGGTTTCCCGACAACGCCTTCGACTATGTCGTGGTCTCCCAGACCCTGCAGCAGGCCTATGAACCGACGGCCCTCCTGCAGCAGCTTCTTCGGGTCGGCCGCCGGGGCATCGTCAGTTTTCCCAATTTCTGCTGTCTGCCGATCCGGTTGCAGATGGCCTTTTCGGGGCATGTTCCGGTCACGCCCGAGCTGCCCTATCAGTGGTACAACACGCCGAACATCCGGGTGCTGAGTCTTGAGGATTTCAGGGCCTATTCGCGGGCCGTGCCCTTTTCAATCACCCGTTCCCTGGCCGTGAACCCGTCCGGGGACGGAGGCATGCGCGAGGTCCGTTTCTGGCCCAATTTGCTGGCTTCGTACGGAATTTTCATGATAACCGCCGCATAAACAGCTTTTTCCGGCTCGGGTCCGGACAGGAGGAACCATGCAACGATTTGAAACCAAGGCCCTGCACGGTGGCTACACTCCCGACGCCACGGGTTCGCGCGCCGTCCCGGTGCACCGCACTTCGGCCTATCTGTTCAAGGATGCCGGGCATGCGGCCGACCTGTTCGCCCTGCGTCAGGCGGGCAACATCTACACCCGTCTCGGGGGGCCGACCCAGGAGGTCCTGGAGACCCGCCTGGCTCAGCTCGAAGGCGGCAAGGCCGCCCTGGCCCTGGCCTCGGGCACGGCGGCCATCCATTACACGGTCATCAACATCTGCCGCCAGGGCGACGAACTCGTTTCGTCCTCGACCCTCTACGGCGGCACGCACACCATGTTCGCCGCCATCCTGCCCGACGCCGGGATCACCACCCGGTTCGTCGACATCCATAATCCAGATGCCGTGCGTGCGGCCATAAACGAACGCACCCGGCTCATCTTTACCGAAGTCATCGGCAATCCGGCCCTGGACGTGGCCAACATAGAGGCCCTGTCCGCCATTGCCCACGAGCACGGGTTGCCGCTGGTGGTGGACGCGACCTTCACCACGCCCTACCTGTTCCGGCCCCTGGAGTACGGGGCGGACATTGTCGTGCATTCGCTCACCAAATGGATCGGCGGGCACGGCACGGCCATCGGAGGCGCGGTCATCGACGGGGGCGGCTTCGATTGGACCGACCCGAAGTTCGCCCTCTACAACGAGCCGGACTCTTCCTACCACGGCATGCGCTACGCCCATGATCTCGGAGAGATGAATCATCTGGCCTTCATTCTGCGCATGCGCCTGGTGCCGCTCAGAAATCTTGGCGCGTGCCTCTCGCCCGACAACTGCTGGATCTTCCTGCAGGGCCTCGAAACCCTGGCCCTGCGCATGGAGAGGCACAGCGAGAACGCGTTGCAGGTGGCCGAATTTCTGGCCGGGCACCCGAAGGTGTCCTGGGTGCGCTATCCCGGCCTGCCGGGCGACCCTTCCTACGATCTGGCCCGGACCATGTTCCCGCGCGGGTTCGGCGGCATGGTCGTGTTCGGGGTCAAGGGCGGGCTCGAGGCGGGGCGGGATTTCATCGGCCGCCTGGGCATGGTTTCGCATCTGGCCAACGTCGGCGATGCCAAGAGCCTGGCCATCCATCCGGCCAGCACCACCCACTCCCAGCTCTCGGAAGAGGAGCAGGCCGCAGGGGGCATCACCCCGGATCTGGTCCGCTTTTCCGTCGGGATCGAGCACATCGACGACATCCTGGCCGACCTGGATCAGGCGCTGGAATGATCGGAAGGCGCCATTGAGGCAGACGAAGCGAGGTCAAGCGCGAGAGAATCCCGGACAGGGCAAGGGTGCTTGTTTCAGGCGTGTGCGTGTTTCTTTTTGATACAATAGCGGGATTTGATCTGTTCGATTTGGAAACAGGCGTGTCCGCATGCATGGACTTCGCTGGCGCGCGAGGCGTCCGAAATGCGCCGGAAAGTCAGGCGCTGGGCCATGTTTGGAAAAGGGCGCGATTTTGGCCGCATTCTTGTATGATGGGCTAAGGACTTTTGCACGTATATGTTCCATCTACCGAACATGGACTTTCAACCCAGAGGAGACTGTATGCCGAAGTACATCATCGAGCGCGAGATCCCCGGCGCGGGCAGCATGTCCGCCGAAACCCTGCAAGGCATTTCCAAACATTCCTGCGGAGTGCTGCAGGAGATGGGGCCGTCCATCCAGTGGGTCGAGAGCTTCGTGACGCCGGACAAGATCTACTGCGTGTACATCGCCCCCAGTGAGGAGGCCGTGCGCGAGCACGCCACCAAGGGCGGCTTCCCGGCCAACAGCGTGAGCGAAGTCAAGACCATCATCGACCCGACCACGTCCGAGGGATAGGGCTTCGGGACGGCGTCCCGGATTGAGAAAAAAAGAGGGCCTGCCGGTGTGACGCATCGGCAGGCCATTTTTTGTTTCGCTGAGGGAAGCGCGAACCGAGTTCGCGCCGTTGCCTCAGATCGCGTGCTTGCGTTGAAGAGGCTTTGGCCGGTCAGAGGAAAATCGTCCGCCTGTCAGCTTCTGCCCTCACGATTCCGCCAGCAGGTTGACGACGAGCCGGATGAGCAGGTCCTTGTTCCTCGGGAGGCTTTCGGCCACGAGCAGGGCCAGGGCGGTCAGGGCCGTGTCGCCCATGCGCAGGGCCATTTCCTCCTGCTGCAGGTAGAGCAGGAACAGGAAGGAGCCGATGCGCTTGTTGCCGTCTGCGAAGGGGTGGTCTTTGATGACGAAATACAGGAGGTGGGCGGCCTTTTCCTCCCGGCTGGCGTACAGGGCCTCTCCGAACATGGTCTGCTCGATGTTGCCGAGGATGCCGGGCAGGGCACCGTCACGCTCCTGCCCGAAAAGCTGGGTGGCCTCACCCCTCGCGAACAGATCGGCCTTCAGCCCCGCGATGGCGGCCCTGGCCCTGTCGCACTCCAGAACGCCCCGGGCAGGGCTGCATCCCTCGGGCATGGGCACCCGGTCTTCATCGTATTGCAGGAGCAGCCGCCATGTCTTGGCATATCGCGCGATCAGGGCGACCACGGCCTGGCCGGTGTCGTCCACCAGCGCGTTGGCCGCAAGGGTCCGCGACATGAGGTCGAGGGCGGCCTGCGCCTCTTCCAGCCCGCGTTCGCCAAGCCGCTGGCGGTTCAGGGAATACCCTTTGAGCAGATGGTCCTTGAGCACGGACGAGGCCCATTGCCGGAAGCGCACGCCACGTCTGGAGTTGACCCTGTAGCCGACGGAGATGATGACATCGAGATTGTACATTTTGCGCGACCGCTGAACTTTGCGCGAACCTTCCTGTTGAACTTGTAAAAAATCCTTACACGTTGCCGGTTCTTCCAACTCCCCATCGCGAAAGATGTTTTTGAGATGGATGGTAATGTTTTGTGGACGGACCTGAAAAAGTTCCGCCATCTGGGCCTGGGTCAGCCACACGGTCTCCCCGTCCAGCGTGACCTGCACCGCCGTGGTCGCTTCAGGGTCTTCGTAAATGATGATTTCTGTCATGGGCCAATCTCCGTGTAAGGTAGTCATGGGGTGACGTTCGAATTTTAGATCGCTGAATTGTTTTGAGAAGTTCCGCGTGCTGCCGTGGCGTGCTGCAAGTTTTCGGAGTCATGGCGTGGACCGGCTGGAATTTGGAATCCAATTCTTCGTGCTGAAGTGCCAGGCCCTCTGAAGTGTCATAATGGCTTGGTATCATGGCGTAACGTGATCCTCAATACAGCCTGGTAAGCAAGGTGGATACGTGCAGATCACTACCAGAGTACAAACAGCGCTACGTTTTCTCCCACCTCCACCCCGCCATCTCCATTTCCCCCTGGCGGGGATGGACGCGCGGCGCGGCCACATGTAGGACGAATTTCATGGAATCACAGATCATTTCAGGGGGAAACATGGCTTTGAAACGTGTGGGAATTCTGACCGGCGGGGGAGACTGCTCCGGGCTCAACGCCGTGATCCGGGCCGTGACCCGGACAGCCATCATCCAGTACGGGGCCGAGGTGGTGGGCCTGGAGGACGGCTTCGACGGTCTTGTCTTCAACCGGACCATGGCACTGACCACCAGAAGCACCAAGGACATCCTGACCCTGGGCGGAACGATCCTCGGGACCACCAACAAGGGCAACCCCTTCGCCTACCGCGAGTTCGACGACCGGGGGGAGATCGTGGTCCGCGACCTCTCGGCCCAGGCCATGGAGACCTTTCGCTCCCTGGAGTTGGACTGTCTCTTCGTGGTCGGCGGCGAGGGTACCCTGGAGCTGGGATACAAGTTCCAGCAGATGGGCATGCCCGTGGTCGGCATACCGAAGACCATCGACAACGACCTTTTCGGCACGGACTACACCTTCGGCTTCCAGACCGCCGTGCAGGTGGCCTGCGACGCCATGGACCGGCTGCACACCACGGGCCGCAGCCACGACCGGGTCATGATCCTTGAAGTCATGGGCCGCAATGCAGGATGGATTGCCCTGGAGGCGGGCCTTGCCGGGGGAGCGCACATCATCCTCATTCCGGAGATTCCCTACAACCTGGACAATGTCGTGACCAAGATCCGGCATCGCATTCGCGGCAAGAGCCCGTTCAGCATCATCATGGTGGCCGAGGGCGCCAGGGAGGAGGGCGGCGAACGCATCACCCAGGGCACGGCCGGGACCAGACTGCAGGGCGTGGAGCAGCTGGGCGGCATCGGATTCCATCTGGCCAACCAGATTCGCGAAAGCATTCCGCTGGAAGTGCGCACCACGGTGCTGGGCCATATCCAGCGCGGCGGCTCTCCCACGGCCTTCGACCGGGTGCTGGGCACTCGGCTGGGCGCGGCGGCGGTGGACGCGGCCGCGCGCGGGGATTTCGGGACCATGGTGGCGTTGAAGACCCCGGACATTTTGCTGGTGCCCCTCTCGGAACTGGCCGGATTGTGCCGCACCGTGCCCATGGACCATCAGCTCATCCGCGCGGCCGAGGCCACGGGCGTGAATCTGGGGCGCGGGGCCATGTAGCGCGCCGTCGCCGACAAGGAGGATATCATGACCGGACAGACGGACCCGCGCGTACTCTTCGCTGCGGAACGCACTCTCTTCGCCTGGAACCGTACAGGCATCTCCCTCATGGCCTTCGGCTTCGTGGTCGAGCGCTTCGGCCTCTACATGCAGCTCCTCGGCGTGCAGGGCGTGCTCGGGGCCCAGCGCCACCTGTCCTTCGTCGGTGGCATTGGGTTCATCCTCCTCGGCGCCTTCATCGAGGTCTATTCGGTGCTGCAGCACAGGCACTTCCTGGACACGCTGCACGAGATGGACATCCCCGCCGGCTACAACACCAAGGCCGCCATGGCCATCAACGCCGTGGTGGGGTTCATGGGTGTCATGCTGTGTCTGTATCTCGTGCTCGGTGTGCTCTGAAGTGGTCTCCTAAACCGGGAATTTGCGCACCAGGTATTCCATGAACCGCGATTTGACCTGATCCGTGGCCATGATCTGCTTCACGGGCGGCAGTTTCAGGATGACGCCCAGCACGGCGGCCAGGGCGCGGTGGTTCCAGAGCACGCGATTGTCGAAGAAGAGGTGCTGGAGCTTGCCGCGCTCCAGGGCCATGACCACGGTGCGGTGCACGGAATTGAGCGGGGTGATGACCCGCTTCTCCCTGGATTTGAGCAGCATGGCCTTTTCCGGACAGGCGCGTACACAAACGCCGCAGCCCAGGCAGATGTTCTCGTCCACGCGGGCTTTTTTGCGTTTCGGCTGCTTCGGGTCGTTGGCCGAGACGATGCTCATGGCTTCGACCGGGCAGGCGGCCGCGCACTTGCCGCAGCCGTTGCAGACGCCCTCGTCCACTACCGGCAGGAAGTTGGTGGTGTGCACGGGGTGGAGGTTGCCGAACTTGCGGGCCGCGATCATGGCCTCGCAGCAGCACCCGCAGCAGTTGCAGATGAAATTGACCCGCTCGCGCACATTCTCCCCGAACTGAACCAGCCCGTGCTCCTGGGCCTGGTCCAAGAGGTCCAGGCACTCGGCAGTGTCCACGGGCCGGGCGTGGCCGTGACGGGCCAGGGCGGCGGCCGAGGTGTTGAAAGTCATGCAGATGTCCTTGGGGGCGTCGCAGTCGCGGCCCACGTGCTCCATCTTGTGGCGGCAGTAGCAGGTGCTGATGGCCCGGTGGCTGGCCGTGCGGATGACTTCGCTGGCCCGCTCGTAGTCCAGCACGTGCACGGCGTTTTCGCGTGAGAGCATGGGTTCCTGCACGAAGACGCGGCCAAGCTGGGTCTCGCCGTCGACGAAGAGGGCCTTGATGAAGTCTTCTTCCACGTTCAGGTACTGGTAGAAGAGTTCGCCCAGGGCCTTCTGGTCGATGTCGCCGCGCGTGCGCATCATGGAAAATTCGAAGAATCCGGCCATGGGCGGCGGCAGGACATAAGTCGTCTGTCCGTCCTCTCCTTCGATATCCACGAGCATGGCCCGTCCGGCCAGGTCGTCCAGAATGTTCCGGGTCCGGGCCAGGTCCATTTTCCAGATTTCGGCGGCCTTTTCCGCTGTGAAGGGCTTGATGGGCAGCACGGCGATGAGTTCGGCTTCACGCTCGGAGAAGAGTATCTTCAGGATCCTGTACAGGGACTCGGAGGGTGGAGCGCCCTGGGGGCAGCGGTTCAGCCGGTCGGTCAGTTCGGAATAGCCTGAGCGGTGCGAATGGTGCGACATTTCTCCTCCTTATTATTTTGGGAGAAATAATAGACCTGTCCGGGCCGTGAATAAAGGAAAAATGTGGCGATCGTGACCTTGAATTGTCCAAAGGCGTATGGAGAGTGCATGTCGGGGAATTTTGTGTCAGGCTCCCATCTCTTGTGATTTTGCCGCCTTTGTCATACAATTTTTTTATGTTTCGGAATTCATTTAAAATTATCGTTTTTATCCTGTGTATGTGCATGCCCTTGCAAGTTGAAGCGCAACCTCGCGATGAAGTAGTCTGGATGCACGCCGATTTTCCGCCCTTGCGCATCCTCGACGGCCCGTACAAGGGGCAGGGGATTTCGGACATGATCCACGAACTGATGAGCCGGGAACTACCCGATCTCAGGCACTCCGTAATCACCGCCAACCTGAGCCGAACCCTGAACTGGATGGAGAGTGGGCGAAACGTTCTGGCCGTGGGAATCATTCCAAATCCGCAGCGCGATCGGGTCATGCAATATTCCGTTCCCTGCGTGCTGGTGCCGCCGGTCTGCCTTGTGGTCCGGGCCGGGGAACAGGACGCCCTGGGCCTTGGAGGGCACGTCAGCCTGCGCGATTTCATCGCCCGCAAGCGCCTGGGTGTGGCAGCGGCCAGATCTTACGGCCCGGAGCTTGATTCCGTGCTGCTTTCGTCGCCCGATCTGTCCCGCGTAGTGGTCACCAAGGGCTCGAATCTTTTTGAAAGCCTGCTTGAGATGCTTCTTCTCGGGCGGGTGGACGGGGTGCTCGCCTACCCTTTCGAGGCGGTGTACGGCGCGCGGATGAAGGGCAGGGAAGATATGATCTCCATAGCCCCGCTGCGAGAGAGCATGGTCCCCGTGCAGGGTCGCATAGCAGCTCCCCGCACGGCTTGGGGCACGGCCATGATCGGGCGAGTCAATGAGATCCTGCTCGGGCATCGGGGTTCGAAGGGGTACAGACAGGCCTTTGAGCGCTGGCTGACGCCCGGGATCATCGAGGATTATCGGATCATGTATGACGATTTCCTGATGTCGCGCTGAGCGTGAGCGCCTTTCGGGTTTTCTAGTACCAGTACCCCCACCAGCCGCCCCGGGGGCGTTGGCGGACTCGGATATGCGGAAATTCGGGTGGTTCGAAGGCATAGCCGTCGGACCAGGGGTCGTGGCGGCCGCGTTGCAGGTCCAGGAGACGCTGGACGCGTTCCCTCGTGGTCGGATGGGTGCGCAGCCATGACGGCTCGGGCAGGCCTTGTCCGGGAAAGAATATGCGGCGCAGAAAGCCGTTTTCGATTTTTTCCAGCTTGACCAGGGCGGAGGCCATGCCTTGCGGGTCGTCAGTCAGCTGGGCTGCGGTCAGGTCCGCATCGAATTCGCGGGTGCGGGAGAGTCCGAGCTGGGCAAGCAGGTTCACTTGCGGGGCCAGCGCCAGCAGAATGAGCGGCCACCAGTGCACTTCTCCGCCGGTCAGGGCCTGGGGCAGGGACAGAACGATGAGGACGAGGCCCACGAAGCTCATGGCCGAGGTGAGGCGCGAAATGACGTCGGCCAGGCTCATGACGAACAGGTCGCCATGGGCGATGTGCGCGGTCTCGTGGGCCAGGACAGCCAAGAGTTCGCGCGGCGAGAGGGTGCGCAGCAGGCCGTCGGTCACGGCGACGGCCGAGGCGTCCCGGCGGCCCACGGCGAAGGCGTTGACCATGGGACTCGGCACCCACCACAGGCTTGGCGTGGCCGGCAGTCCGGCCCGGGCGGCCAGGGTGGACAGGGCCTGATGGTATTCGGGAGCTTGGGCCGGAGAAACGGGCCTGGCTCCGTACATCCTGAGCACCCATCGGGCCGAGAGCTGCGGCGAGAAGAGCAGCAGGAAGGCGCCCCAGACAAGAAGGAACCACAGCCCGTCGGACCCCCAGAGCATCCAGCCGAGAAAGCCGGCGTACCCGGTCATGAGGCCCAGGAGCAGCAGGGTCTGCAGGCGGTTCAGGCCGCGATGGGAAGAGAAGCGTATCGGGTCGATGGCTGTCTGGTGCATGTCCGGCTCCGGTGACTTTGGTTGCATGGCGAAAAAAGTCGACCGCCCTCAAATAAGCACGATCCTCCGCCGGGCAACACGCGGCGGCCCTGGGCGCACCGGGGTCGGTACGCATTGGTCCGGATCATGCGACCTGGATCACGACCTTGCCCACGGCCCGTCCGCTGTCCAGGAAATCATGGGCCTTTGCGATGTCCTCCAGGGAAAAAGTCCTGTCCAGATGCGGCCTGAGTTTGCCGCCGTGGGCAAGGGTGGCGGCCTGAGCCATAATCTCGCCGTGGCGTTCGCGGCCCTGGCCGGTGATGAGTGGCAGGAGCATGAAGACCACCGACAGAGTCAGGGCCTTGGCGTGCAGGGGGGACAGGTCGTGGGTGGAGCGGGTGTTGGTGGAGACGACCACCCCGCCCGGCCCGGTCGCCAGGAACGACGCGTCCAGGTTGGTTCCGCCCACGGTGTCGAAGACGACGTCGAAGCCGCGCCTGTCGGTAAGTCTTGCGACATACTCCTCGGGCTTCTCCTCGCGGTAGTTGATGATCTCGTCCGCGCCCAGGGACCGGGCCAGCTCGCCCTTAGTCGCCGAGGACACGGTCGCGGCCACGCGCGCTCCGCAGGATTTGGCCAGCTGCACGGCCACGTGTCCCACTCCGCCCGTGCCTGCATGGATCAGCACGAGCTGTCCGGCCTTGATCCGGGCCCGGTCGAAGAGCGCGTCCCAGGCCGTGATGGTCACCAGCGGCAGCGCCGCCGCCTGCGCCATGGTCAGGTTCGCCGGTTTGAGGGCCATCAGCCTTGCGTCGGCCAGCATGTATTCAGCCAGGGCGCCGGGCATGTTCGCAAGGCCTCCCGCGCAGCCGAAGACCTCATCGCCGGGCTTGAGGCCGCTCACGCCTTCGCCCACGGCCTCGACCGTCCCGGCCACGTCCATGCCCAGAATGGCGGGCAGCGCCGGGGCGAAGACCGGTTTCATCTTCCGGATCTTGATATCGATGGGATTCACGCTGGTCGCGGCCACGCGCACAAGCACATGACCGGGTTTGACTGCAGGAACGTCGGTATCCGCCAGTCGAAAATCGGGCGTATCCCCGTATGTTTGCAAGAGTTGCGCTTTCATGTTTTCCTCCATGGAACGTGTTGAGGAGACACTACCTCCAAGAGCGGGTTTGATGAACTGAAATTTTTGTTTTCACGGGAATCCGCATTTTTGATGCGTCATGAAATTGTGCTTCAGGCGGACCACACCGGAATTGTTTGTTTCCGGTGGACGCTCGCGGTCAGTGCAGCCGGGCCAGCAGAAATCCGAGCCCCAGGGCCAGGGCGATCCAGATCAATGTCTTGCATGCCGAAGTCGCGCTGCCCGCGAAGCATTGCGCTTCGGGTCGGGTCAGGATGCTGTCTTCGGGGATCAGGAAATAGCGCAGAATGCCTGCCAGTCGAGTCATGTCCATGAGGTCCTCCTTGGTTGATGCGTGCTGAGGTACCACCGGACATTGTTTTCAATCCAATGTGATTATGTGATGATGCCGTTCTGATTTCGTTATGGAGAAAACATGGATTTGCACCATCTGCGGACTTTTGTGGCCGTGGCTGAAGAGAATAATCTGACCCGCGCGGCCGAGCGCCTTTTTGTCAGTCAGCCGGCGGTCAGCAGCCACATCAAGGCGCTGGAGGGGGAGCTTGGCGTTGTTCTCTTTCATCGCACGCCCAAAGGCATGATCCTGTCCCGGGAAGGCGAGAAACTTCTGGGCCGCGTCCGGCGCATCCTCGATGATGCCGAGTCGCTGCTCGGCGCGGCCAGGAACATGAGCGGCGATTTGAACGGCCAGATTACCCTCGGTATCAACACGGACTCGGTCTTCATTCGGCTGGTCGAGATTTCGGCGCTGATGCGTAGGGATTATCCGGGCATCACCATGTCCCTGGTCAATTCCAATTCCTGGGAGATCGTGCGCGATGTGCGTCGGGGTGTGCTGGATGCGGGATTCGCGTATGGCGAGATTTCGGAAGAGGGCCTGCTGGCGACGGTCTTGGCCCGGGTTCCCTTTCGCGTCGTGGGTCCGGCCGCATGGGCCGCGCGGCTGGAGAGCGCCGGATGGCCGGAGATCGCGGCCATGCCCTGGGTCTGGATGGCCCATAATTGTCCTTTCCTGGACATCCTGGACCGAAAATTCTCCGAGTTTGGGCAGCACCCGCAGAAACGCATCGAGGCCGATCACGAGAGCATTCTGCGCGCCCTGGTCCTTGCCGGAGAAGGCGTGACCCTCATGCGCGAGGACGAGGCGCTTGACGGCCGGGAGCGCGGGCAGTTCGCCGTCTGGCCAGGAGAACGGCTGGGCCTGCCATTGTCCTTTGTGTGCCGGGAAGCCAGGAAGGTCGAGCCTGTTTTGGGGGCCGTGCGGGATGTTGTGGCGTCGGTTTGGGAATGCGCCAGTTGTCCCTAAGGCCTGTCCAAGGGGGAATACCGGCCCCCCCTTCGTCGCAGCCTAGAGCGCGTCTGTGGACGATGTCAGCGTCACTCGCGGGGCCAGGCCGTTTAAGGCGATGTTGTGAATCATTTCGCTGACCGTGGTGCAGCAGTCCGCCAAGATGGAGATCTTGTATTTTTCCGCCGACTTTGAAAGTGCAGTGTGCGTAACGCAGTTCTGGGTCATCATCCCGCACAAGAGTATTTCCTCGATCTTTTCCTCATCAAGTATATTTTCAAGATTGGTCTCAAGAAAGCTGTCCGCGAATTTTTTGATGACGATTTTTGCGTCTTGCGCGACTTCAAGAATGCGGGGATGCAAGGCGACGCCATGCGTTCCCGCATTGAAGAAGGGCGCGGCTCCTGCTTTGCCGCTTGCGACGTGCTGAACGAGGATGACCGGGATGTCGTTTGAGATTGCCTTTTTGATGGCATTCTGAACGTTGGTCAGCGTGGTTTCGGTGTTCCACAGGGGAAATTTCCCTTCGGGAAAGTAGTCGTTTTGCAGGTCGATGACGACGAGCGCGCGATTTGCTTTTTTCATGTTTGACTCCTTGATGCGTATTTATTGTCGCTCTACCAAACAAAAGCTTCCCCGCAACTGTGCGGGAAAGCTTTTGTTATCCGCGTTTCGGGGCCGCCGATTATTCCTCGCCGTCCTTCAGATACATTTCGCGCATGGTCACCTTGCTGATCTTGCCGACGCTGGTCTTGGCGATGGCCTCGACCAGGCGGGCCTTGAGCAGGATGGCTTCCTTGGGCAGCACGCCTTTGTCCACGAAGCTCTTTACATGCTGGGCGATCTCCTTTTCTTGCGGGGTCGCGCCTTTCTTCGGCACGACCAGGGCCAGCGGAGTCTCGCCCCAGCGCAGGTCCGGCTTGCCGATGACAGCAGCCTCGGCCACGTCCGGGTGTTGAAGGATGATGTCTTCGAGTTCCAGCGAACTGATCCACTCCCCGCCGACCTTGATCACGTCCTTGGTGCGATCCGTGATGCGCAGGCTGCCTTCGGCACTGCGGCAGGCCACGTCGCCCGTGTTCAGCCAGCCGTCGGTCCACAGCTTTTTCGAATTGTTCTCGTCCTTGAGGTAGGACGCCGTGAGCCAGGGCGCGCGAACCTGCAGGGCGCCGGGGGTCTTGTCGTCACTTGGCACTTCTGCCCCGTTGTCGTCCACCAGACGCAGCCGGACCATGGGCAGGGCCTTGCCCGTCCGTGTTCGCAGCGCGATCTGGGTTTCGCGATCGAGTTGCAGTTCCGCGTCCGAGAGATGGGCCAGGCTCAGGATGGGGCAGGTCTCGGACATGCCGTAGCCGGTGAAGACGTCGACACCACGGTCCAGGGCCGCCGCGCAGATGGCCTTGGGCATGGCCGCGCCGCCAATGACCACTTTCCAGCCCGACAGGTCGAACTTCGCGCATTTGGGGTCCGAGAGGAGCATGTGCAGGATGGTCGGCACGCAGTGGCTGAAGGTGACCTTCTCCGTGGCGATGAGCCGCGCCAGGACTTCGGGGATGTATCTGCCCGGATAGACCTGCTTCACCCCGAGCATGGTGGCCATGTACGGAATGCCCCAGGCATGGACATGGAACATGGGCGTTATGGGCATGTACACGTCTTCGCGGTGAAAGCGGCCCTGGGTGGCGTTGGATCCCAGCGCCGCGACTCCGGCCAGGGTGTGCAGGACAAGCTGGCGGTGACTGAAGAACACGCCCTTGGGCAGGCCCGTGGTGCCCGTGGTGTAGAAGGTCGTGGCCCGGGTGTTCTCGTCGAAGTCCGGGAAGTCTTCCAGGGGCTCGGACGCGGCCAGCAGCGCCTCGTATTCGCCGGCCAGGGGCAGCGAGGTGGCCGGAGTCTCCTCCGTGTCCGAGAGCAGGATGAACTTTTCCACGGTGTCCAGGCGGCCCCGGATTTGCTCCAGCAGGGGCAGGAAGTCGGAATTGACGAGAATGACGTCATCCTCGGCGTGGCCGATGGTGTAGACCATCTGTTCGGGCGAGAGACGGATGTTGATGGTGTGCAGGACAGCGCCGATCATGGGAATGGCGAAGTAGCATTCCAGGTAGCGGTGGCTGTCGTAGTCCATGACGGCCACGGTGTCGCCGGGTTTCACGCCTTGGGCAGTGAGTATGGCGGCCAGGCGCGCCACGCGCTCCCGGAACTGCGCATAGGTGAAGCGCAGGGTTCCGGCATAGGTGATCTCCTGATCGGGATTGTCCTGCAGGGGGGCCTGGAGGATGTTCTTGATGAGGAGTTGCTGATTCTGGTTCATGGATATCCTTCTGAGCTGTGTTGTTATGAAGAGAGATGTGTTCGCTACATGCCCGCTATGGGCAGTGCGTGAAGGTTCTCCCCGAAGGGAACGGTTTCGGGGCCGAGGTGCAGGACTATTCCGCGCAGAAATTTTTCGGGGCAGGACTGGGCCAGAAGGCGCAACCCTTTGAAGTCGGATGACGCAGGCGTGGCGGAAGCCTTGATTTCCACTCCGACAATGCGGCCGGACGGGTCTTCCAGGATGAGGTCGACTTCCTGGCCCGTGTGGGACCTGAAATGGCTCAATGTCGCCCTGGTTTCAGACCATGTCGCGTGCTTGGCCATCTCGCAAACGACATGGTTCTCCAGGAGATGTCCGAAAGCCTGGCGATCGAGGGTGAAACGGTCGGAGTTCAGCCCGGCCAGATGGGCGGCCAGGCCCGTGTCGGTGAATATGAGCTTGGACGCCTTGGTGACCCGCTTGCCGATGTTCACGGCCCATGCAGGCAATTCGCGGATGAGGAACGTGGCTTCCAGCAGGGCCATGTAGCGCTTGAGCGTGGTCTGGGGGATGGTCAGGCCGCGGGAGATGTCGGCATAGGACAGAAGCTGGCCGGTGCGCGAGGCCAGGAGCTGGAGCAGACGAGGCATGGCCGCGAGGTCCTGGATGCTCGAAAGGTCGCGTATGTCCCGTTCGACGATGGTGGTTACGTATGCGGAAAACCAGGCCTGCCTGCGTCTCTCGGTGCTTCGGGCCAAGGCTTCGGGGTATCCGCCCGTGAGCACGGCGCTCATGACGTCGGTATCCGTCGGTGCGGGCCAGGCCAACTCCGGGGTGAACAGGGCATCCACGAGATTGATGGTCGAACCCGAGATTTCGGCCCGGGACAGAGGCCACAGGTCGAATATCTCCATGCGTCCGGCCAGGGAGTCGGAGACGCGCAAACCGGCCATGATGTCGGAGGAGCCGGTCAGGATGAAGCGGCCGGGACTGCGATCCCGGTCCACATGCTCCTTGATGGCAGGCAGGAGGCCAGGAGCTTTCTGGATTTCGTCGATGACAACCGGCTTTGCGATGCCGGCGATAAAGCCCGACGGATCGCTCTGGGCCGCCGCGAGGGCAAGGGCATTGTCCAAGGTGACATACTCGGACGAAATGTGATCCGGCATGATGTCGCGAACGAGGGTTGTCTTGCCGGTCTGCCGTGCTCCCCGGATGAGGATTACCGGTGTGTCTGATAATGCTTCCAGTATGTTGGCTGAGATGTGACGTGTGTACATGGAGGTTTGAATACCGGTTACGTGGTTGAAAATCAACCGTTACATGGTTGAAAATCATCCACGCAATGGTTGATTTTCAACCACTTTGTGGACGATTTTCGCGCATGACCTCGGTATGTCATGCGCGATCCGACGCTCCGATGACGTATGCCGTTTTGTTTCGGACTGGACCTTAGGGCAGTGCGGACATATCAGTATGTTCCGATTCACGTTCACGACAAGGAGGCCGCCATGTCCATGTATTCAAAATTTGCCGCCTGGTACGACCGCATCTTTCCCTTCAGCCCCGGCGTCTACGCCTTCCTGACTCACCATCTTGGCGATCGGGGCGGGCCGGTCTTGGATCTTGGCTGCGGCACGGGCGACTACTGCGCCGCCTTCACCCGCGACGGCGTGCGGGCCGTGGGCGTCGACCTCGATTCCGCGATGATCTCCCAGGCCCGGGCCCGTGGACCGGAGACCGAATTTCATGTCCTGGACATGACGGAGTTTCCGACGCTCGGCGGGCCCTGGAACATGATCTATTCCATCGGCAATACCGCCGCACACCTGCCAGGGGGCCGCTTCTGGTCGTGCGTGGAAAACGTGGGCGAGCGGCTTCTGCCCGACGGAGTGTGGATCGTGCAGGTCATGAACTGGGACTACGTCTTGGGCCTGCCTGCTTTCAACTTTCCGGCCAAGGTCATGGAGGGGGCGGTCTTTCATCGCGCCTACGAAGACATCACCCCGGAAGGATTGACTTTTCATACCGGCCTCGACATCGAGGGACAGCGGGTCTTCGACGATCAGGTGCGGCTGTATCCACTGTCCTCGGCCCAGATGGTGGCCGGGCATGAAGCGCGCGGATTTCATCTGGTCGAGCATGTGTCCGACTACTCCGGCAGCGGCTTTGACCCCGAGGTTTTTTCAGCCAGCATCTTCGTATTCAAACGATAAGGACACGTTGCATGGATTTCATGACCGCCATGGGGCAGAGCACGCTCTTCAAGGGGCTTGGCCCGGAGGAACTCGCGCAGCTGGAGCGCATCAGCGAGCCACGCCACTACGACAAGGGAGACCTGCTCTTTGGCGAGGGCAAGGAAGGGGTTGGATTTTACGTAGTGCTGTCCGGCCAGGTGAAGGTTTTCAAGATGTCCTTCGATGGCCGGGAACAGATTCTGCACATTCTCGGGCCCGGCGACCCGCTGGGCGAGGTGCCTGTCTTTGCCGGAATGAACTATCCGGCCAATGCCCAGGCCCTGAGCAAATCGGCCCTCTATTTCTTTCCCCGCCAAAAACTCATCGAACTCTACCGCGAGAGCCCGTCCCTGGCCATGAACATGCTGGCCGTGCTGTCGCGCCGCCTGCGGGAATTCACGGTCCTCATCGAGAATTTGTCCCTGAAGGAAATCCCCCAGCGCCTGGCCACGTACCTCGTGCACCAGCAGTCCCTGAAGCCCGTCTCGGCCCGGGTCAAGCTCAGCGTGACCAAGGGCGTGCTCTCCAATATCCTGGGCACGTCCCAGGAGACCCTCTCGCGCGTGCTCGGCAAGCTGAGCCAGGAAGGCCTCATCGAGGTCCAGGGCAAGGAGATCACCATCCTGGATATGGAACGGCTCCGTTCCCTGGCGGACGGGGAGACGAGAATGTAGGGCGGGACAGGTTCCCTGTTCATGTATTTCAACCGGTGCCAGGGAACGGATTCAATTCAGATCTGAGGAGATTGACAGGGCGTACGTTAATACGTACGCTTTGTCGACAAAAGGGGGAATTATGACGATACTCAATGCAACGGAAGCACGTTCCAGACTGTACAGTCTGATCGATGATGCGGCGCTGACCCACAAACCGGTCGTGATCAAGGGAAAGAGGGCGAGCGCTGTCCTGGTGTCCGAAGAGGACTGGAACGCCATCACCGAGACCCTGCATCTTCTGTCCGTTCCGGGCATGCGCGAGTCCATCATCCAGGGCATGGCGACGGGCGTCGAGGAGTGCGACAAGGAACTCGACTGGTGACGTGGGAACTGCGCTTCACCGGTCACGCCGGCAAGGACGCGAAAAAGCTGGCCTCGTCGGGACTCAAACCCAAGGCCCAGGAACTCCTGGAAATCCTTCGAAACAACCCTTTCCAGAACCCGCCGCCCTATGAAAAGCTGGTCGGGGATCTCTCAGGCGCGTATTCGCGGCGCATCAACATCCAGCACCGCCTTGTCTACCAGGTTCTCACGGAGCAACGGGTGGTCAAGGTGCTTCGCATGTGGACGCACTACGAGTGAGGTCCAGCCCGCCTGGGCTATAGCCCCTTCTTCGGATCGAAATCCTGCCCCAACGCCGCGGGCGCGGTGATGGGCCAACTGCCCGAGAATCGTCCGAGGAAGGGGTAGCGGCGCATCATGTCCTGAACAAAGCCGATCCGGCCGAGGTTCACGGCCAGAAGGGTCAGGATCATCATGGGGAAGGGCGCCACCTGGAAGACCTGGGCCGGGATGGAGGGAAAGATGTCCTGCAGGTAGATGCCCGAGACCTGAAGCGCCGCGAAGAAATAGGCGCCGATGGCCGCCCGCACCGGGTGCCAGCCGCCGAAGATGACGATGGCCAGGGCGATCCAGCCCGCGCCTTCGCAGCCCTGGGGGCGTCCCCAGCCCGGCTTCACGGCCAGGGAGTAGGCCGCGCCCGCAAGTCCCACCAACGCCCCGCCGACAAGACAGGCCATGAGCCTTGAGAGCCTCACCCGGATGCCGCGCCCAAAAGCCGCCCGAGGCGATTCGCCCACGGCGCGCAGCCGCATTCCGGCACTGGTCTTGTACATCCACCACCAACACAGCGCGATGGCTGCCAGGCTGATGCTCACCATCGGCGACTGCCGTCCGAGCAAAAGGTCCAGCAGCGGAGTGTCGGAAAGGCCGGGAATGCCCCAGTAGCCAAGGCTCGGACCGGGCTGCCGGGAGTAGGAATGACCCAGAAAATAGGCCAGGTCGCGGGTCAAAAGGGTCAGGATGAATCCCACGGCCAGCTGCGATTGCCCAAGATAGATGTTGGTCAGGCCGAGCACCGACGCCACCAGCGCCCCCACGGCCATGCCGCCCAGAGCGCCGATCCAGGCGTTGCCAGTGATCGAGGCCAGGGCGAAGGAGGCCATGGCGGAGAGGATTATGGTCCCGTCGAGGGACAGGTTGATGACCCCTGCCTTCTCGGTGATGGTTTCGCCCAGGGTGGCCAGGACCAGCGGTGCTCCGGCCAGGAGAATGCCGGCCATGATGAGTGCGAATTCCTGCATCAGCGTCCCTCCCGGCGACGGGTTGCGTAGGTGCGAATGCCCTGGGTGACGAAGACCGACAGGACCATGAGCCCCTGGATGACGCCGCTTAGGGATGAGTCCAGGCCAAGCTGCAGGGGAAGCTGGATCGAACCCACGTTCAGCACGGCGAAAAAGAAGCAGATGAAGGGCACCGGCAAGATCCGAAAACCCGCCATCATGCCGATCAAAAGGGCCGTGTAGCCGTAGCCGGAGGAGATGCTCGGCAGCAGGCGATGATAGACGCCCAGCACCTGCACCGCCCCGGCCAGTCCGCCCAGGGCTCCGCACAGGGCAAAGGCCTGCAGCATGCGCAGGCGCGGGCTCAGGTCGAAGAGGCGGGCGGCCTTGGGATTCTGCCCCACGGCACGCAGCCCCAGTCCCCACTGCGTGCGCAGGAGCAGGAGCGCCACCAGCAGGAACGCCGCGCAGGCGAGGCCAAGCGCCGTCCAGCTGACAGCGAGGGAGCCGATGCGCTCAAGCCACAGGGAGAGATGCAGTGTCTCGGTTCCGCTCATGGAGGCCATGCCAGGCCGCTTCCAGGGACCGAAGATGAGCCAGATGGCCAGCCCCATGGCCACGAAGTTGAGCCCGAGACCGGAGAAAATTTCATGCACCCTGCCGTGGGTTTTGAGCAGCCCGGCCAGAAGCGCCCAGAGCGCGCCTCCAAGCATGCCCGCTCCAAGGGCCAGGGCGATGTGCCAGGGTCCGCCCTGATCGACAGGCATGAGCACGCCGGTGCAGAAGATGGCCCCCAGCACGATCTGTCCTTCGATGCCGATGTTCCACAATCTGGCCGTGAACGGGATGAGCAGGCCCATGGAGCAGAGCAGCAGCGGGACAAAGACCGTCAGCACCTGCCCGAACTTGGACGCGGAGCCGAGGCCGCCCATGAACAGGATGCGCAGGGTCTCAAGGGGCGGCGCGCCGGAAGGCAGGGCCACGAGCACGGTCAGGGCCAGCGCCATGGTCAGCGCGACGGCGATCCAGAGCAGTTGGTGCAGCCACGAGCTATGCGACATGAGCGCTCTCCGGTTTTTTTCCGGCCATGAGGGCGCCAAGGATCTCGACGCTCGCGTTCAGGCGCGGCACGTCGGCCACCAGCGTACGATCGAAAAAGACCAGCACGCGGTGGCTGTGTTCGATGACCTCGTCCAGATCGGGTGAAAAGAAGAACAGGGTCGCGCCGGAGTCGCAGCGTCCGCGCAGATGCTCCCAGACCTGACGGGCTGATCCGGCATCCAGGCCCCTGGTGGGGTGCTCCATGAGCAGCAGCGGGGCGTCGTCGGGAATGAGGGAGAGAAGCAGGCGCTGCTGGTTTCCGCCGGACAGGTCCTTGGCCGGGGTGTCCGGGTGGGCGCGCAGGTCGAAGCGCTCCACGCATTGCGACTGGTGAAATTCTTCCAGCCTCGTGGCGTGTTCCGGGAAGGCGAGCAGGATGTGGTCGCGGATGGACAGGTCCGGGAAGAGGGCCTGGCTCATGCGGTCCGCAGGCACGAAATGCACGCCTTCGTGGCGCAATGTCTTGAAATTCGTACGGGTGTGCCCGACTTCATTGAGAACGAGACGCCCCGAGGGCATGCGGTCCAGGCCGCACAGTCCGCGCAGGAAAAGCTCCTGGCCGCTGCCGTCGAGGCCGGCCAGACCGATGATTTCGCCGGGGGCGGCCGAAAGGTTCAGGGGGCCCAGGTGGTATTTGGGTCCGGCGAATATCGCCTCTTCCAATTTTACCCGACTGCTCTGTCCCGTTTCGGGCAAGGCGCTGTCCACGGATTGCGTGGCGGCATCGCCGAACATGCGTCGGACCAGCTCCTTGGAGTCGTAGGGGGGCGTGAGCCGTGCCTCCAGGCGTCCCTGGCGCATGACGAAGATGGCGTCGGCCATTTCCAGTGCCTCGGAGAGCTTGTGCGTGACCAGGATGACGGTGTGTCCTTCCTGACGGGCCAGTCGGGCCAGGAGGTCGAAGAGGCCGCGCTTTTGTTCCGGGGTGATGCCGGTGGTCGGCTCGTCGAGAATGAGCGTCGTGGCTCCGAGGTCGAGCAGGCGCAGCAGCTCAAGCAACTGACGTTCGCCCACGGTCATGGAGGCCACTGGTTCTTCGGGCAGGAAGCACACGCCCAGATGGTTGGAAAGCTCGCCAAGTCGGTCCACGACCTGCGTTCTGGTCCGGGGCGGACCGCTGAGGCGGAAGTTTTCCCAGACCGGCAGAGCGGGAAAATCCAGCGGATCTTGGTAGAGCATGCCCACGCCCAGGTGCGCGGCCGTGGCCGGGGTGAGGCCCGGGTGGACCTCGCCGCGCATGGATATGGTGCCGGAGTCGGGCACGGTGTGGCCGGCAAGGATGCGCATGAGCGTGCTCTTGCCGGCCCCGTTTTCACCCACCAGGGCGTAGATGCGGCCGGGTTCGAGGGTCAGGCTGATGGAGTCGTTGGCCCGAACCCGGCCGTAGTGCTTGCTGATGTCTTGCAGAACGATCATGTCATTTTGCGCTGGACTGGCCTTCCATGCCCTGCAGCAGCTGCTGCAGCGCCCAGATCTGTTCGTCCGTGGCCGCGTCGCCGTCTTTGAGGAAGGGGGTGCCGTCCTGATAGTTCAAGGGGCCGCTGAAGAGGTTGATCTTGTGTGCGCCAAGGTCCGCGACGAAGGAGTCGAGCAGGGCCTTGTTCTCGGCGGACAGGCCCTCGCCGACCATGAAGCCGATGGTGGACTTGTCGTGATCGTTGATGTCGGCCCAATGAGGAGCGTCCCACTGGAAGTCCTGCTTCCATGTGCCGTCCTGCACGGCCGTGGCCTGACGCAGGAAGGAGGGGCCCCAGTTGAAGTAGGGCACGCCGATGCAGGTCGGCCCCTGGCCTTCGCAGGCATGGGCGTAGTCGTAAGGGATGGCCCATGCGTCGCGGCCCTGGTCGCGCTTCTGGCGCGCCACGGTCACGGCCTCGGGGGTGTCGATACCGGAGATGACGACATCATACCCGCCGTCGAAGAAGGAGCCCGCGACCTGGGCGGGATCGGTGGTCACACCGGGGATGTTGAACCAGAAGCCGATCCAGCTGACCTTGAACTTGAGATCCTCGGCCTTCTTCCCCAGGACTTCGGTCCAGGCATAGCGGGCGCCCAGAAAGGCGGAGGCGGCCAGACGGCGGGTCTCTTCGTTGATCAGTGGTCCAAGGTAGGCGATCTTGCCCGTCTTGGAGGTCAGGGCGGCGCTGAAGCCGGCCATCATCTTGCCATACTCCATGCGCCCGAACAGGTTGCCCAGGTTGGCCGGGGCCTTGCCGGTAATGACGTCGTCGCCGGAGACGTGGACGAAGGTCTTGTCAGGGTGCAGGCTCGCGGCTTCGCGGATGCCGTCCTTCATGTCGTCGGAACCGGCGATGATCAGGTCCGCGCCCTTTTCTACCAGATCATCGACCACCTGCGGGATGGTCAGGCCGGGGCGGTCGGCGGGATTGACCTTGTCCAGATAGATGAGCTTCGTGCCGGGCAGTTTTTCCTCGACGTATTTGCCGCCTTCGTACTGGGCCTGGCTGTAACCCTTGTCGTTGTAGGGGCCGACCAGGATGAGGCCGATGGTGAGGTCCTTGGCCATGGCCGCGGACGGACAGAACATCAGGGTCATAAGACCAAGGGAGACCAGAAAACGCTTCATGTTTTCCTCCGGAGGTGATGGGCGTGGAGAGCACGCGCCGGGATGTGGCATCCGCGAAACGCGGTGTTTGCGGAAGCCGGGTGAAATAGGGGGATGTGTCGGAAAAGTAAATCCCGACTTTGCCACCATGGGCCGCGAAGTCAACAAGAGGATGCCGCGTGGGCTCGCGGAGACCCGAATAGTGTGTGACAACCGGGGCGATGGCGTAGGACACGTTGCCAAGACCGTGAGAGTGTGGTGAGATGTCAAAGAATGTGTTGTCCGGATTTGCAAGGGAGCGGTCATGACTGAAGAGAGGTGCGTCAATCTGGAATTGCGCCGTGAGATCCTGTATTCGCTGATGCTTGAAGCCAAGCGTGAGGAGGCTCTGCGGCTGTTGCTCGACCACGCGGGCGTACACGGTTTCCAGTCGGCGGTCAGCGCCCTGCTCGAACCGGTACTGGAGAAGGCGGGAGAAGCCTGGCACCGGGAGAACCTGTCCCTGGCCCAGGGCTATGTGGCCGGGAAGATCGCCGAGGATCTGTTGGTGGCCGCCGCCGAATCCGGTGGAGATCTGCCTTTGGACGTCAAGGGTCCGGTGGTCATCGGCAATGTGGAGGACGACTATCATTCGCTGGGGCGCAAGATGGTCGCCGTTTTCCTGCGTGCCGCCGGGTGGAAGGTCGTCGATCTGGGCAACGACGTGGTGCCGGGGGATTTTGTCGACGCAGCCCTTGCGAACGGCGCGAGGGTCATCGGGGTTTCGGCCATGATGCTGACCACGGCCGAGAACATTCGCGCCCTGCGGACCGAGATCGACGCCCGTGGACTTGGCGGCAGGATTCAACTGGCGGTGGGTGGCGCGGTGTTCAAGCTGCGGCCCGAACTGATGCTGGAGGTCGGCGGCGACGGCACCGCCCCCAGCGCCATCCAGGCTCCTGAACTCTTCGAGCGGCTTTGGGCCCAAAGCCTAGCGGAGGACAAATGACCGGCATGGAGCGCGTGCTTTGCGCGCTGCACGGGAAACCCGCCGACCGCCGGGCCTTCACGTTGGCCTTGAGCCTTTACGGCGCCAGACTTTCCGGGTGCCCTACACAAGAATACTATTCCGACCCGAAGCGTTATCTGGAAGGGCAGCGTAAGGTTGTGCGCCTCATCGATCCGGACATCGTGTTCGCCCCTTTTGCCCTGCCCTTCGAGGCGCTGGCCTATGGAGGGGAAGGGGTCTGGCTGGATAATTTTCCGCCCAACGTGCGCAAGCCCCCCTTTCGCGAACATGAGACGCCCGAGCCGTTGGGTGACGGGTTGCTTTGCGCTCCGGGCGTGTCCTATCTGGTCGAGTCAACGCGCCTCCTGGCCCTTGAGTTCGGGCCGTCGAAACCTGTCTGCGCCGTGGCCACGGCCCCCGTCGACCTTCCGGCCATGCTGCTGGGCATCGAGGCCTGGCTTGAGACGCTGCTTTTCGACCCTGAGCGTGCCGCGCGGCTGATGGATTTGGCCGAGGAACATTTTCTGCGCCTGACCGGAGCCTTTTTCGCGGCCGGCGCCGCCTTCGTGGCGATTCCGGTCATGTTCGCCAATTTGCGTCTGGTCACTCCGGCCCTGCTCGAAGACGCCGTCCTTCCCGCCCTGGCCCGGGCTTTCGGCCAGGCTGCGGGACCGCTCGTCTACCATCACGGCGGCAACCGCATCCTCGATCATCTCCAGCGTTTCTCCAGTCTGCCGAACGTGGCCGGCTTCCTGCTCGATCCGCGCGACAGCCTGCCCCAGGCCCGCGATATTATTGGCCCTGGGCGACTTGTGCTCGGCAACATGAATGGCCCTGGCCTGGCGCGCATGCAGCCGGACAAGGCGTATGCATCCGTGTCCACGCTTCTGGCCGAACGCGCTTCGGACAGGGCGTTCGTGCTCGCCTCGTCGCATGCGGACATCCCTTTCGACACCAGTCCGGACACCTTGCTGGCAGTGCGCAGGGCGGTCGTGGACGCGGGAGCTGTCGCATGAAAGACATCCTGGCCCTGACCTGCGGCATTTTTCAGGCGGAAATGAAGCAATTGGCTCCGCGATTTCCCCGCATGCGCTTCGTTTTTGCCGATTCCATGCTGCACATGCGCCCGGATCTGCTCCAGGACCGCATCGACGGCGTGCTCGCGCAGCATCCGTCCGGCAAGACGCTTTTCATCTACGGAGACTGCACCCCGCGCATTGTCGAACTGTCGCGCGGGTCCGGCTTTGCCAAGACCAAGGGCATCAACTGCTGCGAAATTCTGCTCGGACGCGAGGAATATCGCCGTCTGCGCAAGGCCGGGGCATTTTTTTTCCTGCCGGAATGGACGCTTCGCTGGAGGGATGTCTTCGAGCGTGAGCTGGGTTTTGCGGGCGGACGCGGGGCCGGGGAGATGTTGCGCGAAGTGCATAACCAGTTCATATATCTGGATACCGGGGTCATGCCCGTGCCGGCGGCCCTTTTGGATGAAATCAGCCGGGAACTTGAGATGCCCATGACCGTCCTGACGGTGGGGCTTGACCGATTGGAACAAAATGTCGCCAACGCGCAGGAGCTGCTCGATGCCCAGTGACGCCGGAGAACCGCGCGCCTTTTACCAGCTTTTCGCCGATCTGGCCTCGGGAACCTTGCAGCATGTCACGGATCCGGTGCAGTGCGCCGAGTATGTGGCGTCGCAGGTCCGGGAGCTTCTGGGCGTGAAGGCCGTGGCCGTGGTGGCCTGCCAGGGGCATGACAATCCGCATCTGCTCCTGGCTGTGCGTCCCTTGCGGCAGGAGACATTGTTCAGGAACCCGGCCATCGACCAGCTCATCCACGCAAGTCACGCCTCGCCGCTGGCCATGACCGTAAACCCGCAAGACCCGACTGTGCCGGGCAAGCTGCTTCGATCCCTCGGTCTGTCGGACTCCGTGATCGTCCCCTTGCGCGTCGGCAGCGAGATGATCGGAGCGCTGGTTCTGCTCGGACTCATGGACACGCAAGGCATCGAGACCATTGTGCACAGCCTTGATCGCCTGTCCTCCCTGCTGGCCCTGATCATGCGCCAGGCGGACCAGTACCGGGATCTGGAGCTGGCCGTTCGTGAGCGCACCACCGAGCTGCGGGCCACGCGCGACCGCCTGGAAGAGCAGCATGCCTTCTTGTCGTCCCTTCTTGCGAGCCTGCCCAATCCCGTGTTCGTACAGGACGTGCATGGCCGGATTCTGCGTTGTAACGATGCCTTCACTGCGCTGGTGGGAAAGCCCGAGCGCGAGCTTGTCGGCGAACATGAATCCCGGCTTCGGGACATCTTTGTCATGGAGCCCGCCAAAAGCGGGGGGGCGGCGCCTGAAGAGTTCGAATGCCTCGCGGGTGACGGCTGCGTGCGGCGCATGCTGACTTCCAGGGCGCCGTTTCATTCCAGTCAGGGACACTTGGCTGGATACATAAACGTCCTGACCGATGTCACGGATCTGGCTGCGGCGCGTATCGAGGCCGAAGCCTCAAGCCGGGCGAAATCGGAATTTCTGGCCAACATGAGCCATGAGGTCCGCACCCCCCTGAACGGCATCGTCGGCATGTTGCAGCTTTTGAGTCAGACCTTTCTGGATGCGGAGCAGAAGGAGTTTGTCTTCACGGCCATCCGTTCATCGAGAAGGCTGACCCAGCTCCTGACCGACATCCTCGAGATTTCGCGCATCGAGGCGGGCAAGATGGACGTTGTCGCCCAGGAGTTTCATTTCATCGACCTGCGTGACTCCGTGCGCGACCTCTTTGCCATACCGGCAAAGGCCAAGGGGATTGCACTTTCGTTCGAAGTCGACGAGGCAATTCCGTCCCACGTGGTGGGCGACGAGGGCCGACTGCGTCAGATCCTTTTCAATCTGGTGGGCAACGCCACGAAGTTCACATCCAGAGGCAGCGTCCACGTCGCGGCCCGGCGGATTGACGTGGGCAATGAGATGCACGTCGAATTCACGGTCAGGGACACCGGCGTCGGCATCCCCCGCGAGCGGCAGGATGACATATTCAACGCCTTCACCCAGGTCGACGGCTCGGCGGTCCGCCAGCACGGTGGCGTCGGGCTGGGACTGGCCATTGTCCGGCGCCTGGTGGACATGATGGGCGGATCGATAACGGTTCAGAGCGAGCCCGGACAGGGCACGACCATGACCGCGAGGATTCCGCTCATTCCCGGCCCGACGGTGTGCGGGGCCCGGGAAGAGGCCTCAGTGCCGACGGTTCGGGGCAAGCGCATCCTGGTGGTGGAGGATGATCCCATCAATCAGCTGGCCCTGACCCGGATGGTCAAGAAGCTCGGCCATTTTCCGACCCTTGCCGGCAACGGCCGGGAAGCTCTGGACAAGTTGGCCCTGGATGACTTCGACTGCGTGCTCATGGATATCCAGATGCCGATCATGGACGGGCTTGAAGCCACCGGCCGAATCCGTTCCGGCACCATTGCGCGCGTGTCCCCTCGAATTCCGGTCATTGCCCTGACCGGACACGCCATGCCCGGAGACCGCGAGCACTTCATGGAGCGCGGCATGACTGCCTATCTTTCCAAGCCTGTGGACATGGATTCCCTTGCTCGCCTCATCGCCGAGGTTTCGACCGGAGGCGTCTGACGGCATTGCTGCGTTTTTCGGGTGAGCCCGCCGCTGCGAGTTTATGCGTATTGCCTCTTTTAAGCTCCGCAAGTAACCACCATGCGAATGATGCGCTTTTCCCGTGGCCGAATAGTGAAATTGGAACGCACCGAGGTTATTTCATGAGATGGATGCAAATTGCTACACACAGGACGTATTTGCTGTGTCTGACTCTGCTGTTTTTTGTCGAATTTATTTTTTTAGCCTTTGATCCATACGACAGGAAGGATTGGCTCCTGGAAAATGTCCTTGTCGCCATGTTTTTGCTTGTTTTGCTTCTTACTGCAAAGAAGTTTCCTCTCTCCAGGATTTCCTACACGCTGATTTTCATTTTTTTGGCTATCCACGAGATAGGATCCCATTACACGTACTCCGAAGTCCCCTACGATGCCTGGTTTTCGTCCGCCTTCGGCACGACATTCAACGAACTGGTCGGGTGGGAACGCAACAATTTCGACCGCATCGTGCATTTCCTCTACGGCCTGCTGCTGGCCTATCCTATTCGCGAGGTCTATTTTCGTGTCGCCCGGGCGGACGGGTTCTGGGGCTATTTCCTGCCGCTTGATTTCGCCATGTCGACCTCCATGCTTTACGAACTGATCGAATGGGGCGCGGCGGAGTTTTTCGGAGGGGAGCTCGGGGTCGCCTACCTGGGCACCCAGGGCGATGTCTGGGACGCGCACAAGGACATGCTCCTGGCCAGCATCGGCGCGCTCATCGCCATGCTCGTCACTCTGGGGATGAACATGTATCTGCAGAAGGATTTCGCGCGCGAATGGTCCCGTAGCCTTACGGTCAAACATCCCGAACCCCTGGGCGAGGACGAGATCGCGCGCATGCTGGAAGGGCAGCGTGGCAGCGATCGGGTTTAGCCTTTTGCAAAGTCCCTCTTGCATCGTTGAATTGAGGGCGCGACTGCCTCTGTTTTGAATACTTATGACCATAATAATAGTCGTTCAATCGTTTAGTGGCTATCATTATGGTCTTTTTGTTTTGACAGAAGTATAAATGACCATTATATTAGGCGTTGTATCATTTAACGGATATAATAATGGTCATTCGGCGGTAAATATGGCGAAGTTAAGAACCTATTCCAAATATGCCCGAGACGCCGTTTTCCTGCTGGGGCAGCAAATCAGGCTGGCTCGAAAAAGGCGCAAGTGGTCTGAGATGAATTTGGCCGAGCGGGCGGGGATTTCCAGGGCAACGCTGCAAAAAATAGAAGCCGGTGAAATGTCGCCGGCTATCGGGCTTGTGTTTGAGGTCGCATCGTTGGTGGGGGTGCCTTTGTTTGAACAAGACCACCAGCGCCTGGCGACCAGCATTGATTTGACCCAAAGCAAGATAGCCCTTCTCCCGAAACGGATAAGTGAACAAGCACACGTGGTCGACGATGACTTCTAGGCAAAGCAATACAGAAGCCTACGTCTGGATATGGCTGCCGGGAAAAACCGAGCCTGTTGTCTGCGGAAAGCTGGTCGCCGATGGTGAGCTTGTTCGTTTCAACTATGGTCGCAGTTATCTGGAAAGACAGGATGCAATTTCTATATATGACCCCGAGTTGCCATGACGAGCAGGTGTCATGCCGCTGCTGGGAGACTTGAATATCCCCAACTGTATCCGGGATGCCGCCCCGGATGCCTGGGGACGACGCGTCATCATCAACTGGCAATTTGGGAAAAAAGGAGGTGACACGGATACGGCGGATCTTGGCGAGTTGACATATTTGCTTGAATCAGGTTCCGGCCGTATCGGTGCGCTTGATTTTCAGCGTTCTCCGACTGAATACGTTTCACGCGCGGCCGAGAATGCCACGTTGGAAGAATTGCTGGAATCCGCGGATCGTGTAGAAAAAGGGGTGCCCCTGACTCCTGAGCTTGACCATGCCTTGTTCCATGGCAGTTCTATCGGAGGCGCGCGGCCAAAAGCCCTGATTGAAGATCACGGTACAAAATATATCGCGAAATTTTCATCGAGTTCGGACTCCTACAGCGTGGTCAAGGCTGAATATGTTGCCATGAGGCTGGCTGAAACAGCGGGGCTGAGTGTCGCCCCCGTCAGACTGGTTCAAGCCGCAGGCAAGGACGTGCTGCTGATTGAGCGTTTTGATCGGATCCGTGTTGCTTCGGGATGGGAGCGCAAAAGCATGGTTTCCGCTCTGACATTGCTTGGTTTGAGCGAGATGCAGGCACGCTACGCCAGCTATGAGGACTTCGCGCAGAGCATTCGCGCACGATTTACCAATCCAAAAAAGACCTTGCATGAGCTGTATGGCCGTCTGGTGTTCAATGTTCTGTGCGGCAATACGGACGATCATGCCCGCAATCATGCCGCGTTTTGGGATGGACGTCAGCTGACCCTGACTCCGGCCTACGACATCTGCCCGCAAAACCGCTCCGGCAATGAAGCAACGCAAGCGATGCTGATTGTCGGCAATAACCGATACAGCCAGCTTAAGACCTGCCAAGAGGCTGCATATCTCTTCTTGCTTTCCACCGATGAGGCCACCGGCATCGTCGACAGGGTGATCATGGCCATCCGGGACAATTGGGATCGGGTATGTGGTGAAGCCCGGCTCACTCCCGTTGATAAGAATCTGATGTGGCAGCGCCAATTCCTCAATCCGTATTCAATCGGGCGTTACTGATTTTCTTGCCTGAAAAGGCAGTCGCCCGTTGCCGTACTATCCGAACCGTCTGCGGAAGATGATCACCGCGACCGTCAGCGTCCCTGCCGCGATGACCAGCAGCGGGATGGCGCTCTCCAGCACGAATCCAACAGACACGTCTTTGAGAAAGATGCTCTTCACGATGACGATGAAGTGCCGGATGGGATTGATCCAAGTGGCGGTTTGCAGCCACTGGGGCATGTTCTCGACCGGTGAGGCGTAGCCCGAGAGCAGGATGGCCGGCATGATGAAGGCGAAGGCCCCGAGAAAGGCCTGCTGCTGGGTGGCGCAGATGGCGCTGATGAAGAAGCCGACGCCGACCAGGGCCGCGAAGTAGAGCACGCTGCTGGCGTAAATGAGGGCCAGGGAGCCGGACAGGGGCACCTTGTACACGAAGATGGCGGCCAGGATGATGACCGTGGCCTGAAAAAGGCCCACCACCAGCACGGCCGAGGCCTTGCCGATCATGATCATTTCCGGGGTCAGGGGCGATACCAGCAGCTGGTCCAGCGTTCCGTGCTCGCGCTCCCGGGCCACGGACAGGGCGGTCAGGATGAGCGCGCTCACGGTCAGGATGATGGCCACAAGACTCGGCAGGATGAACCATTGGTATTCGAGGTTCGGGTTGTAGCGATGGCGGACGACCAGTTCCGATGCCGGCGGGCGTCCCTGGGCCAGGTTTTGTTCATTGAAATACTGCGTGGTGATGTCCTGGATATAGCTGGCCGCGATCTGGCTGCTGTTGGAGCGGCGGCCGTCGAGGAGCAGCTGCATGGGCGCGGGGAGCCCTGCCGCCGCATTGCGCGAGAAGTCCGGTCCGAAGCGGACCACCGCGATGGCCTGCTGGTTGTCCAGGGTCCTTTCAATCTGTCCGGCGCCGGACAGGTGGATGATTTCCGTAAAGGCACGGGCGCTGGCAAAGCGCTGGATCAGCTCCACCGAAGCCGCGCCCCCGTCCTCGTTCAGCACGGCCAGGGAATTGTTCTTCACTTCCAACGTGGCGGCCAGGGGGAAGAGGATGACCTGCAAAAGAACAGGGATGACCACCAGCTTGCGGCTTTGCGGGTCGGCCAGGAGAATCTGCAGCTCCTTTTTGACCAGGGCCAGGATGCGGCGCAGCCAGATCATGCGTCCAGCCTGCGCACGGTCTTGAGCGCGGTCAGGGTCAGAAAGAGAACGCTCGTGCCCGTCAGGAAGAGGATGTCGGGGAGTAGGATTTCCCAGACGTCACCGGCCAGAAAGATGGTCTGCAGGGAGCTGACCAGATAGCGCGGCGGCAGCAGATAGGTCAGGGCGCGCACGGGCGCGGGCATGCTGGCGATGACGAAGAACGCTCCCGAGAGCATGACGGCCGGGAGGAAAGCCACGTTCAGGGTGGTCTGGGCGCTGTCGAACTGGTTGCGCATGACCGAGGAGATGAGCAGGCCGATGCCGAGCATGCTGAGCAGGAAGACCGTCGTGACCAGCAGGAGCGCTCCCACCGAGCCCCGGAAGGGCACGCCCATGAGATGCACGGCGCTCAGCGCCACCACGGACATGGAGATCATGCCCAGCACGTAATAGGGCAGGAGCTTGGAGAGCAGCAGCTCGGCCCTGGTCACCGGGGAGGCCAGCAGGGCCTCCATGGTCCCGCGTTCCCATTCGCGGGCCACGACCAGCGAGGTCAGCATGGCGCCGATGACGGTCATGATGATGGTGATGGACCCGGGGATCAGATAGTGCCTGCTGATGGCCGCCGCGTTGTACCAGTACCGAACCTCCACCCTTGCGCCCTGCACGGCGTCCCGGCCCTGATCCTTGGCCCGGGTCTGCCGCCATTCCTGCCAGACGTTCTTCATGAACGCGGCCATGAAGTTTGCCGTGTTCGGTTCGGCTCCATCGGTGATGACCTGGATTGGCGCCGTTTCCCGGCCCTGGTCCACGATGCGCGAAAAATCCTGGGCCAGGACCGCGTAGCCCCGGATGCCCCCTGTTTCGAGCAGGGCGTCGAGTTCGGCACGGCTGCCGGGAAATATTTCGAAATAGGTCGAGCCGGTCAGCTTCGCCGTGAATGACGCCGCCACCGGCCCTCCGTCCTCGTCGCACAGGCCCATGCGCAGGCGGGTGGTGTCGAGGTTGAGGCCGTAGCCGAAGATGACCAGCAGGATCATGGGCAGGATGAAGGCGATGACGCCGCTGCTCGGGTCGCGCAAAATCTGGCGTGTTTCCTTGAGACACAGGGCGGACAGTCTTCGCCGGGACAGGAATTTCATGATGCCTCCCTACGGCGGATGAGCTCGACGAACGCGTCGTCCATGGTCGGTTCGGGCAGGGCGGGCGAGGCCACGTCGGCCTTCAGGTCGTCCGGCGGCGCCAGGGCGATGAGCTTGCCCTGATAGATCAGGCCGATGCGGTCGCAGTACTCGGCCTCGTCCATGAAATGGGTGGTGACCATGACCGTGACCCCTTTTTCCACGACACCGTTGATGTGGTTCCAGAATTCGCGGCGGGTCAGGGGATCCACGCCCGAGGTCGGTTCGTCGAGAAAAAGGATGTCCGGCTCGTGCATGGCGGCGCAGGCCAGTGCGAGGCGCTGCTTGTAGCCAAGGGACAGGTCGTCCGTCGTGACGCCAAGGAACTGCTTCAGGTGGAAGGATTCGATCATCGAATCCACGGCCTGTCGTTGCCTGGTCCGTGACAATCCATACACTCCGGAGAAAAATTCGAGATTCTGGCGCACGGTGAGCTTGCCGTAGAGGGAGAACTTCTGGGCCATGTAGCCCAGACGCTCCCTGGCCCTGGCCGGGCTGCGGCGCAGGTCGATGCCCATGACCTCGGCCCGTCCGGAGGTGGGCGCGAGGAGGCCGCACATCATCTTGAAGGTGGTTGACTTGCCCGCTCCGTTGGGTCCGAGAAGTCCGAAGATTTCCCCCTGCCTGATCTCGAAGCTGACATGGTCCGTGGCCGTGAAGTCGCCGAAGCTTTTGGTCAGCTCTTCGGCCTTGATCAGGCTTTCGTGGATTTCGGCTCGCGGCTGCATGGATGCGGCCAGGGCGGACTCACCGCCCGGGCCGCCGCCGAGCAGATCGATGAAGGCGTCCTCGAAGCGCGGGGAGACCTCCTTCCATTCGGTCGGGCCGGAAATATCCAGGGCCAAGGGATCGGGCCGGGCGGCGCCGTCCTTCAGAACGATGCGCAGGTTTCGTCCCTGGATGACTCCGTCGCTCACTTCCGGCTGGCGGAGCAGGGTCGCCAGCGCTTGCCGTCTGCGCCCCTCGACGCCGCCGAGGTGCAGGCAGCGTCCCCGCAGGCGGCTGGTGAGATCGTCCGGCTTGCCCGAAAACAGCAGGCTGCCCTGACTGAGCAGGAACACCGAGTCGCATGCCTCTGCCTCGTCAAGATAGGATGTGCTCCAGACCACGGCTATGCCCTGACCGGCGAGTTCATGCACCATTTTCCACAATTCGCGCCGGGAAATGGGGTCGACGCCGACTCCCGGCTCGTCAAGCAGGAGCAGGTCCGGTGTGCCCAAAAGGGCACAGGCCAGCCCGAGTTTTTGCTTCATGCCGCCCGAGAGCCGTCCGGCCAGGCGTTTCGTAAACCGTTGCAGGTCGGTGAAGGTCAGCAGCCGCTCGAAGGTTCGCGTCCGTTCCTCTCCGGTCACGTTGCGCAGATCCGCATGCAGGGTCAGGTTTTCCAAGACCGAAAGATCTTCGTAGAGGCCGAATTTTTGCGGCATGTAGCCCACCCGCAGACGGAGCTCGGGAGCGGTCACGGGTTCCCGGCCGAGCACGGTCAGGACGCCGCTGTCCGGGCGCAGCAGTCCGGCCATGAGGCGCATCAGGGTTGTCTTGCCCGCTCCGTCCGGCCCGGCGATGCCGGTGATGATCCCAGGTTCGATGGAACCCGAGATGCCGGCCAGGGCGGGCGTGTCCAGGCCGGGGAATGTTTTGCCGACGTCGACCAGGCTGACCGTGGCCATGGTCACTCCGCCAGCTTTACGGTGACGGGCATGCCCTGCCTAAGCCCCTGATCCGCGTCCAGCACGACGACCCGAAAACGATAGACCAGCGCCGTGCGCAGTTCCTCGGTTTCCACGGATTTGGGCGTGAACTCCGCCCGTGGCGAGACGTCTCCGATCTGCCCTTGGTACGGCTCGGGACGGGAGTCGGTGAAGACCAGCACCTTGCGGCCGGGGTGGACGAGGCCAAGCTGTGGTTCGGGCGCATAGGCCCGGACACGAACGGGAGAGACAAGGCTGACGGTCAGGGCCGTGCTACCGGGTTGCACGATGCTGCCCGGTTCCACGACCCGGGTCAGGGCCACGCCCGCCTCGGGCGCGGTGAGCACCGTGTCGGCGAGCTGCGTAAGGGCCTGGTGCAGAGCGGCGCGGGCGGCCCCCAGATTGGCTTCGGCCTGGCGGATCTGTTCGGGCCTTGATCCCGCCAGGAGCAGATCGAGGGCGGCTTTTGCGCTGCCCATCCTGGCCCTGGCCGTTTCGAACGTTGAGCGCGCGGTGTCGAAATCCTGTCTGGCCACTGCCCCGCTGGCGACAAGTTGCCGCTGGCGCTCGAAGATGAGGCGGGCATTGTCGTAGGTGGCCTCGGCTGCCGCAAGGTTCTTGCGGGCCTGTTCGATGTCTTCGGGACGTGCGCCGTTTCGCAGCTCCGCCAGACGGGCTGCAATGGCTCCGACCTCGGCCTCGGCCTGATCCACGGCGTTCTGAAACGGTTCCGCATCGAGCCTGGCCACGATTTCGCCCGCCCCGACCTCGTCCCCTTCCTCCTTCAAGACTTCCCGGACTTTCCCGCCGACCCTGAATCCAAGCCGAACCTCGCGGATGTCGACGTTGCCGTGAAAGACCGGGGGCGTGTTGTCGCGCGTGGCGTGCTGGGTGTGCCAGAAGTACCAGCCACCGGCGGCCGTGGCCAGGAGAAGAAAAAATACAAGGATGCGTTTCACGATGGATATTCCGGTTTGGGTTCAGTCGGGGTGTTCAGTCCGGCAACGAAGATGTCGAGATTCTCGGCCAGCATGTCGGCCACGGCGGCAGCGCGCTCGGCGTCGTATCCGTCCCAGCCCATGCGCCGAAGCAGGGTTTCCCGGGCCATGACGAAGGACTGCAACTGCCCGATGAGGGTGTGCGCCCGGAGCACGGCCCGGGGCGATTCGGGGTCGTCGCCCGTGATTCGGGCCAGGATGCGCGAGACCATGCGGTGCAGCGGTTCCACGGTGCCCTGGTAGAGAGCCTCGAAGGCGGCCGTGGGCTGGGTCTGTTCCCGGACCATGAGCATGGCGAACTGGGCGGCCTTGGCGTCGGTCAGGATGCCCATCGCGAAGCCGCGCTGGATGCGCTTGAGCAGTTCCACGGCCTGCGTGGGGTTTGTATCCGCCTCGTTCAGGGAGTCCCACGTCTGGCGGGCCTCGTGTACATGGTTGCGGAAGAAGCGCATCACCGCGTCTAGCACGGCGCCGTACAGGCCTTCCTTGCCGCCGAAATAGTAGGTGATGGCCGCGGAGTTCTGTCCCGCGATCCGGGCGATTTCACGGATGGTCACGCCATGGAGGCCCCGGTCGGCGAAGCATTGCAACCCGGCCTCAAGAAGGCTGATCCTGGCGCGGTCCGCCCGGCTTGGCGTGGGTTCGTGGAGAAGATCGATGTTCATGACGATGCGAATAAATCATCTGATTGAATTAATCAAGCGATTGATTGTTTTCCTGGGGGGATGGGCGCTGACGTTCGGCAGGACCCGTCGTCGTTCTCAGGGACGGGGGGGGAATGCGAAACGCCCGGGAAATCCGGGCGCTTCGTTTGGTGAGAGGTCGGGGCTGGATCAGTCGAAGGCCTTGTCCACGGTCCAGACTTCCCAGACCTTGCCGACCAGGCCCGGACCGGGGCTCAGGACCGGTTTGCCGGGTCTCCAGCCGGACGGGGTGGCCTTGGTGCCCTTGCTTTCGCGCACCAGTTGGAAGGCCTGGATCTGGCGCAGGGTTTCGTTGACGTTGCGGCCCACCGGAGGGGTCAGCACCTCGTAGGCCTGCACATTCCCGTCCGGATCGATGAGAAAGCGGCCGCGCACGTCCACGCCGCCCGCTTCATCGTAGATGCCGTACATCCTGCCCACGTTGCCTCCGCCGTCGGACAGCATGGGGAAAGGCACGGTTTTCGCGGTGATCATTTTCGAAAGTTCGTCGTCCACCCACATCTTGTGCACGAACATGCTGTC
Source organism: Desulfomicrobium norvegicum (assembly GCF_900114595.1). Classification (NCBI taxonomy): domain Bacteria; kingdom Pseudomonadati; phylum Thermodesulfobacteriota; class Desulfovibrionia; order Desulfovibrionales; family Desulfomicrobiaceae; genus Desulfomicrobium; species Desulfomicrobium norvegicum. The sequence continues at coordinate 307,123 of NZ_FOTO01000001.1, read as the reverse complement.
CGTGCTCATGGACAGGACCTGCACTCCCAGCTTTTCAAATTCCGCGTGCTTCTCGGCGACCGCCGAGATTTCCGTCGCTCAGACAAAGGTGAAGTCACCGGGATAAAAGCACAGAACCACCCATTTTCCCAGGAATTCGGACAGCCTGACGTTGGTGAAACCGCCGTTGAAATAGGCCGGGGCCGAGAAATCGGGGGCTTTCTTTCCTACCTGAATCATGGGGCGCGCTCCTTGGACTGGTGTTGCTGGTTGAACCGTTTCTTCCGGTGTCTGCTCGACCTCGGCTGTTGGCCTGGTGCAGCCTGCCGCCAATTCTTCTCCCATCACTGACCTCCGTGGCTAGTATTGATGATAACGATACTTCTTTCCAGAATGGATAGCTTAACCATATTTAATTGGCATCGAAAGGACAAGGTCCTTGGCGATATTTCATCAGTCAATGGGGGAAATATTTTGCGCGTGAAATTGAGGGGATAAAGAAAACGGGGGGTTCGGCGTAGTGCCGAACCCCCCGCGCGGTGACGGGTGCGGAATGACTAGCTGGACGCAGGGGCCGGGATGAGGCGTTTGTTGCCTTCCCAGATCTTTTCGGCCTTGGGAGTGACTTTGAGATATTTGAACCACTGGTGGCTGGCCATGTGCTCGGGATCCATCTGCAGTTCGCGGCTGTGCTCCATGATGGGCGGCACAAGTTCCTTGATGTCGCCGGACAGGGCCTTAGCCGTGGTGAAGGCCGCCGCCTTGATGGCGATGTCCACGGCGTTTTGGCTGTACTGCTGGGACTTGGCCAGGGTGTCCAGGGCCTTGGTCGGGTTGTGGAAGCCGACACTGTTCTCGGCGGACACGTAGTCCCAGAAGAATTGGCCCTTGCGGCACATTTCACGGGCATCGATCATGAGCTGGTCGTAATCGGCCGGTTTTTCGCCCTGGAATTCATGGGCCATGCGGATGGCTTCATGCGCCTTGACCGAGATGTCCTGGGCGGCCATGAGCTGCTGCCAGACCTTGTCCTGGGTGTAGATGACCCGCTGCTTCAGGTATTCGGGGCTCTTGTCCGTATGGCACTGGCGACAGGCCTTCATGTCCGGGTCCTTCAACGGCGAGTTCCAGTGGTGGTTGGACATCTTCTTCTTGCCGTCGAGACGGGTGTAGCTCATGTGGCAGTCGGCGCAGCTGACACCTGCCGCGCCATGCACGCCGTTGAACCAGGTCTCGTATTCGGGGTGCTGGGCCTTGAGCATGGGGGTCTTGGACACGGGGTGGACCCAGTCCACGAAGTTGCCTTCGAAACCGGGGATCGTGGTATCGCCGTGCCCCTTGTAATAGGAATAAATCTGTTCGGGGTCCTTGCCTTCGGCCCAGGGGAAGACGGGCTTCTTGGGCACACCCTGGCCAGGATCGGTGAAATAGTATTCCACGTGGCACTGGCCGCACATCAGGGCGCGCTGCTCGTTGCGGGAAAGGGTCTTGAAATCCTTGCCCTCGGCCTTCAGGTGGTCCTGCAGGGGCACGGAGTAGAGGCGCAGCTCCATGTTGGCCGGATCGTGGCAGTTGGCACAGCCGATGGTGTTGTCGTCCATGTCGACCTGCTCCCGGAACTGATTGAAATCCTTGGCCCAGAATTCGTCACCGTACTGCCCGACCCATTCGTTCATCTTGGCGGTCTTGCAATTCCAGCAGGTCGAAGGCAGCCCGGCCTTTTCGTCGTAGCGGTTCAAACGATCGATATGCAGGATGTCCTTGATGGCGTAGGTGTGACCGCGCGCCGCCTTGTACTCGTAGCTGAACGCGTAGCCGAGCCAGAGGTTCTTCAGGTAGGGCTGGGCGTGCTTGTAGCCTTCGGGCAGGGGATTAACGTTGTCGTGCTTGTTGTAGGCGACGGATCCGCCATACTCGGTCATGATTTCGGATTCGTTGTTGCGCAGGAACGTTTCATAATGAAGCGGAAATTCAGCCTTGAAGGCGGAGTTCTTGATCTCGTCGGATTTGAGCTTGGTCTTGAATTCCGGAGCCTTTGGTTCGGTCGCTTCGGAACAGGCGCTAAGGGCCAGGGCGCAGCCCACGGCCAGCAGGGCAATAAGGGATCGGGTGTTACGCATCGGCGGCACTCCTTTTGGCTACGGGGATTTTGGGAGAATGGGGCACGTGGCGGTGACAGTCGGTGCAGAACTTCTTGCTTTGCATCACAACCGTGGACGTCGTCGCGCCGTGGCAGCGCTGACAGTTTTCCTGGGTCACTTCCTTGGTTTCCTCGCCCGGATGGATGAGATCCGGGATGGTTTTTGTCACCGTGGCCAGGATGTCACGGGTGCCTTCCTTGGTCTTGAACGGTATCTTGGCCGCCAGATTGTGCGGCGCATGACACTCGTTGCAGGCCAGTTCGGCATGGACCGAGGTCTTGTGCGTAAAGGCCGCTTCCGCCATCGAATGGCAGCTGCCGCAGAAACTGGCCTGGTCCGTCGCGGTCATGGCCAGCGCCGCTCCTACCGTGACCACGATGCCCGCTATGGCCGGAGGCAAGGCGAACCGCCATCCCCGTCCGCTGGATGCATCTTTTTTTCGTGTCATACTCCCTCCTGTGAAAGGTGCTATGGGATCAACGTGAATGCCTGAACACCTCGAGTCGTTGATCCGGTGCCGACATTTGTCCTGGCTACGTATCAGAAATTCATGGTGAGTGGTGGTTAAAGTTGTAACAGAATTGAAACCTGTGTATCGGATAGTCCGTACGCAACGGAGGACTTGCCGGACGGGCGATCCGTTTTTCGGGAATGATTTTAAAGGATAAGGAACCATGACCCAGCAACACATTCTGATCATCGACGACGACGCGGACATTGTGAAAACCGTGTCCGCCAATCTGGAACTGGACGGATTTCTGGTGTCCAGCGCACCGACCGGAAACGAAGGGCTCGCGGTTCTGCAAGCCTATTCGCCCGATTTGGTGCTGCTGGATCTGAACCTGCCTGACATAGACGGAATAAAGGTTTGCCAAATTCTGCGACGGGACAGCGACGCGCCGGTAATCATGCTTTCGGCTCGTGACACGGTTGCAGACAAACTGCTTGGGCTCGAGTGTGGAGCCGACGATTATCTGGTCAAACCCTTCAATGCGCTGGAGCTTTCCGCCAGGATACGGACCGTGCTGCGCAGAGTGCGGCGCAGCGAATCGGCCAATGCCAATCGCCAGGGAGAGATCATTCTTGATTACCGCACGCATCGGGCCTCGATTCAGGGCCGCGAGGCAAGCCTGACCCGAACCGAATTTTCACTGCTTGAACTTTTCATCACCCATCCGGGCGAAGCCTTGTCCCGTGATTTCATCCAGAGTCAGAACTGGGGCGATTCCAAGCTCTATTCCCACAGTCGGGCCGTGGACGTGCACGTGCAGCGTCTGCGCAAAAAGATCGAAGTCAACCCGCAGGCCCCGCGCTTCATTCTGACCGTGGCCGGCGTCGGCTACAGATTCGAACCAAGTCCGGGATAGGCTGTGGACATTCGCATTCAGGGTGATGACAGCGTGTCGCGGAGGCATCTTGAAATGCCGACGAAGAGAATTCGGGCGGAGAAAGGAGCGGGGGCTTGCCCAGATTTTGGGCAAAAAAAAGCCCGTCAGGTGACGGGCTTCATCGCGATCGTAGTGTTCTGCTTAGTAGCGTGAACGGCTATCGGAGCGGCTTTCACGGGGCTGCGCTTCGTTGACCTTCAGGTTGCGGCCCTGGCAGTCGGTTCCGTTCAGCGCCTGGATGGACTTGCGTGCACCTTCGTCATCCATTTCCACGAAGCCGAAGCCACGGGAACGACCGGTTTCACGATCTTCAATGACGTGGGCAGAGCTGACCTGACCGTACTGGGAAAACATGGCGTGCAGATCTGCATCAGTGGTCGACCAGGACAAATTTCCAACATAGATGTTCTTAGACAAGACAGTAACTCCAAAGAAAAAAAAGTAAAAAGAAAAACTTTGTTCCTGCGGAAAACAGCTACCGACAGGATTGCGAAATAATGAAAGTGGATTCAAGCTTGAATTCAAGTTTTCATTTCCGCCAAAGTCAGCAGTAACTAGGTGGGGCTGACTTTAATGTCAACGTTTATTATTTTTATTTTTTCCGCAACATGATGTCTCGGGCCCAAAAATATATGCAATGGGCTTGAATAGATCGTTTAATTGTTTCTGAAATATTTTGCGCCAAGCGCACGTTTTCCCGTGTTTTGCGACGATTCTGAATTGATGCGGACATTGTGGCCGCCCGAATCAGCCACGTTTTTTTGTCGGCAGGGCGCATCGGCCCTCAGTCCTCATCCCTGGCTGGCAGGGTGAAGGTGAAGATGCTGCCGCCCTCCGGGTTGTCCTCGACCCAGATTCGCCCCCCGTGAGCGCGTACGATCTGGCTGCAGATGGCCAGTCCGAGCCCGGTGCCCCCCGGTTTGCCGGAATGCCCTGAAGATGGCGCGGTGTGGAATTTCTTGAAGATGGCCTCCCTGGCTTCGGCCGGGATGCCGGGGCCCTGGTCGCGTACCTGGATCTTGAATTCGCCTTCCCCGCGCAGCAGGACGAAGCTGACGAGGCCGCCCCCGGGAGAATATTTTATGGCGTTGTCCGTCAGGTTGACGATGACCTGCTCGATACGTTCCACGTCCACCATGGCGGTCATGGGTCCGGGGGACAGGAAGCGCAGGCGCAGTTCGCGTTCTTCCGCCAGCGGGGTCATGATCTCCACGATTTCCCCCACCAGTTCGGACATGTCCGCCGGTCCGAAATTCCACTCGATCTTGTCCGCCTCGATGCGGGTGATGTCGAAGATGTCCGTGACCAGGTGCACCAGCCTGCGCAGGTTCTTGTCCATGATCTGAAGGTAATCCTGCCTGTCCGAGGCGGTTTCCGTGCGGCGCAGGTAGTCGAGTCCGCCCCGGATGGAGGTCAGCGGAGAGCGTAGTTCGTGCGACATGGTGGCCAGGAATTCGCTTTTCAGGCGGTCCAGGGTCTTGAGTTCCTCGTTGGCCAGGGCCAGCTCGCTGGTCGCGTTCTGCACTTCTTCCTCCAGCCTGTCCCGCCCCTCCCGCAGCTTGGCGCTCATGCTGCCGAGGGCCTGTCCGACCCGGTTCATTTCATCGCTGCCGCCGAAGTGGATTCGCTCCGGGAATTGCCCCCTGCTGATGCCCTCGGCCACGGTCTCCAGCGTGCTTAAAGGATTGAGGACAAGATGTCGGACCAGAAAATACAGGGTCAACACCGTCAGCACGATGAGCGCCAGGGCCGAGGAAAAGAGCTGCAATTTGCTGCTGCTCAGGGAGTCGAGCACATGCTGGACCGGCAGATGGATGCTCAGGCACCCGCTGACGGTTCCGCTTGTGTAGTTTTTGTGGCAGGACAGGCATGTCTCGTCGACATAGAGGGGAGCCGAATACTGAAAAATCGCCTCTCCGTCATGATCGGCGAGGGTGTAGTATTCCTTGTTTTCGCTCTGGGAGAAGCTTTTGATGGCCGCCAGCTCGAAGTCGTCGGGCCTGTTCTCCGGATTCATGGGCGCGATGCCCGCCAGGCGGAAGCGATAGAGATTCTGCCTGTAGGAATAGAGGGAGAGTTGCTTGGTGATCATGGAGGGGGTGAAGCGTTGCAGGACGCCGCGTTCCGTGGGCAGCAGGTCGGAGTAGAACCCGCCGCCGCCCTGCGCGCCGGGCGTGTCCTGGCGGAGAAATACGCCCTGGCTGTCCGAGACCCATTGACGGGTCAGGATGATCTGGCGGGTCAGCAGGCGGGCCTGATTGACCACCTGGGACCAGGCCTGTCGCTCTTCGACCACGCCCTGCCAGAGAAAGATGATGCCCAGGAGCGGCACGACGATGCAGATGATGGCCGACACGAATTTGAACTGGAGCGAACCCCTCAAAGCGTGCATGATTATTCCTCCCGGCCCGCAGATGAGCCGGAAAGAAGCTTGCCGTCAACATTTTCGAAATGACCTGGGCGTCGCGAAACTTTTTTTACAAGAAAAAGGAGCGGATTCTCTTGACAAAAATACTCGAAGTTGAGCAATTAGTGACACGATAAAAATTAAAAAAATGTCTTTAACCGTGTCTTTCATAATCCTGGACGCCCATGCTGAATGACGAGATTTCGGATGGGTTCGTGTCCGGGCACCGGGGGGTGTCATGTATTTTGCGACCGCAGGAATTGAGGTTTCTCCCTGGCTGCCGCCCTTGGCCGCCTTCGTGGTGTCTTTTTTCACCTCCATGGGGGGTGTTTCCGGGGCTTTTCTGCTCCTGCCCTTTCAAATGTCCTTTCTCGGATATACCGCGCCATCCGTCAGCGCCACGAATCATCTTTTCAACATAGTGGCCATTCCCAGCGGCGTGTATCGGTATCTCAAGGAAAGGCGCATGGTCTGGCCCCTGACCTGGGTCGTGATTGTCGGCACCCTCCCGGGAGTCATTCTCGGAGCCGTGATCAGGGTCAACTACCTGCCTGACCCCAGAAATTTCAAGGTCTTTGCCGGACTGGTCCTGGGTTACATCGGGTTTCGCATGGTTCGGGATCTGTTGCGGCAGAAGGAGAAAAAGTCGGAGAGCAGCTTCCGGCAGTCGGTCAGAGAATCCAGGGGAGCGGCCGGGACCGGGGAGGTCACTGTCAGGGAGTTTTCCCTGCGACTCATCCGCTACGACTTTTCCGGAGAAACCTATTCCTGCTCGACCATGACCATATTCATGATGAGCCTCCTCGTGGGCGTGGTCGGCGGCGTCTACGGCATCGGTGGCGGGTCCATCATCGCCCCGTTTTTTGTCTCCATCTGCGGCCTGCCGGTCTATACGGTGGCCGGGGCGGCGCTTATGGGCACCTTGGTCACGTCCGTGGCGGGGGTGGGGTTCTATCAGGTACTGGCGACTTTTCACGTCGGTCAATCCATCGCCCCCGACTGGGGGCTTGGCATTCTCTTCGGTCTGGGCGGCATGCTCGGCATGTACTGCGGGGCCAGATTGCAAAAGCGCGTCCCTGCCCGTCTCATCAAGGCCATGCTGTGTGTGATCATTTTGAGCACGGCATTCAAATATGTTGTGGAGTTCTTCAGCTAGACTTCTCGATACCCGTGCTTTAACCTGTCAGCAGGTCATGCTCCATTTGAGCGTGGCCTGCTTTTTCATTACATGGCGGCATGTTGCAGTGAGTCTCTTGCACAGGGCAAGGCATGCATGACAATTTCGGGAACTCCGGCATGCGGCAAAACACGTTTCGAGGACTTTCATGAGTGTCGAGATTCCCATTTTGACCGATGTGGTCATGATTTTCGGCCTGTCCAGCGCCGTGATCATCGCCAGTCACCGTTTTCGCATTCCACCGGTGATAGGCTTCCTGCTCACGGGTGTTCTGGCGGGTCCTTACGGTCTCGGCCTTGTCGGGGCCGTCGATGAGGTCGAGATTTTTGCCGAGATAGGAGTGATTCTGTTGCTCTTTGTCATCGGCATGGAGCTTTCTCTGGCGGAATTGCAGCGCCTCAAGAAGCCGGTCTTCGTGGGCGGGGCGGCGCAGGTCCTGCTTACCATAGCCGTGCTGGAACTGCCGTTCATGATTTACGGGGTGGGACTCGGCAAGGCCATCTTCATCGGTTTTCTGGCCGCCCTGTCGAGCACCGCCATCGTGCTCAAGCTGCTGGGCGAAAAAGCGCAGCTCGGTGCGCCGCACGGGCGCATCTCCCTCGGCATGCTCATCTTTCAGGATGTTGCGGTGGTGCCCATGATGCTGCTCATCCCCCTGCTGGCAGGCACCGCGGATAATCCATGGCAATCCCTGGGGGAACTGCTGCTCAAGGCAGTCCTGGTGGGAGCCGTCCTGCTGGTGGCGGCCAGGAAGGTCATCCCCCGCGTGCTCGAAGCCGCGATCCGCACGCGCAGCCGGGAGCTCTTTCTCATGACGACCCTGGGCCTGTGCTTCGCCATCGCGCTTTTGACTTCGAGCGTTGGCCTTTCGCTGTCCTTGGGAGCTTTTCTGGCCGGACTCATAATGAGCGAATCGGAGTACAGCCACAGCGCGCTGGAGGGAGTCCTTCCGTTTCGCGATGTGTTCACGAGCATTTTTTTCGTTTCCATCGGCATGCTTCTCGATCCGGCTTTTGTCTTGGCGCATCTGCCTCAGGTTCTGGGGTTGGCCGGGGCGGTTCTTGTCCTCAAGGCTTTTTTGGCCGCGCTGGCCGGACGGTTGCTCGGCTATCCATGGCACGTGGCCATTCTCGGCGGACTTTGCCTGTGTCAGATAGGCGAGTTCTCCTTTGTGCTGGCGGGAGTGGGCATGGGCAATAAATTGCTCAGTCCTGTGGAATATCAGTATTTTCTTGCGGTTGCCATCTTGACCATGGCGGTGACGCCTTTCCTCATTGCGGCTGTTCCGGCCATATCCACACGTCTGGTGAAACTCATGCCTCCGGGCCTCAAAGCCGAGCCGCCCAAGGCGGAGCAGGAGGACCTGCATGACCATCTCATCATCGCCGGTTTCGGTCTGGGCGGCCATCACCTGGCCCGGGCGGCGAAAGCGGCGGGCATCAACTACGTGATCCTTGAGATGAATCCGGACACGGTGCGCCGGGAAAGAGACAGGGGAGTGCCGATCATGTACGGCGACGCTTCCCAGGCTGCCGTGCTCGAACACATCAATGTGACCAAGGCCCGCATCCTGGCCGTGGTCATCTCCGACCCGGCCGCCATCGGGCGCATCGTGGCCACGGCCAGGGCCCAGAATCCGGCCCTGCACATCGTGGTGCGCACTCGCTTCGTCAGCGAGATCGAGCCGCTCATGCAGCTCGGGGCGCAGGAGGTGGTGGCCGAGGAATACGAGACCTCCGTGGAGATGTTCATTCGCGTTCTGTCCACCTATCTGGTACCCAGGGGCGACATTGAGCGATTCGTCCGCGAGATCAGGGCCGAGGGCTACGGAATGCTGCGTCGGCCCGTGCTCAATACCGCCGATGCCTGCAACCTTGGCGGGGTCTGTTCCTCCTTTGGCGCGACAGTGCTCAGGGTTGTCCCGGGCGCATTCGTCGAGGGCAAAAGCCTGATCGAGGCGCGGTTGCGCAAGGAACACGGCCTGACCGTCGTGGCCGTGCAGCGTGATGGCCGGACCTCGCTCAATCCCGATCCGGAATGGGTCTTCGAGGCCGGAGACCGCGTGCATGTCTTTGGCGAGCAGGATTTGATTTCCGAGAAGGCTGCGCTTTTTATCGGCGCTGAAGGCGATACCTGGAATTGATTGCAACGATGGGGTGAAGACATGTTTCTGGTTGAAATGATGCGCAGGCTTATTTCCCAGGTCCGGGTCTGTCCGCATTGCGGACACAGGCAGTCTGCCCAGCCTGGCGATAAGCGCCGGGAACGCTGCGAGAAATGCGGCGCGCCCCTGCCGCCGCCCAAGGACAAGGGATAGCCGAAGGGTTTGTCTTTCGGATTTTTTCAGGAACCTAAAATTCGAACTCTGCAATTCGAGCTTTGGAATCGGGGATCGGAAGATCGGCGATGCAACAAAAAACGCGCTCCCTTTCATGTGCGAGGGAGCGCGTTTTTTGTTGTTTCGGCGGCCGCCTACCAGCGCCAGCCCGGATCGATGTTCAGATCTTCGGGGGCGTCGAGCTTGAGGTCCATGGTGATGGTCATTTCCGCTCCGGCAGCGATGGTGCTGTTCCAGGCCAGGATTTCCGGATCGTCCTCTTTCAGGGGTTCGGGCCTGGCCGTCAGTTCGAGGTTGATGCGTTCGTCGCGGGGCAGGGGGCGCGGCTCCTCGATGCGTACCTGGACCGGGCGCTCGGCGGCGTTGCGCACGGTCATGGTCCACTGCCGCAGGAAGGTCTGTTTTTGCTTGAAGATACCTTTTTCGCCCGTCTTCTTGTCCTTGAGGACGGTGGTGCAGGTCAGCAGCGGGTCCGTGCCGAAGAACACTGTCGCTTCCCGGCCGGAGAGCGAGAACTGGCGCTGATCGACCATGGCTCCGTCGATGAAGAGGAAAGCCGTGCCGGGGGGAAGTTCCTTGGGCTCGGCGAACTCGGCCTTGGCCTGCACGAAGGCCTTGGAATCGAGGCTGGGCCGGATCAGGTGCGTGAAGCTGACCGGCCAGGCATCGCGCTCGATCTCAAGGATGCGGGTGTCTCCGGCCGGAACCGATTTCTTGCCCATATCCCAGGCGGCGTAGGTGCTGTGCCTGACCTGCACGGGCTCTGCGGGGGCAGCCGCGAACATCTCCTCGTTTGCGGCATCGGAGCGCATGGCCATCATGGGTGCTCCGGCCATGGCCTTGCGGAATACCCGCTGCGGCCCGATTTCCCAGGGCGGGAGGCTAGAGGGCTCGGCCTGGATTTGCGGCTGCATGGTGGCCAGAAAAAGCCGCACGTCGCTCCAGTCCTGCCCCGAACGCTGCCAGACCTTGGCCTGCCAGGAAAAATCGATGCTCTTGCGGGCCGGGGAGGCTTCCAGGCGATACATGGGGGTCCAGCCACAGTCACGCAGGGTGTAGGTGTAGGCCAGTTCCTTGGGTGCCTCGCCCGCGATCAGGACGCGGACTTCCCATACAGTGCGGCCCTTGCCCGCCGTGTCGGCGATCTCCTTCTCCACCCAGACTATCCTTGCCTCCAACTCTTCCAGGCGCGGCGTCAGGGTCTGGGCCTTGGCCGTGTTCTCGCGCAGGGCCTTGCCCATCTCCTCGGCCAGTTCGCGCAGCGCCGCAACGGTCTGCTCGCCGGGCTTGGTCTGGGCCTGCCAGAAGGCGATGCGTCCGCGTACGCCTTCCAGTTCGGACAGGACCGCGTCCCGCTCCGTTTTCAATTCAGCCAGGCGACGGTTGAGCGGTTCAAGGGCGCTTTGATTCTTTTCCTGACGGGTTTTCCAGGTCAGGTCCGCAATGGTTCCCTTTTCCGCCAGTCTGCCAAATCGCAGGCTGGCCGGGTCAGCCTGGCTGGGCAGGACCAGGGTGCAGGACGACAGTCCCGCTTCGCCGGTCTCCATCGTCACCGCCGAGACCTCCTCGACCTGGGCGGAATCCGGAAAGAGCGTCACCTGTGTTGGCGCGGCCCAGGCCCAGCAGGGAAAGAGAAGCATGAGCGCGGCAAGAATTCTGGCCATGTGTCCTCCTGAGTAAAAAAAAGGCCAACCCGAGGGTTGGCCGAGTGTTCTCAATCTTCCTGGCTCGGGTCGAATCCGAGCTGCTTGATGAAGCCCATGCCGCCCTGCAGGTTGACCGGCTCCAGAAAGCCGGCGTGCCGCAGGATGACCTGGGATTCGTATGATCTGCCGCCGGTGTTGCACAACAGCACGATCTTCTTGTCCTTTGGAATCTCGTCCAGCCTGCCGCGGATTTGTCCCTGGGGGATGTTTTTCCAGAATTCCGGGTACTTGGTGACGAAAGGCTCGGCATTGCCCCATTCGCGGGTGTCGATGCAGAGCAGGTTTTCATTGACGCGGTTCTCCCAGAGCTTGGCGAATTCGACAGGCTGGAGCGGGACGTTCCTGCCTACCAGAATGTTCTCGGCGGTGTTGGCTGCGGCATTCAAAACGTCCATGGCCGAGCCGAAGGGCGGGGCGTAGGCCATCTCCAGGCTGGACACGTCGCGCAGGGTCGGGCGGAACTTGAGGATGGCGGCCATGGTGTCGATGCGCCCCTTGAGCGAATCGCCGTTCTGGCAGGCGCCCTGCAATCCGAGGACCCGGCCGGAACGGTGCTCGACGACAATCTCCAGGCTGACCATGTCGCGCTTGGGATAGAAGTGGGAGTGGTCGCTCATGATGACGTGGGTGCTGAAGGCGTCGAAGCCTTCGCGCAGGGCCACGGGCAGGGACAGGCCGGTGCCCGAGAAGGCGAAATCGAAGAGCTTGATGATGAAGGTGCCGACCGCGCCGTCGAAGGTTTCCCTGCCGCCTGCGACATTGGTGCCGATGATGCGCCCCTGGCTGTTGGCCAGGGAGCCCAGGGGATAGTAGCCGAGCTTGCCCGTGACGATGTTCTCGATGACCACGCAGTCGCCGCCGGCGTACACATCCGGGTCCGAGGTCTGCATGGTCTTGGAGACGATGATGCCGCCCCGTTCGGAGCAGGACAACCCGGCTTCCCGGGCCAGGCTGTCGTTGGGCACGACTCCCACGGCCAGGATGACCAGATCCGCGTCGATGGTGCGTTTGTTGGTCACCACGCGCGTGACCTTGCCGTCTTCGCCTTCGATGGCCTGAACCATTTCCGAGGTGTGGACGGTGACGTCGTTTTCCGCGAGATGCTTTTCGGCGATGGTGGCCATGGCCTTGCTCATGAAGCCCGGCATGATCTGGTCCGCCACTTCGATGACCGTGGTCTCGATGCCCCACATGTCCGCGAAGGACTCCGCCATTTCCAGACCGATGAAGCCTCCACCGACGATGACGGCCGACCCGACGCTGCCGCTGGCCACCTGCTCCTTGATGCGGATGGCTTCGCCCAGGGTGCTCACGGTGAAGACGTTGCCGAGTTCGCGTCCGGGGATGGGCAGTTTGCGGGGCGTGCTGCCCATGCCAAGGACCAGTTTGTCGTAGGGCAGCGTGGTCTGCGTACCGTCCTTGGCCTGGACCAGGACGGTCTTGGCCTTGCGGTCGATGGACAGCGCCCTGGTCTCGGTCATGACCTTGAAGTCCTTGCAATCCTGAAAGAACTGTTCGTCACGGACCATGTGAAAGCTGGTTTCCTGCAACTGCTGATGATCGCTGACGTCTCCCGAAACATAATAGGGGATTCCGCAGCCGCCGTAGGAGATGAGTTTGCTGGCGTCGACCAGGGTCACTTCGGCATCAGGCGCCACGCGTTTGATGCGACATGCAGCCTTTGGCCCGAGAGCCACGCCGCCGATGACAACGACTTTGAGAGACATGAAAACTCCTTGAAATTAAATATGTTGATAGTAAAAAAATAGGAGTTGTTTTGGAAAAAACATGCTTTGGGTAATATATTTCGCCCGGGAGCGGTAGTGGAAAAATGCATTGGAAGCGGCCGGCCCGGAGCGTGCGCTTTCGTGCGATATGCCGTGGATCACGGGCAGTATTGAGACTTGCTTTTAGCGAACGCGGCATTAATAGTCGCCTGCAAAGGGGACGGTCGCCTGCCAAGGGGCGGTCCCCATCGAAAGAAGGCGGTTCCCGCGCATTGTTGCCCGGACCCCAAAGACCTGAACTGCCGGATGAATCAATTACGAGGAGAGACAATGGCTGAAACCATCGACGATATTTCCATAGACTGGACTGATGAAGAAGGCGTCCAGAAGGTCAAGGAATTGAAGAAGGAAGTGCTGACCCGAGGCGCATGGTCGACCCTCATGTTCGCCTATCAGGAAGTGGGGCGCGGCGAGGAAGAGTTCGGGCCGGTCAAGTTCCGGGTCGGGCGCTACCAGAAGCGCAACGGCCGTTTTTCGCCGCATTCCAAGTTCAATATTTCATCGGTCAAGCAGGCCCGTCAGGTTGTACAGATTCTGCAGGCCTGGATCGACGAATACGGTGAAGATGAATAGGGCCGGGGTGTGTCATGACCGAACCGTTTGAGGTTCCGGGTTCCGATCCGGATATCATGGTCGAGGACCAGTTGCAGGAGCCCCGGCAGTTCAAGGTGTTGCTGCATAACGACGACTATACGTCCATGGATTTTGTCGTGGAAGTGCTCATGAATGTCTTCGGCAAATCCGAGTCCGAGTCGTTTGCCATTATGATGAGCGTTCATGAGAAAGGAATTGGCCTGTGCGGAATCTATACGGCCGAGGTCGCGGAAACCAAGGTGCAGCTTGTGCACCAGATGGCCAAGGCCCGGTCTTTTCCCCTGCGCTGCTCCATGGAAGAGGTGTAAATGCTGAGTAAGGAGTTGGAAAGAATCATCGGTAATGCCGTGCGCGAGGTCAAACTTCGCCAGCACGAGTTCTTGACCCTCGAGCATCTGCTGTACAGCTATACGCTCGATACCCACGGTCAGAGCCTGCTTGCCGGTTGCGGCATAGATTTGGAGCGTCTGCGCAAGCAGCTGGCTCAATTTTTCATCGATCATCTCGACGTGAGCCCCCGTCCCGAGCACGAGATCGTGCAGACCGTGAGCGTGCAACGGGCCATGCAGCGGGCCATCCTGCACATCCAGTCCTCGGGCAAGTCCCAGGTTGAGGCCGGGGATTTCCTGGCCGCCATGCTCGAAGAGGAAGACGCCTTTGCCGTCTACTATCTGAAGGCTCAGGGGCTTACGCGGCTGGCGGTGATCGAGTACATTTCCCATCAGCTCCCCGACGGCGGGAGCAGCGGCGAAGCCGACACCAGGGATGCCTCCAAGCAGAGCGCCCTGGAGAAATATACCGTGGATCTGGTGGCCAGGGCGCAGGAGGGCCGGATAGATCCCCTGGTCGGCCGTGACGAGGAGCTCAAGCGCACCTTGCAGGTTCTGGCCCGGCGCAAGAAGAACAATCCCATCTTCGTCGGCGACCCCGGCGTGGGCAAGACCGCCGTGGCCGAGGGGTTGGCGCTCAAGATCGCCCGCGGCGAGGTGCCCGAGCAGTTCGCCGATGCCCGCATCTTTGCCCTGGACATGGGCAGCCTGCTGGCTGGAACCAAGTATCGCGGAGACTTCGAGGCCCGCCTCAAGGGTGTCATCTCGGAGCTCAAGGCCATGGACGGGGCCATTCTGTGCATCGACGAGATCCACACCATCGTCGGCGCGGGCTCGACCAGCGGCGGGTCCATGGACGCCTCCAATATCCTGAAGCCCGTGCTGGCCTCGGGTGAACTGCGCTGCATCGGCTCCACCACCTACGAGGAATACAAGAATCATTTCGAGAAGGACCGCGCCCTGTCGCGGCGCTTCCAGAAGATCGACATCGTCGAACCCACCGTGGCCGAGAGCGAGAAGATTCTCATGGGGCTTCGTCCCTATTACGAGGATTTTCACGGCGTGAAGTATCAGCCCTCGGCCATCTCCGCCGCCGTTGAGCTTTCCGCCCGGCACATCAACGACCGCTTCCTGCCGGACAAGGCCATTGACGTCATCGACGAGGCCGGGGCCATCTTCGTTCTCTCCGGAGAGAGGAAACGGCGCAAGTCCGTGACCCGGCGCGACATCGAGGAAGTGGTGGCGCGCATGGCGCGTATTCCCAGCGCCCGCGTCAGCGCCTCGGACCGTGACCGGCTGGCCAGCCTCGAATTCGAGCTCGGCTCCAAGGTCTTCGGCCAGAAGGAGGCCGTGGAGATGCTGGCCCAGGCCATCAAGCGCTCCCGCGCGGGCCTTGGCAACGTCGAGCGCCCCTTGGGCTCCTTCCTGCTGAGCGGCCCCACGGGCGTGGGCAAGACCGAGCTGGCCAAACAGCTGGCGGCCTGCCTCGATGTGGCCTTCGTACGCTTCGACATGAGCGAGTACATGGAGAAGCACGCCGTGGCCCGGCTCATCGGCGCGCCTCCCGGCTATGTCGGCTTCGAACAGGGCGGCCTTCTGACCGACGCCATCCGCAAGACCCCGCATTGCGTGCTCCTGCTGGACGAGATCGAGAAGGCGCACATGGACATGTTCTCCATACTGCTCCAGGTCATGGACCACGCCACGCTGACGGACAACAACGGCCGCAAGTCCGATTTCCGCAACGTGATCCTGCTCATGACCTCCAATGCCGGCGCCCGCGAAATGAGCGGCAACGCTATCGGCTTCAAGGCCGGAGTCGAGGAGGACAGGGGGCTGCGCGGGTTGGCCGCCATCGAGAAGCTCTTCAGCCCGGAATTCCGCAACCGTCTCGACGCCATCATTCCGTTCCATTCCCTGACCCAGGACATCATGGAAAAGATCGTGGACAAGTTCATGGGCGAACTTGGTGTCCAGCTCGCGGCCAAGAACGTGACCCTTGATCTCTTGCCCGAGGCTCGCGCCTGGCTGGCCAGGAAGGGCTTTGATCCCGCTTTCGGGGCCAGACCGCTGGGTCGGCTCATCCAGACGGAAATCAAGGACAAGCTCGCCGACAAGATCCTGTTCGGGGATCTCGCCACCGGCGGGAGCGTGCGTATCGGGCTGACGGAGAGCGGGGAGCTGGATTTCACCTTCTCCACCAAGTGATCCCGACATGACCGTCTTTGCCCTGCCCGCCCAGCCCGCCTTCCCCGATCCGGCCCATGCCGACGAGGACGGCCTGCTGGCCGTGGGCGGGGATCTTGCGCCGCACAGGCTGCTCATGGCCTATGCCCAGGGCATTTTCCCCTGGTACAACGAGAACTCCCCCATCCTCTGGTGGAGCCCCGACCCCAGGCTTGTCCTGGAGCCCGCGCGCATCCATGTGCCCAAAAGGCTCGATCGCATCCTGCGCCAGGGACGCTTTCGCTTCACCCTGGACACGGCCTTCGAGCAGGTCATCACCGGCTGCGCCGAGACGCCCCGGTGCGGCGCGCACGGGACCTGGATCGTCCCGGAGATGCTGGCCGCCTACTGCCGTCTGCATGACCTTGGGTTCGCGCACAGCATCGAGGTCTGGTCCGGCGCGGCCCTGGTCGGCGGCCTCTACGGCGTGGCCATGGGCGGGGTCTTTTTCGGGGAATCCATGTTCTACCGCGAGCCGGACGCCTCCAAGGCAGGGCTCGTGACCCTGATGCGGGCCCTTACCGGGGCGGGGTTCGTCCTTTTCGATTGTCAGCAGACCACCGCGCACATGCTCCGCTTCGGCGGATTCGAGATGCCGCGCGACGAATTTCTTTTTCGCCTGGAGCGGGCCCTGAAGCTGCGGACTCCTTGCGGGCCCTGGCGCCTGCGTGACGGAGCCTTGATCGGCCGGGACCCTGAATAAATTTAACGGAGCCAAACAATGACTGAATTTGAACACGGAAACGAGGAAGACTGGGAAGGACGACCAAGCAAATCGCAACGCAAGCGGGACATGGTAGCCCTGCAGAAGCTTGGGGAGAGCCTCATCGAACTGGCCCCGGAACAGCTCGGGCGGCTTGATCTGCATGAGGATCTGGTCGAGGCCATCCGCTTTTTCCACACCCTCAAGGACAAGGAAGCCAAGCGGCGGCAGCAGCAGTTCATCGGCACGGTCATGCGCAAGATCGATCCCGTGCCGTTGCGCGAAGCCCTGGACGAACTGGACCAGCTTCGTTTTCAGCAGGCCGAGGCCTTTCATCAGATCGAGATCTGGCGCGACGCGCTGGTGGATGGAGACGGGGACGTAATGACGGAGCTGGTGGGGCGATTCGGCCTTGACCCACAGCAGCTGCGCCAGCTTGCAAAGCAGGCCGCGGCGGAGAAGGCCGCCGGAAAGCCGGCCAAGAACGGTCGCGCCCTGTTTCGGCTGCTGCGCCAGAGTTTCGAGCGCGAACAGGCTGAGGACTAGGGCTGGGTCATTCCCTGGTCCATGGGCTTGTGCTGGCTCAGATCGTAGAGTCCGTGCACGGCGAAGGGCAGGGGATACCGGGGCACGATTTCAAAACGGATGCGCCCGATGTCCTTGCCTTCGGGCATGAAACTCAAGGGCAGCAGACCCGCAGGCAGGGGGAATTCCAGGGAATTGACGCTGATGCGGGTCAGCCGGTCGGCGTACCTGATGGCGAGGTATTCGACGATCTGGTCCATTTCCTCCCGGGTGAAGGATTCGAGCAGGACCGCGCGACTGTCGCCACGGCGTGCGGCCGGATCAGTGTCCGGATCTTCCTGCACGAGTTCGGACCAGTCATAGCCGGTTTCCTCCGGGGTCCAGTCGGGCCGAAAGAGGTGCACGAGGACGTCACGTCGGCCTTTGAAAGCCCGGATGCAGATGGTGGCGACATGTCCGCGCGGGCAGAGGTGCGCGTTTTTTGCTTCCTGTCGAACTGTCTCCATGAAACCTTCCTCCCTGGACGGATTGATTGCGTCGCTGTTTTGGGAGACGTCTAGCACGCTTCGGGACGGGCTTCAATGCCGCGCGCGCCGTTCTGCTTGAAATGATTCCGCTTCTGTGGAATGTAATTGCGAGTTGGGCCTTTTGACCATCAGGGAGCATCGAGCATGTCCGCCTTTTTTCTTCGCGCCATTTTTTCCTGCCTGGTCCTTTGCGTTCCGGCCGCTTCGCTGTACGCGGAAGAGTGGCGCGTGCTGGCGCCCGGACTTGAGCTGCGCGAGTTCCTGATTCCCGACCAGTTCGGGGACCTGGCGGGCCAGCAGAGCTCCATGGCGGTGCTGCGCATCGATTCCGGCAATTATGACGTGGCCCTGGGTTCGGCCCTGGGCACCGGACGCATGCGCAGCATGCAGGAGTGGGCCCGGCATTCGGGATTTGTCGCGGTCATCAACGCGGGCATGTTCCGGGCCGACGACCGGATGCGCAGCACGGGCTACATGCGCGACGCCAACGTGGTCATCAATTCATTCATTCATCCGAACTACGGGGCGTTCCTGGCCTTCCATCCCCGCGACCCGGCCCTGCCCGCCCTGCGCTGGGTGGACCGCAAGAGCGACGCCGACTGGCAGGAAACGCTGGCCGATTACGACGGGATCATCCAGAACTACCGCCTGATCAGCCGCGAGCGGGAAAATCTCTGGGAACAGAGCGACCGCCGCCATTCCGGCGCCGCCATCGCCATGGACCGGGAGGGGCGGCTGCTCTTTGTCCATTGCCGCCCCCGGCTGTCCCTGCACGAGTTTGCCCAGGCCCTCATCGACCTGCCCCTGGATCTGATCGGGGCCATGTATGTCGAAGGCGGGGCCGATGCGGCCATGTATGTCGATGTGAACGGCTTCGTGGGGCGTTTCGTGGGCGAGTATCGATCCGATTTTTTTCAAGGCAGCAACAAGAATTTCTGGCCCGCGCCCAACGTGCTGGGCATCCGGCCCAAATAAGCCCCTCATGACGCCGGGCAGCGGCCCGGCGTGCAGGTTATCCATGTCCCTTTTTCAGCTTGAATCCGAATATGTCCCGCGCGGCGACCAGCCGGCGGCCATCGACGCCCTCTGCTCGGGAATCCGGCAGGGCGTGCGCGACCAGGTGCTGCTCGGCGTGACCGGCTCGGGCAAGACCTTCACCATGGGCCACGTCATCGCGAGGCTTGACCGCCCGGCCCTGATCATGGCCCCCAACAAGACCCTGGCCGCGCAGCTCTACAACGAGTTCAAGGGCCTCTTCCCGCACAACGCCGTCGAATATTTTGTCAGTTATTACGACTACTACCAGCCCGAAGCCTACCTGCCGCATTCCGACACCTACATCGAGAAGGATTCGGCCATCAACGACGACATCGACAAGCTGCGCCACGCCGCCACCCACGCCCTGTTGACCCGCCGCGACGTGATCATCATCGCCTCCGTGTCATGCATCTACGGCCTGGGCTCACCCGAATACTACGCCAAGATGGTCATTCCGGTGGAGTGCGGGCAGCATGTGGCCATGGAGACGATCATCGGGCGGCTGGTGGACGTGCAGTACGAGCGCAACGACTACGACCTGCATCGCGGCACTTTTCGCGTGCGCGGGGACGTGCTGGAAATCATCCCGGCCTACAAGCACGAGCAGGCCCTGCGCATTGAGTTTTTCGGGGACGAGATCGACGGGATCTACGAGACCGACCCGCTCACGGGCGAGATCCTGTCGAGCATGTCGAAGACCGTCATCTACCCGGCCAGCCATTACGTTTCGGACCGCGACAATCTGGTCCGGGCCATGGTCGACATCCGAGAGGAGCTGCGGCAGCGCCTGGAGTATTTCCAGGGCAAGAACATGCTGGTCGAGGCGCAGCGCCTGGAGCAAAAGACCCAGCTCGACCTGGAGATGATCGAGGAGCTTGGCTACTGCAACGGCATCGAGAACTACTCCCTGCACCTGGACGGGCGCGCCACCGGGCAGCCACCGGCCACGCTCATCGATTATTTTCCGAAGGATTTTCTGCTCTTCATGGACGAGTCGCACATCTCCGTATCCCAGGTCGGGGCCATGTTCAAGGGCGACCGCTCGCGCAAGCAGACCCTGGTCGACTACGGCTTCCGGCTACCCTCGGCCCTGGACAACCGGCCCCTCAACTTCGAGGAATTTCTGGAGCGCATCGGCACCACCGTCTTCGTCTCGGCCACGCCCGCTCCCTGGGAACTGGAGCGGGCCCAGGGCGTGGTGGTGGAGCAGATCATCAGACCCACGGGCCTCATCGATCCCGAGGTCGAGGTCGTGCCCACGAGCGGCCAGATGGACCACCTCATGGAGCAGTGCCTGGCGCGCATCGCCGCTGACGAGCGGGTCATGGTCACGACCCTGACCAAACGCATGGCCGAGGACCTGACCGAGTTTTTGCAGGCCCGGGGCGTGCGCGCTCGCTACCTGCACTCGGATATCGACACCCTGGAGCGGGTGGCCATCATCCAGGCTCTGCGCGCCGGTGAGTTCGATGTGCTGGTCGGCATCAACCTGCTGCGCGAAGGCCTTGATATACCGGAAGTCTCTCTGGTAGCCATGCTCGATGCCGACAAGGAGGGCTTTCTGCGCTCGACCCGGTCCCTGATCCAGACGTTCGGACGGGCCGCGCGCAACGTGAAGGGCAAGGTCCTGCTCTATGCCGACTCCGTCACCCGGTCCATGGCCGAGGCCATGGGCGAGACGCAGCGGCGCAGGGAGCGGCAGACCCTCTACAACGAGGAGCACGGCATCACCCCCCAGTCCATACGCAAGACCTCGGAGAACACTCTTTACGACCTGCACCGCGAGATCAAGGAGCAGGAACGGGCGGCAGAGCGAACGGCGGACTACGATCCCGGCCCCGAGAATGCGGCCAGGGAAGTGGCCCGCCTGAGTCGCGAAATGCGCAAGGCGGCGGAAATGCTTGAATTCGAGGAGGCTGCCCGATTGCGGGACCGGATCAAGACCCTGGAGAAGCGCCATGGTCTGGACGGTTCCAGGGCGACACGATCATGAACACATGCTCACTGCGGACATCATTTCTGCGCCGTTTCCTGCCGCGCTGTTCGGCGGGGATTCGCGGCTTCACGGGGTTGTACCAGATGGTCAAGTTCCGTTTCGGAACTTTTTTTCCGCTGGTTCTGGGCGCGGGCTTTCTGCTGACGGTCTTTGCCTACGGCCTGTTCATCTTTCTGGTGGTGGAGGGCTGGAGCCTGCTGGACAGCTTCTATCAGGTCGTCATGACCCTCTCCACCGTGGGCTTCATGGAGCTGCACCCGCTCTCGGACCGGGCGCGGCTCATGGTCTCTTTTCTGATTCTCATGGGCGTGGGCAGTTTTGCCTATCTGGTGGGCGCGTTCACACAGGTCGTGGTCGAAGGCCGATTGCAGGATTTATGGGGGAAACGAAAGGTGCAGAAAATCATCGATTCGCTGGCGGATCATTACATCATCTGTGGTTACGGGCGCATCGGCGCGGTGGTGGCGGAGGAGCTCCGGCGGGAAAATCTGCCCGTGGTCGTCATCGAAAAGGACCCGGAGCTGCTTTTCGAGCTGGAGCGGGACAATTATCTGTTTCTGGCCGGGGACGCGACCTCGGACGAGTTTCTCATCGCCGCCGGGGTGGAGCGCGCCAAGGGGCTCTTTGCCTGTGTCAGCCAGGATGCCGAGAACGTGTACATCACCCTGTCCTCGCGCCAGTTCAACTCCGAGCTGACCATCATCGCCCGCGCCGACCGGCCAGAATCCGTGGCCAAGCTGGAGCGGGCCGGGGCCAACCGCGTGCTGACTCCGCACCAGATCGGCGGCAAACGCATCGCCCAGGTCATGCTGCGTCCCACGGTCACCGATTTCATGGATCTGGCCACCCAGGGGCACAACCTGCAGATGGAAGAGATTCCTGTCCGGCCCGGCTCGGAACTGGTGGGCAAGAACCTGATCACCTCGGGCATCCGCCCCCGGTTCAACCTCATGATCATCGCCATCGAAAAGGCGGGCGGGAAGATGACCTTCAATCCGCATCCGGAAGTGACCATCGAGGCCGGAGACACGCTCATCGCCGTCGGCCCCCCCGAGAATTTTTCCGGATTGCAGACCGTGTGCCGAGGCACGCAGGGGGACGAGGCATGAGCCTGCCGCTGGAGCTTCCTTCCGAGGAGAGGCGGCTGGTCGAGCGACTGATCGAGTACAACGATGCCTACCGGCGGGGTGTGCCACAGGTCAACGACGCCCAGTACGACCTGCTGGTCGCCCGGTTGAGGGAGCTCGATCCTGAGCACCCCTTCCTGCATCGGGTCGAGCCCGAGACTTTTTCCGGCAAGCGTGAAATCCGTCACCCCGTGCCCATGCTCTCCACCGACAAGGCCTACACTCCGGAGGAACTGGAGCGTTTTGTGGCCCGCGTGGAAAAGGAAGCCGGGGAGATCGGGGTCAGCGAGGTGCGCTACCGGGTCACGCCCAAGCTCGACGGCCTGGCCGGCCGCGACGACGGGACGGTCTTTGTCACGCGCGGCAATGGCGAGAGCGGCTACGAGGTCAGCTCCGCCTTCGCCAAGGGCATGATCCCCCGTGGCGGACGCGGAAGGGGCGTGGGCGAGATGGTCATCCTGCAGAGCTATTTTCAGGAGCACCTGGCCGACGCCTTCGAGCATCCGCGCAATCTGGTGGTCGGCATCGTGTCCTCGGATACGGTCAACGAGTTCGCCAGGAAAGCCCTGGACGACGAAGCCGTGCATTTCGTGCCCTACTCGGAGCTGCCGAGCTGGGAAGGGAGCGGGGCGGAGCTGCTTGCGCGCATGGACGCGCTTACCGAGGAGCTTTCGGGCCAGGTGGATTATCCCCTGGACGGCATGGTCGTGGAGGTGGTGAACCCTGACGTGCGCAGCAGCATGGGCGCCACCAGCCACCACTACCGCTGGCAGATCGCGGTCAAGCGCAAGGGCGAGACCGCCCTGACCGTGGTGCGGGAGGTGATCTGGCAGGTCGGACGCACGGGCAAGGTCACTCCGGTGCTCATGGTCGAGCCCGTGAACGTCTCCGGCGCGACCATCCGCAGGGTCACGGCCCACAACGCCGGGCTGATGGAGAAGAAGGGCCTTGGTCCCGGAGCGCAGATCGAGATCATCCGCAGCGGCGAGGTCATTCCCAAGGTCGAAGCCGTGCTCGTCCCGGCACCGACCACGCTCCCCGAGAACTGTCCGTCCTGCGGCACGGCGCTTGTCCGGGAAAACGATTTTCTCATCTGCGGCAACGAGCACTGTCCCGATCAGGTCGTGCAGACCATCGAGCACTGGTTCAAGACGCTGGGCAACGCCGATTGGTTTGGTCGCAAAACCGTGGAAAAGCTGGTCCGATCCGGGTATGACAGCCTTGAAAAGGTGTACGAACTGGGCGAGGATGAATTTCGGGCCATGGGCTTTGGACCCGTGCAGTCGTCCAATCTGGCCGAGGCCGTGTATCTGAGCCGCACTCGCGAGGTCGAGGACTGGCGTTTCCTGGCCGCCCTTGGCATCGAGGATCTGGGCAAGGGTGACAGCCGCAAGCTGCTCGGGCAGTTTCGCCTTGAGGATCTGCCCGAAGTCGGCCGCGAGCAGATCGAGGCCATACACGGTTTTGGAGCCATCACCGCACGATCCATCGCCGGGGGGCTGCAACGGGTGGCTCCGACCCTGCGTCATCTGCTGGGGCTGGGTTTCAGGATCATGGCCACCGGAGCGGCCCGCGAGCAGGTCACTGACAGTCCACTGGCGGGCAGGCATGTGGTCTTTACCGGCAAGATGCGCGGTTCGCGCGAGGACATGCAGGAAGAGGCCCGCGCCCAGGGAGCATTGGTGCAGAGCGCGGTCAATTCCAAGACCGATTTTCTCATCTGCGGCGAGAACGTCGGAGCAAGCAAGCTCGCCAAGGCTCGGCAGTTCGGGACGGCCATCCTGCAGGAAGACGAATATCTGCGTCTTATCGGCGCGCAAGGGCAATAAAACACGAGGAGTCTTACATGAGCATTCCAGTCATCATCATGGGCGCCAAGGGGCGGATGGGCTCGACCCTGACCCATTTGGCCATGGAGTCCGACCAGTTTACCGTGAGCGGGGTCGTGGAACGGGCCGAGTACAGCAAGGGGCTGGAAACGCTCGGCTGTCCCGTCATGCACGATCTTGCGGAGCTCCTGCCGTCCTGTCCCGGTGCGACGGTCATCGACTTCACCGCTCCGGAAGTGAGCCTGGACTCGGCCCGCAAGGCCTCGAAGACGGGCAATCCCATCGTCATCGGCACCACCGGACTCTCCGCGGACCAGCAGGCCGAACTGGAAACAATGGCCAGGGACATTCCGATCTTCTGGTCCCCGAACATGTCCATCGGCGTCAACGCCCTGGTGCGCATCCTGCCCATGCTCGAACGCATCCTGGGCGAGGCCTACGACATGGAAATCACCGAGATTCACCATCATCACAAGAAGGACGCCCCCAGCGGCACCGCCGTCAAGCTGGCCCAGGTGCTGGCCGAGTCGCGCGGCTGGAAAATGGACGAGGTCGGCAACTACGGCCGTCAGGGCATCATCGGCGCGCGGCCGGAAAAGGAACTGGGCGTGCACGCCCTGCGCGGTGGTGACGTGGTCGGCGATCACACTGTCTATTTCTTTGGCCCGGGCGAGCGTGTCGAGGTCACCCATCGCGCCCATTCCCGTGAAAATTTCGCGCGTGGCGCACTGCGCGCGGCGGCATGGCTTTCAAGCCGCAAACCCGGCAGGCTCTATTCCATGGGCCAGCTTCTGGGAGAGTAGATGGTAGGCACCTTGCGGCAGGCTCTGGATTTGCTCGGTGGCGTGGTCCTGGGCAAGGATACCCAGCTGCGCCTTTCCCTGGCTTGCCTTCTGGCACGCGGGCATCTCCTGATCGAGGACATCCCCGGCATCGGCAAGACGACCCTGGCCAAGGCCCTGGCCGTGGTGTTGGGGCTTGAATTCAAGCGCGTGCAGTTCACCAACGACCTCCTGCCGGCGGACGTGCTGGGGGTCTCGGTCTTTGACGCAGCCGAGTCCTCCTTCGTATTCCATCCCGGTCCGGTCTTCACCAACGTGCTTCTGGCCGACGAGATCAACCGGGGCACGCCGCGCACCCAGAGCGCGCTTCTGGAGGTCATGGAAGAGCAGCAGGTCAGCCTGGACAACAGCACGCGCCTGCTGCCCCGCCCCTTTTTCGTTCTGGCCACCCAGAACGCCCTGGATCAGGCCGGAACCTATCCGCTGCCGGAGTCGCAGCTGGATCGTTTCCTGTTCCGCATCAGCCTTGGGTATCCCGACCTCGATTCCGAACTGGAGCTTCTTGGGCGCAGTCAGAGCGCAGGCCGTCCGGTGCTGCCCGAGTCGGTCAGCAATGCCGATGAGGTCCTTGATCTGCAGGAGCGCGTCGATCATGTGCGCACCAGCGCCGCCCTGCTGCGCTACGTGCGCGACCTTTTGGACTGGACCAGAACTGGCGGGCGGTTCGTCAACGGCCTCTCCCCCCGCGCCGGGCAGGCGCTGGTCCGCGCTTCACGCGCCTGGGCCTTCCTTGACGGCCGGGATTTCGTGCTGCCCGAGGACGTGCAGGCCGTTTTTCCCAGTCTTGCCGGACACAGATTGCGTTCGGCCGATGGCGCGGGCGTTGACCTGACCGCGATTCTGGCCGCGGTGCCCATCCCCTGAGCGCCGCGCGGGGAGAACAGCATGGTTTTGCCACGGTTCATCCGTAATCTGATCCTGGCGCGGCAACGCGCGGATCTGCCCCTGCGTCTGAACCGGCGGCGGATTTACATCCTGCCCACCCGGGCCGGGACGGTCTTTGCCTTTTTTCTTCTGGCCATGCTCATCGCGGCCATCAACTATACCAACAATCTGGCCTTTCTGCTGACCTTTCTGCTGGGCAGCATCTCCATTCTTTCCGCTATCCACGCCTATGCCAACCTGGCCGGGCTTGAGGTCGAGGCCGGGCGGCTCTTTCCGGCCTATTGCCTGGATGATGCCCGGTTGCAGCTCTTTTTCCGGGCCGCTGGCCGTGAGCGCAGGCGCCTTTGCGTGCGCATCGGAGCGGCAGAGGCCGAGTTTTCCCTCCATGCCGGGGCCGGACTGGAGATGGATCTGAGCGTTCCGACCTCAAAGCGTGGCCTCTTGCCACTGGGACAGGTGGTGATCAGTACCCGCTATCCCCTGGGGCTCTTTCGCGCCTGGTCCCCCCTTGTGCTCCCTGTGACCGGGCTGGTTTATCCCAGGCCCCTGGCCGTCGACAGGATGGATCGGCATCAGCTGCTGGGCGACGGCGATGAGGGCGGACTCGGGATCGTCAGTCAGTCCGGGGAGTTCGGCGGCGTGCGGCCCTATCGCCCTGAAGACGGCATGTCCCGGGTCTCCTGGAAGGCCTCGGCCAGGGGCGCTGGCCTGTTTTCCAAGGAATTTCGCTCCGGCGTGGCCCGGACACTAGTCTTTGACTGGGACGAGGTCCGGGCGTCCGGCTACGAGGAGCGCATCAGTCTGCTGGCCGGACTGGTGCGGGAAGCGGAGCGCGAAGGCATAAGCTACGGGCTGCGGCTGCCGGGGCTTATGATCGAACCGGGCAGCGGCGCAGGACAGGCGCATCGCTGCCTGGAGGCCCTGGCCTTGCTCCCGGAGGGCGCATGATCCACGACAAGCGCCGCTTCAGCGTGACCCTGCTGGCCCTGGCGCTGGCCTTTGCCCCGCACCTGCCGCGCGTGCCGCTCTTTGTCGGCGTTTTCGTCTGTGCAGCCTGGGGCTACGCCCTGGGGATGCAATATCGGGGCTGGCCCGTTCCATCCCGGTGGCTGCGCGTCATTCTGGCCCTTTGCTGCCTTGCCCTGGTGCTCTTCACCCATGGCCGGTCCTTCGGACGCGACGCCGGAGTGGCCCTGCTGTCCCTCATGCTGGGGCTAAAAGCCGTGGAGAGCAAGTCCGTGCGCGACATGCTGGCCCTGCTCTTTCTGGCCTATTTCGTGGTCGTGACCAACGTGCTCTATTCCCAAACGCTGGTCATGAGCGCGTACATGTTTTTTTCGGTCATGGCCGTGACCGCTGCCCTGGTTCACCTGCATTCCGGCGAATCTCGCCTGCTCCCGGACCTGCGTCGCGGCGGCCTGCTGCTGGTTCAGGCCCTGCCGCTGGCCCTGCTTCTCTTTGTCTTTTTTCCTCGTCTCCAGGGCGCTCTCTGGGGCGTGCACGACGAGCGTGACGAGGGTGTCAGCGGGTTCAGCGAGACCCTTGAGCCGGGTTCAGTGGCCAGCCTGTCCCTGTCCCGGGAGGTGGCCTTCAGGGTCGATTTTCCCGGCTCCATCCCGGACCGGGACAGCCTTTACTGGCGCGGGCTGGTGCTGGACAGCTTCGACGGCTTGACCTGGTCCCGGGACCTACCCGCCGAGGTCACCGCCCCGCGCGGCGGCGCTCTCCCCGAGGGCGGCGTGCCCTACACCATGACCATGGAGCCGCACAACCGGGAGTGGGTTTTCGCCCTTGACCTGCCCGTGCTCGCCCCAAGAGGCACGGTGCTTCGCTCCGACCAGACCCTGGCCAGCCTGCGCATGGTCCGTTCGCGGGTGCGCTTTGAACTCGTCTCGGTGCCGACTCCCGGCTCCGCCCCCGTTCCCGGACCGCCGTGGACCGCGTTGCCCGATGGCGGAAATCCCAAGGCTCGCGCCCTGGCCGCCCAATGGAGGGAGGCGGGCCTCTCCTCGGAAGGGACGGTCGCGGCCGCGCTGGAATTTTTCAGGGAGGGCGGGTTCGTGTACAGCCTGCGTCCCGGAGCCATGGATCAGGACATCGTCGATCAGTTTTTGTTTGCAACCCGGCTGGGATATTGCGAACATTATTCTTCGGCCATGGCTTTTCTGCTTCGCGCCGCCGGGATTCCGGCCCGGGTCGTGGTCGGCTATCAGGGCGGGGAGGTGAATCCCATGGGCGGGTACCTCATCGTCCGCCAGTCCGACGCCCACGCCTGGGTCGAAGTCTGGATCGACGGGCGCTGGCTGCGCGTGGACCCGACCTCGGTTGTCGCCCCGCAGCGGCTGGTGACCGGCGTGGAGACCTTCGTGCCCCAGGGCCGGGGTGTCGTGCTGCCCGAAGGGGTCCGGGCCCTGCGCAAGGTGGGACGTTTTTTTCAACTGGGATGGGACGCGGCCAACAACTCCTGGAATCAGTGGGTGCTCGGCTTCAGCCATGAACGGCAGCGCGGCTTGTGGGAGCGTCTGGGTCTCGATCCCGCCACCCGGGCCGGAGCCGGAAAATTGGCGGTCATCCTGGCCGTGGGGCTATGCACCGTGCTGGGCGTTGTGGTCGGCTTCATGCTGCGGGCGCGGCGTGACCGGCGAGATCCGGTTGTGTCGTTGTACGCCCGCTTTTGTCGCAAACTGGAAAAACAGGGATTGCCCAGGGGACCTGCCGAAGGCCCGCGTGATTTTGCCCGGCGCATCGGCACGCTGCGTCCGGATCTGGCCCAGCCTGTCGGGGATATTGCAGAAGGGTACATGGCGCTGCGTTACAGCGGCCGGGGAGACCTTGCGGCATTCAAGAGGCTCATTGATGAATTCATGGGGAGAAAGAATTGATGGAAGAAAAAAAGGGTGCCCTGGTGCCGGTGGAAAAGAGGGAAGAGCCTCCTATCACGCCGGTGGAGCAGGAATACGAGCACGCCAAGTCATATTTCAAGGAATCGACGCTTCAGGCGGCCAAGGTCAATGCGGCGTTGCTGACCGTGCTTGGGGTGTTCGTGGTGCGGGGAATCCGGTATGCGTGGGAGGCCTTGAGCTGCCGCTTTCCCTGGCGCAGAAAAAAGTGAAGGCGCCCCTGGGCGCCTTGGCATTCGTTTTTTAGCGTTGGCCCAGAATTCCGGCCTTGAATTTTTCACCCGGTCCGGGTTTGGGACCGATCCAGCAGGCCAGCAGGGCATCGTTGAAATCCTTGCCCGGGATCACGCCCTTGAGCTGGTCGCGCACCACGATTTTGGTTCCAGCCGCCGGATCATACAGGCAGCTCAGGGTCTCGCCCTTGCTCATGGTTTCCATAAAGCTTCCGAGTGTCGCGAAGCGCTCCCTGAGAGACGCGTCGGCGGCGGGAGTGTTGGCCTCCAGCCCGTCCAGCCAGGCGTCTGAGATCTTTTCGGCTTCGACCTTGCGCAGAAAATGCATGGTCATGGCCCGGGGGGCATCCGTGCCCAGGATTGTCCCGGCGTCTGTGGAAGGCGCGGTCAGGTAGAGTCCGGCCGCATAGACGTCGAAGAAGGTGAAGGTGCGCATCCCAAGGCCGTTCAAGGTCAGGGTGGATTCACCCAGGGTGAGCTGGTCGGACAGGGTGACATCACCGATCCGGCCGCCCGAGGCAGGGGACGCGATGCTCAGGATGATCATGCATATGAAGATGTATTTGCGAATCATGAGTGAACCCTTTATTGCTATCATGTTGAAATATTGAAATTGTCTTGCAGTAAGACTGGCAGTGTTGAGCGTTCGCTTAGCATTGCTTTTGCAAAATGAAAAGGGGGGCGACGACATCGTCCCCCGGCGGAGAATGCATGCTGGTCGCGATTCTTTCGGATATTCACGGCAACATCGAAGCCCTGGACGCTGTCTGGCAGGACATGGCGCCGCTGCCTGTCGATCAGATTGTGAGCCTGGGGGATGTGGTCGGCTACGGGCCGAATCCCGAGGAAGCCGTCATCTCGGTGCGCGAACATGACGTAGTGTGCTGCATGGGCAACCATGAACTCGGCATCGTCAACGCGACGGAACGCGC
Organism: Desulfomicrobium norvegicum; assembly: GCF_900114595.1. NCBI lineage: Bacteria > Pseudomonadati > Thermodesulfobacteriota > Desulfovibrionia > Desulfovibrionales > Desulfomicrobiaceae > Desulfomicrobium > Desulfomicrobium norvegicum. The sequence goes on along the minus strand of NZ_FOTO01000001.1, from coordinate 277,514 downwards.
CTGGTTCAACTCCACGGCGCAAAAGGGACTGGGACTGACCGCGAGCCTGCTGTCTTCCGAGAGTCTGCGCTACATCGGCTCCCTGCCCCGTTTTCTGTGCCACGCCGGGGCCAGGTTCGTGCACGGGTTCCCGCCCGACAGCGTGACCACCTATCTGTTCCAGGTCGATGATGCGGCTCTTGAGCGCTGGTTTGCGCAGGGTGAGGCGCTGACCTTTGTCGGGCACACCCACGAGCTGGGTCTGGTTGGCTGGAACGGGACCGAAGTCGTGCGCAGGGATCTTGGGCGAGAGAGGTTTATGCTGGATGGGAGTCCGTGCGTCATCAACGCGGGCAGCGTCGGCCAGCCCCGGGACGGAAACAACAACGCCAAATACCTGCTCTGGAATACCCAGACGGACCTGATCGAAGTGCGCTTCGTGCCCTACGACATCGAACGCACCGTGGCCAAAATCCGCGAGCGTGGATTCCCCGATTATTACGCCACGAGGCTCTGGTGACCATGAAGATAGGGCGCTACAATGTTTTGGGAGGCCTTGGCCGGGGTGGCATGGGCGGGGTTTACAAGGTCGGGCATCAGGCCCTGGGCCGGATCATGGCCCTGAAGCTTTTGCAGCCCCACGAGCTGTTGAACGAGCTTATGGGCGAGGAAGCTGTGAGGTCCGCTTTTTTGCGCGAGGCCAGGCTCCTTGGTTCATGCGAGCATCGCAACATCGCCTCGGTCCTCGATCTGGACGAGGACCGGGGGCGGCCCTTCATGGTCCTTGAATACCTGTGCATGAACCTGGGCGGTCTCATCGGTGAAGGGCGCGTGGTCGAGGATGTGACGCGGGCAGTGCCGCCGCGCACCGCCCTTGATTTCGTGCGTCAGACCCTGGACGGACTGGAGTATCTGCACGGCCGGGGCATCATCCATCTCGACGTCAAGCCCGGCAATCTGATGCTCGGCAGCGACGGGACGATCAAGCTTATCGACCTTGGCCTGTCGCGACTGCGTGGCGAGGTCTGGGTCAAGCCGAGGGGGCTGAAGATCGGTTCTCCGTATTACGCCCCGCCGGAACAGGAAGACAGCCCCGAGAAGGCGGACGAGCGGGCCGACCTTCACGCCGTTGGCGTGGTCCTGCATCGTCTGGTCAGCGGATTTTTGCCTGTGGACGGCCTGGCTGATTCGCCCCTTTTTTCCGGGCCGTGGCGGGAATTTTTCGCACGGGCCCTGGCCTCTGATCCCGATGCGCGCTTTCAGGATGCAGGAGCCATGCGCGATGCCCTGAAGACCCTTGAAGCGGATCTGCAAAGACGCTCAAACAACGAATGCGTGCTGCAGGAACCAGTCTGTACCGTCATGGGCAGATTGCGCTCGAAGCCGCTGCGCACCGGCGTGGGCCCGCGTCCATTTGATTTTCTGGACGAGCTGTACCGGCCGATGGCCTATCACGAAACGGAGCTGGAAGAGGCCATGGGTGGCTGGCTGGACCGATGCACCGGCCTGGTCTGGGGGGCCGTCTCCCCCTGGCCCATGACCTGGGACGAAGGCATGGCCTCCGCGGCTTCCGTGGCCTCGGGAACCGATGCGGCCGAAGGCTGGCGCATGCCCACGGTGGAGGAACTGGTCTCGTTGCTGAGACCCGGGCTTGAGCTGGACGAGTTTTGTCACAGGCCCTTTGGCGACAGGTACTTATGGCTCTGGACAGGAGACCGGCGCAGCTATACATCGGCCTGGTTCGTCGATGTCGGAGGAGGCGCCGTACTGGCCCAGGACCGAAGCTGCCGTTTTCATGTCCGCCTGGTACGATCCGTGTGAAACAGGGTGGCCGGTGCAATCGTGGGGTGGGCGAAAAATTTTTCGCCCCTACACGGTCCAAACACGGTGCCAACACGATGCCAACACGGTGCCAACACGGCCCCAACATCGCCCGCCCACACCGACCCGTACCACCGTAGGGGCAGACCTACGTGTCTGCCCAACCTCGGTGTAAGGCGAGACAACCACGCAGGGGCGGCAGGGAAGAAGGGCGGCCACGCAGGGCCGCCCCTACGGTATGCATATACCGAATCGTTGCGGCCACGGTATGCATATATCGGATCGTGGCGATCATGGTATGCATGTGTCGGATCATGGCGACCATGTGATGACGAATACCAGGGCGCAACCCCGTAGGGGCAGACCTACGTGTCTGCCCAACCTCGGTGCAAGGCGAGACAATCACACAGGGTCGGCAGGGAAGAAGGGCGTCCACGCAGGGCCGCCCCTACGGTATGCATATACCGGATCGTTGCGGCCATGGTATGCATATATCGGATCATGGCGACCATGTGATGACAAATCCCATGGCGCAACCCCGTAGGGGCAGACCTACGTGTCTGCCCAATCTCGGTGTAAGGAAGCATGGCGCAACCCCGTAGGGGCGAAAAATATTTCGCCCCCCACACCCCAACCACGGAGGATAATCGTGGACAATGGTTTTTGGCAGGTTTTTGCGGTGGGTGTGGCCGTGGCCGTGGCGCCGGGGCCGGATTTTTTCATGGTTTTGCGCAACAGCCTTTCCCGTGGCCGTCTGGCTGGGGTCATGACGGCGCTGGGCATCGGATCGGCCTTGGTTGTGCATGTGGTCTATTCCGTGCTCGGACTGGCGCTCGTCATCGCCTCCAGCCCGGCCGTGTTCGGCCTGATCCGCATCTGCGGGGCATTGTATCTGATCCACATCGCCGTGCGTTGCCTGTTCGGCAAAAAAACGGCCATGCCCGACGCCTGTGTCCAGGTGGACGCGGCAGGCGGAAGGGACTCCCTGCTGCGCGGCTGGCGTGAGGGATTCTGGTGCAACCTTCTGAACCCCAAGGCCGCACTCTTTTTTCTGAGTATCTTCTCCCAGTTCATGACTCCCGCGACGCCCAATTTTCTTCGCTGGGTCTACGGAGCCGAGGTCATCGTCATAGTCACGGCCTGGTTCACGCTGCTTGCGCTCTTTTTATCCACGGGACGCATGCGCGGCATGTACGCTGGCGTGGCGCGCTGGATCGACGGCGGCGTGGGCGTGATTTTCGGCGGGGTCGGCTGCTCGATTCTGTGGCAGGAGGCGCGACGGGTGTTGTAGCGGAACGTTTTTCTCGGTGAATCGAATTTGGGCCCGCCAGGATGCTTATGTCCTGGCGGGCCCAATGCGTTGCAGGGTGTTCAGGATGCAGGCGTCATCCTTTTTGTTTCTTCAGTTCCCGTCTTCTGGCGTGCAGGATGGGCTCCGTGTAGCCGTTGGGCTGCTCGCGGCCCTTGAAGATCAGGTCGCAGGCGGCCTGAAAGGCCACGCTCGCATCGAAGTCCGGGGCCATGGGGCGATAGGCCGGGTCGCCTTCGTTCTGACGGTCGACCACTGCGGCCATGCGTTCCAGGGTGGCGCGGACCTGCTCCATGCTGCACAGGCCGTGGTGCAGCCAGTTGGCCAGGTACTGGCTGGAGATGCGCAGGGTGGCGCGGTCTTCCATCAGGCCCACGTCGGTTATGTCCGGCACCTTGGAACAGCCGATGCCCTGGTCGACCCAGCGCACCACGTAGCCCAGGATGCCCTGGCAGTTGTTGTCCAGTTCGCGCTGGATCTCCTCCCCGGAGAGTGCGCGGTCGAGCAGGGGCAGGGTCAGAAGTTCGTTCAGGCTGGCTCTCTTCTTGCCCTGCAGTTCCGCCTGGCGGGCAAAGACATCCACCTCGTGGTAATGCATGGCGTGCAGGGTCGCGGCCGTGGGCGACGGTACCCAGGCGCAGTTGGCCCCGGCCAGGGGGTGCCCCTGCTTGGTCTCGACCATCTGCTTCATGCGATCCGGCATGGCCCACATGCCCTTGCCGATCTGGGCCTTGCCGGAAAACCCGCAGGCCAGGCCCGTGTCCACGTTCCAATCCTCATAGGACAGAATCCAGCTGGCATTCTTCATGGCCGCCTTGGGAACCATGGGCCCGGCTTCCATGCTGGTGTGTATTTCATCGCCTGTGCGGTCCAGGAACCCGGTGTTGATGAAGATGACCCGGTCCTTGGCGGCGCGGATGCATTCCGCCAGATTGACCGAGGTCCTGCGCTCCTCGTCCATGATTCCGATCTTCATGGTGTGGCGGGGCATGCCCAGCGCGTCCTCCACGCGATTAAAAAGGTCGCAGGCGAAGGCGACTTCTTCAGGGCCATGCATCTTGGGTTTGACGATGTAGACGCTGCCCGCGCGGCTGTTGCGCAGGGAGCCGAGTTCCTTGAGGTCGTGCAGCGCGACAAGGCCGGTGACCATGGCGTCAAGGATGCCCTCCGGGACTTCTTCGGAACCGAGCAGGACCGCGTCCGTGGTCATGAGATGGCCCACGTTGCGCACCAGCAGAAGGCTGCGGCCTGGCAGGGTCAGGGGCTCGCCGTCCGGTGCGGTGTACGTGCGGTCTGGGTTCAGGCTGCGGTTCACGGTCTTGCCGCCCTTGGGAAAGGAGGCGTTGAGGTCGCCGCGCAGCAGGCCCAGCCAGTTGGCGTATGTCTGGGCCTTGTCCTCCCCGTCGACGGCGGCGATGGAGTCCTCGAAATCGACGATGGTGGTCATGGCCGCTTCCAGGACCACGTCCTTGAGGCCCGCGGGATGGGCCTTGCCCACAGGATGGTCGCGATCGAAATGCAGTTCGATGTGCAGGCCGTTGTTCCTGAAGAGCAGGACGCCGGGCGCGAATCCGGCGAAAGCCCGTGGATTCAGCAGTGATGTCTTGCCGTCCGGCAACTCGACCTCGACTTCCCGGCCGGAGTCCGCTGGCGTGAGGCGATATTCCTGAACGTCGGCGTGGCTGCCCCGGGCCAGGGGCAGGGCTTTGTCCAGAAAACCGGCCGCAAATTCGACGACCTTGGCCCCGCGCAGGGGATTGTATGCTCCGGAGCGTGTCGCGCCGTCGTCCTCGCTGAGCACGTCCGTGCCGTACAGGGCGTCGTAGAGGCTGCCCCAGCGGGCGTTGGCGGCGTTCAGGGCGTAGCGGGCGTTGGTGGCGGGCACGACCAGCTGCGGTCCGGCGATGGAGGATATTTCGGGATCGACGCCGCTGGTTCCGATGGAAAAGGGCAGGCCCTCCGGCACGATGTAGCCGATCTCGCGCAGGAGTTGCTCGTAAGCGACGGCATCGTGGATTTCGTCCTTGTGGCGTTTGTGCCAGGAATCGATGGTGTCCTGCAGATATTGGCGCTTGGCCAGCAGTTCACGGTTGCGTGGCGACAGGTCGTGCAGGATTCTTTCCAGGGCGGCCCAGAAATCCGTGTCCGTCACGCCGGTTCCGGGCGTAGCTTTTTCGCGAATCAGGTCATGAAGTGGCTTTGCGACGTTCAATCCGCCGACAGGGATATAAGTCATGGGCTGCTCCTTGGTTGGAATGGAAATTGGTCCTACCAATATCAGGGTGCAGGCTTTGGGTCAACGCCGGACGCGCTGACACTCTGCTTGTTGCCCTCTGAAAGTGATGGCCATGTTTTCGAAAAGTCGGGCCAAAAGGCCGTTGCGGGGCACCTGGAATGCCGGGCAATCTTTTTTGTGGGTATTTGGTCGGCCTGCTCTTGAATCGGAAGCGCACGGCGGCTACGTGTCGATCATGCACCGTCAATTACAATCGTATTCAACGGGGGATTCATGAAAAGCTATCGCAAGGAACTCTGGTTCCAGGTGCCGACCCGCCGGGCCTTCATCAACATTACTGGCGATGTCGAGCAATGCCTGGCCGAGAGCGGCATAAGGGAGGGGCTCGTGCTCGTGAACGCCATGCATATCACCGCCTCGGTCTTCATCAACGACGACGAGTCCGGTCTGCATCACGACTACGAAAAGTGGCTGGAAAAGCTGGCCCCGCACGAACCGGTCTCGCAATACCGGCACAATGTGGGCGAGGACAACGCCGACGCGCACATGAAACGGCAGATCATGGGTCGCGAGGTGGTAGTGGCCGTGACCGGCGGGCGTCTCGATTTCGGGACCTGGGAACGGATCTTCTACGGGGAGTTTGACGGGCGCAGGAAAAAGCGGGTGCTGGTCAAGATCATCGGGGAGTGAGGTTTCATTGCGCTTGCGCGGCACAAAACGCCTTCCGCGATGGTTATGCGGAAGGCGTTTTGCCGTTTGCGCCGGGGAGGATCAACCCAGATTCGCGGCGGCGAATTCCCAGTTGATCAGCTTTTCCAGCACGGCCTTGACATAGTCGGCCCTGCGATTCTGGTAGTCCAGATAGTAGGCGTGCTCCCAGACATCGATGGTCAAAAGTGGCTTCAAACCGCTGGTCAGGGGCGTGTCGGCGTTCATGGTGTTCATGACCTTGAGCTTGTCGCCGTCAGCCACCAGCCAGGCCCACCCGCTGGCAAAACGTCCGACTGCAGCGGCGCTCAGTTCCTTCAGGCAGGTGTCCAGATCGCCGAAGGAATCGTTGATCCTGTTTTTCAGATCGGCCGGGGGCGTCCCTCCGCCCTTGGGGGAGAGGCTCTGCCAGTAAAAGGAGTGGTTCCAGGTTTGGGCGGCATTGTTGAAGATGGCGGTCTTGTCCGCTTTGCCGCTCGTTTCGAGAATGATTTTTTCCAGGGACATGTCGGCGAATTCGCTGCCCGCGATGAGCTTGCTTAGATTGTTGAAGTAGCCCGTGTGGTGCTTGCCGTAATGAAAGCCGATGGTCTTGGCGGAAATGACGGGTTCCAGGGCATTTTCCGCGTAGGGCAGCGCCGGAAGTTCGAGCGGGGCTGCCCAGGCGAGACCCCGCAGACCGCCCATTGCAAAAAGGAGAGCGGCGCTGGAAGTGGCTGCCAGAAATTTTCGGCGGGTCAAGCCGCACGAAGGTTCCAGAAGGGGTTTGTTCATGGCTGTACCTCGGATGTGGTGACGTTTTCGGACAAATCGCGTGAATTTCGGATGCCGTGGGAAGCGCTGCCGTCATTTGCGTCGGCATCTCTTCCGGATACGAAATCACGGGAGACCTGCCTTTGCCCGTATCGCGTTTTACAGGCCCAAGGCAAGCGTGAGTGAAATTGATGTCCAAAGGGGTGAACGGAGATAGGCTCTGAAATGCCAATGGCCGCGCGAGGCGGCCATTGATGGGGTGCTGGATGGTGCGGAGGCTAGAAAAAAATCAGGCCCTGGATCAGGCCTATCATCGCGCCCAGGACCGCGCCCACCACTTCGATGAACCTGAATTCCTTGGACATGATGGACATGAGCAGAACTTCGAGCCGTTCCATGGAGAGGTTTTCGATCTTGTCCTGGATGAGCTTTCTGAAATCCAGGGAAGTCTCCAGTTCGCTTGTGGCGGTTTCAAGCAGGCCAGGCACGATGCGGTCCAGTTCCTTGTCCAGCAGAGCCTTGATCTTTTCCATCATGGGGCCGTCCAGAAACATGGCGATCATGGGGTTCAAGGTTCCCAGACGCTTGGACAGGAATTCGGCGAATCCGTCCTGGATCCTGTCCTTGAGCTTGGCCGCGAATTCGGGGCGGCGCATGACGTTCTGGATGTCGTCGTGGGAGAGAAGCTCGCCCTCGATGACGGCGGCCAGGTTCATGGCCAGCGCTTTTTGCCTTTTGGGGAAGATGCCCTGCACCGTCAGGCTGCCGATCTGCACCGGGCGGCGCGGGTGAAAGAGCATCTTGATGGCGATGAAGTTGGTGATCCAGCCGATAAAGGCGCAGATCAGGGTCGAAAAGCACAGTTTCAAAAGCATGGGAATCTCCGGATCGCGAATTCAGGCCCGACGAGACGGGCCACGTTTCTACTCGGCGCTGGGCGGGACCTGCTGGTCCATGGTGCGGGGAATGTCGTTTCTGAGCGTGCTCTTGATCTGGGCGGTGAAGGCCGCAAGGCCCTGGATCTGGATGCCGTCCAGCATCTCGGCCTCGGACTCGATCGTGGAGCAGGCCTTGGCGCTGGACCAGATCAGGTGGATGCCCGCAGTCTGCTTCACGCCTGCCGCGTTGGCCAGTTCGATGACGGCCATGGCATTCGAGCGGCGGACCTGCTTTTTGACCTGGGCAGGCAGGGCCGGGACCTTGAGCAGGTCGTTCTTGGTCAAAAACATGTAGGTCAGGCTCATGCTCGGGCTGGACATGGCCTGGTTGCGAAAACCCGCGTCCACGCTCACGCCCTGTTCCTGGGCGGATTTGATCATGTGAAACAGGTCCCCGGCGATGCTCTGGGCATAGTTCTTTTCTGTCATGGTAACCTCGTGTTGATGGTGCCGGGATTCCAACCGTCCCGGCCCCGGCTCCCTTACACGAGGCTCCGCCGTCAGGCAAGATGCGGGTCAGGAGAAGGTGCGCCCGTCCCAGGCCCATTTGCCGGGTTCCGCATCCCTGAAGACGATGTAGATGCGCGGGCTTTCGATTCCAGTTTGCGCCTGGATCATTTCCGTCAAGTCCCCGGCCAGCTTCCCGATCAACTCGTCCCTGAGCCCCAGGGCGCTCAAGGTCACGTGCGCCACGGGCTCCTCGTTGCCGCCGAAGAACATGGAGACGTCATCGTTGATGATGACCATCATGTAGGTTTCGGCCTTGCAGAGCCCCGTGCAGACACAGTCGGAAAGAGAGCGCATGAGCTTGTTCTTGTCCTGGACGCGAATGTTGGTCGTAAGTTCAAGGCAGGGCATATTTCCGTTTCCTCCTGAATTATTGCACCACCCAGACGGTGCAGTCCTTGGCGAGATGCGTGACCTTGGTGGTCACGCTGCCGAACAGAAACTCCTCGGCGCGGGACACTCCCCGCCGGCCGATGACCAGGGTCCCGAAATCGCCCTGCTGCTGGACCTGCAGGATGTCGCGGGCGATGGACGTGCCGATGCTGCACTGCTGCGCGGCGGGGTTCACCGGGGACTGGCAATGCGGAACATAGGAGATGGTCACCGCGTCCGGTGCAATGCCCTGTCCGGTCAGATTGGACTTGGCCTGCTGCAGGAAGGTGCGGATGCGCAGTTCCTGGGCCTGGCCGGCCTCGACCCAGGAGGCCTCGTCCGGATACAGGTCGCGGTTGGGCGGACGCTCGATATAAAGGACCGTGATCGAAAAGCCCGTACTTCCTCCGAGCAGTTCGGCGACATAGGTCACGGCGCGGGCCGCGTTGTCCGAAGCGTCCACGGCGATGAGAATTTTCTTGGGGTTCATGTTCTCTCCTTAACTGTTGATTCGCCCGCGACGGATTTCGTCGATGCAGGGCGCAAGGTCTTCAAGCATTTCTCCGACATTGAAATAGAACACTTCGGAGACGGAGGAAAAGTGCATGAGCACGTTGTTCAACGCATGGGGCACATAGGGATATACTTTGCGCAGGTTGGCTAGCCTGTGCTTGAAAAGCAGGGAGAAGTCCGCCGCTTCCAGCGAGACATCCGTTTTGCCGTCAAAATCCGGGCGAGGGATGTTGAAGGTGGTGCAGAATTTCTTGCCGACAAGGAACAGAAGCAGATTGCCAAGGCCGAAGATGTCCAGGCCGAACGGATTTTCCTGGAATTCGTAGGTGTAGTCGAAATCAATCCACACGTAGTTGCCCGTGCCCTGCTCAATCCACAGGTGGTCGCGGCGGATGTCGCCATGGTTCTCGCCGTGCTTGTGCAGAAATTCGATGGCGCGGCAGGCTTCGACGAACTTGTCCAGGATGTCCGGCAGCATTTCGAAGAAATAGGTCTTGTGATCGGCTTCCAGGCGGTCGATGTGCAGGGACAGAAGCTCGCCCTTGACCACATCGAGGACACGCACGTTGTTTCCGACCGCGTCGTCGTGGGAGTAGCCCTGCATGAAGCGCATGTCTCCCCTGACCAGATCAAGGATGCGCGCCTCCTTGCGCGGGCTGCGAAAGCATTCGATCTCCATGCTGCCCATGGACACGGGAAAACGCTCATAAAAGACCAGCTTCAGGATCTTTCTTTCTCCCGTGGATAGCTCCCGGCAACGTTTGACCCAGTATTTGGGGTCTTCCACGCCGAAGCTGCGTTCCTTTTCGTCCCGCAGCACCAGGAAATATTTGCCATCCAGATCAATCACATCGCCATACGTGATGTTCATGAACTCCGAGGTGTCGGTGAGCAGCTGTCCGGCCCGCTTGCGCGGGAAATCCGGGTCGAAGCGGCTGATGATTTCATAGGCATTGGTCATGCGCGTCTCCTGCTTCTTGCCCTAGGCGTGGTTGCGCAACTTGAGTTCCAGGGGATGGGGCCGCAGATACGTCTGGTCCTGAAGGTAGAACTCCTCATATTTGAGCACATAGTGATTGAGCAGGGTCACGGGCACGATGAGCGGCAGGAAGCCGCGAGCATACTGGTTGATGAGTTCGAGCAGCTCCTGCTTTTCGTCCGGCAGCAGTTCGTTCTTGAAATAGCCCATGATGTGCTGCAGCACGTTCCTGTGCTTGGGCGGCGTGGCCTTCATGCGCATGGCGGTCATGAGGTGCTCGTGGTAGTTCTTGAAGAGTTGCTCCTTGGGCATGGCCTTGCCGCCCGCCACCAGCCTGCCCATGGCACGGTAGATTTCGGGGCTGTGAGCCAGGAGCTGGAGCTTGTGCCGGGTGTGAAAGGTGATCAGATTGCTTAAAGTCTGCCCGGATTTGATCATGTCGCGGTAGCGGCGCAGCACGAAAATGCGGTCGATGAAATTTTCGCGCAGGTGCACGTCGTGCAGGCGTCCCTCCTCTTCGACCGGGAGCATGGGGAAGTGCTGCATGAACATGCGCGCGAAGATGCCGACGGATTGCCCGGCGAGGTTGCCTGATTCCGAATAGACCTTGACCCGCTCCATGCCGCTGGATGGGGATTTGCTCTTGAAAATGAAGCCGCACAGGTTTTCGGACTCCAATTCGGCCAGACGGCCGGCGGCCCATTCCTGCATGCGCCGGGTGTGGTCGACGCGGGTTTTCTGGGTCAGAAGTCGCGGGGACTCGGGATCGCCCACCAGACGCAGGGCTTCACGTGGAATGGGCAGGCCGCATTCCACCTCCGGGCAGACCGGAACGTATTCCACATATTCTCCCAGGGTTTTGGTCAGGAAGGGGTCGTGCTTGTGCCCTCCGTCGTAGCGGACCTTGTCCCCGAGCAGGCAGCGGCTGACTCCCAGCCGGATGGGTCGGTTCATGATATTCTCCTTGCCGGGCCCGCAATTCCGTGGCGGCATGCGTCGGCTCCGGTTGTTTTTTTTAAATATTCCCCAATTGCCGCCCTGCTGTCCAGGATAGCGCGAAGATTTACAAAATCATCATCCAAGACCGATGCGGGTCAGTTTCTGGAAATTGTTGACCAGGCAGTAGCTGTCAACTTTTAGCTCCATGACCGCGCTGTCGGACGCGGCCGCGAAGGCGCTCAGATTCGGGTGCCTTCTTGAAAAGAGATTCACCGCCTTGTGCCTGCGTTCTCCGTCGAGTTCCGTGGCGAATGCGGTCACCGTCAGGGCCTGCGCGCTGGCCGGATCGGACGGATCGTTGCGGGCTGTGCTTACCAAAAAGGAGACATTTGGGTTGGAGCTCATGTTGTCGTATTTCGCGGTTTGGCGCGGGGTTACGATGATCAGGGTCCGCAAGTCATGGGTCGCGGCAAAGGCCATCTGGCTGCACAGAGGTATGTCCATGAAGGAGGTGGCCAGAACCCCGGAGCGTTGTTCACCAAGAATGGTCTCCAGGGTTTCGCGGATGCCTGGTTCGGCGATGGTGGTCTCCACAAAGTTCGGTTGGGTCATCAAAGTCGGCATTGTGAGCCCTCCTTGGGCGGGGTGATGGGTCCGGAAAGAATTTTTCCGCCGATCTTGCGGGCCAGCGCCGTGAGCATGCCCCGAAAGAGCGGCCCATGCACGGGTATGAGGGGGTACCAGTACACGATGCCCCACAATCCCCGGGGCAAGAAGCGGGCGCGCAGGGTCACCCTGGTGCGGCCTGGGTGCTCTTCATCCACATCGAACTGGAGCAGGGCTTCGCCCGGCAGTTTCATTTCGGCGAGCAGGCGCAGTCGGCGGTTTTCCTCGACGACGAGCACCCTCCAGAAGTCCAGGGCGTCGCCGACGCGCAGTTTATCCGGGTCGCGCCGCCCGCGCCGCAGACCCGGGCCACCGATGAGCTTGTCGCATATCCCCCGGATTTTCCACATCCAGTCGCCGTACATCCAGCCTTCGTCCCCGCCGAGGCGGGTGATGGCCTTCCAGACCTGGGCCGGGGTGGCGGCCAGGGTCAGGGTATGCGCCGACTCCAGCACCGTGCCTCCGGCGTAGGGCGCGTCGCCGCAGTCTATCCATTCCGGCACGCGTTGCAGGCCCGCGTCGGACCAGCAGGTTTCCACTTCGTGGCGGACCGTGCGTTCGAGCGCCCTGCCGATGGCCTCTTCGCATGTGAGCAGGCGGGTCGGAACAAGCTCCCGGATGCTGTTTTCCCGGCATACGACCTTGTTGCGCAGGCCTTCCGCCAGGGGGCGCGACAGGCTGGCGGGAACGGGCGTTACCATCTGAATCCAGTAGGAGGAGAGCTTCGGCGTCAGGACGGGCACCGGTATGATGAGTCGCTGTCGCAGTCCGGCCACGCGGGCGTATATGTCGAAAAGGTCTCGGTAGCTCAGGATGTCCGGGCCGCCGATGTCCATGGTGCGCCCCGCCGTCTCGGGATTTTCGAGACATCCGGCCAGGTATTCGAGCACGTTGGTCACGGCGATGGGCTGGCACAGGGACTTGACCCAGGCCGGAGTGATCATGACCGGGAGGCGGTCCACCAGATAGCGCAGGATCTCGAAAGACGCGCTGCCCGAACCGATGATCATGGCCGCCCGCAGCCAGGTCAGGGGGACCGGCCCGCTGCCAAGGATCTCGCCGACTTCCATGCGCGATTTGAGGTGTTCGCTCAAATCCTTGTCCATGTCGCCAAGGCCGCCCAGATAGATGATCCGTTCAAGACCGGCCTCCTTGGCCGCGTCGCGCATGATGATGGCCGCGCGTTTGTCGCGGTCCTCGAAATTCTTCACTCCCGGATACATGGAATGGACCAGATAGTAGGCCGCGTGACATCCGCGCAGGGCCTCTGTCAGCGCAGGCTGGTCCAGGGCGTCGGCCTGGGCCAGTTCCACGTTTTCATGGGCCGCGAAAGGCCTGCACCGCAGCTTCTCCGGATTGCGGCCCACGGCGCGCACTCTCCAGCCCCGCTCAAGCAGGGTCGCGACCAGGCGGCCTCCGATGTAGCCGGTGGCTCCGAGCACGGCGACGATGCGGTTGTCATTCATTCCACAACTCCTGATAATGTTTGAGGTTACAGATAGTTCCTTCCCGGCGTCTGGCAACCGTCTTTACTCTCGTTCCCAGGCAACCTATTGTTTCCGCATAGCCCTTGAATATTTCATACTGACGAGGTTTTCATGAATATACATGTATTTCGGGATGGTGGCGAGTTGAAAGATGCCGTGTTGCTCATGTTTCGCTCCGAAGGAAAGGGTTGGAGCGAAGCGGATCGGGAACTTGCAGGGCTTTTTGGCCTTGATCCCGCGATTTTATTTTCGGGCAAGGCCGGACGGACCCGCCTCTGCTCCGCGTCTGGCGGGTCGTGCCTGCTTGTGGGACTCGGCAAGGCCGACGATCTTGATCTGGACGGATTTCGCGCTGCCGTGGGCACGGCTGTTCGCGCCGCCGCCAGTCAGGAGCTTTGCTCCCTGGCGGTGGATTCCGAACACCTGGACCGGCTGGAACTGGCCGATGACCTGACTCTTGAATGCGTCGTGGCGGCGCGGCTGGCCAGCTATCGTTTTGTCGACTTCAAGTCCGATCCCGGCGAGGAGGACTGCCCCAAGACCCTGGCCGTCTGGAGCCGTGACGAGGACATGCAGATGAAGGTGGCCCGGGCGTTGGCCGTGGCGGAAGGCGTGGCCCTGGCCCGCGATCTGGTCAACACTCCGGCCAATGTGGCCACGCCCGAGCATCTGGCCGGCGTTGCCCGTGACCTTGCCGTCCGGTTCGGGTTTGGCGTGCAGGTTTTCGGCCCCGATGAGATCGTCGGGATGGGCATGGGCTCCTTTGCCTCGGTTTTTCGTGGCAGCGACACTCCGGCCAGGTTCATCGTGCTCGATTCGGCGCCGGGCAGCGAGGCAAGGCCCCTGGTCTTCGTGGGCAAGGGCGTGACTTTCGACACTGGCGGCATCTCGCTCAAGCCGTCCGCGAAAATGCACGAGATGAAAGGGGACATGGCCGGAGCCGCTGCGATTCTGGGCCTGTTCATGGCCTTGGGCCGGTCAGGTGAAAGCCCCCGGCGGGTGGTCGGGCTGCTGCCGTGCACGGAGAATGTGCCGGGCAGCAAGGCCACCAAGCCCGGTGACGTGGTCACGGCCATGAACGGCAAGACCATCGAGATCCTGAACACCGATGCCGAGGGCCGCCTCATCCTGGCCGACGCCCTGGCCTACAGCGCGCGCTTCGAGCCCGAGATCCTGGTCGATCTGGCCACCCTGACCGGGGCCTGCCTCGTGGCCCTGGGTACGAAGGTCGCGGCCGTATTCGCGACCACGGCCGAGCTTGATGGACGCATTCGCGAAGGCGGCAGCCGCGTGGGAGAACGCTACTGGCCCATGCCCCTGTGGGCGGAATACGGCGTGCCCCTGAAAGGCGATGTGGCGGATCTGAAGAATATCGCCACCCGGGAGGGCGGGGCGATCTACGCGGCCATGTTCCTGAAGAACTTCGTGCCCGAAGGCGTGGACTGGGCCCATCTGGACATCGCGGGTCCGGCCTGGACGGATGAGAATGCGTCCATTTTCAGGCCCGGAGGAACCGGGTTTGGCGTGCGGACGTTGTGGGAGCTGATTGGTGCATATGCCGGGGAGGAGGGGGAGACGGCGCTTTAGGCGCTGGGTGGAGTTGGAGACCGAGTTGGAGTCGGAGGAAGAGTTGGAGCCGGAAGAAGAGTTGGAGCCGGAGGAAGAGTTGGAGCCGGAGCTGGCGCTTGGCTGGTGGGCGCGTGGCCGGGCCTGGTCGGGGACGCTTGATGCCAGGGCGGAAGGGGGGAATGGAAAGATCGCGGTCACAGCTGCCATTTGTCCATTCCTGGTAACACCGAGCCGCCCCGCCTCCACGTCATCCCCGCGCAGGCGGGGATCCAGGCATTCCTGATAACGTCGAGCCGCCCTGCCTCCGCGTCATCCCCGCGCAGGCGGGGATCCAGGCATTCCTGATAACGTCGAGCTGCTCCACCTCCGCGTCATCCCCGCGCAGGCGGGGATCCAGGCTCTTTTGGCAGCGCGGTAAAAATTCAGCGGAGCGTAATCTCATGCGCCTTTTCATAGGCATCCCCCTTCCCGGCGAGTACGCGCAAATCATTCGCCAGATTCAATCGGCGTGGAAAAAGCGCCTGGCCTCGAAGGTGTCGTGGGTGCGGCCGGAACTGGCTCATGTGACGCTCAGGTTTCTGGGCGAAGTGGATGAGGACAAGGTGCCGGCCATTGTCCAGGCAATGCAGGAAGCGGCCCGGGGGAGCTTTGCGGCGCAGGGGGGAGCGGGCGGCTTTTTTCCTGCCGTGGGCGCGCCGCGTGTGGTCTGGGTCGGTTTGCGGCAGGGACGCGAGGAATGCGCGGCGTATTTTGAAAAGCTTGATAAAGGATTGGCTCAGGCCGGTTTTTTGGCCGAGTCGAAACCTTTTTCCCCGCATCTGACCGTGGCCCGGGTCAAGACTGCGGCCCGAAATGATGAGTGGTCCGCTCTGCTCGTCGATTTGAAGAAGGATTGGCCCGCGTTTACGGTGAGCCATGTCGTGCTCTGGCAGAGCATCCTCAAGCCTTCCGGGCCGGAGTATCGAAGAGTGGCGGAAGTGGAACTTAAGGAATGACTGCAAGGCGCAGTCCGGAGGGCATCTCCTCCGGGCAGCGCCTTGCAGTTGAATGCTTGTTATTGCTGTGGTTTGCCCATTTCACTGATGGCCGTGGCATAGGCCATGCGCAAGTTTTCAAGGTACTCTGGGTCGGCTTGCCCTTTCCAGGTGGTGACTTCCAGGAAGCGTTTGGGGATCTTTACTCCCATGGGGTCGAAGCCACCCGCGATCCGGGCCTGCCAGCGCAGTTTCTGGATGGAGGCCGCCGCGTCATCCAGGCCGTCGGCCAGGTTGCTGCCGCCGAGCACGGTCAGGCATTGGCGCAGGGTGTCCGGGTCATAGACCTTGCGGGCGAAGAGACAGGCCACCATCGAAGTCAGGATCACCCGCTCGCGTTCGTCCTCCAGCAGAAAGGCCAGGGCCTTGTCCACGTCCTTGGGCGCGTTGGACTGGTCGTAGCTGTAGGCTCCGGTGTCCAGGTGCGAGTGCCGAAGGCCCAGGGACTGGGCCACGTAGAAGACCTCGCCCGTGGCGTATCCGGCCATCTCCTGGCCCAGCACGCAGGCGAAATCCTCGCCCCCGTAGTGTTTGGCCGCGACCATGGTTCCGGCCGCCAGAAGTTTCCAGAACTCGCTTGCCGCTCCGGCCAGCAGGTGCACGGCTTTGAGATATCCCCGGACTTCGCCGAAGCGCAGTTCGATCCCGGTCTGTTCCGTCGTGACCACGCCCTTTTCAAGCGCCTCCGTGGCCCAGGCCAGGGCCACGCCGCCGCTCATGACATCGAGGCCCGCCTTCTCCACCTCGTCCATGACCGTGAGCACGTCCGGGGCGTGGGTCAGGCCGAGCATGGAACCCGTGGCGAAGATGGGCTCGTAGTCGTACCCTACCTGCCGGTAGAGATACTGGTTGTCCTTGTCGAATTTCTCGCGCACGAAGCCGATATGGATGCAGCCCACCGGACAACCCGAGCAGGCGGCATTGCGCAGCAGCGTGTCGTCGGCAAAGCGCTCGCCCGTGATGCCTTCGATGCCGGGGTCCGAGGTGGCCTGCAGGTTGCGCCAGGGCAGGGCTTTCAGCTCGTTCAGCGCCTCCAGGTTCGAGGCGGTGCCGAGATTGTGATACTTGCGCATCATATCCGTGTCCGTGACCTTGCGGAAGATGTCGGCGTACAGGGCCCCGTATTCCTTGCCCTCGGGCAGGTTCTGGGAGCCGTTGCCCTCGATGGCAATGGCCTTGACGTTCTTGGCGCCCATGACCGCCCCTCCGCCGAGACGGCCGAAATGGCGATAGGTGTCGACATTTATGCAGGCCATGGCCGACTTGTTCTCTCCGGCCGGACCGATGCGCATGATGGTCCGGTGTCCGGAGCCCTTGAGGATGCGGCGCAGGAGCTTGCCGGTGGTCAGGGCGTCCTTGCCCCACAGGTATCCCGCGTCCATGAGCTCTATGATGTTGGCGCCTAGATGCAGAACCGTGGGCCTTTCGGCGCGGCCGACGATGACCAGGGCGTCCAGCCCCGCGAAACGCAGGGCCAGGGCGCTGCGCCCGCCAGCGTGGGATTCGGCGTACTGGCTGTGCAGGGGCGATGTGAAGGCGCAGACGGTCTTGCTCATGAGCGGAAAAAATCCGGTCAGGGGGCCGATGCAGAAAATAAGGGGCTGCTCCGGATCATCCCAGGCCATGCCGGGCTTTGCGTAATCGAGATGAAGTTTGGCGGCCAGACCCGATCCGCCAATGAATGTATCCACGCCTGGCATGGAGCGGATGGTGGATCGGCCCGTGGACAGGTTGACTTCCAGGATCTTGAAGGTATCGGCGATCATGATTCCACCTCCTGCATTTCCAGACAGTCATGGGGGCAGAATTCCACGCAGTTGCCGCAGTGGATGCAGACATAGGGCCTGCCCTCGCGATCCTGGGCGATGGCGTCCACCGGGCAGGCGGCGACGCACTTGCCACACTGGATGCAGAGTTTCTTCTGCTGGGTGACTCCGCCGCCCTTGCGCTGCTTGAGGCTGCCCGTGGGGCAGGCCGCCGCGCAGGGGGCAGGGTTGCAGGCTAGACAGACCTTGGCCAGAAAGCCGGTGGAAAGGCCGCCAGAGGACAGAATGCGGATGCCGGCATTTTCCCAGGACAGACATTTGTGGACCACGCGGGCGCATGCCAAGGAGCATGAATGGCAACCGATGCATCGGTCCATGCGGGTCGCGACGAGTTGTTTCATAAGTGCTTTCCTGTGAAAGGGGTTCCAAAAAAATAAAGGTATGTGTCTTTGGCGTGATTGTGAAGGGGTGAGCGGGTGGTTTACAAGCCGGGACAAACGTGAAAGCGAGAAGCGGCACAGGAGGTGAACGTGGCGGAACGTGTTTTTTCCATCGTGACCAGACCGGATACGGGACTGGAACTTTTCGAGATCATTCAGGATCATGTCCGCGAACTGCATGGGCGCGGCATGGCCAGAACAGTGGGCTACGAGGTCATGAGCAACGGCCGGGTCATCCTCTTGAAGGTCCGGGGCCCGGAGGAAGATGTCATGCCTTCGGACGAAACCCTGGAGTCGGTGCTGGACGACGCTTTCGTGGCGCGGCTTGAAGCCCTGGCGCAGGAACTGGTTGACGGATTTCATGTGCCGTCTTTTGCCCACTGCGCTTCGGAGTCGGGTGAGGATTGATGGCGGGGGATGAGCCCCCTGGTTTGAAAGTGAAGATTTGAGAACGGATTCGGACGGCCCTGATCAGAGCCGTCCGATTTTTTTGAGCTGAATTTCAAGGCACGACAAGGCTGCGGGGGTGATCCCGGAAATGCGTCCGGCCTGACCGAGGGTGCGGGGCTGGATGCGGGTCAGTTTTTCGGTGACCTCGCGCGAGAGGCCGGGAATGCCTACGTAATTCATGTCTTCGGGCAGGGCCGTCAGTTCCATCTTTTCAAAGCGATCCACCAGCTCCTGCTGGCGGCGCAGATAGCCTTCGTATTTGGCCTTGATTTCGGCTTCCTCCAGCGCTTCCTCATCAAAATTGTCCAGCTCCGGCCACAGTGGTGAGAGAACCTCGATGGTCAGTTCCGGCTGGCGCAGCAGCTCCTTGAGGCTGACCGACTTTTGCGGGATCGTGCCGCCCATGGCCTCGACCAGATCCCTGGTCGCGGCATCGGGGCGGACGCGGATGGCTTCCAGTCCGGTCATGATTTCGTTCACGGCAGCCTGCTTGCGGGTGAAACGCTGCCAGCGGCTGTCATCGACGAGGCCAAGATCGCGCCCGATGGCGGTCAGTCGCTCGTCGGCATTGTCCTCGCGCAGCAGGAGCCTGTGTTCGGCCCGGGAGGTGAACATGCGGTAGGGTTCAAGCGTGCCCTTGGTGACCAGATCGTCCACGAGCACGGCGATGTAGGCCTGGCTGCGGGTGAGGATCAGCTCGGGCTCTCCGCGCAGGGCGAGGACCGCGTTGATGGCCGCCCACAGCCCCTGTCCGGCCGCTTCCTCGTAGCCCGAGGTGCCGTTGATCTGCCCGGCCATGTACAGGCCGCGCACCAGCTTGGTTTCGAGGGTGGGTTTGAGCTGTGTCGGGGGGACATAATCGTATTCGATGGCGTACCCGGGTCGGATGATCTGGGCCTTCTCAAGGCCCGGAATGGACGCCACCAGCGCCTTCTGGATGTCCAGGGGCAGGCTCGTGGGGATGCCGTTGGGGTAGACCTCGTGACTGGTCAGGCCTTCGGGCTCGACAAAGATCTGGTGCCGGTCCTTCTCGGGGAAGCGGGCGATCTTGTCCTCGATGGATGGGCAATAGCGCGCTCCGGTGCCCTTGATGACACCGGTGAACATGGGCGAGCGGTCGAATCCGGTGCGGATTATCTCGTGGGTGCGCTCCGTGGTGTAGGTCACGAAGCAGGGCAGCTGCCGGAGTTTTATGCCGGGGCTGTCGAAGCTGAAGGGGCGGGGCGGGTTGTCTCCGGCCTGTTCCTCCATGACGGAATAATCGATGGACGATTTGAGCAGCCGGGGCACGGTGCCGGTTTTCAGGCGTCCAAGCTCGAAACCCAGTTCGGCAAGTCGCGGCGAGAGGCCGTGGCTTGCCGGGTCGCCCTGGCGGCCGCCGCTGAAACTGTCGAGGCCGACATGAATGAGGCCCTGCAGGAACGTGCCCGTGGTCAAGAGCGCCGCTCGGCAGGCAATGGTCTCGCCCAGGGTTGTCACGACGCCCGTGACGCGTCCGTCCTCCACGGTCAGGGACGCGACCGTCTCCTGGCGCACGAAGAGGTTCGGGCAGTTGAAGATGTCCTGCTGCACGACCCGCACGTATTCGGTGCGGTCGATCTGGGCGCGGCTGGAGCGCACGGCGGGGCCCTTGCGGGTGTTCAGGATGCGGAATTGGATTCCGGCCTGATCGGCCCATTTGCCCATCATCCCGCCGAGGGCGTCGATCTCCTTGACCATGTGGCCCTTGGCCAGGCCGCCGATGGCCGGATTGCAGGACAGATGTCCGATGCGGTCGGCGTTGATGGTCAAGAGAAGGGTCTGCATGCCCATGTGCGCGGCCGCCATGGCCGCTTCGCAACCGGCATGGCCGGCGCCCACGACAATGACGTCAAAGATATCGGGCACGGTCGGGATGGTCATGTGTTTATGCCTGGTCGTCGAAAAGAAGATGGGCGAACACCCGGGCGTCGGCGATGGTGGCCGTCATCGAAGAGTGCTCGTTGGGCTGGTGCGCCGTGTGCATGAGGGTGGACCAGCAGATGGCGGGAAGGCCCCGCTTGCGGAACGCCGCCGCCACGGTGCCGCCACCGATCCCGATCACGCGCGCTTCAAGTCCGCGTGCCTTCTGAAGCGCGGCGGTCAGTCGTGTCACGGCCTCGCAGTCGACAGGCGTCGCCGGGGCTGCCTGTTCCGTGACCACGGGCGCGAAGGCGATGCGCACACCCCGCTCGAGTTCCACCTCGTCGCAAATGGCCCGCACTTCCCGTTCGATATCTTCCAGCGGGTAGGTGGGCAGCACGCGGCAGTCGAGATGAAAGACGTCCTGGCCGGGGATGGTGTTCACGTTGGGGACGTTGGCTTCCATTTTCGTCGGAGCAAAGGTGGATACGGGTGGATCGAAAAGCGGATCGCAGGCGTCGAAGACCGTGTGCAGGCGGTTCAGGGCAAGGATCAGCGCCGAGGCTCCGACCAGGGAATTGACTCCGGCTTCCGGGGTCGATGCGTGGCACTGCTTGCCCCGGACCGTGAACCTGAGCCAAAGCACGCTTTTTTCGGCGACCTCGATGGCCTGACCGTCCGGGGTGCCGAAATCCGGGATGACGATCAGGTCGTCCGCGGCAAAGACATGCGGATGGTGGCGCATGATGTATTCGATGCCATGCGTGTTGCCCGTTTCCTCGTCGGCCGCGAGCAGGATGCCGAGGGACAGGTCCGTTCGCACCTGGGCCGTTTCAAGGGCGCGCAGCAAGAGGAGCGCGCTGACCATGCCCTGATGGTTGTCTTCCACGCCCCTGCCGTAGATGAGGTCTCCCTCCTGACGCAGGACAAAAGGGTCGCCCTGCCACAGGGACAGGTCCCCTGTGGGCACCACGTCGGTGTGTGCGATGAGCCACAGCGTGCGCGGGCTTTTGCCCGGTCGCCTGATGATCAGGTTCGGGCGGTAGCCGCAGTCGACGTTATCGTCCGGAGCCTTGATCGTTTCCGCCTGGACGCCTGCAAACCGGGCCACATGATCGGCCAGGTACTCGACCTTCATTTTTTCACCCTGCCCCCCATTGGTCGGGCCAAGGGCGGGGATGGCCACAAGGTCGGTCTGCAACCGCAGCAATTCATCGCGGCTGTTTTCCAGGAGTTCTAGCACGGTGCTCAGCATGGTGGCGTCCTTCGGGGTTGTGGATGACTTCAAAAGTCACTTCTGCCCGGAATTTTGAAGAAAAAAAAGGCAGGAAAAACCTGCCTTGTACGAAGTCCGTGATGAAAGGCTTAACGACCTTTGGCTGCGCGCTTGGATGCCTTGAGCGGGTTGACCTTGGCCTTGCCCTTGCCGGGTGCGGTCTTGGTGTGGGTCGAGAAATTGCAGGTTCCCAGTCTCCACTTCGCTGCGGGCTGGGGATACGTTCCGCAAAATTTGGCGCTTTCGAATTCTTTGATCCGCTCGCAGCCTTCACACTGTTCCACAATCGGGTGCATTACAACGCCGTTGACCTGAACGCCTTCGTCGGTCTTGACGGCATTACTGAAATCTACTGCCATGAGGCTCCTCCATAATTTTGTCCTGAAATGCTGCCGCGTCTTCGGCCGGTGAAAATAGCGGCTTTACGCTGATCACCGGAAACTCGCTTTATTTTTCGAATCAAACATAAAAGTCAAGCTTTTTTTCTTTTTGCAAGAGGCGCCTTTCTTCCTCTGCCCAGGCTGCAAGCAGCTTTAGCGGTGTGCGTCTTTTTTGGCGCTTTCCGGAAGGGGTGCGTCCCGACGGAATTCTGAAAGCCTGACACAAAGAAACCAGAGCCTGCATGAGACCCTGGTTTCTGGTTTCGTGCGTCTGCCTTTTGGCCGTGAATCTACTGGGGCTTCTTGGGATCCTCAAGACTCAGGAAGGACAACTCGTCGTCATCTGACTTGCCCGAGGTCTTTTCCGGGGAATCGGTCCCGAAATCAAGGAGTATTTCTGTCTCCGGGGAAAATGAAGGCTTTTTGGCCGCAGAGGACTTGGAGCGTGGTTCATCATCCAGGGGTGCGAGCATTTCTTCGAGTTCCGGAATGAAAAGATCTTCGCGCTTGGGTTTGCTTGGAGCCGGAACCTGCGGGGCGGGCGGAGCGTCGAAGGAGGCGCTGAAGTCAAGCTCGACCATGTCTTCGGCAGGGAGCGTGTCCAGAAACAGATCTTCTTCCGGCTTGGGCGTCGGCGCTTTTTGCGCGGGAGCCGCTTCCCTGACCGGGACCTCGGTCATGGTGAAATCCAGATCCGGAAAGTTCGAGACGTCGATGTCGGTATTTTTTGCGGCGGCCGCGGCGGGTGGTGCGGCCAGATAGTCCCCGGAGGCGGCGCCTGTGTCGTTTGCTTGCGCATGGAGTTCGGTTTTCTGCGGCTTTGCGGAAAAATCGGGCTCGGGCTGTTGTGGGGCGGGTTCCTGCTTCAGCCAGTTGACTCCCGAGGCGGAGACCCAGTTCAGGTAAAGAGCCTTGCGGGATTCTTCCCAGTCTGCTCCGCACTTGGGGCATGCGCTGAC
Source organism: Desulfomicrobium norvegicum (assembly GCF_900114595.1). Lineage (NCBI taxonomy): Bacteria > Pseudomonadati > Thermodesulfobacteriota > Desulfovibrionia > Desulfovibrionales > Desulfomicrobiaceae > Desulfomicrobium > Desulfomicrobium norvegicum. Next base: position 254,552 of record NZ_FOTO01000001.1, on the reverse strand, counting down.
GTGGTCGAAGGAGTGGAATTTACATTTTTTGCAGTACATGAGGTGTCCTGAATTGGCGTTGGTTTATGTTTGCGCATACCCCTGTACACTGGAATGCTTCTCTTATGCAAGCAGCCTGGCCATTGATGAAAAATGAAGTTGTGCGTATCAGGCTCCGTTAAATTATCAGGCATGTTGGGTGGGCTTGGACGGCTGGCACTCGGAAACAGACTTGTTCAAAGCTTGTCGAAGGCCGCCATATGCAACGCCCGCAAGCGAGAATTGTTCATGGAATCACAAAAAGAGGGAGGCGGGAAACTTTCGTTTCCCGCCTCGCGTAAAACCGAGATGACTAAAAACCAGATGCGATGTGATTCCGATCAGTTCGCCGGGCCTGTTCTGGGCCGGCGGTTGACATCCATGTTGTCATTGTGACTGGAATAAACGCCTCTACAAGTCTGTTACCTGTGTTACCTTGGGAGTTTCCTTCCAACGCGCCTTTCAACCAACATTTTGTTTTTGGTTTCTGACCAACGCGCCTCTTTCTTCAAAGCGAAAGATGTTCCCTAGGAATGTTTACAGCCGACACGCCTGTGATAGAGGTTTTTTCCTGATTTCCTTCCAACACGCCTCTGCAGTACAGATTTGGTTGTCGGTTTCTTTTGAACGTCACCTTGGAGACATTGGAACCATTTCAATCCGCATGCGGCAGATTCTTGATTTCACCTAGTACTGCAATGCAAGCGAAAGTCAAGATCTATTTCTTGCGCATCCTGTCGGCCATTATCTTGGTGGCGGCGGCGAAAATACCGCAGACGATGCCCATGAAGAAGGCCTTGACCGGCTCGTAGCCGAACCAGCTGGCGATCATGCCGATGGAGCCGCCGATGATGACTCCGCGCATGACGGCATGGCTTGGTGTGTTTTCGTTGGATCTGTCGCTCATTTTTCCTCGTACGCAAGCCTTTGTCAGGCCTTGTTTTTTGCATCCATCATCGCGTGAAGCTGATTCAGGATGCGTTTTTTATAGAATTGGACCACGTCTTCCTTGTTCATGATCATGTCCAGCTGCCTGGTGTGGATGAGGATGTGTCCCAGGATTTCAAGATGATTCTCGATGAATTTCTGGTCGCAGTCGTCCAGCCGGGCGAAAAGCGCGTCTTCGCGCACTCTGGTCCGGAAGTTGAATTCGTCGAGTATTTCTCCGACGAACTTCGCCCTGCGAACCTTGCGCTGGTGATCCGCAGCTCCGCCCTTGAACTGGAATCGGATGTAGTTTTCACGCGGTCTTGGCCCGGCCAGTGCCTCCACGGACGTGAAGTGATAGCCGAACCGGGACTGCAGGTTGCAGAAGTGTTTCGAGATCATGAAATAATTTCTTTCCGAGAACTGGGACGCCATGGCCGGTTCCAGGTTCCTGTTGGTCGCGGACTGGAAGAGCACCGACATGAAGCCCTTGCAGTCGATGCACGGGGGGCCATCCCAGGGATAGGCCACGATGCCGCGCCACAGCGCGAGCATGGGAACGGAGGTGATCTTGTCCAGCGGGATCATCTTGTCGCCGGTATCGCTGACAAATCCGTCCTCGAGATTGATGATCCACCATTGCATGGGCACGATGGTCTTGAGCTGTTTGCTCGACCTGGGAGAAAAATTGTGGTCGCGGCCGAAACTGAACATCTCCTGCACGGATTTTTCATGGCAGAAGCGGGTGATGTCGTGCAGCGTCTTACAGTTGGCCGGAGTGAAGTCGAGCCCGTCGGGGTCCAGAAGGTTCAGGGGGATGATGTGGCGGTTGACGCGCTGCAGCGTCTGGAAGACCGGGCTTCCTGCCATCATGTTCGGCCGCTGTGGCTTGCGGTCCAGGAGGGTTTCCTGGAGTCCAGCGTAGACCGCGCAGTTGTCGGCGTCGAGGGTGATTTCCTGGCCGGTTTCAAGGATGCTTGTGGCTGACGGGACGCCGAACAGGCCTGGGACCTTGAATTCCCTAGCCACGTTGGCCAGATGGCCGGCGACGCTGCCCTGCTCGGTGATGACGCCCTGGCAGCGGTTCAGGACGGCGGCCCACTTGGGCGCGGCCTCCACGCAGACCAGGATGGCGTTGTCGGGCAGCACGAGGATGTCCACGTCCTTGCGGACGATGTGCACCACGCCGTGGGCTGTACCCGCACTGGCGGTCTGGCCTTCATGCACCAGGGGAGTCACCCCCGGGAGCAGCTCCGAAGCGGACTGATCCTGGCGAACTTCCAGCGGTCGTGTCTGCAGGAGGACGAGCCTTCCCTCCGGGGAATAGGCCCATTCGATATCCTGGGGGATGTCGTAATGCTTTTCTATGCGGACAGCCATGGTCGCGAGGTCCATGATCTGGGGGTCGCTCAGGGTCGGTTGCTCGCAGAGCGCCGGATCGACCGATACCCGGCAGACGCCTTCAGCGGCCGAACAGACCAGCGACGATTCCTTGCGCGGCACCTTTCTTTCAATAATTCGCGGCTGAGGTTCCTTTTCCACGATGAATTCGTCGGTGGTCGCAGTACCGTCGACCACGCCTTTGGCAACTCCCCAGGCGGAAGTGATGCGGACATGGGCACCCACGCCGTTCAGCGGGTTGGCCGTGTAGGCGACACCTCCGGCCTGCGAGGTGACCATGCCCAGACACCCGACGCACATCAGCACGTCATCGTCCCGGATGCCGAGCATGTAGCGGTAGGTCATGGCGTGAGCGGAATATTTGCTGGCAATGATTTCCTTGTAGCCATCGACAAGGCTGTCCCGGTCAAGATTCAGAAGGGATCTGTGCTGGCCGGCAAAGGATGCTCCGGCGCTGTCTTCGCCCAGGGCGCTCGAGCGCAGCGCCACGCGGACATTGGACCCTTCGCGTTCACAGAGTCTGTCGTAGGCACCGAGAATCGCGCTTTCGAGCTCGGGTGGAACCTCGGCTGCGAGGATCATGCCCCGGATCTTGGCGCACATTTCCAGCAGGGCGATGGGCTGATCCGTCTGCGGTTCTTCGTCCGGTTCGGGCGCTTGGGCGGCCCCGGCCGCGAAATGGGAGGCCATGGGGTGGCCAAGTACGAGGCAGTTGATTTCGTCCCAGAGACCAGAGTGCTGCATGAAGGTCATGTAGGCTTGGGCGGTGATGGCGAATCCGTCAGGGACCGGCACCTGCAGGGCATTGCGCAGCTCACCCAGGTTGGCCATCTTGCCGCCCACGTCGTCGATGTTGCGAGCCGTGATGCGATCCAGGTCGAGAATCAGGTCATTGCGGCGGGCGGTCTGGCGCAGGGAGAGTTCCTGCTGGATATTCTCCTGGATGGAGCGCATGGCGTCCCGCAGTCCGAGATACTTGCCCGGGGCCAGAAACAGGAGGTTTTCAACGATGGAAAAAACCTTGGCCGTGGCTCCGGTGACCCGCGACCTGAGGAAGTGCATGCCGAAATGCCGATGCCCCAGGGCCGCGCTTTCGAGGTCGGTCATGATGTCCAGGGCGGTGTTGTTGGCCGAGAGGAGCCGTCGAAAGGCCTGATATCTGGCCTTGAACTCGTCATCCTGTCCGCTGTCTTCCTCTTGCGGGGGCGGGGTAGGGGAAAAAAAGTTTCGGACGCGCTGCATCAAACTCATTCGTGCTCCATGCCGGGGTTCCCGGTGGCTGTATACCTATTGCAGGGAACGTTCGGTCAATCTCGTTGTCTTCTGACACAAAAGAAGCCCGGCCTGCAACGTTGGCGGACGGCCAGTCCCGCCAGGGGGACAGGGCAGGGAAGCGTTCAGTATCGAGGAAAGGAGTGGCCACCCTTGAAAAATTCATCGATTTTTCGGGAGACCTCCTCGTCATCGTCGAGGCGCAGATCGAGGCTGCGGATTGATGCCAACAGTCTCCCAAGGGTGGTCAGCCGGTCCAGAAAACGGCTTTCGTCATATTTGCGGATTTCCGCCTTGAGCGCGTCGCCGTTTTGGCTGACGCGGAATCCGAGCCGGCGCAGGATGCCGGCCAGGAGCGTGGCGCGGCGAACACGCTGAACGTATTCGGCGGCGCCGCCCTTGAAGGAGAAGGTGATGTAGTTGTCGTTGATGACCGGCCCGGCATAGGCGTCTATCGTGGCGAAGTGGTTGCCGAGCCGTCCGCTGAAATTGACGTAACTTCTTGATACGACGGCGTAACTCGCGGCCTCCGGGATGGCGCCGTCCTGGCCGCCAGCCACTTCGGGATGTGTCATTCCGTTCAGGAGTGCCTTCAGGGGCTCGCAGAGGAGTTCTTCTGTGCCGACTGTGGTGCCGCGCTCACGCGGCACGACGCCATCGCCCAGGTCGTAGAGGAAAATCTTGAAAGGCAACCCGGTGCGCAGTTCGTGGGCAGCGCTCTGCGCGTGCGGGAGTTCGTCCGAAAGCCGGAACATCTCGTGCATGGCCACTTCATGGCAGAAGCGGATGATGTCGTGCAGGGTTTGGCATCCCTCGGGCGTGAAATTTGGCATCTGCGGGTCGACCAGATTCAGAGGGATGATGAACTTCAGCGCCTCCTGCAGGGCCTTGTAGACGGGACTGCCCTTCATGAGATTGACGGGTCTTCGTTCCGAGAGGATTTCCTGGACCCGGCCTGCGTAGACAACCCCGTTGGTTGCGTCGAGGGTGACTTCCGTCCCGTGTGCAAGAAGATGGGTTGCGCGGCCCACGTCCACGAGCGTCGGGATGCCGAATTCGCGAGCCACGGAGGCCATGTGTCCCGTGGCGCTGCCGATGTCCGTGATGATGCCGGCGACCTTGCCCATGGCGGCCACATAGGCCGGCGATGTCTGTCTTGCCACCAGGATTGCACCTTTTGGTATGTCATCGAGGGCGTGATCGGACTGCACGGAATAGACCATGCCTGAAGCCATCCCAAGGGCCGCCGGTTGGCCGCCGCACAGGAGCGGGGTCCGACCGGGTACGAACTCGCAGCATTCGGCCCGGTCGGTTCCCTCGGCACGCATCAGCGGCCTGGACTGCAGGACGAAGAGGCGGTCTTCATGGTCGAGGGACCACTCCACGTCCTGGGGCATGCCGTAGTGTGCTTCGAGTCGCAGGCCGTATTCGACCAGGGTACGGACCTGATCGCCTGACAGGCAGGATCGTTTCCGGTCTTCGTCGGGCACTGGCCTTGAGACGATACCGCCCTGGGGCAGAATGGTGAAGGCCGAGGTTTTGTCTCCTGTCTCGGCGGTGACGGTTGTCCGGTCCGTGCGCCGGATGCGCCAGAAGTCAACATGCGAGGATCCGTCGACGACGCTCACCCCGAGTCCCCAGGCTGCCGAGAGTAGCACATCGTCGCTGTGGGCGGAGTTTGGATCAATGGTGTAGAGCACGCCGCTGGCCTTGGCCTGAACCATGTTCAGGACCAAAACACTCATCATCACGTCCTGCTCCGAATAGCCCTTGGACCGACGGTAGAAAACGGCCCGGGCGGTGAAGGCGCTGGCTACCACGGCGCTCCAGGCCCGCGGGAGGGCGAAGGGGGTGGCGCCAAGAACGGTCGCGTGCTGGCCGGCGAAAGAAGCATCGGAATCCTCGCAGACGGCAGATGAACGCACGGCCAGACGCACGTCGGGGCCGAACCTGGACACCATGCCTCGCGCCTGCTCCTGCAGTGCCTTGTCCAGGTCAGGGGGCAGAGGCGCAATCATGATTCTTTCGCTGGCTTTGGCGCAAATCCGCTCCAGGGCGCCTATGTCCGTGATGTCGATTCCGACAAGTTGGTGCCGGAAAGTTTCGAGAATCCCGGTATGCCCAAGGAAAAGGGCTGCTGCCGAAGCCGTCACGGCGAAGCCCGACGGCGTCGGCAGGCCGACACGGTTGCGGACCTCGCCGAGGTTCGCGGCCTTGCCGCCCACTTCGCCCAGGTTTTCAAGAGAGATTGCATCAAGCGGCAGGACGAGGTCCTGGCCGTCGAATGTCCGCTCGCGCAGGAGGGCGCGCAGGGCCGCTCCGCCTACATGCTGCAAGCGCCCGAAGAGAGTTGTGAATTGCCCCTTGGCCAGTGCGTTCATGTCTTCAATCAGGGAACAGCCGTGCTCGAGCAGTCCTCGCATGTGCACCAACGCATCTTCCTGGGTGAAGGAGCGGCCTTCATAGACCATGCGCTCGAGCCAGGCCATTTCCTCGAGGATGTGGTTGTTGCTGGCCAGCAGACTTTTGAAGAAACGATACTTTCGTTTCATCTCCGGATGGGCGTCGGGAGCTGCGAGGTTCCTGCCGGTCGTCGTCTTCACGGCAGCGACCGCCGGAAGATCCGAAGGCGCTCGGCCAGCCGGATCGGTTGCGGGGGGGTCGGTCTGCGCATGAACCAGTTGCATGCGACATGCGCCAGATTTCCAGAGCGAATTCTCATGGCGTTCTCGTCAGTTGATGAACGGTCGTGCTTCAAGGGGAAGCTCGACTGTTATGGTAGTGCCCTGCCCGGCAGTGCTGTCAACGGAAATCCTTCCGCCGATACGCTGCAGGATGCCATGGGAAATGGATAGCCCGAGGCCTGCGCCCTTGCCGGGTGGCTTGGTGGTGAAGAAGGGATCGAAGATCTTGTCGAGGTTCTCGCGGGGGATGCCGAAACCCGTGTCGCGAACTTGCAGACGGACGCCGCCTCCTTCCGAAGGGGCGGTGGAAATGGTGATGGGTCCGCCTTCGGGCATGGCGTCCATGGAGTTGTTGATCAGGTTGATAAGCAGCTGGCGCAGGAGGGCGGGTTCGCTGAGTATGACGGGCAGCCGCGAGGCGAGTTCCTCCCGGATTTCAATGTTTCGCTGCGATGCTTCACGGCGTCTCAAGGCGGCAACGTCGGTGACGAGAGTGTTCATTTCCACGTCGCGAATCGTGCCGTCGGTCTTTCCGCCAAAGCTGAGGAGTTTGTGAGTGATCTCGCGGCTGCGAGCCGTTTGAGTCACGATCTGGCGAAGGGATTCCCTGAGTTCTCCGGCGTCGGGATGGTCTTTGAAAGAATCACGCCGGAGCAGGTCCTGCATCCAGCCCGCTTCCTCTCCGATGATGGCCAGGGGGTTGTTGACTTCGTGGGCGATGCCCACTCCCAGTTGACTGATGGCGTCGAGCTTCTGAACCTGCAGTTCACACTCCCGCAGACGGCCAGAGTCCGTCTCCATCTCTTCCTGGAGCGTCGTGAACTTCTTTACCGCCCGCAGGGACGCCGCGCCCAGGACAAGCAGGCAGATGACGGCCAAGGTCGCGAAGCGTGTCATGGTGTGGTGCAGGGTCTCGGAAATCTCCCTGTTGTCGCGTTGGGTTACGAGCAGCCAGCCGGGAAGGTTGTCCAGTGGGAGCGCGACGTAAAGCAGAGTGGTGCCGGACCATTCGCGCCGGGCAATCTTGGTGACACCGGAGTCCTTAGTGACCAGAGAGCCGTCGACACGGTCCAGGATGCCTCCGTGCAGGATGGACCTGGTCTGCAGGATTCCCGCATCGTTGACGAGGAACGTCTCGCCGGTGCGTCCGAGGCGCTCGCGGTCGAGCAGGGAACTGAAGAGGAAGGCGTTGACGGAAAGTCTGACGGTTGCCGAAGACAGGTCCGTCCCTTCGCCTATGGCGATGAAAAAGCGCGGTGTTCCGTCCTTGCCGGCCTGAACATCGGTGACGAGGAGACCGCTTTCGGTCCGAGAGGCTGGCGGCAGTTCCTGCGGCAAGGGTTGGCCGGCCATGACCCTGCTGCCAGTTCCGGAATCCATCACGTCCATGCCGTCAATCCAGTCCATGGAGTGGCCAAGGGAAGTGAAGGTGTGCTGCAGTTCCCCCGCGGACATCTTACCGGAACGTTGAAGCAGCATCCCCAAAAGAGCCCCGGCCGAATCCATGCTGTGCTCTACCCTGGCCCTTCCTGCTTCCGCGACGACGGCGAGTTGCGATTCGGCGGCACGGCTGTGTTCGGTGTCAACACTTTTGAGTGCGTAGACCAGAACGCATACGGCGACGAGAAAGGCCGGGGCCACGGTGAACAGGACGATCGCGTTTTTGAACCGTTTTCTGTGCATTTCCAGACGTTGAGGAGTCATCTGCCCACCGTGCCGTTTGGCGGTTTGGGTTGTTGCTGCGGGTCGTTTTTGGAAAAAAACCGGGAAGACGGGTACCTTCCCGGTTTTGTTTAGGATTGAAGAAACGGTTTCGCAACCATGAATCAGTAGAAGCCGATCAGGGGCCAATACACCAGTACGCTGATGGTCGCGACGAGAAGCAGGGTCAGACACCACGGGACCGCGACCTTGATGAACTCAGCCTGCGAGAAATATCCCGTGCTGTAGGCGATGATCGTCGGAGGGCAACCAATGACGAGCATGATGAACGAGGTGGTCATGGGGGAAAGCATGGCCACGGCCTTTGGAGAGAGGTTCATCATTTCCGCCATGGGCAGGGTGATGGGCAAGGTCAGGGCCACGGCCGCGGAGTTGCTCATCAGGCTGGACAGGAATGAGCCGAAAAAGCCGATTCCGTAGAAGACCGCAAACGAAGGCTGGCCTTCAAGCAGCGGCAGACAGACCTCAGCCAGGTATTTGCCCGCTCCGGATGTGAGCATGGCTCCGCCCAAGGATACACCGGCACCGAAGACGATCCAGGACTCCCAGGGGAATTTGTCGCAGATGGTCTTGAATGAAATGAACTTTGGGCCGCAAAATCCGGCCAGGGCCAGGGCGGCGGGGACGCTGTAGTGCAGTCCGGTCAGGTCCGAGAATGTCCACAGCAGGAAGGTCACTCCGAAGATGATGGTAACGCCGAGTTCTTTTCCCCGCATGGAAGGCATTTTTTCGATTCTCACCTCGGCCGGGAGCTCTTTTTCCTTGGGCCGGAAAATCATCCACAGGACGCCCCAAGTGGTGACGGCGGTCAGGATGCAGATGGGGAACTGGATGACGATGTACTCCAGGAAGCCGATGGTCGCCTCGTGACCCGCGTCTCGCGTGAAGTTTTGCAGGATTTCGAGGGCCAGAGGGTTGCGGCCGCCGCCCAGAAGGGTGCCGAAACCGCCGGCCGAGGAGGCTAATGGAATGAGAATGATGAAGAATTTTGAAAGATTGTTGCTTTTTTGCGGGGTGATTCCCATGGCCATGAAGACCGGAACCAGCGCAAAGATCATGATGACCGTGACTGTCGCGTCGTGAAAGACGGTGGCCAGCATGGTGCACCCGACGGCCAGCACGAAGCTAAGTTTCTTGACCCCTGTTCCGGCCATCTTGAAAATGTAATACATGATGCGGTTAGCCAGGCCGACCTCGTTCAAGACCACGCCGAACATGACGATCATGAGCACGAACATGACCGCAGGACTGGCGAATGGCGCCCAGGCGTCGGTCGGCTTCTGGATGCCGAACAGGATGAGCCCCGCGGCGGCGCACAGGGCCGAGACGCCGATGGGTATGGCCTCCGTGACCCAGAGGAGGACGACGGTCAGGAGCAGGGCCAAAAATTTGTGCCCGTCGACGGGCAGATTGGCCGGGGTAGGCAGAAGATATATTCCGAGGCCGATGGACAGGGAGATGAGGGTCTTGATGATGATCGTACGGCCCGACTGCTCGGACGTTTCCGGGTGTTCTTCGATGAGGAGTTCATCTTCGGGGTGATTTCTGTAATCGATATTTTCGTGGCTCATTATGGCACTCCATGAAGATCTTTTTTCATTATGGGTGAAATTGCGCATGCGTCCTTCATGGTTGCCGATAAATGCGCGTACACGTCCGAAAAGGCGAGCATGCCGACAAGGCGCCCACCGTCGGTGACAAACAGGGAATCATGACGATTCATGACGAATCGGTGCAGGGCCTTGTCAAGGCTGTCAGTCACCATGACGGTTTGGCCCGCAGAGGGGCTGCTGACGAAATCCCGGATGAGAATCCCTGATGCGTCGGTACAGAGTTCGTGCAGTGGGGTCGTCCACAGTGCAGCCTGGTCCAGCGCACTTCCGATCATCTTGTCGTAGGAATGGCTTCGGGAGTATTCTCCGACATTGACCTTCAGTCTTGAATAGCGGGGTTCGAGGGCCATGAGCAGGTCCATGGGAGAAACCTTGCCCACGATGTGTCCCTTCCCGTCATGGACGAGAAGGATGCATGTGCTTTTTTTTCCGCTCTGAAAATCAATGCGGCATTGTTCCAGCGCTCTCAGCGCGGCTCCGAACGTTTCCTCCTGAGAAATCCGGGGGAAATGCTCGGCCGGGATCATCAGTTCTTTCACGGTCATTGGCTCCATTGATAACTCCTTCGAGGTGTGCCGGCCTTTGCCTTAGCAGTGTGGCCGGATGTGAAATCCGCCTTTTTTCTTCAAGCGCGGGTGCACGGCGGTGGACGCAATCCCGTCGCTGGGCTCCCTCATTTTCCAAGCGGAATGAAGAATCCCCGACCGGCGTGATGATGCCGGCCGTGTTTGAATCCATGCCGCTTCCGCGCTGCAGCTCTCCCGGGCAGGCGATTTCCGCCTGATCCATCCAGAGTTGCACTCCCGGCCAGGACCTGCGCTTCACGCAAAAGATGCGGAGCAGGCTGAGGTCCTTGGGCCATCCAGAACAGCCGGACGCCATGGATTCAAAGCATTCAAAAAACGGAAAAATCGTTGTTGCTGCTGGGCAGCCGGCTGTAACAATGAAACAATGTGGCCGGGAAATTCCGATTTTACCAGCAGCGGGAGCAAAAATGGAAGCCGCCAATCGGGTCTAATTGCCGAAAAAGCGGCTCCAGATCGAGATCGCCAGATTCAAAGCGAAGAGTCCCGCCAGGCTTGCCGGCCAAAACCACCATTTTTTGAGTATCGGAGGATTCCAGGCCTTCCCCCGCGGTAGATGATGCAGCGGCTTGTAGCTGCTATTCTCGTGCGGCTGGGATGATTCCCGCAAATTCGGCTGACGTCCGTGTTCTTCTTCGTTGAAACTGAAATTTTCCTGCATCAATACCTCATTGCAAAGGGACAGCCGTTTCCCCATGGAAAGCGATCCGGAGGGGAAACGACGGATAATTTCAGCCTTGGGTGGAATTAGAAGCCCAGGCTTTTGTGCATCTTGTCGAGTATGGCCTTTTCTTCCGCCCTGCGCAGGCGTTCGTCGCGATCTCTTTTGATCTTGTAGGCCTCCTGAATTTTTACCACGAGATATTCGTATTCATATGGTTTCATGAGATAATCGTAGGCACCCAAGCGCATGCCTTCCACGGCCGAGGATACGTCGCCGTGACCGGTGAGCATGATAACTTCGACGCCGATGTGTCTTCCACGAATCTCCGACAGCGTCTCGATGCCGCTGAGACCCGGCATCTGGATGTCAAGAATAACGATGTCGAATTTTTCCGCCGCAAGGCGGTCCAGGGCTTCCATGCCGCTGCTCGCACCGCTGACTTCGTAGCCAGTCTCCTGCAACCGCTTGGCCAGAGTTTCTCGAAACCTTTCTTCATCATCAACCAGAAGCAATTTGGGCAAAAAATCCATTATTTCCTCCTCATGGAAGTGACACTGCATTGGTTCGGGTATGTTTATTGTTTGTGAATACCGTAACAATGTTTTCATTTCAAGATATTCTCGCCGGTTCTCTGCAGAATCGCAATTGCCTGAATTAACATGGAGAGAGGATGCAAAGATGTCTCGAAACGTACATTGGTTTTGAGGCGTGTCCGATCTTTGGATGTCTTCCTTGGTTCTTCTGGTTGAACCGGGGGGATGTAATCCCCCCGGTTTGACTATTACGGCTGTGTCGGTCCGCTATTGTTATCTAGGATCGGTACAATGTTGGAACGCTAGACCCATCTTTTCTGCAGTTTATCCAGTAGGGCTTTTTCTTCTGCCCTGTGCAGCCTTTCGTCACGGTCTTTCTTGATTTTATAGGCTTCCTGGATCTTGACTACGAGGTACTCGTATTCACAGGGCTTCATCAGATAGTCAAAGGCACCGAGGCGCATGCCTTCTACGGCCGAGGATACGTCACCGTGTCCTGTAAGCATGATCACTTCCACGCTAAGGTGCTTGGCGCGGATTTCAGCCAGGGTTTCGATGCCGCTTAGTCCCGGCATCCGGATGTCGAGTATGGCCACATCGAATTTGTTGGTGGAGAGCAGGTCCAGTGCTTCCATGCCGCTGGCGGCCTCGCTCACCTTGTATCCGGTTTCCGTCAGACGCTTGGCCAGCGTTTCGCGAAAACGGTCTTCATCGTCGATAAGAAGCAATCTTGGCAAATTTTCCATTATATCCTCCTTGTTTTGACCGTCACGTAGGGACGGACAACCATTCGTCGTTTACTGATACTATTCTCTCTTGCAACTGAAGGTATACTAAAGAGAGTATCAATGAGCTGGGGGGAGGGGCGTTTCCCCTCCCTTTGAACAGGATGCTTAGTTGAATCCGATCATCGGCCAGTAAGTCAGTGCCGCGGCTACGCAGATGGCCAGCAGGGTGAGGCACCAGGGGATGGCTACCTTGGAGAACTCGACCTGGGTGAAGTATCCGGTGCTGTAAGCGATGATTGTGGGAGGACAACCAATGACGAGCATGATGAAGGAGGTGGTCATGGGGGCGAGAAGACCGACGGTCTCGACGCTCATGTTCATCATGCTGGCCATGGGTAGGGTCACGGGCAGGCTCAGGGCCACGGCCGCCGAGTTGCTCATCATGCTCGACAGGGCCGAGCCAAAGAGGCCGATGCCGTAATAGGTGACGAAGGGGGAGTGCCCCTGGAGCAGCGGCAGGCAGACTTCGGCCAGGTACTTGCCAAGGCCGCTGGAGAGCATGGCCGCGCCCAGGGAGACGCCGGAGCCGAAGACGATCCAGGATTCCCACGGGAACTTGTCACAGATGGTCTTGAAAGAGACCCAGCCGGGAGCACAGAAGCCTGCAAGGGCCAGTGCCGCGACCACGCTGACATGCCAGCCGGTCAGGTCGCCGGCGAACCACATGATGAATGCGGCGGAGAAGATTGCTGCCACACCCTTTTCAGCGCTGCTCATGGGCGGCATGGACTCGATCTTCACGGATGCGGGAAGTTCCTTTTCCTTGGGTCGGAAGTACAGGAAACAGATGGCCCAGGTCGCTATGGCGGTGAAGATGGAGACCGGGAATTCGACGATGGCGTACTTCAGGAAGCCGATTTTGACCGCGACGCCCGTGGCCTCCAGAAGGTACTTCTGGGTGATGTCCACGGCCAGGGCGCAGCGGCCGCCGCCGAGCATGGTGCCGAAGCCGCCGGCCGATGCCGCCAGAGGAATGAGGATGATGAAGAATTTGCTCAGGTTGTTGCTCTTCTTCGGCGTGATGCCCATGCTCTGGAAGAGGGGTACAATGGCGAAGAGCATGATGATGGTGATGGTCGCGTCATGAAAGAGGGTCGAGAGCAGGGTGCTGCTTATGGCTATGAAGAAGCTGAGCTGCTTCACCTTTGTTCCCGCGAATTTCAGGATAAAGAAAAGCAGGCGTTTGGCCAGGCCGACCTCGTTCAGGATGACGCCGAACATGATGATCATCATGACGAACATGACGGTCCGGTTGGCGTATGGAGCCCAGGCCTGCGAACTGCCCGTAACCTTGAAAATGATCATGAGCGCCGTGGCCAGCAGGGCGGTAACGCCAATGGGAATGGCTTCGGATACCCATAGGAACACGATCGGGAGCAGGATGGCGCCCAGACGATGCGCTTCCACCGGGAGGGACTCCGGACGGGGCAGAAAGTAAATGAACAGAAAAAGACCAAGCGCGATGAGCAATTTGATGATCATGGATTTGGATGACTGAGTCGGACCCTGGGGCTCTTCTTCGTGCATGAGGAGCTCATCTGGGGAAGTATCTCGCACGTCTTGTGCACTCATGGATTTTCTCCTTTATTATTCAATATGTTAGCTTGGCAGTGACAACATCGCTTGAACAGAAGGTGACTCAGAGGCCGCACGATTCTTTGATTCTGCGGCCAATTTCCTTGTACACGTCGGAAAAGCGCAACACGCCAATGAGCTTCTTGCCGTCCATGACGAAAAGAGAGTCATGCTTGAACATGACAAAGCGGTGGAAGGCATTGTTCAGGTTCGCGTCCTGGTCGATGATCTGGGATGATTTTGGCGGCTGGATGAAATCCTTGACCAGGATATCCTTGGCAATGGCGCAGAGGTCGTCCAGGGGTTTGGCCCAAAGGGTGGTCTGCTCTTTCATGGGCTGGATCACGTAGCTGAACTTTTCAACGTACACGCTGCTCTGTTCGTCGACCAGTTTTTCGTAGTCCGGTTCGAGTCCTCGGACCACGTCGAGGGGTGAGAGCTTGCCGACGACCTTGTTTTCACTGTCGGTCACCAGCAGGATGCGCTGTTCGCGCTTGCCGGAAAGGTATTCCTCGTTGGCCCTCTCCAGAGCCATGACCGCTCCTGAGAAAGTTGCCGTGTCCGATATCCTGGGAAATTTGGCTATGGGGACCATGAAATCTTTTACGGATGCTTCCATTATCCATCGCTCCTTGGGGTTGGGCCGGAATTGATGATTGTGCACCATCTTCGCCTCCGACACAGGTTTATTGCCGATTTCAAGTCGTTAAATAATCTTGCAAACACTGTGGAGTGATTAACAATTCCTGTGCCAAGTTTTTTTTGCGCGATATGAATTTTTATATCTAAAACTCTGTTTTTAAATAATATTATTTTGATATAAAATTCACAAATAGTTTGTGTTCTCTCGGTTTTTGGCAATGTTGTTGCGTAATTTTTGCTGTATATTGCTCTTTTTCTTCTTGAGCAAAGTGTACGGTGTCTGTTATCGGGAAGGAAAATTTGCGCGATTTGAGGCTGTTTCGGAAGGGGTGGAGAAATGGAGGAAGCATGATCAAGCCGAAAGAAATTTTGGAATGGGCATCCCGGATGCGGCCCGGCGGACCTGTTCCAGCCAGGCGGAAACTCCGAACGCGTCTGCTCGTGACGCTTATCCCCACGTCTCTCATCGTGCTCGCGCTGATGGGATATGCAACGTATTGGGCGTCATCGGAATTTATCTCCCTCGCCCTTGAACGCAACTCACGGATTCATGCCGTTTCCACCGCCTATGCGGTGGAAACGTTGCTGGAACGTTGCAAGCGGCAGCTTCTTTTTGCAGCCCGCAATCCTATGAGCGCGGAGGATATGGCCCGCTATTTAAGGGATATTCGGGAACTCGACGGCCTTGAATTTGCGGAATTCGGCTTCATTCCCCTGCGCGAAGCAGATCCTGTTGTTTTTGTGAGTCGCGAGGGGAAAGAAATACGATTGACGCAGGATGAAGTGAACGGCATTCGGCCCGGTCCAGCGCTTCTGTATGCGCATGTTCGCGGTTTGAAAGCGGGTGAAGTGTGGCTGTCGGAGTTTAAAGAGGTGGAAACTCCCTATCCCAGTGCTGACAATCCGCGAGAACGCATGTCCTGTGTCGCGTTGCGTATGGTGACTCCCTATGTGGGCCCTGACGGAGAACTGGACGGGTACGCTTATCTTTCACTTAACGCCAAGATGATCCGCAATGTGCTCTCTCTCTATGAGTCATCCAATTCTCCCGTTTTCGCTTTCTCGCGCAATCCAAAGTTTCAGCGGTACACCTTTTTTTTCGATGTGGGGGGATGGGTGCTTTTCCAGTCCGAATCGGAACAGGGTGACGATGCGCCTCTGCGTACCTTGAATATCCGGAAAACCTTGTCCGGGACTCTGGGCAGACCCGGTATGCCAGAGGCGTTCCGTCCCTCGGAGCGGAACGAAAATTATTGGCAGACCGTCGAGGATGTCCGCGATGGGCACAAGGACATTGTCCGGTCGCTCAATCGAGTGGAGTCCGCTTCGCCCTACAGTGACCATTTTCTTGCCTACGCTCCGGTACGCCTGCACCTGGCCCCGGATCAGGACGCAAGAATCATCGGCGGAATCGCCTACGAAGACCGCAGCGTGCTGGTCGACCTCGCAGGTTACAGGCACATCGATGTCATGCTGATCATCAGCGCCATTTCCGTGCTGGTTCTGGTGCTGGCCATTGCTCTGGTGGCCAGGGGCACCACGCTGGGTCTGCAGGAACTTGCCTATGCGGTGAAGACTCTCACGGAAAAGGGAGAGTGGGAGGAAGTCCGTCTGATCGAGACGGGCTATGAGGCAGAGATGCTCAAGGATTCGATCAATTCCATGATCAGGACACTGCAGGCGCAGTTTGAGGAGATCAAGTCAAAGGACCTGAAGATCGAGTCCGTGGCTTTGAAAGAACCGGCGGAACTGAGTATGGGGTCCTCCATATCCACATTGGACGCGGACTTTCCGGAACTTGTCGGTTCGGGGCCGCACATGAAGCAGATGAAACGCGACATCATCAAGGCCAGCCAGGTCGAAGTGGACGTGCTTATCGAAGGCGAGACCGGTACGGGCAAGCAATTGGCCGCCGAAGCCGTTCATCGCCTGTCGTCCAGAAACGGCAAACCCTTCATCTCAATCAATTGCGGTGAACTGGACGAGAATCTCTTGCTCGATTCCCTGTTTGGTCACGTCAAAGGGGCGTTCACGGACGGCAAGGGGGACCGGCGCGGCGCTTTTCTGCAGGCCGATGGCGGGACGCTGTTTCTGGACGAGATTCAGTCCGCATCCATGAAGGTTCAGCAAGCCTTGTTGCGAGCTCTGTCACTGCGCAAGATCAAGCCGCTGGGCAGCGACCAGGATGTGGACGTGAACGTGCGTCTTATCACGGCCACCAATGTCGATTTGAAGGCCCTGATCGGTGAAGGGAAGTTCCGTGAGGATCTCTATTACCGGCTCAAGGTCATTACCATCACAACCCCTCCGTTACGGGAGCAGCGGCAGAACATCCCGCTTTTGGCCATGCACTTCCTGAAAGAGGGGGAACACATGGCTGGAAGATCTGATCTCGCTCTTTCGCGCGGGGCACTGAAAGCCCTTGTCTCCTATGATTGGCCAGGCAACATCCGCGAACTCAAGCATGTGATCATAACGGCGGCCGTGATGTCCGAGGGGCGCGTGATCCAGTCCGAGCAATTGGGCATCAACGGCAAGGCAATAAATGAGGATGACGCATTAAACCAGAGTGCGGATTCGTTTGTGGGGGAGAAAGGGGACGGTTTTGAAAATTCGTTTCCCGCAAGAACTGATAAAAAGAAACATGACACAGTATTGCCTTTGGATCTGAACCCCCGGCAGGTCATCGCATGCGAGTATGTACGGGGGCATGGGAGCATTTCGAGCAAGGACCTGCTCGATCTTCTCGATGGCGGCATTTCAAAGAGAACCGCAAGCTATGACCTCCAGGACCTGGTCGGCCGCGGCCTGCTGGCAAGGATAGGTCGTGGTCCCTCGACGCGTTACGTGTGGCCCTCGGGCGGCGATTCGTCCTGATCGGTATCGCTGTTGCACCCTCTTCCGGGGTCGGCTATGGGTGATCTGCCAAGTTGAATAACGGGTCATTGGTTGTTTCAGGAAGTATTCCTCAGGAGCACGTATGTCTGTATTTGGGCTCAAGGATCTCGGGACAAAGATTGCCATCACGGCGTTGGGTTTTTCGCTGATTCCGCTTATCGTCCTGGGTGCGACCATGTACTCCATGTTCGCCTCGGCCTACCACACCAAAGTCCGCTCCAATCTGATGACCCTGGCCGAGAACAAACGTCAGGGAATCGATCTCTTTTTGCGGGAACAGGTTTCCCAGTTGCGCACCCTTGCCTATGCCCACTCCATTGAAGACCTCTCCTCCCAGGAGAAACTCGAGCAGATTCTGAGCACGATGCAGTTGAGTTCCCGTACGTTTATCGATTTGGGACTCATCAACGAGGAGGGGGTGCATGTCAGCTACTCCGGACCGTACAATCTCTCCGAGGTGAATTACAAAAACGAAGAATGGTTCAACCAGGTAATGGTTCGGAAGATCTACGTTTCTGACGTGTTCGAGGGATTTCGCGGCTTCCCTCACATGATCATCGCCGTAAAAAAGCAGGAGAGAGGCAAGGTCTGGATTTTACGGGCCACCATCGACTCGGATATTTTTGATTCTTTGGTGCGCTGGTTGCAACTCGGGGATCTTGGTGACGCCTACCTTGTGAATCGCAACGGCGAATTGCAGACAAAACCAAGGTTCGGAAACAAAAGCCAGGAAATCTACGCGGCATTTCTCGGCAGTCCATTTTCCGGGGCCAAGGTGGCAGAATTCGAGTCCGAGAGAAAGAAAGTGTTCGTCGGAGGGATCTGGCTGGAGCAGAAAAACTGGCTTCTGGTCATCGAGGAGGACATGCGCGGAGAACTCCAGCCCCTTTTTGAGACCCAGACAGCGACATGGGCCGTGGTTGGTGGGGGCATCATTTTCATCATAGTCGGCACCCTCATGATCACGCGCATGATCGTCGCACAGCAGGAGCGCAGTGAAAGGGAGCAGGCTCAACTCAACGAGGAATTGATCCAGTCCAGCAAGATGGCGGCGCTGGGAAAACTGGCCGCTGGCGTGGCGCATGAAGTCAATAATCCGCTGGCAGTTATCCGGGAAAAAGCTGGCTGGATGAGGGATCTGCTGGAAGAAGAGGATGTGAAGGCAAGTCCGAATTTTCAGGAATTCGGAGACGCCGTGGATAAAATCGAGCATCATGTCGAACGGGCTGGGCAGGTCGTGCATCGCATGCTGGGTTTTGCACGGCGAATGGAGCCTGTCTGCAACGATCTCTACATAAATGATGTGCTCAAACAGACCTCCGCTTTTCTGGACAATGAAATCCGGTTCCGGAACATCCAGCTCGTCTGGAATCTGGCTCAGGATCTGCCGACTATTCAATCCGATGCTGCCCAGATTCAGCAAGTGCTTCTCAACCTCCTCAACAATGCCATCGATGCCATAGGCCGTAACGGTAACATCACGGTATCCACAGGTTACGATGATGAATCGGATATGGTGCGCATCAGCATACGTGATGACGGTCCGGGCATGGACAAGGAGGTCCAGCGGCGCATTTTCGATCCGTTCTTCACGACCAAGAGAGTAGGAGAGGGAACGGGGCTTGGGCTTTCCATCAGCTACTCCATAATAAACAAACTGGGCGGCATCATCCGCTTCGACAGCGAAGTCGGTCATGGTACCGAATTTACAATCCTTTTGCCGGTGAAACATCATGACAGAAAGGAATAATTCACAGATGGCATCTGTGCATGCAGGCCCGTCGGTTCTTGTGGTCGATGACGAGCAGGATTTTGTTGAAACCCTGGTCAAGCGCATGGAACGCAGGGGGTTCAAGGTCGCGGGAGTTGGCAGCGGGCAGGAGGCGTTGCTGTTGCTTGGCAAAGAGCATTACGATGTGGTCATCCTCGATGTGATGATGCCGGGAATCGACGGGATCGAGACCTTGCGGGAGATCAAGCTCGCATGGCCCAAGATCCAGGTCATTCTGCTCTCTGGGCATGGCGGCGAGGAAATGGGGCTGCGCGGAATGGCATACGGGGCCTATTCGTACCTGCTCAAGCCCGTGGCCTTGAAGACAATAGTGGAAACAACATACACGGCGTTCGAAGAGGCTGGGGTTCGCTAGCGGGAAGACATGCGTCAGTACACAAGACAGACCATAAAGCGGAATTTTTTCGCGGCCATGCTGCTGGCTCCTTTCATTCCCGTGCTGCTGGCACTTGGGACGGGCGGGTATCTTTTCTGGAATCATGTCCAGCAGGGAGCGCTCGGCAGATTGACACTCCTCTCAGTAGGCAGCGCCCGAGTCGTCGACCTTTTTCTGGATGATTTCCTGGGTGACTTGACGATGGCCCAGGTCCATCTGTCCGAACATCCCGATTCCATCGGGTTGCGTGATGTTTTTGACAGGCTTTCCGTCAAGCACACGCGGCTTGTCGATGTCGCCCTGATCGACCCGGAGGGGCTGGTGAAGGCTTATGCGGGGCCCAGCGTTTACACAGGCACGCACATCGTCCCCGGACAGTGGCTGAGTGAGGCGCTGCAAAGGGGCAGCAGCGTAAGTGGCGTCATCTCCGGGCAGATGGGCCTGCCTCACTGCATTGTGGCGTTGCGGTTAAACTCCGGAAATGAGCCGCTCATCCTGCGCGCGTCCCTTGATTTGGAAATTTTTGCCCAGATGCTCATGGATGTCCGCGACGAGGGGACCGAACTGTTTCTCGTCAACCGGGAAGGGGAAGTCATTGCCGGAAGCGGCGGACAGATTCTGACCAGAGAGCGCGGGCTGGTTGAACATGTCTTCATGGAAAGAGTCGGGACGGCATTCCACGACTCGCGTTCCGATACGGCATATTCAAGCGTTGTCCTGCGCCATGGCGGTTGGATTCTGGCTGCGCGTAAACAGATGGGCGCGATTTTCAGCGCCGCTGACTCTACGGTCCTTTTTATGGGGATGTCTCTGCTTTCCGCAGGCATTGTTGTCTTCCTGTCCTCGCTTTACCTGACCGGCTACGTCGAAAAAATGTTGCGGCAGCGTGACGAGGAGCGTGAGGTGCTGCGAGAACAGCTCTATCGTGCCGGACGGCTGGCTGAACTCGGCGAGATGGCTGCGGGATTTGCACATGAGATCAACAACCCCTTGCAGATCATGAAAAGCGATCAGGCCTACATGGAGATGCTGTTGCAGGATTTTCGGGACAGGGCCGCGTCGGACGTCGCTTTTTTGAATGACGTGAACGAGATGGCTGCGAGCATCAATCAGCTCAAGCTTCAGATCGACCGTTGCGCGCGGATCACCCATTCGATTTTGAGTTTCGGCCGGGCGGGAAACTCCGAGGCGCAGAACATCGATCTTGGCAAGTTCATTCCTGAAGTTCTGACCATGATCCAAAAAAAGATTCAGCTGAGCAATGTCGCCCTGCATGTCGACATGCCTGCTTCTCGGCTGCTTGTGCATGTCGATCCTGCCCGTTTGCAGCAGGTTCTTCTGAATCTGCTCAACAACGCCATGTACGCCGTCAGTGAGGTTTCCAATATCAGGCCCGGAGAAATCGTGCTCTCATGTTCGGCCGAGGGTGCCGACCAGGTGCGTGTCGAGATCAGGGATAACGGGAGCGGGATCGGCGTGGATCAGCAGAAGCTTATTTTTACGCCCTTCTACACCACCAAGCCCGCCGGAAGCGGTACCGGCCTTGGGCTGTCCTTGTGCCATGGCATTGTGGAGAGCATGAAGGGTGTTCTGGATTTTACCAGCGTGAAGGGGCAGGGGTCGGCTTTTTTTCTCCTCCTGCCCAGGGTTTCATCTTCCGCGGATTGACGGAAAGAGGTGCATCCGCCCTGCCGGTCTCTTTCATCAAGGCCCGGTCTGTCGTGTATATGCGAGCTTACTAAGAGGTGACTATGGATGATGCATTGCGGGTCCTGCTTGTCGATGACGAGGAAAGCTATCTGGAAACCGCGGCCAAGATATTCAGGCGCAAGGGCGTTGACGTGGAGCTTTGCTCCATTGGCAGGGACGTGGTGGGAATTCTCAGGGAAAAGAAATGTCAGGTGGTCGTGCTTGACCTGAAGATGCCCGGAATGACGGGACAGGAAGTGCTCCGGGAAATCAAGGGCAGCCTCCCGGCCGTGCAGGTGATCATTCTCACCGGTCACGCCACTTCGGATGACGCAGCCGTCTGCCTGACCAGCGGCGCTTTTGATTTTTTGATCAAACCGATTGAAATGAGCCACCTTCTTGACAGGATCAAGACGGCTTACGATATGTGGAAACTATCTTCGGACAATTGATTTTCAAAAGGAAGAGACAAGGAGAGTCGCCGTGGGCAGACCGCATGTTGTCATTGTTGATGATGAGGCTCGTTTTCGGGAAACGATGGCAAAAATTCTGGAACACAAGGGTTTTGTGGTCAGCTTGGTCGAAAACGGTGATCAGGCTTTGGAATTTCTGGAAACCGCCAATCCCGACGTTGTGCTGCTTGACGTGAGAATGCCGGGACTGAGCGGAGACGAGGCCTTGCCGCGAATTTTGGGCATGAAGCCCAAAGCCAGGGTCATCATTCTTACCGGACACGGCGATGAGCGGGCAGCGCGGAAGGCTCATGAGGCCGGCGCGTTCGATTACCTGTGCAAGCCCTGCGACATAGATGTCCTTGTGGCCCGCATCCTCGACGCCGTCCGCCCGCAGACCGGCATCCAGGAACGGGAGCGGACCATCGCCGAGCTCATGATCCCCATCGACGAGTACACCTGCGTGCAGGCGTCGAGCACGGTCAGGGAGGGCATAGAGCGCCTCAAGATCGCGGCGGAAAATTTCATTTCCACGGGTCTGATCATGGAGTGCGGACATCGGGCAGTTTTGGTGTTCGAGGGGGAAGAGCTGGTGGGCGTGCTGAACATGCGCAATCTGATCGAGGCGCTCCGGCCGGACTATATTTCGGCGGTGCGCGGCGAGACGAACCATGGCGTGAAATACTCGGGAATTTTCTGGCAGGGGCTTTTCAACACCCGGGTTCGCGACCTTGAGTCCAAATGCGTGCGCGACATCATGAACCCGAGGCCGCCAGTGGTGGACAGTGACGCCAACCTGATGCAGGTGGCCGATCTTCTGAGTGCGGAAAACCGTCGCCGGGTGGCCGTCGGGCGGGACGGCAGGATCGTGGGCGTCGTGCGTGAGCAGGAGCTTTTCCACGAAATTGCCCGGCTGGTCCTGCATCGTCCCTAGGCGTTCTTTTGCCGGATTGACCTAAGCCTTGCCGGCTTCGATGATGGCCCGCATGAAGGCCGGGAGATCATCAGGCGTGCGGCTGGTAATCATGTTCTTGTCGATGACGACCTCGTGATCCTGCCATTTGGCCCCGGCGTTGATCAGATCTTCCTTGATGGCGAAAAATGAGGTCACCGTGCGCCCCTTGAGGATGCCCGCCGAGACGAGAACCCAGCCCGCATGGCAGATGGCCGCGACGATCTTGCCCTGCTGGTCGAAGGCCCTGACCAGGCTGACGGTGTTCTGATCCCTGCGCATGTGGTCGGGGGCATATCCGCCCGGGACGATGATCCCCGCGAAGTCGGCCACCTTGATGTCCGCCGGAGCCTTTTCGGATTTGGCGGGAGTTCCGTATTTGCCCTCATAGCTTTGCCCGGCCTTGCCCGAGACTACAACGACCTGTGCTCCGGCTTCCTTGAGCCTGAAGTAGGGATACCAGAATTCGTGGTCATTGAACTGCGTTTCAACCAGAAGCACGAATTTCTTTCCAGTCAGTTCCATCATGCCCTCCGTGACGTTTTGATTGTCATCCCTTGCTCCTGCCCGCCTTAGGCTTGGGCAGGCAGGAGCCCAAAGTCAATTTGTCTTTTGCTCAGGGCAGGCTTTTCGCCCTGACACAGTTCCGGCCGTCGTGCTTTGCCTGATAGAGCAGCTTGTCCGCCTGTTCCAGGAGCAGGGCGCGGTCGCACTGCGCGATATCGTTGCAGGTCACCGCACCGATGGACACGGTGAGGTAATCGGCGACCGAGGAATCCTGATGTTCGAGATGCAATTTTTTCAGGGCGTCGCGGATGTTTTCCGCCAGGTGCAGGCATCCCTTCTCGCTTGTGTCCGGGAGCAGGATGATGAACTCCTCTCCACCGAAACGGGCCAGAAAGTCGGCCGGGCGGCCAAGCGAGGACTGAAGAACCCGGGCCACGGCCTTGAGGCAGTCGTCGCCGGCCATGTGACCATAGAGGTCGTTGTAGTTTTTGAAGTGGTCGATATCGATGAAAAGCAGGGACAGGGGTGATTTTGTGCGCAAGGCCCTGGTCCATTCATTAACATAAATTTCGTCGAACCTGCGTCTGTTGGGGATGTTGGTCAATCCGTCCAGGGTGGACAGGTTTTCGAGCAGGTCGCGATTTCTCTTGAGCTCCAGATGATTGCGTATCCGGGCGCGAATGATCGGAGGACTGAAGGGCTTGCGTATGTAGTCCACGGCACCAAGTTCGAGCCCCTTGGCCTCTTCGCAGGTTTCCCATTTGGCGGTCAGAAAAACGACTGGAATGTTGCGGGTCTTTTCGTCCTTTTTGAGTTCTGCGCAAACCTCAAAGCCATCCAGACCGGGCATGACGATGTCCATGAGGATGAGGTCCGGCTGAGGCTCGGCGCGAGCCATTTCCAGAGCCATTTCTCCCGTGGTGGCGTAGGTGAGATCATGCTCGTCGCCCAGGACTATTTCGAGGGCCTTGATGTTGACGGGTTCGTCATCAACGATCAATATCGTGTTTTTGCTCGGAAAAGGGGGTGCGATAAGTACTCCTCCGGGTTTTTCGTGTGTCAAACGTACATGGTCGGTTAGGGATCGTTTTCGATCTATTAGGGTTCCTAAGCATCTTCGGTCGATCATGCAACAAAGACCCTTGGGCGTCGCAAAAAAAACATGAAGGGCACCCCACAGGCTGGGTGCTCGCGGATGTGCGAACCGCCATGGCGTAAATCCTGAAGGCCGTTACACAACATCGCGCGCGAGCCTGTGCGTAGTTCCGCGCAGGCGACATTTTTTTAATGAGGCATCCAGGATGGTCAGCTCCCCTTATTCAAGGTTTTTTTTTTGAGCGACGTCGACCCTGGTTGAAAACTGTTTTTATAAAGGGATTTTCAGATGGATACAGAAGGCGGGATGATTTTTGAGCAAGGCAGGAAGATTCAGCTCTTTCATACGGACGCAACCGGCAGGATAACACTTGCGTCCCTGTGCCGATTCGCCCAGGAAAGCGCGGGAGGGCATGCCGAGCGCCTTGGGTTTGGCATGGAGCGGCTGGCTGGAAAGAACATGGCTTGGGTGCTGCGCGAACAGGCCATGCACGTGACGCGATACCCTGGACTGGGAGAGGTGTTGCGGATCACGACCTGGCCGACACGGGCCGAAAGGATTCTATGCCATCGCGATTACCGCATCCTGGACGAAAGCGGGCAGTTGGTCGCCCGGGGAACCAGCGCCTGGCTCGGGCTGGATCTTGCGACAAGACGTCCATGCAAGGCCGAGTCCTTTTTTCATCTGCCGGCCGAGGTCGTGCCAGCGTCGGTCTTTGAGGGGCCCCTGCCGGAATTGCAGGCGCCGTGGGACGGTTGCCCTTCTGACATCCGCACTGTTCGCGCAAGTGACATGGATGCCCTGGGGCATATGAACAACCTGCGTTACCTGGACTGGATCGCGGACCATCTGGGCACTTTTGGCCTGAAAACGCCTTTTGGCCGCGTGCGCATTCGTCACGTGCGGGAAGTCAGGGATGGGGACAAGGTCGAAGTTCGGCACGGCATGACCGAAGACGGCGAGGTGCTTTTGCAGATGCGCCGGCTTGATGGTGGACGGGAAGTCTGTCTTGCGCGCCTGGGTTTGGAGTCGTCGGAGCAGATTGTGCGGCAATGATGCTCGCGGGTCAGGACATGGCCCGGGATGTCTGTGGCGGGCGCTGTGCGCGACCGGTGTGCCGGAACAAGGGTTCCGGCTCGCCGGACTATGGATTGGGCGTGGAGGGCTGCTCCAGGCTTGCGGACTGGACGGGCTCTTCGAGCTGTTCCATGTATGCGGCCACGGCGGCCTTGAAGGCGGGCATCTCCTTGCTTGCGATGGGATCGGCCGGCATGGTCTTGAGTTTCAAGGGGTTGATGAGCTTGCCGTTTTGCCTCATGCGGAAGTCAAGATGCGGGCCCGTTGCGTAGCCGGTGCTGCCGACATAGCCAATGGTCTGGCCCTGCTTCACCTTGGCGCCTTTCTTGGAAGCCTTGGCGAATTTGCTCATGTGATTGTAGATGGTCTCATAGCCGTTGCTGTGGATCACGCGCACGAAACGGCCCTGGGACTTGTTGGAGCCTACCTGGGCGATGATTCCGTCGGCGACCGTGCTGATCGGCGTTCCGGTGGGCGCGGCGTAATCGATGCCCTGATGCGGACGTCTGTATTTCAGGATGGGGTGCATGCGGCTCATGGAATAGCCGGACGAGATGCGTGTGAAGGGCAGCGGCGACTTGAGGAACGCCTTGCGTAGCGGACGTCCTTTTTCGTCGTAGTAGGCCGTGTTGCCTTTCTTGTCCGTGTATTGATAGGCGTGGTAGGTCTGCCCCTGGTTGGTGAAGCTGGCCGCCATGAGCTGCCCGTAGCCGACGAATTTGCCTTCCCTGAATTTTTTCTCGACGATGACTCTGAACGAGTCCCCGGTGCGCAGGTCCCGTGTGAAGTCCACGTCGTAGGCGAAAACATTGCCCAGCCTGATGGCCAGTTCCTCGCTTTCACCGGCGGAGGTCACCGCTCCGAACAGACTGCTTTCAACCACTCCCGATACGCTTTTGGTTTCCATCTCGTAGGGGATGGCTTCGCGCCGGAATTCATAGCCGGAGTCGGTCAGAGAAACCACCAGACGTTCGTTGGAATCGATTTCATATTCCAGGCCGATCAGGGCCTTGTTGGAATAGATCATGGTCCAGGGCTGGCCTGCCCTGAGACTGTCCAGGGGATAGAAGTCCTTGCTTTCGTTGCACAGGGAATAGATCTCGGAGAGTCCTAGGTGTCCTTCCAGGAGGGTCGAAGGAGTATCGCCGCGCTTTATCGTGTCGCTCATGCGGGTGATTTCAGGCTCCCGTGGGGCGCATGCCTCGGGCAGTTCCTCGCTCTCATGCTCCTGCTCGGCGAATGCTCCGTCTTCTTTAATGTCCTGGTATTCGTGGCGGGTGGCTATGCCTTGAGCGCTCCAGTCGATGCTGGACTGAGTTTCGTTGGGGGAGAGAAAGTTGAAAAAAATGGCGGCCCCGATAAGCAGCGCGCCCATGAAGGCGAAGAAGGGCATGGTCAGCCTGGACGGCGCGGGTTTGCGCTTCAGGGACAGGTTGGCCGGCCGGTGGATTTTATGTCGATTCTTTTTTGTCATACGTCCATTTGCGGTTTAGGCGATGGCCCAGATGATGCTTCAATCGGCGATGCACGGCCACGCCCGGGCTTTGCGAGGAATTGATGCTGCCCTCATAGCCGCGTAAGACGTCAAGCTCAAGCACTTGTTTCCCGCAAGGATGCTTTTGGTAGTTGTCAATTTTTGGCCGGTTTGCCGCGGGTCTGATGCCTGGATGCTTGGCCGTCCGGCGAAGAGTCGCTCAGGTCGCCCGGTACCGGCTTGCCCAGCGGGGAGTTTTTCAGCCGAGGACTTCGTCGCTGACACCGCCGAGCATCTCGATGCCCATTTCGAAACAGTCGGAAGATTGTACTGGGCGGGTCGAGCACCAGCGTACAAGTCCCACCCGTTTCCCGATCCCGGTCACTTTGTTGCCGAGGGCATTCCCCTGTACATCAACCTTGATGTATTGCCCGGTTCCAAGCGGTATGTCCGTTTCGAGCAGGAGTCCGTTGAAGCAGTAGTTGAGAATCCGCGAGGGGCGCTTGGCGGCATTGTTCGTGACAGGGAGCAAGTCGCAAGGTTCCAGACATGCGAATCGTGGCCATTTTCTTTTTTCAAGCATGGTCTGCTCCTGCACCGTCCGTGCGGATGGTGAAAAAGTGTCCGGGAGATTGATTCCCGATATACCTTGCCGGAGCAAAAGGCCAATTGGAAAACGGGGGAAGCTCCCTGCTAGCGGGCTTTCAGTCCGTAAATGACGAAATCGACGATATCGTCGAACAGGCCGTCGTCCCCGTAGGGGGTCAAGAGGCCGTGCCGGATGCCGCCGACCAGGTTGCAGAAAACGACGACCGAGGTTTCGTGAGGGTCGAGTTCGCGGATGCTGCCGTCCCGTACCCCGCGGTCCACGCATTCTTCCAGAATTTCGTAGAGTTCCGAGAAGTTGCGGATCATCACGTCCTTGTCTTCGACGGTCTTCAGATCGCTGAATGGCGAGCAGCGTACCAGGACCATGAAATCCTGACGGGGATTGCGGGCGAAGTCGAAATATGTCTTGGCGAAGGTGCGGACCGCTTCAAGGCCATTTGGGACGCCTTGCAGGTTGGTGCGCATGGTCTGGACGAGTTCATGCACGACATCGAGCCCGGCCGTGAGGAAGAGCTTTTCCTTGTTGCCGAAGTGATGGGTCAGAAGCCCGAGAGCCACGCCGGCCCGTTCCGAGATTTTCTTGAACGTCGTTTCCGAATAACCGTGTTCGCTGAACAGTTCCTTGGCAGCCTTGAGCAGCAGTTCTTTTTTTGTCGGTCCCGTGGCCATGATGGTTTTTCTCGTGCGTCTGATGGTGGGTAACAAAATAGGGTGATCCGAAGCTTTGAAAAATGTCCGCCCCGGCGGACAGTGGAGAACGCGAAGGCGAAAAAACAGGCTAACTCTTTAAATTGAATACCCAATCAATATGCGCCGTCTAGTTTTTTGTCAACGCGGCACGGGATTTCGCATAAATTGACAAACAACGCTCTGATCTTGAATAAGAAGCGTCCACCGTCGACGAGGAGCAATGAATGAATGCCTTGAAATACTGGTCCGGGTACATGCTGTCGGCCCTGCGCGCCCGTCTTTACGGATTGCGGCCGGGCAGGAGGTCCTTGGTCAAGAACGACCGGGTTCGCAACAGTCCCCTTTATGACGACGTCTGTGCTTGGCAAAAGGCGCAGATGGAGTCCATGACGTTTGAAAACGACCGCCCTACCAAGGAGTTCAAGGGCGCGGTGGACCTGCCGCTCATGCGTCGCATCCATCGGCGCACCTTGCTTGAGATCAGGCACGAGCTCGGAGATCTCTGGCGTCCTTCGTCGGTGACCATGAACGAGGGACGCGGGATCAGCCTGGATCAGTCCATCGCCATCATGCACCGGTTGCGTGACGCCGGTTTTCCCGACGATTCCCTGGGCGTGGTTTCGGTCGAATTCGCAGGCAGACGGCACTCCTTCGCCATAGTTCAGGATCTCGCGGATGATTTCTGGATGCTGGACAACGGAAAATTTTCCTACTGTCCGGTACGCGGAAGCGTTTTTTTGTCCGTGCGCAAGGATGTGCATGTGCTCATCGGATTCAATTTTTTTGATGTCTGGAATTATTGAGCCGGCTTTGCAATTCGCCGGAAGGAAAGGGTAAAATGAAAATCATGCCTACCGAGGCCGCACAGGCCGTGCATTTCGATTCGGAAGTCGCCCGTGGGGTGACGGGCAGGGTGGTCATCGGGCGAGTCGATGGCGCAAACAATTTCTGCATGCGTCGCTTTGATCTTGCGCCGGGCGGACATACCCCGCGCCATGCCCACGCCTGGGAGCACGAGATCTTTTTTCACGCGGGCGAAGGCGAGGTTTACCACGATGGTCAATGGATCCGTGTCGCTCCGGGAGACGCCGTCTTCGTGCCCGGGGACCAGGAGCATCAAATCCGCAACGCCGGAGACGCGGCGCTGACATTCATTTGTCTGGTTCCCGCCGGAGCGCCTGAAATCTAAAGAGGTCCGCGATGTTGGCCCAAGCCCGGAAATATGCCTATCTTTCCATAGGCGCCTCGCTTTTGACCATGGCCCTGAAATTCGGGGCGTTTTTCCTGACCGGGTCGGTGGGGCTTTTTTCCGATGCCGTGGAGTCCGTGGTCAACCTGACCGCAGGACTCATTGCGCTCATGGCCATTGTCTTGGCATATCGTCCCGCCGATCAGAGCCATGCCTACGGGCATGGCAAGGTCGAGTATTTTTCCAGCGGCATGGAAGGCATATTGATCTGTATCGCGGCGCTGGGTATCGCCTACGCCTCGGTACAGCGCTTTTTGCACCCGCAGGAGCTGCATTTCCTTGGCACGGGCATTGTCGTGGCCACCTTGGCCGGTGTCGTCAATTTCGCGGTGGCCAGGATCATGCTCCGGGCTGCCCGCGATTACGACAGCATCGTTCTCGAGGCCGACGCAAGGCATCTGCTGACCGACGTCTGGACCTCGGCCGGGCTGGTGGTCGCCCTGGCGGTCATGCATTTCGCGCCACCGTCCTGGCAGATACTTGATCCGATCCTGGGTCTCATCATGTCCGTCAACATCGTTTGGACCGGACTGGGCCTGGTTCGAAAGTCGGTAGCGGGGCTCATGGACGCCGGTTTGCCCGCGGATGAAGTTGTCCTGATCACGGATGCCATAAGGCGTATCGGCGGGATTGAATCGGGTTTTCACGCTTTGCGCACACGCAAATCCGGAGTCGTCAGATTCGTGGATTTTCATCTGCTTGTGCCCGGAGCCATGACGGTGCAGGAGTCGCACGACCTGTGCTGCGAGATCGAGGAAGCCATAAAGGCAGGCCTGCCGGGCAGCCAGACCACCATCCATGTGGAGCCCCGCGAGGACTATGCCTCGTTTGACGGCTGGAAGGTGGGAGGTCTCTGCGACAGGTCCGCCTGCCAAAAAGGCCGGCAGGATTGAACGAAGCGCGTGGCGGGGCTTTGAAGTCCCGGCGCATGTCCGTGATGGAGGTTTTGATGTTGAAAAAATTGGTGGTGCTGGTCTGTCTTGCGGCCTTTTTGGGCGCCGGGTGCTCGACCGTGGGTGAGGTGACCGGCAAGACGGTCAAGGGCGTTGAAAACGCGGCCGACGATTTCAAGGAAGGATATCGCAAGGGCAAGAGCGAGTGAGGGCCCGGCGGTGTGCGGCGGCTTCGGGTTGAAGTCACGCCCGCGCGGCCTTGAAGATGATCTTTTGACCTTTTTTGACGAATGATCCAGGCATGTTGCCCCGCTTGGCGGGAATGCGCGTGCCATGCGATATTCGCATCGTTTCGGGGCCCTGCTGCTCCCAGGAAACCATTTGGCCGGGACACGGCAAAGAGTTTGCCAAATTGGGGAGAGCCGTATATTTTTATGCTCCTTTATTGGAGACCATTTTCTGGAGGAAAGAATGAGCAATCCGGTGGTCCTGGTGGACACGACCAAAGGAGAATTTCTGGTTGAACTGTTCGCGGACAAGGCGCCGCTGACCGTGGCCAATTTTTTGGGTTATGTGGACGATGATTTCTATGTAGGCACCCTGTTTCACAGGGTCGTGAAAGGGTTCATGGTTCAGGGCGGCGGACTCGACAACATGATGCGCGAAAAGCCTACCCGGCCGCCTGTCGCCAATGAGGCCGCCAACGGTC
The DNA here is from genome assembly GCF_900114595.1 of Desulfomicrobium norvegicum. NCBI lineage: Bacteria > Pseudomonadati > Thermodesulfobacteriota > Desulfovibrionia > Desulfovibrionales > Desulfomicrobiaceae > Desulfomicrobium > Desulfomicrobium norvegicum. The sequence goes on along the minus strand of NZ_FOTO01000001.1, from coordinate 223,666 downwards.
TCAAAAATGTCGAGGGCACCGTGGCCATGGCTCGCACCGCCGATCCGCACAGCGCCTGCGCCCAGTTTTTTATTAACACGGTCGATAACCCGGACCTTGATCATCAGGGAGAGGACGAGTTCGGCTATTGCGTTTTCGGTCAGGTCATTGACGGGATGGATGTGGTCAAGAAAATTGAAAAAGTCCGGGTCAAGGCCCAGGGCGATCACGAACACGCACCCGCCGATCAGGTGTCCATTAACTCCATTACCCGTTTCGAATGACGGTTTACGGTGAAGTAAGGTAGTCAATCATGAGTGAAGATTTTGCCGAGCTGTTCGCATCCTATGAATCCCAGCGCAAGACAGCCCTCAAGGCAGGGGACAAGATTTCCGGTACAGTGATTTCCATTGGTCAGAAGGCCGCTTTCATTGATTGCGGATCGGCAGTGGATGGTATCGTGGACCGCGAGGAATTGCTGAACGACGACGGAGAGCTGAGTGTCGCCGAAGGCGATACGCTGGAACTTTACGTGGTGGGCGTGACCGACGACAGCGTGCGTTTGTCCAAGGCACTGACCGGCATCGGCGGCCTCAATATGCTCGAAGACGCCTATAACAGCGGCGTGCCGGTGGAAGGGAAAGTGCGCGAGCAGATCAAGGGCGGCTTTCATGTAGAGGTATTGAAGCATCGTGCCTTCTGCCCGGTTTCCCAGATCGATGCGCGCTACGTCGCGACCCCCGAGGATTATGTCGGGCAGACTCTGCAGTTTCGGATCACCAAGGTTTCCGAGAACGGGCGCAACATCGTCGTGTCCCGCCGGGCCCTGCTCGAAGAGGAGCAGAAGCAGGCTAGCGCCAGCTTTTTCGAGACGGTCAGCGAAGGCGACATCGTCGAGGGTACGGTCACTCGTCTGGCCGCTTTCGGAGCCTTTGTGGAGCTGGTTCCGGGCGTGGAAGGGCTGGTGCACATTTCCGAGATTTCCTGGGCCAGAATTCAGAGCCCCGAGGAGATCCTGAGCATGGGCGACAAGGTGCGGGTCAAGTATCTGGGCACAAGCGCGGGCAAGAAGCCCGGCGAGACCCGTCTGTCCCTGTCCATCAAACAGGCGCAGGATGATCCCTGGAAGACCGTGGGCGATCGCTTCAAGGATGGCGACAAGGTCACTGGCAAGGTGGTCAAGCTCATGGATTTTGGCGCCTTCGTGGAGATCGCTCCCGGCATCGAAGGACTGGTTCACGTCAGCGAGATGAGCTACGCCAAGCGTATCAACAAGCCCGGCGATGTGGTCCAGGTCGGCGACATGGTCGCGGCCGTGATCAAGCAGGTCGATGTGGAGAAGCAGCGCATTTCGCTCAGCATGCGTGACGCCGAAGGCGATCCGTGGCTCAATGTGGCCGAGAAATATCCCGTGGGCCAGGCCGTGCAGGGCACCGTGGAGAAACGCCAGCAGTTCGGGCTCTTCATTTCCCTGGAGCCGGGCGTGACCGGACTTCTGCCCCAGTCGGTCATGTCCCGGGCTGACGGCGAGGTCAAATACGACAAGCTGGTTCCTGGCGATACCGTGGTGGTCAGCATCGAGAGCGTGAACACCCGCGAGCGCAAGATCAGCCTTGGAACCGGCAAGAAAGAGGAAGTGTCGGACTGGAAGGGCTACAAGCCCCAGTCTTCAGGTGCCGACATGGGCTCTTTGGGTAGCGCCCTGGCCGAGGCTCTGAAGAAGAAAAGCTAGGCTTTTTTTACGAGAGTAGACTCGTTCACCTTAAATTCAATGGAGGCTCATATGGCCATGGAACGATGGGAATGTCCGTGCGGCTATGTTTATGATCCGGCGGAAGGCGATGCGGAAAATAACATTCCGGCCGGCACCGCTTTCGAGGATCTGCCCGAGGATTGGGTTTGCCCCAAGTGTGGCGCGGAAAAAGAGTTTTTCGACAAGATGGGTTGATGCCGGATTGTCCTCGGTTTTGTGGGGAGCAGGAAGTGATTCCGCTCCCTTTTTTTCGTTTCCGGGCGCTTGCCCGTGTTGAAAGGGGAGGCTTACGATGGATGAGGTGTTGAAGCACAAGGCGGCAAGTTGCTGGGAACGCTACATGGCGAGCGATGACAGGGCTGCCATGGATCTTTTGGCCAACGAGTTCCTTGACTTTCTGACCCGGTGCAAGACCGAACGCGAAACCATCGCCTGGGTGGCGGAGCAGGCTGCGGCCAGCGGATTTTCCGATGATTTGCACCAGGAGCTGGTCATCCTGCCTTTTCGTTCCAAGGCCGCCATCCTGGCGCGGCGGGGCGCGAAGCCCCTGGCCGAGGGCCTGCGCCTGATCACGGCCCACGCCGACACTCCGCATCTGGATCTCAAACAGCATCCATTGCACGAGGAATGTCAGGTCGCGCTCATGAAGACGCATTATTACGGCGGCCTCAAGAAATATCAGTGGCTGGCCAGGCCCTTGGCGCTGCACGGCACCATTGTGGCCATGGACGGCCGGGTCATCCCGGTCTGCATCGGCGAGGACGAGGCTGATCCGGTCTTCACGGTTCTGGACCTGCTGCCGCATCTGGCCCGCAAGCAGCGCGAGGAGACGGTGGAGAAGGCTTTCGTGGCCGAGAAGCTCAATATCGCCATCGGCCATGAACCGGCAGAGACCGACGAGGACGCCAAGGTTCGGCAGCGGGTCCTGGAACTTCTTTACGGGCGTTACGCCATTCGCGAGGTAGACCTCTACAGCGCCGAGTTGCAGATCGTGCCCTCGGGCAGGGCCCGATTCGTGGGCCTCGACCGCGCGCTTCTCGGCGGATACGGACAGGATGACCGCCTGTGCGTGTTCGCGGCCTTCAAGGCGTTCATGGACGCACCAAGAGGGGAGCACACCCAGATTCTCTTGTTGTGGGACAAGGAGGAGATCGGCTCTGACGGCGCCACCGGCGCCAAGTCCCGCTTCATGGAATACGCCCTGGCCGACATCCTGGATGTCTGGGAGCCGGGCACCCGGCTGCGGCATGTCCTGGCGCGGACCAAGGCCGTCTCCGCCGACGTGCACTGCCCCATGGACCCGGATTATCAGGATGTGCACGACAAATACAACGCCTCGCTGCTTGGCTTCGGCCCCGTTTTTTCCAAGTTCACCGGACACGGCGGCAAGTACGGCGCCAGCGAAGCCGATTGCGAGTACGTGGCCTGGTTTCGCGCGTTGCTGGCGGCGGAAAACATCCCGTGGCAGATGGCCGAGATGGGCAAGGTGGACGAGGGCGGGGGCGGAACGGTGGCCAAGGAGCTGGCGATCTACGGCATGGAGATCATCGATTTCGGTCCCGGAGTCCTGTCCATGCACAGCCCGTTCGAAATCAGTTCCAAGGCCGATCTCTTGGCCACGGTGCAGGCTTACAACGCTTTTTACCGCAGCTAGCAGGTCGCCCTAAAATCAAATAATTCGCAGGCTGCTGAAAAATGGTGAGATGCAAGGAAGCGAAAAAATCCAGGACGCGCGGTGTATTGTGACATACATAAGCGGTCTGGATTTTTTCGCTGACGCCGCAGATCGCCGTTTTTCAGTGGCCTGCTAGGAGAGACGCATGCCTGTCATCATGGGTACGGCCGGACATATCGACCACGGCAAGACGAGCCTCATCAAGGCCTTGACCGGCATCAACTGCGACCGCCTGGCCGAGGAGCAGAAGCGCGGCATCACCATCGAGCTTGGCTTCGCCTACCTGGACCTGACCCCGGAAGTGCGCCTCGGCATCATCGACGTGCCGGGCCACGAACGCTTCGTGAAGAACATGGTCTCCGGTGCGGCGGGCATCGACTTCGTGCTTCTGGTCATCGCCGCCGACGAAGGCATCATGCCCCAGACCCGGGAGCATCTTGAAATCTGTTCGCTCCTTGGCATCCGGGCCGGGCTTGTGGCTCTGACCAAGACGGACATGGTCGAGGAAGACTGGCTTGAACTGGTGCACGAGGAGGTTCAGACGTATCTGGCCGGATCGTTTCTGGAAGGCGCGCCCATCGTCCCGGTTTCGGCCCATACGGGTGCGGGATTGGAAAAGCTCAAAGGCTATATCGCCGAACTGTCCTCGACCTTTGCCCCGGACCGGCGCTCGGATCTGTTTCGCCTGCCCGTGGACCGCGTCTTCACCATGAAAGGCCACGGCACGGTCGTGACCGGCACATCCATTTCCGGGGCATTACGTCTGGGCGAAGAGATCGAGATCGTCCCGTCCGGGCACCGCTCCAAGGTGCGCGGTCTGCAGGTGCATGGCACGGCCGCCGAAGTGGCCCGGGCCGGCGAGCGCACCGCCGTCAACCTCTATGGCCTGGAGGTGGCGGAGCTTGAGCGCGGCGAAGTGCTGGCCCATCCGCAGACCCTCTTTCCGTCGCCGGTCTGGGACGTGGAGATGACCTGCCTGTCGTCTTCGCCCAACCCGTTGAAGCACCGTACGGAAGTCCATTTTCATCACGGTTCGCGCGAGATCCTGGCCAAGCTCTTTTTTCTCGACCGTGACAAGCTCGAACCCGGCGAAACGGCGGTCTGCCAGGTCCGCTTTCCCCGTCCATTGCCCGGCGTATACGGGGACCGTTGCATCGTGCGCTCGTTCTCGCCCCTGCAGACCGTGGCCGGCGGTCGAATCATCAACCCTCTGGGCCGCAAGGTCCGCCGTCATTCCAAGGATATGGAAACCTTGTCCACCCTGGGTTCCGCCACGGGAGAGGAGCTTCTTCTGGCACAGCTGCGGCTGGCCGGGCGCGGCGGGCTGACCGTGGCCGAGCTGCGCATCATGACCGACATGGAGTCCAAGCTCCTGGACAAGACCCTGCAGATTCTGGGCGGCAAACAGCTGGCCTTTCAGTTCGACCGCGACGACAAACGCTTCGTGGGTGCGGACGTGCTCGACGGTCTGGCCGGGGCCTGTCTCGAATACCTGGGCGAATACCATCGCCGCGAGCCCATGCGTCAGGGCTTGTCACGGGCCGAGCTGATTTCCGGATTCGGCCGGGGCATGCACCCGAAACTGGTGCATTTTCTGGTCGAGCGGCTGGTCAAATCAGGCCAGGTGCTGCTCGAAGCCGACATCCTGCGCCTGCCCGGACATGTGGTCTCCCTGGCCTCGGATCAGTCGGGCCTGCGTACGCTCATGGAGACGACCTATGTACAGGCGGGGCTCATGCCGCCGACCACCAAGGCTTTTCTGGAGGAGAACGGGCTGACCGCCAAGGATGTGGCGCAGATGTACCGGCTGCTCATGGAAGAGGGCGTGCTCATCAAGGTCAGCGAGGAGTTCTATTACGCCAAGACGGCCATGGACGATCTGATCGGCCGGGTCCGGGAGTTCTTTGCCTCGAATCAGGAAATGGGGCCCCAGGATTTCCGGGACATCACCGCCCTGACCCGCAAATTCGCCATCCCGGTGCTCGAATACCTGGACAAGGAAAAGATCACCATGCGCATTGGGGACAAGAGGCAGATCAGGAAGAGGTAAGGGGCTTGATTACGGTTCGTTTTGTTTTGTCATTGAAAAAATCCTCGCTTCGGTGGGGATTTTTTTGTTGGTGGTGGCGGAGGGGACTTCTGGCTGGAGGGGCGTTCCAGCGTGGGCCGGGACGCTTGAGGTTAAGCGTAAGGAAAATTTGGAATTGCAAGGGGTGCCGGGGGCATGGCTTTTGTCCGCCGGAGGCATGGCTTTTGCGGGAGGCGCGATCCGTCGCAGGCCGGGCAAGGTCTGCCGGGACTCCCTCGCGGGCCTCGTAATGCTTCCCGGCCTTGAGTTTCGGGCAGGGAACAGCGCGTTGTGCGTATCACGGCCGGGAAGCAAACGATGCCTGCGCTCGGTCAGACAGCCGACAGCCCTTGCCCGGCCCACGCCGGGACGTTTGAGCTGGTGCGGGAAAGTTGAAGCAGGATTGCAAGGGGTGCAGGGGGCGTGTCCCCTGCCCGCCGGAGGCATGGCTTTATCTTGGGGTCATGGCCTTCTTGGTTTTGGTGGTGGGCATGGCTGTGGCCGGGTCTTCGGGCCAGGGGTGTTTGGGGTAGCGGCCGCGCATCTCGGCGCGGACGAGGGGGTAGGCGTTTTTCCAGAACGAGGGCAAGTCGCGGGTGACTTGCAGGGGTCGGCCGGCGGGGGAGAGCAGGTGCAGGACCAGGGGGTGGCGACCGTCTGTCAGGGTGGGTGTGGTGGCGCAGCCGAACATTTCCTGCAATTTGACAGGAAGGACGGGCCCGGACTCGGGGCTGTAGTCGATCTTGCGTTTCGCCCCCGTGGGCACGGTCATGAATTCGGGCGCAAGCCGGTCCAGTTCCCTCAATCTTTCCCAACCCAGCAGCGCTTTAAGCGCCTGCAGCAAATCGATTTTGCCGAGATCCGTACCGGAGCGTGCCCCGGTTGCGAAGGGCCCGAGCCATTGCTCGATGTTTTCAAGGAGCGTTTGGTCGGACATGTCGGGCCAGGCCCCGTGATCCAGGCTGCGCAGGAAGCGTACCCTGTCTCGCAGGTTTTGGCATTCGCCGGTCCAGGTCAGTCGCGAAAGATCCCGTTGTCCTTGGAGCAAGGCACGGGTCATGGTTTCCGGGTCGGTTGCCAGATTTTCTTCTTTTACGCAGAGCGCATCGAGCATGATTTTGCGCAGGCAGATGACGCGGTCCCTGACCTGGTCCAGGTGGACTTCCTCGACGGCACGTAGCTGATCACCAAAGTGTTTTTCCAGTTCATCCAGCGAAATCGGGGCAGACTGCCAGATTTTTGCTCCGGCCGCGTCTCCGTCCAGATCGGCGATGGCCAGAAATTCGTGACCTGCCAGGGCGCTTGGTCCGGGCCACATGGCCTTGCGCCCGCTGGCCAGACGATAGGTTCCGTCCTGCTGGCGGCGGGCGATGCGGTCCGGGTAGGCCAGGGCGGTAAGAATTCCGGCGGCCTCGGGGTCGGTTTGTTCCAGATTGACCGAGGCCAGTCGTGCGATCTGTTCCATGCTGGCGCGCAGGGTGTCTTTGCGTGAAAGGGAATTGGGATGAGTGCGCAGCGTATCGCGCAGATCCGAGGAACCGCGCATACTTCGGCCCGGTTCTCCCAGGATTGCGGCCAGATAGACGGCGGTTGGGGCGAGGCCGTGCTTTTTGGCCGTGAGCACCATGTGTCCGAGGCGCGGATGCAGGGGCTGGAGCGCCATTTCACGGCCGTGGGGGGTGATGCGTCCCTTGTCGTCCACGGCCTCCAGGCTTTGCAGCAAATGCAGGGCGCTCCTGTAATGCCCGGCCGGGGGCGGCGTCAGCCAGGACAGGGTGCCGGGGTCGGTGGCGCCCCACAGGGCCAGGTCGAGCACCAGTGGGGCCAGATCGGCTTCCAGCATCTCCGGCGCGGGGAAGGGCTTGCGGCTGACCTCGTCGGCCTGGTCCCAGATGCGGAAACAGATGCCGGGTTCCGTGCGCCCGGCGCGGCCCCGGCGCTGGGTCAGGGTGGCCAGGGAGGCGGGTTCCGTGACCAGAACCGTCATGGAACTCTTGGGGTCGAAGCGCGGCAATCGGGCCAGGCCGCTGTCGACGACGATGCGCACTCCTTCGATGGTCAGCGAAGTCTCGGCGATGGCCGTGGCCAGGACGATTTTGCGCGTACCGGGCATCGGGGGGGCGATGGCCTTGTCCTGCTCTGTGGCGGTCAGGGCGCCAAGCAGGGGGTGGATTTCGACTCCGGCTCCGGGATTTTCGAGCAGTTCCGCGGTGCGCCTGATTTCGCGGGCTCCGGGCAGGAAGGCCAGGATGCTGCCCCGCTCCGTGGCCAGGGCATGGCGGATGGCCCGGGCCATGCGTTCTTCAAGAAAGCGCCCGGACAGGCGCAGGTAGCGGGTTTCCACTTCATGCGGCTGTCCCGGGCAGCTCAGGATTCTGCATGGCTCAAGGAGCTCGGCCACGGCAGCTGCGTCCAGGGTGGCGGACATGATCACCAGACGCAGGTCCGGGCGCAGGGCGTCTCGAATCTCAAGACACAGGGCCAGACCCAGGTCGGCCTGCAGACTGCGCTCGTGGTATTCGTCGAAAATTACGCAGCCGTAGCCGGAAAGCCCGGGATCGTGTTGCAGCATTCGGGTCAGGATGCCTTCGGTCACGACTTCGATCCGCGTGGCGCTTGAGACCCTGATATCGAGCCGGGTGCGGTAGCCCACGCGCTCACCGGCTTTTTCACCAAGGAGCCCGGCCATGTGGCGGGCAGCGGCGCGTGCAGCCAGGCGTCTGGGTTCGAGCATGAGGATTTTGTTTTTGCCCAGCCAGGCCGCATCGAGCAGGGCCAGGGGAATGCGCGTGGTTTTGCCGCTGCCTGGGGGTGCGTGGACCAGGCAGGCGGTTTTTGAGCTCAGGGTGCGCGTAAGCTCGGGCAGGAGCGCGTCAATCGGAAGACTGGGGGATAGAGTTGGAGGAAGAGTGGGCATGGGCGACGGATCGCGTTGGGAAGCGGACATGGCTTTAGAAGACGGCGCGGCATGCGAGCAGCGCCATCATCGCGTAGATTCCCGCCAGCCCGTCGTCGATCATGATGCCCCAGCCGCCGGGCAGCCAGCGCTCCGAGGCCCGCACCGGCCAGGGCTTGGTGATGTCAAAAAGGCGGAAGAACACAAAGGCCGGGATGATCCAGAGCGTGTCGGAGGCGAGCAGCGGCAGCAGCGTGATCCATTGCCCCCAGAGTTCGTCGATGACCACGCAGGATGGGTCCTTGCGGCACATGCTTTTTTCGGCCCGGCCGGCACACCAGCTGCCCAGAGGGAAGAGCAGAATAAGGACTGCGACGCGTCCCCACATCGGCAACGGCAGAAAGAGAAATGGTGCGAGGATCGCCGCGACCAGGGAGCCCCAGGTGCCGGGAGCCTTGGGCATGCGTCCGGCCGCGCCGAGGGTGGCCAGGTTCAGCGGCAGCGTTTCGAGCCAGCTTGTCTTGCAGTTTGACGGGTCAGGCATTGGCCACTCCGATGGCTCCGATTTCGAGCAGACAATTGAGCACCGAACGCAGGGGCAGGCCGACGACATTGGTGTAGGACCCCTGTACCTCGTCGACCAGAAAAGCGCCGATGCCCTGGATTCCGTAGGCTCCGGCCTTGTCCATGGGTTCGCCCGTGTCGATGTAGGCCTGGAGCATGGCCCGCGAATTTTCCGCCATGTGGACCCGCGTGGTCACTGTTTGGCAAAGAGAGATTCCGTCGCCGTGGTGAAGCACGCAGAAGCCGGTCATGACCTGGTGCCAGCGTCCCGAGAGGGATGAAAGCATGGCCAGGGCATCGTCTATGTTTCGTGGCTTGCCCAGGATGCTTTCGCCCTCGACCACGATGGTGTCGGCGCTGATAATCACCTTGTCCGGGTGTCTGGCCGCGAGGTCCTGACCCTTGATGTGAGCCATGCGCGCCGCGTAGTCCGCCGGGGCCTCTCCCGGTTCGGGAGCTGGTTCCTTCAGGGTGCTGGGTATGACCTCGAATCCAAGGCCCTGTCCGGCCAGGAGCGCCTGCCGCCGGGGCGAGGCCGAGGCCAGGAGCAGGGGCCTGCGCGCGTGGAACGGGCCCTGGTTCATTTGTCCTCCGGGGGGGCGATGAGCGCGTCGCGCAGGGCCTCGTCCAGGGTGGGATGGGCGAAGATGTGTTCGTGCGCGGTGTGGGCTGTCCAGCGGTCGCGGACCATGATTTCCGCCAGGGTGACCAGGTGGGATGCGCCATGGCCGACGGCGGTCACGCCATGCACGACGCCGTCCACCCAGGCGACCTTGACCAGCCCCTGGGCCTGGCCGTGGGCCTGGGAAATCGGGTTGGCGCCGAGGTTGGCGCGGGTAACGGTCACGGTCTTGCCCTGAGCCGTCAGTTCGGCTGCGGTGTGCCCGGCGCGCATGACCTCGATCGATCCATAGATGCAGCCGGGGATCGGGCCGGGCGCGTAGGGCGCGGACGTTTCGCCAAGGGCGTGCAGGATGGCGTGGCGTCCCTGGTGCTCGGCGGCGTGGGCCAGCAGCGTGCGGCCGTTGACGTCTCCGATGGCGTAGATGTTTGGCGCGGCCCGGAGGAAGTCATCCGTGATGACCCAGCCAGCGCCGGTCAGGGCGACGCCTGCGTTTTCAAGGCCAAGGCCGGGAGTGTTCGGTTTGCGTCCGACGGCGACCAGCGCCTTTTCGACACGGATTTCAGCGCCGTCTTCCAGTCGCACCAGAACCGATTCGTCCTCGTTGGCCAGTCCGGCCACGCGCTTGCCCGTGACGATGTTCCATTTTTTGCGCTTGAGCATGCCGTGGAGGGTCTGGGCGATTTCCTCGTCTTCGGCGGGGGCGATGCGGGGCGCGGCTTCGATGACATGGATTGTCGCCCCCAGGCGGTGCCAGAAATCGGCCATTTCAAGGCCGATGGCCCCGGCTCCGATGATCGCGAGGCTTTCGGGCGCCTCGTCGAGATCAAGAAGGTCGGTGGAGTCGAGGATCCGTTTGTGATCCGGCTCAAGCCCTGCAAACCAGTTCGTGGAGGATCCGGTAGCGATGACCAGAGTCTCGAAAGTCAGGGTTTGTCCGGCCTCGCCGTCGATGCGCACCGTGTTTTTATCCAAAAGGGCAGCTTGACCCTGGACCAGGGCGATCCCATGTTTATCAAGACAGCAGGCCATGGCCTTGTGGGTGGCCGCGACAAATGCGTTCTTTCGTTTCTTGAGCGCGCCCATGTCCATCTGCACGGAGCCGCTGCACAGGCGCAAGCGCGACTGGGAGTGCAGCCCTTCCAGATGAGCGGTGGCTCCAAGGTAGAGCTTGGTGGGGATGCACCCCCAGTTGAGGCACGTCCCGCCGAGGTTTTGTTTCTCGATGAGAGCGACCGTTTTTCCTCTTTGACTGGCGAGCAGAGCTGCGGCATAACCGCCCGGACCTGCTCCTATGACAATGATGTCAAAATGGCTCATGTGGGTTCCCGTGTGGCTTAATTGATGGGCGTTCAAGCTGAAACGCGAAATCCTAATCGGAAGCAGGGCGGAACTCAACCCTTGGCGTAGCCTGTGCGCTCAGGCCAAATCGGAGCTGGACAGGTGTCCGGCCTTTTTGTTTGGCGGGGCGGCTTGGCGGGGATTCCAATACCAAAATACTCGGATTTACAAGTCGATTGCCTCTACGCCATGGCGCAGGGGGATATGGAGATACGATGCAGGAGAATTTGAAGAGTCGGAGCGGGGGAAAACGAAAGGGAGTCGCCTCGCTTTTTGACGATTACGAGATCAAGGACCTTTTTCGCAGATACATCCAGCTCTTGATAGTGGTCGAGGTGCTTATCTTTCTGGTCTGCTGGGTTTACCAGCTGGGCATTGACGAGGTCGCGGTGACAGGCAAGCCCGTGGATGTCCCTTTCCCCTGGAAGGCCTATTTCCTGGTCTCCTTTTCGGCCCCGGTTGCAGTGACGTTTCTGGTCGGCATAGTGGTCGTAGCCTTCAATTCTTTTCTTTACGGGCAGAAAAAAGGCCCTGTTTTCAAGGAAACTTCCACCGAAGGAGCCGCAAGCAAACTGGTCAAGGCGGCAAATTTCTGTTTTCAGCTCCCGTTTTTGCTGACGCTTCTGCTGCTCGGCGTATTCATGGGGATCGTCTACAATCTGGGGGCGATCATGGAATATCTTGGCCGGTTCGGCGAGGCCGCGGCCAAAGTCATTCTGATCGGGCTGGGCTGTGTCCTGGTGGTCGGGACCATATTCGGGATCGTGCGCATGGTTCTCAACTACAAATTGCGCAAAAAGAACATGGAGTACGATTACAAACGGGAGGTCATGGATCGGCTGGGCATCGCGATTCTTGACGAGCGCACCATGATCGACAGGCAGGGCCAGGTGGTCGGGCCCCGAAATATCGAGATATCCGCCACTGAACAGGATGTGTTGCCGCCCGCGACGACGGAACCCGCGGTGTCCGAAAAACCGGATTGTCGCTGAAAAGCCTTTGACCGCCGCCCAAGAGGAAGTATTTCCTTGCATAACAACCCGGTATATCCGGGTTTTTTTGCGCCCAGAGGATTGGGTGCCGGATTGTTTGCGATGGACGGCGAAATCGTTTCGGTCGCAATTATCATCTTTTGAGGATCGACTTGCGGAGGCGTAGAGCACGCCTGGATGTAAAGTAATGAATGTTTACCAACTCTTGCAATATTGTGTATGAAAACAGTCCGAAATATTTTGTCGACTTATTGGGTCTGAAATCAAAATGATATTTACACAGTGTCATTTCTAGGCTAGCCGGTTTGCAAGAAAATTTAGCTAGTAAAGTGAGTCTTTGGCATGAGTTAGCAGGCTCAGAAATTTGGACTGCTCGCCTGAATTCATACCGGCATCATGTTCAAGATTGGCTTTTGGCGTAACCTAGTTGGTAAGGAGGGCGTGTATGAGTGAGTATTCTGCCTGGGATTGGGGCATAGGCTCCAGAACCGTGGCCGACCTATCCGAGTGTGATTGCGACGTTGAATGGCGCGAGGAAAATCAGGTCAGTCCCGATGGCGAAAAGGTGGCGGCCGTGGTCAAGACCGGTGAGATGGAATTCAGCGTCTGTGTCAACGGCACATGCTGGGAGCCCAGATATGAGCGCATCTGGTATTTGCGCTATTCTCCCGACGGGCGCCTGGCCGGATTGGCCTGCGACGGCGACTGGACCATGTGCGTGGACGGCGAGCCTTGGGAAGATACCTACAGTTTTCTGTTCAACACGCTTTTTTCGAAGGATGGCTCGGTCATCGCCTGTAGCGTAGCCGATTCCATGACCTACGGAATGGTGGTCGAAGGCGTGGTCTGGGAAACGCTCTTTCCAAACGCCAACAATTTCATTCTCAGCTCCGACGGCAAGCGCAGCGCCGCCGTGGTTCAGACCGTGCCTTTGGGGCAGGCCGAAGTGTTCAAGTTCAAGGAAGGCGCATACTCCGTCGCGGTAGACGGTACGCCTTGGGACGTGAACTTCGTGAACGTCTGGACTCCACGATTCAATGCCGACAACTCCTCGGTCGCGGCCCAGATTCGACACACGCTCTTCGATTACACCATTGCCATTGACGGCAAGCCCTGGACGGAGAATTTCAACCAGGTCTGGGAGCCGCTCTTCCATCCGACCAAGAACTCGGTGGTCGCGCCGGTGCGTCTGTCCGGCAAGTGGGGCATGGCCCTGGACGGCAAGATCATCTGGCAGCCTACCTTCTTCCAGGTATGGCAGCAGCAGTTCAGTCCTTCCGGAGACAAGCTCGCCGCCATAGTCTGCCCCAACTACGGGCGCTGGACTCTGGCAGTGGACGGCAATCCCTGGAACACGACTTTTGGCGACATGGTCATGGACATGACCTTCAGCCCCGACGGCAAGCGTCTGGCCGCTCTTGGCAAGCAGGATGGCAAGTGGACCGTATTCTCTGACGACAGGGCTTGGAACAGCCATTACGACATGTGCTATGCTCCGGTCTTCTCTCCGGACAGCAAGCATGTTGCCGCAAGAGTGGAAAAGAACGGCCGTTTCACCATTGCGGTGGATGGCAAGGAATATGGCCAGGGTTTCGATCAATGCTTTGACCCGACGTTCAGTCCTGATGGAAGCCGAATTCTCATTCGCGCCATCGTGGACGGAAAGTACCAAAGAATTGTCGAGTCCGTAGCAAAAATCATCGGATAAGGAGGCTAGACATGCAGGATGTCTATTTATTGGTATCTGGCCCCCTGGCTTGGGCTGCCTGGACTATTTTTGTTCTTGGATCAATATACAAAATATGGTCGACACTGAATACCGCTAAAAAGAAAGATCAGGTTTTGCTTAATTATGTTTCATTCAAATATGGAATGAGATCCATCATCAACTGGTCGATTCCGTTCAATACGGTCAACATGAGGTTGAACCCCATTTTTACCGGTGTCGCGTTTTTCTTCCACATCGCTTTTTTTGTGCTGCTCATTTTTGTTTCCGCACATCAAATCATGATCGAGGAAGGATTCGGTATCGGCTGGTTCACCATTCCTGATTTCGTGGCCGACATTATGGCCTTTGCGGTCATTGGCGCGTGCATCTTCTTTGCCGTGCGTCGGGTCATTCGTCCTGAAGTGAGCTATGTCACCGACTGGACGGATTTCGGCCTGCTCGCCCTTGTGGCGGCGCCCTTTGTGACGGGAGTTCTGGCCTACCATCAGCTTGGCGATTACATGCTCATGGTCGTGCTGCATATGGTCTCGGCAGAGCTTTTGCTCGTGGCCATTCCCTTCACGCGTCTCAGTCATATGCTGCTGGCTCCCTTGACCAGGGCATATATCGGGTCTGAATTCGGCATGGTGCGCCACGTCAAGGATTGGTAAAAAGAGGAGAACGCTATGAAAGAACGCGTCTGGATAAAAGACGAAGGTGTTGAACGGGGAGCGGAAAAGCTGACCCCGGAAAGGATCGAGAAGACGATCAATGCAGTTTTCGACAATGAGGCCGGTGCCCGTCTCAAGGCATACGTCGAGACCTGCGCCCACTGCGGCCTGTGTTCTGATGCCTGTCATTTCTTTTTGTCCCGGGATCGCGATCCGCGGTTTTCCCCTGTGGGCAAGGTCAAACAGACCATCTGGGAAATGCTTGACAAGAAAGGCAAGGTTTCGGCCGAGTTCATGAAACAGGCCATTCAGGTTGCGCAGACGGAATGCAACATGTGCCGCAGGTGCGTTCAGTATTGTCCGTTTGGTATCGATATCGCGTACATGATGTCGTTGGTGCGCCGGATTGGTCACAAACTGGAGATCACGCCCCTCTATATTCAGGATACGGCTCATTCACATGCCGCCACCATGAATCAGATGTGGGTCAAGGATGACGAATGGATAGACGCCCTGATCTGGCAGGAAGACGAGTTGCGCGAGGAGCTGCCCACTGCGCGCATTCCGCTGGAAAAGGAAGGCGCGGAGATCATGTATTCCGTGATCGGACCGGAACCCAAGTTTCGTACCCAGCTCATTTACCAGGCCGCAGCCATCATGAATGAAGCCGGCTGCGACTGGACCATGCCGGCGACTCCCGGCTGGGACAACTCCGACATGGCCATGTACACCGGCGACTCGGAAATGATGGGCCGCCTCAAGAGAATGCATTTCGACACCGCGGCCAGACTGCGCGTGAAGAAAATCGTCATGGGTGAATGCGGCCACGCCTTCCGCTCCGTGTACGATACCGGCAACCGCGTGCTGGGCTGGCAGATGCCGCCCATACAGGTTGTTCACGCTCTTGAATTTTACTGGGACCTCTTGAACGAAGGCAAAATCAAGGTCGCCAAGAAATTCGAGGAGCCGGTCACCTTTCATGACCCCTGCAACGTGGTGCGCGGGCGCGGGTTGCACGAAAAGGCGCGTGAAGTGGTGCGGGCTTTCTGTCCCAATTTCATCGAAATGACCCCCAACAAAGAGCACAACTATTGCTGCGCCGCAGGCGGCGGAGTTATCAACTGCGGCCCGCCGTTCAAAAACGCTCGCGTGGAGAGCAACAGGGTCAAGGCTGAGCAGTTGCAGGCCACCGGAGTCAAGGTCTGCATAGCTCCATGCCATAACTGTCATGGTGGTCTTGAAGATATTATCCACAAGTACAAACTTGGCATCGAGCTCAAGTTCCTTGGGGAAATTATCTATGATTGCATGGAAAAACCAAATGCTGTCTAGGGGTGAGCAATGAGACATATACTATACAGATACTTCATTTTCTGCTCTGTCGTGCTCTGCGTCACGTTTTGCAGTATTTCGGCTTTTTCCCAGGACGACACCTACTTGAAGGTTGATGCCTTTGAAAAATTGGAACGCCCGATCAGTGCGTTTGATCATGATGATCACAACGACAAGGCTGCCTTGGAAGATTGCTCAGTTTGCCATCATGTCTACGAGGATGGAAAATTGGTCGAAGGCGAAAGCTCCGAGGATCAGGCTTGCGCCGACTGCCATACGCTCAAGGCGCAAGGCAGCCAGCCTGGGCTCATGATGGCTTATCACAGGCAGTGCAAGAGCTGTCACATCGAGTCCAAGAAAGGTCCCGTCGCTTGTGGCGAATGTCATGTAAAAAAATAATCGGCTCCTGTTTTTCGACTTTGCAACCGGCTCTCGTTTGAGGGCCGGTTTTTTTATTAGTAAATTTCGTTTTGGGACCATCCCTCCGCACGGCATTGACGATTTTTTTCACTCTTTGCAGCTACAAAGTTCAGATAAGAAAATTCATAAATACGGTGAGTTGTTGTTGCTTTTGATTGCTAAGGAACGCCACTTGGCAGTGGAAGTCAGCAATCTCAAGTGATTGTGAAAAAATGGATTAGCTATTGACGAGGTTGTCGTAATTCTATACCTCCTAGGTCGGAATAAATCATACCCAAATGGTCTGCTTAGTATCGAGACCTTTTTCGCGGACCTCATGCGTCAAATGCACCGGGTTTGATTTTTTCTTTTCAAGGAAGGTGCTGGGGGGCGCAGCCTCCGGGCTTGGGAGGTTTCCGGAATTTTCCGGAGCGGATTTCAACAAAGGAATTTTCACATGGAGAAGGGAAGACCAATGCTGCGATGGGTTGGAATCCTGTGCGTAAGCATGGCTGTGGCTGGATTCGGTCTGAACGCTCTTGGGGGAAAACAGGCATCGATCGAAACGAAGACGATGGGCGCGGATCTGATTTCCATCGACACGCTCAAGAAGTTCGGTGATCTCGATTATCCTGTGGTCCAGTTCGAGCACGACAAGCACACCAAGGCTGTGGAGGGCAAGTGCGAATCCTGCCATACTGTGACCGGCAATACGGTCACGGCCAAGTTCAAGCGTCAGGAAGATACGAATGCCGCGGAAATCAAGGCCATTTATCACGACAACTGTATCAAGTGTCACACGGATACGACCAAGGCCGGCAAGAAAAGCGGTCCCGGCAGCGAACAGTGCCGGACCTGTCACGCTGGACCCACGGAGTCGTCACGGACTTTGATCTCGTTTGATAAATCCCTTCATTACCGTCACTCGTCCTCGAAGATGGTTCTTCCTGCCCCGGGGCAGAAGGAGAACTGCTCCAAGTGCCACTCCCAGGACAAGCCCGAAGAGCGCAATCTCGCCTTTGCCGAGAACAAGGATCAGGCACATGAAAAATGCATGTCCTGCCATATGGAAATCGGCAAGGCCAAGCAGCCTACCGGTCCCGTGGAGTGCGCCGGCTGTCACGACGCCGGTGTTCGCGCCGGATTCAAGAAGGTCGCGGATGTGCCAAGGCTTGAAGCCGGACAGACCGATTACGCGCTGCTGATGGCCGCCACGGCCAAGGCCGGAACCGAGCCCAAACTGGTCAGCGCCGTAGCTTTCAATCACAAGCTGCACGAAGAAAAGAACGAGAATTGCTCGGTCTGCCATCACAACGCTTCTTCCAAGGGCGTGATCCCCTGTTCGCAGTGCCACACCTCGCTGGGCAAGGAAGAGGGCGGATTCGTAACTACCGAGCAGGCCATGCACCGCGTGACCGCCCAGGCCAGTTGCGTGGGATGTCATGCCCAGTCTCAGGCCAAGCCTGAGTGCGCCGGATGCCATACGTTCATGGGCAGAACCGGTCAGGGCACCGATGCCAGCTGCGCCAAGTGCCATGTCGACATCACGCCCGGGGCCGAACTGGTCAATGACAAGAACGCCCGGAGCAACACCGCCGCGATGCTGATGAACACCCGCGTCAAGACCGATCCTGAAATCAAGGTCAACGAGATTCCCGAGATCGTGGAGATCGGCGTCCTGGCAAACGAGTACGAGGTCAGCAAGTTCCCGCATCGCAAGATCGTGCAGAAGATCATGGATGGCATGAAGGACGACGCCATGGCTGCGTATTTCCACTCCAGTCCCAACGCTGTCTGTTCCGGCTGTCATCACAACAGCCCCGCTTCGGCCAATCCTCCCAAGTGCGTCAGTTGCCATGGCAAGGTCGCGAGTGCCCAGGGTGGAGCCAAGCCTGATCTGAAGACCGCCTATCACCAGCAATGCATTGGTTGTCATAGCGAAATGGGCATCCAGAAGCCGGCGGCCACTGCCTGCGCGGAATGTCATGCCGTAAAGCAATAACCTGCCCGGAAGGTCGCAATAACGAGGAGCTACTATGAAACGCAGAAAATTCATTGGCATGCTGGCTGGCGCAGGAGCCTGTTTGGCGGCGTCTTCGGCCACAGCCGGTGGAACACACCATTTTAAGGGATATCCCGAAAGTTTCGGGGTCCTGTTCGACAGCACCAAGTGCATCGGCTGCAGAAAATGCGAAGCCGCATGCAACAAGGTCAACGAATTGCCCGCACAGCCGGTCCCCTTCGATGACCTGACAGTATTGGACAAGAGACGGCGTACGCATCACGACACCTTCACCGTGGTCAACAAGTACGAAATCGGCAACAAGCCGGTATATCGCAAGCAGCAGTGCAATCATTGTCTTGAGCCTGCCTGCGCTTCGGCCTGTTTTGTCGGCGCCTTCGTCAAGGACAAGACCGGCGCGGTCAGTTATGACGCCTCCAAGTGCGTGGGCTGTCGTTACTGCATGATCGCCTGTCCTTTTGAAGTTCCGACTTACGAATATCATGATCCCATCACGCCCCGGGTACGTAAGTGCACCATGTGCCAGCCGCGGATCGAAGAGGGCAAGCTCCCGGGATGTGTCGAAGACTGCCCCAAAGGCGCCCTGGTCTTCGGCCGTCGTGAGGATCTGCTGAACATTGCCCGGGAACGCATCCGCAAGCACCCGAACAATTACGTCGATCACATCTACGGTGAACGCGAAATGGGCGGAACGAGCTGGATGTACATTTCCGGCGTGCCGTTCGAAAAAATCGGCATGCGCGAGGATCTGGGCATCACTCCTGCTCCGGAACTCACTTCCGGCGCACTGTCCATTGTTCCGGCCATCGTCGGTCTGTGGCCCGTGTTTCTGACTGGAGCCTACGCCTTGACCAAGCGCCGGGACAAGATTGCCGAGGAAGAGCAGCACCATGCCGT
Organism: Desulfomicrobium norvegicum; assembly: GCF_900114595.1. NCBI lineage: Bacteria > Pseudomonadati > Thermodesulfobacteriota > Desulfovibrionia > Desulfovibrionales > Desulfomicrobiaceae > Desulfomicrobium > Desulfomicrobium norvegicum. The sequence goes on along the minus strand of NZ_FOTO01000001.1, from coordinate 204,746 downwards.
GGCGGAAGCCGTGGCCGAGGCGCAGGCCGAAGCGGCGAAGAAGGCGAAAGCGGCCATGGACAAGGCGGAACGCGAAAAGCAGTCCGCCATTGATCGTGAAGTGAAAAAAGCGCTCAAGGAAGCGGAAGAGGCACGGCTCAAGGCCGAAACTCCCGCTGATCCGAGCGAGCAATAAGGAGGAGTGTTGATGTCTCACCACACCACACCAAACAAGACATTCTGGACTCCGGCGAATATACTGACCGCCGTCATCCTGGCCGTCGGCCTGGCTCTGACAGTGAAGAGATTCACCATGGGCATCGGGTCGGTGACCAACCTGACCGACGACAATCCCTGGGGCATCTGGATCGGATTCGACCTGCTCTGCGGCGTCGCCCTGGCCGCCGGCGGATACACGACCTCCGCCGCCGTGTATCTCTTCGGCATGAAGAAATACCATTCCGCGGTGCGCCCGGCCATCACCACCGCATTTCTGGGCTACGCATTCGTCGTCTTCGCCCTGCTCTACGACCTGGGCCGCTATTACCGGTTGCCCTATCCGCTGACCATCTATCCCGGTCCCACTTCCTTCCTTTTCGAGGTAGGTCTGTGTGTGGCCCTGTATCTTACTGTCCTGGCCATCGAATTCTCGCCCGCGCTGTGGGAAACCCTGCGCTGGAAGAAGCTTCGGTTCTGGGCGCATAGCCTGACCCTGGTGCTGACCATCTTCGGCGTTGTCCTGTCCACCCTGCACCAGTCTTCGCTGGGCGGACTGTACTTGCTCGCGCCTTCCAAGCTGCACCCGCTGTGGTATTCGCCCTATCTGACGCTCTTCTTCTTCCTGTCGAGCATCCCGGCCGGCCTTTCCATGGTCATTTTCGAAGGTGGGCTGTCGCACAAGTTCCTGCATCACAAGATGGACGAGACTCACATCAAGGAAGCCCCTGGCGTGACTCTGGGTTTTGCCAAGGCCGCAGCCGTGGTCCTCTTCGCCTACTTCAACCTGAAGTGGATCGGCGTGGCACTGGACAACAACTGGCACCATCTCGCAACGGGCTGGGGCACCTGGTTCCTGGTCGAAATGTTCGGTTTCGTACTCGTTCCCTGCATGATGTACGCGGTCGCGGCGCGTGAAAAGAACCAGAAGCTGGCCTTCTATGCGTCCATCGTCACCGTGCTGGGCATTGTGCTCAACAGGCTCAATATCTCGTTGGTGGCCTTCAACTGGCAGCTTCCGTCCGAGTTACGTTATGTCCCTTCCTGGGAAGAGATCATGATCACCGTATTCATCGTCACCCTTGAAATCACCGTGTTGCGGATCTGCCTGAACAAGCTGCCGATCCTGCATGAACACCCTGAATTCAAGGGCGCGCACTAAAGGAGGCGGAAAAATGGAATTCATGACGCTTCATGACTTCATGTTCTGGACCAAAGGCATGGCCTATGTGGGTATGGGCGTTGGTCTGGTGGCATTCGTGGCCTTCTGGCTGTTCGTGTCCGAGAGGGACGTGGACAAGTTCGCTGACACGGAAGAAGAATAGGCTCGGGCCTTATCCGACCAATGAAGGAGTAATCTATGTATGAGATATTGACTGGTCCGCTGCTCTGGATTGCCTTTGCGGTATTCTTTGTCGGCTTGGCCGCCCGGGTGGTGATGTATTTCATGGGTCTCGACTGGAGACTGGACCGTGTGGCCTACAAACCGCACATGGGCTACGGCCTCAAGGGCGCTTTCCGGTCCGTTTATCGCTGGCTGTTGCCTTTCGGGACGTACAGCTGGAGAGCCAAGCCCATCTTTACGATCATGTTCTTCGCCTTTCACATCGGCCTTGTCATCGTGCCCCTGTTCCTGGAAGGACACGCGGTCATGATCAGAAACGGCCTTGGGATCGATTGGCCGGCAATGCCGCAACTGCTCGCGGATGTTCTGGCCATTGCGGCCTTTCTGGCCGGCCTTGGTATCGCCGTGCGCCGTCTGCTTCTGCCGGAAGTGCGCATCCTGACCGACATCAAGGATATCATGCTGCTGGTGCTGATTCTGACCCTGCTGGGCTCCGGCATCATCGCCACCTACCATACCGCAAACTATTCGTTCTGGATCACCCTGCACGTGCTCTGCGGCGTGATTGTGCTGCTGGCCGCTCCCTTCACCAAGCTGTCTCACATTGCGCTCTTTTTCTGTACGCGCATTCAGATCGGCATGGATTTCGGGATCAAGCGCGGCGGAATGAAGTCCAATTTTGACTGGTAAGCCAAGAGGAATACGATATGCCCGAAGGTACAATTTGTAATAAGAGACCCGTTGCCACCCGAGAGGACCTCGACGCCCTCTTGGCGGACAGCAACGGCAAGAAATACTATGCGGAAATGGAACAGTTGGATGTGGATGCCGAGAAGCTCTGGGCGACCATCCAGAAGACCATGAAGTCACGAACCAAAACCTGGCTGGATATCTGCGCCCATTGCGGGCTCTGTGCCGACAGCTGCTTTCTGTACAGCGTGAACGGGCGTGACCCCAAGCAGGTCCCCTCGTACAAGATTCAGTCCACCCTTGGCGAAATCGTCAAGAAGAAGGGCAACGTGACCAACGAATTCATGCGCATGTGCATGGATACGGCCTGGTCCAAGTGCACCTGCTGCAACCGTTGCGGATCCTTTTGCCCCTACGGCATCGACATGGGCGTCATGTTCGGCTACCTGCGCGGACTGCTGCACTCCCAGGGTTTCGTGCCGTGGGAACTCAAGATCGGTTCCGGCATGCATCGCCTCTTCCGCGCCCAGATGGACGTCACCGTCGAGGAGTTCGTGGATACCTGCGAATGGATGGTGGACGAAGCGCTGGAGGAATGGCCTTGTCTGGAGATTCCGGTGGACAAGGAAGATGCCGACATCGTCTACATGATCAACGCCCGCGAGGCCAAGCATTACCCTGAAGACATAGTCGAGGCGGCCATCCTGTTTCACGTGGCCGGTGAGAATTGGACCATGCCCTCCGAGGGCTGGGAGATGACCAGCCTCTCCATGTTCGCCGGTGACTGGGAAGCCTGCAAGATGCAGGTTGAAACCGTTTACGGCGCCATGGAGCGCCTGCGTCCCAAACGCATGGTCGCGACCGAATGCGGTCACGCCTATCGCGCCACGGTCATCGAAGGTCCGTACTGGGCCGGACGGCCGGATGGACAACCGCCCGTGGAGTGCCTGCACTACGTCGAGTGGGTGGCCGAAGCTCTCGAAACAGGCAAGCTCAAGATCGATCCGGCCAAGAGGATAAAAGAGCCCGTCACGCTGCAGGATTCCTGCAACTATGTGCGTAATGCGGGACTGCGTGACTGCGGTCGAATCATCATGAAGCATATCGCGGAAGACTTCCGCGAGATGTCCCCCAACAAGGAGCACAACTATTGTTGTGGCGGTGGTGGCGGGTTCAATGGTATCGGACGCTATCGGAAACAGCGCAACGTCGCGCTGAAGATGAAGCGTGAGCAGATTCTGGCCACGGGAGCGAAGTTCGTTATCGCCCCCTGCCACAACTGTTGGGATGCCATCCGAGATCTGGAAGAGGAGTTCGAGATCGGCATTCGCTGGAGCTTCCTGAAGCCGCTTCTGATCAAGATGCTGGTTGTTCCGGAGCATCTCTTGCCGCAGGAATAAGTCTGTCCAGACAACGGCATGCCGCCATGAAAGGCGGCATGCCGCAAACAGAACGGGAGTTGACATATGTTTACAAAGATTCTGTTCGCCACCTCCGGCTCTCCCTGTTGTGATGCCGCAGCGCGTGTCGCGTTCGATTTGGCAGCGCGTTATAATGCCAAGCTTTTTGTCCATCATGTGCTGGGCGTGCCCAGTCGTGGCTTCAGTCAGGTCGTTGTCGACGTGCGAACCGGCGAAAAGGTGGAGTTGGACGAGGATTATACATTGTGGGTCAAGGATGAACTGGCCAATACCTATGACCGTCAAATGAAGAGCGGGGTCGATTGCGAGATCGAGACCGCCGTAGGCATTCCGCATCGCGAGGTGCTGCGCAAGGCTCGTCAGGAAGACGTGGATCTGATCGTCATGGGTGCGAGCACCACCGGGTGCGAAGCCGATGCCGATGCCTATCAGCGTCACTTCGCCGGCTCCACCCTGCAGCGTGTGGCCAAGGCCTCCAAGGCTCCGGTCCTGGTAGTCAACCGTCCCGTGGCCTCTTTTTGGGGTGGTTTCACCAATATCGTCTTTGGCGCGGACTTTTCCAAGGCGTCCGAGCATGCTTTCAAGTTCGCTCTCAACACGGCCAAGGAACTGGATGCCAAGCTGCACGTTTTCCATGCCATCGACATCGGTTCCACACACAGTCTCATTTCCCAGAAGCAGCTTGATGACCAGATGATCGAGGCCAGGGACCGGATGCGTCGCAAGTATCTCATCCAGACCGGAGATTTCAAGAATGTAACGGCCGACATCTGGGAAGGCATCCCGTATGTAGAAATCGTCAAGTATGCCAGAGAGAAGCAGGCCGACCTGATCGTCATGGCGCATCATTCCAAGGATGTCGGCGACGAGGATTCCGCGTTTGGACATACCCTGGAGCAGGTGTTGCTGCGCGCCACCTGTCCCGTTGCTTCGGTCAATCGTCCGGATAAAATTCAAACTGTGTAACGTGTAATCATGATTGGGGGTGTATGATGGGCAAGAAGATTCTGATCATTGATGACGATCCCAACATCGTCACGTATCTGGAAGACATTTTTCAGGACGCAGGCTACGCCACCTGCAAGGCTGCCGACGGAGCCGATGCCTTGGCCGTGGTCAAGGCTGAGAAGCCCGATTTGATCACTTTGGATCTTGAGATGCCAAAGGAATGGGGTCCGCGTTTTTACCGTGAATTGAGTCAGGACGAGGAATGCAGCAACATCCCCGTGATCGTCATCAGCGGTCTTTCCGGGAACAAATACGCAATTCAGAAGGCCGTGGCTTCCTTTACCAAGCCTTTCGATCGCGAAGATCTCCTGAAGGTCATCAAGGAAACGATTGGTTAGCCGCAACTCAAACTTGAAAAACCCTTGCCCGGGCGCCTAGGTGAAACGTGCAAGGGTTTTTTGTGGCAAAACATATGCATGACATCGTAATTTCCGAATCCATCGTGATCATAACCCAGGATCCTGAACACGGCAGGGTCCTGGCGCATATCTTGAGCGAATACGGCTATCAGTCATCCAACTGCGATTATGACGACGCTCTTGTCACCGTGGGCCTGGTTCGACCGCGTCTGGCGGTTATGGGGATCTGCGACTGCCGGCTCGGGCAGGAACTGCTGAGGCGGCTTCGCGCCGGTTATCCTGAAGTGCGCATCATCGTCCTGGTTCCCGAAGGCGAATACGAGTTGGGCCTGGATTTTCTGGCCGATGGAGCTTCGGATTTCCTCTACAAACCGGTGTCGGAGAGGGCCCTGCGCGTCAGCCTGGACCGGGCTCTGACTTTTCTGGACCTTCAGCAGGAAAACGGGATCCTGAAGGAAAAGGGCAAGATCCTCGAATCAAGTCATCAGCTTTGTCGTCAGCTTTTCGATGAAGTCCCCTGTTACATCTCGGTCCAGAACAGGGACCGCCGCATAGTGAGGGCCAACAGGCAATTCAAGCTTGATTTCGGCTCCTGCCTTGGCGAGCGCTGCTATGAGATCTACAAGCATCGCACCCATCCCTGCCCGCAGTGCCCCGTGGAGGAAACCTTTCGTGACGGCATGGTGCATCAGACCGAAGAAGTCGTCACCACGCGTGGCGGTCAGCAGAAGGTAGTGCTGACCCTGACCGCACCCTTGCGCGACGAGAAGGGTGAGATTCATGAAGTCATGGAACTTGCAACGGACATTACGCAGATCCGCGAACTGCAGGACCGCCTGACTTCACTCGGACTTTTCATCGGTTCCATCTCGCATGGCGTGCGCGGTATGCTGACTGCTCTCGACGGCGGGCTGTACCGGCTGGAAAAGGGTATCCAGAACCAGGACCTGGAGCTCGTGACCAACGGCGCCGAGCGTGTCAAGCTGATGATCTCCCGGATTCGCAATTCCGTTCTGGAGATGCTTTATTATTCCAAGGACAGGGATCTCAACATCCAACTCATTGACGTTCAGAGCTTCGGCGACGGGGTGGCCAATTTCGTCGAACCCAAGGCCACCAAGCACGATGTCCGTTTTCAAAAGGAATTTCACGGCCAGCTGGGGCGTTTTGAAATTGATCCGGAAGTCATCTCCGCCGGTCTGGTCAACATTCTCGAGAATGCGGTGGACGCGTGCATCGAGGATGAAGGCAAGGATCGGCACATTGTCTCCTTCCTGATCGAGGGCGGCAAGGACAGCGTTTCGTTCGTCATTAGAGACAACGGCCCGGGAATGGATCGTTCCACGCAGGAAAAAATGTTTTCCTTGTTTTTCTCTTCCAAGGGTAGCAAGGGGACGGGGCTTGGGCTTTATATAGCAAATGATGTCGTTCATCAGCATGGCGGACAGATCCACGTCGATTCGACGCCGGGTGAGGGAACCGAATTCCGGGTGGTTTTGCCCAGAAAGCATGTACGAGCGGAAAATCGGGTGAATGGTGGCCAGAATGAGTCCGGAAAATCCGGAGGCGACGGCTAGATCTTGAAAATTTGGAGGACCGCATGCGCTTGACCACGCGAAGCCGGTATGGAACTCGACTGCTGCTCGATATTGCCTTGAATCAGGACAAGGGTTGGGTCAACACGACAGACATCGCCAGGCGGCAGAATATTTCTCAGAAATATATTGAAAAATTGATCACGGGGCTTCGGCGTGGGGGGCTCATCGAGAGCAAACGCGGTCCTTTTGGCGGGCACAAGCTGGCCAAGCCCGCCATGGACGTCACGGTCGGCGACGTGGTCCGCGCCCTGGAAGAGAAAGTGGCCCTGACCCAGTGCGCCGAGGGGGAGCCAATTTGCGGGGAATGTTCCCTGGCGGGCGAATGCGTGACGCAGTTCGTCTGGATAGAAGCCAGCAACGTGCTCATGCAGACCCTTGATTCCTATCGACTTGGAGAGCTGATTTCCCGCAAGGGGTAGGATGCGTCGTTGAGCGGAGTTCATGGCCGCAAGCCTTTCCATTTCGGAGGGCTTGCGGCTTTTTTTTGTCATTTTTCTGTTTTTTGCAGAACAAGCTCGTCGCGACTGCGTTTGGGAACGTAATGCACCCCTGCTTCGTCCCGGTAATACTTGACCGACCCGTCCGCGGGCATGTCCACGATGCGCACGTCTTCGGCGGGTTTTCCAAGGGCCAGCACCAGACTGATTTCAAGCTCCGGCGGCAGGGATAAATGCGCGCGCAGCCTGTCGCGGTCGATTGCCCCGATCATGCATCCGCCAAATCCCTTTTCCACAGCGCCCAGCATCATGGTCTGGGCCATGATGCCCAGGTCGAATTTGGCGAAATCCCAGTCCTTGGCCGTGTTGAGCATGACGATATAGGCCGAGGGCCGTTCCGACGGCGCGGGACCGTCCCAATCCTTCAGGTAGGCGGCCCATTTCAGACAGTCGAAGATGGCTTCGTTGTCCTGAGGCGAGTTGCACAAAATGAAGCGCAGGGGCTGCTTGTTGGCTGCGGAAGGGCATATCCCGGCCAGGTCGACGAGTTCCTCCAGGGTGGCCATGGGGATGGCGACGGAGTTGTCGAATCTGCGGTAGCTGCGACTTTTGAGGGTCAGATCCTTGAGCATGTGGGCCTCCTTGTTGGGATGTAAGATAATCTGGAATGGCGGTTAGGTGTAAAGCGGCGGGTCGGTCCGGGGGCATGGCCGGGCCGGAACTCCCTCGTCGGCCTCGTAGAGCCGCATCATTGCGTGCATGAATCTTCTACGGCGCTTCGGGCGGGGGAGCAATGATGCGGCAAACGATGCCTGGCTCGGTCAGACAGCCGACCCGGCCATGCCCCCGGACCGACCCGCCTTGGATTTTGTCCGGAGGGGCATGTATTTTCGCTGCGTTTGTACCCACCGCAAAAATGTTGCGATGGAACCTGAACGTCATTCCCGCGCAGGCGGGAATCCATTTTTTAAGTGCGGATTCCCGTCTCCTGGAAGCGGACTATTTGCCGTGACGCCTACGTGTCGTAGATATTCTCGAAGCGCGCCTTGTAGGCCTGAAATGTGCCTTCCTCGATGGCCTTTCTGGCATCCGTGACCACGGTCAGGAAAAATGCCAGGTTGTGGATGGTGTTGAGGCGATATGACAAAATTTCCTGGGCCTGATAAAGGTGACGCAGATAGGCCTTGCTGAAGTTTCGGCAGGTGTAGCAGGAGCATTCGGGGTCAAGGGGGCTGTCGTCTTCGGTGTACTGGGCCCGCTTGATGTTGACCTTGCCCTGCGATGTGAACAGGGTCCCGTTGCGGGCGTTGCGGGTGGGCATGACGCAATCGAACATGTCGATGCCGGCGTCGATGCCGCGCACTATGTCCAGCGGAGTGCCCACGCCCATGAGGTAGCGGGGCTTGTCTGCCGGCAGGAGCGGGGCGCTGTGGTAGAGAATGTCCATCATCTCGGCCTTGGATTCCCCTACGCTCAGGCCTCCCAGCGCGTAGCCGTCGAAGGGGATGTCCAGGAGCTGACGGATGCTCTCTTCCCGCAGGTCCTTGAAGAATCCGCCCTGACCGATGCCGAAGAGAAGCTGGTCCCCGCTGCCCTGCGGATAGGCGGCGCGGCAGCGCGCGGCCCAGCGGGTGGTCAGGCCCAATGATTTCTTGGTGTATTCGTGATCCGCGCCGTAGGGCACGCATTCATCGAGCACCATCATGATGTCCGAACCCAGGTTTTTCTGGATGGAGACGACCTTCTCGGGAGTGAATACGTGCTTGGAACCGTCGATGTGCGAGGAGAAGGTCACCCCGTCCTCGCTCAGCTTGCGTAGCCCCGAGAGGCTGAAGACCTGGAATCCGCCGGAGTCGGTCAGGATGGGGCGGTCCCAGTTCATGAATTTGTGCAGTCCGCCCCGGCGGGCGATCATCTCGTCATTGGGCCGCAGGTACAGATGATAGGTGTTGCCGAGGATGATGCGCGCGCCGAGGTCTTTCAAATCCTGGGGGCAGACCGCCTTGACCGTGCCCTGGGTGCCCACGGGCATGAAGATGGGAGTGGGAATGACGCCGTGGGCGGTGTGCAGTTCCCCTGCGCGGGCCTTGCCGTCCGTATTGTGTATGCTGAATTTTCCGATGTGCATGTTCACGCTTTGTGTTTCGTTGTGGGTGAAGCGGAGCGGGAGGTGACTCCGGTCCGCGGGCAAAGGTCGGCGAGTTCGCAGGCTTCGCAGTTTGGCTTGCGGGCGGTGCAGACCTCCCGGCCGAACAGGACGAGATAATGGTTTACCGCGCCCCAGCTGTCCTGCGGGAAAAGTTTGAGCAGGTCCTGTTCGACCTTGTCCGGGTTGGTTTGCCGGGTCAACCCGAGGCGAAAGCTGATCCGTTTGACATGGGTGTCCACGGCGATGCCCGCGTGCACGCCGAAGGCGTTGGACAGGACGACGTTGGCCGTCTTGCGGGCGACACCGGCCAGGGTCAGCATCTCTTCCATGGTGCGCGGCACCTGGCCGCCGAATTCCGTCACGATGCGCACTGCCGAGGCGTGCAGGTTCTTGGCCTTGTTGCGGAAAAAGCCGGTGGAGCGGATGACGCCCTCGATCTGCGCGGGGTCGGCCTTGGCCATCTGTTCCACGGTTTTCCAGGTGGCAAAGAGACCGGGCGTGACCATGTTGACCCGCGCGTCCGTGCACTGGGCCGACAGGATCGTGGCCACGAGCAGCTCCCACGGGGTGGACCAGGAAAGCTCGGTCCGGGGCGCGGGATAGCGCCGGGCCAGCCGCTCGCGAACGGCTCGGGCGCGTGCGGTGATGGATGAAACTCTCATGCGATGCTCCCAGATGCGGACGGGTCTGAAGACGCCGAGCCTTGCCTGACAGTTTTTTTTCGCAACCTCAAGTTTTTTGCATGGAGGCAAGAATGGAACAGATTCTGGTTTACATGACCTTCCCGGAGGAGAAGACGGCCACGCGGATAGGGCGCGCCCTGCTCGAACAGCGTCTGGTCGCCTGCGTGAACATCCTGCCGCGGGTGGAATCCATGTACTGGTGGGAAGACGAAATTCAGCACGAGACCGAGGTGGCTGCGCTGGCCAAAACCGACTCGGCCCTGTTCGAACCGCTCAAGGCTTGCGTTCTGGGCCTGCATCCTTATGAAGTACCTTGTATCGTGGCAGTGGCCCTGGACCAAGGACACACGCCCTTTTTGCAATGGATCGACGAGCAGACCCGTGACCGTTCGCAGAAATGACCCCAAAATCAGTTGACTGGGTCAAAAAAACGTTCATAGCAATGCGCAACGCATAATTGAGGAGGCTACCCTTTTTCGTGAGGTTTCACATACTGACTTTCGGTTGCCAGATGAATGTGGCTGATGCCGACTGGTTGACCCAATCCCTGGTCTCCAGAGGCTGGACAGAGGCGTCTGAAGCAGACGCTCAAATTTTCGTGGTCACCACGTGCAGCGTGCGGGAAAAGCCCGAGCAGAAAGTGTACTCCCTGCTCGGCCGCCTGAAGAGCTACACTGATCGGAACCCGGAGGCTTTCGTGGCCGTTGGCGGCTGCGTGGCCCAGCAGATCGGCGAGGAATTCTGGAATCGCTTTCCATTCGTCCGTCTGGTTTTCGGAACCGACGGAACCGCCATGGTGCCCCAGGCCCTGGAGCGTCTGGTCGCGGACCCGGCACTGCGCATAAGCCTGCTGGATTTCCTGGACCATTACCCCGAACGCGAACAGCCCGAAGGCGGCACGGTACAGGCTCAGGCCTTCGTGAACATCATGCAGGGGTGCGACAATTTCTGCACCTACTGCATCGTGCCCTTCACCAGAGGACGGCAGAAGTCGCGCGGCTCGGACGCCGTCGTGGCCGAATGCGAAGCCTTGGTGCGGCGTGGCGCCCGCGAGCTGACCCTGTTGGGGCAGAACGTGAACAGCTACGGCCAGGACAAGCATGGCGATGGAACATCCTTTGCTTCCCTGCTGGAGCGGATTTCCGCCATTCCGGGTCTCATGCGTCTGAAATTCACGACATCGCACCCCAAGGACATCGCCCCCGAGGTCGTAACCGCTTTCGGCAAGCTGCCCAATCTTTGCCCCCAGCTGCATCTGCCCGTGCAGTCGGGGTCCGACGCGGTTCTCAAGGCCATGGGGCGCAAATACACCAAGGCGCGCTATCTGGACACGATCCGGGAGCTGCGCCGGGTTTGCCCGCAGATTACCCTGACCACCGACATCATTGTCGGATTCCCGGGGGAGACTCTTCAGGATTTTGAAGATACCCTGGAACTCATGCGCGAAGTGCGGTATGAGTCGAGCTTCTCCTTCAAATACTCGGACCGGCCCGGGGTGCGGGCCGAGAAGATGGACTTCAAGGTTCCCGAAGAGGAGAAGTCGCGACGCCTGGCGGTATTGCAGGAAATGCAGGACCGGATCACCGTCGAGGAGTTGGCCGCGCAGGTGGGGGCGGAAGCCGAGGTGTTGGTCGAAGGGCCGAGCAAGATGCAGGACAGTGAACATATTTTTTGGAGAGGCCGTGACGGGGGCGGACGGATTGTCAATTTCTCATCGCCCATACCTTGCCTGACAGGCAGAATGGTTCGCGTGCGCATCGTGGACGCGAAGAAACACTCCCTCGTGGGAGAGATTCGAGGTGAACCGTGGTAGACATGATAGTTTTCGGACTGGCATTGGACGAGGATTCGCAGATGCCGATCCTCATTTTAAAGGATACTTCGGAAGATATCATTTTTCCCATCTGGATCGGCGCCATGGAGGCCATGTCCATTTCCATGGCCCTGAACAAGGTCGCCGTGCCGAGGCCCATGACGCATGATCTGATCCTGGGCATACTGGAAAAGATGGAAACGCGGCTTGTCGCGGTGGAGATCATCTCCATCCACGAAGGTACGTATTATGCCGAACTTGTGCTGCAAGGCGAGACCGGCGAACGTCGCGTCGATTGCCGCCCCTCGGACTCCATCGCATTGGCACTCAGAGCCCAGGTGCCCATCCGTGTCTCGGAGGAAGTCATCGCTCTGAACAAGACCCTGCAGAAAGGCGCTTTTCAGGAGGTTGTCACGGGCGAGGACAGCGACAAGTGGACGGATATCCTTTCCAAGTACAGCCTGGACGATCTCAAGTACAAGATGTGACGCGCCCGTGATCGATCTGCACACCCATTCGAGCTTCAGCGACGGGGAGCTGGTCCCGGCCGAGCTGGCTCGCCGGGCCAAGGTGGCCGGGTATCGGGCGCTGGCCATCACCGATCACGCCGACGCCTCCAACATGGACTTCGTGCTGCCGCGTGTGGCCGCCATGGCGAAGGAGTATTCCATCTACATGGATATCGTCATCGTGGCCGGGGTCGAGCTGACGCACGTACCGCCCGCTCTCATGGAGCAGGAGGTGCGGCGCGCCCGCGCCCTGGGCGCGGGAATTGTCGTGGTTCATGGAGAGACCATCGTCGAGCCGGTGGAGACTGGCACGAATCTCGCTGCCATTGAGGCCGGGGTTGACGTGCTGGCCCATCCCGGACTGATTACGGCGGAAGAGGTCCGGCTCGCGGCGGAAAAGGGCGTGCTGCTCGAAATCACGACCCGGGCCGGACACGGATACACCAACGGACATGTCCTGGCCCTGGCCCGTGCGCATGGCGCCAGGATGGTGGTCAACAACGACGCCCATGCTCCACGCGATCTGGTCTGCGCGGAGTTGCGCCGCAAGATCGCCCTTGGGTGCGGCATGACCCCCGAAGAGTATCGGCAGGCGGACGGGGATGCCTGGGCTCTTGTGTCCCGGAGTCTTTACCTGTAGTGAACCAAGAATTTGTTGTGCCCTGTTAAATCTCGTAGTGTAAAAGGTGACAGATATGGACGCAGTAGCTCAGACGGGCGTTGTTGAGCAGATGAATGTTACGCAGCCGATTGATTCCATTCAATCCCTGGGAGCCGCCACTCAGCTTGGCGGCATGTCGCAGATGGGTTTCTGGGACATGATTTCCAATGCGACCGTGGTTGTGCAGGGCGTCATGGGCCTACTGGCCATCATGTCGCTCATCAGTTGGTCGATCATTTTCTTCAAGATAATTCAGATCAATGTCGGACGGCGCAAGGCCCTGCGCGAGCGTGCGCTATTCCAGAACGCCACCAACCTGGCCGACGGTGTGCAGACCCTGCGTGAGCAGGGCAACTCGGCCCTGTATCCCATCGCCAAGCGGGGGCTGCAGGAATTTCGTCGTCTGGAGCAATCCGTGATTCATCCCAACCTGAAGTTCCGCGTCGCCGGCGACAATTTGCGCCGGGTGCTCGAACAGGGGGTGAGCGAGGGGCTTGGGGAGATGTCCCGGTCCTTGTCGTTTTTGGCGACATGCGCCAATGCGGCCCCGTTCATCGGGCTTTTCGGCACAGTCTGGGGCATCATGAACTCATTTCACGCCATCGGCCAAATGAAGACGGCGGCGCTGGCCGCAGTCGCGCCCGGCATCTCCGAGGCTCTGGTGGCCACCGCCATCGGTCTGGCCGTGGCCATTCCGGCGACCATCGCCTACAATACCTTTCTGGGCATGATCACCACCGTGCATACGGAGATGGAGTGCTTCGCCAGCGAATTTCTGAATCGCGCCCAGCTTGAACTCCCATGGATGAACAAGCGGAGTGAATAAATCATGCAGGTAAATTCGGGAAAAGGCTTTCTGGCGGAGATCAACGTCACGCCCTTTGTGGACGTCATGCTGGTGCTGCTCATCATTTTCATGGTGACGGCGCCCATGCTGACACAGGGCGTCGAAGTCGACCTGCCTGAGACAAAAGCGGTCGAGACCCTGCCCGAGGACAGCGACACCGTGGTGTTGCACGTGCTCAAGGACGGGACCATCAAGCTCGACAAGTATGAGGTCAAGGTCGACGAACTCGGTAATTATCTCAAGAGAATGGAATTTGAGAAAGGAAAACTGCTCTATCTGCAGGCCGACAAGGATGTCGCATACGGCGTGGTCGTCAAGGTGATGGCGGAAGTCAGGGCTGCAGGCGTGCAAAAGCTTGGAGTCGTCGCGGAACCTGAGGAAGAGAACCCCTAGGATAAGGCGTTTAAGTGTTTAATTCGCTGCGTCATTTGAGTTGGGTTTTCTCCATTGTGCTGCATTTGATAGTGCTGCTCGGCGGAGCCTATGTGTCCACGGACACCCACATAAAACTTAATCTGAACAAAAGAATGTACGAGGTCGACCTGGTCGGTCCTCCGAACAAGGGCAAGCCCGGCGCCAAGAGCGCGCCAAAAAAGGCTGACGAGAAGGAAGCGAGCCCTCAAAAGCCCGTTCCCAAGGATGCCAAGGCGGTCAAGGCTCCGGATGAGCCGAAAAAACCGGACAAGAAGGCTGCGCCAAGCGAAACGGCCAAGGCGATTCCCTCGGACACGGTGAACGCCACCAAGGTGGCCGAGGCCAAGCCCGAGGAACCGAAAAAGCCTGAGCCCAAGAAGGAAGCTCCCAAGAAGGAAGAGCCCAAAAAGGAAGAACCCAAGAAGACCGCCAAGGAAGAGCCGAAAAGCGAACCCAAGGTCGAAAAGAAGCCTACCAAGGAAGAAATTCTGGCGCAGGCTCTGGGCGATGCGACCAAGGTCGCCAAGTCTTCTTCCTCAAGCGGCACGGAAGGTGCGGCCAAGGGTAACAAGAGTGGTTCCAAGGACGCCTTGGCGGACGCCCTGGCCGATCTTGGACGGGAAGTCTCGGGGCGCGGCACGCGCGGGGACGGAACGGCCGAGGATGGGGACGGCGAAGGGGTTTCCTCCGGCAGCCTGGATCAATTCTACGCCACGCAGGTCGTGCGGGCCATCCGCCAGAATTGGAGATTCCCCAGGTTGTCGAATGTTGTGCTGGCCACAACGGTGGAACTCAAAGTGAACAAGGGCGGAGAAATTCTTGGAGCGCGCATGTTGAACGGATCCGGACGATCCGATTTTGACGCGTCGGTAATGCGCGCCATCGAGGACACCAAGAAGTTGCCTCCATTGCCGGAAACTCTGGATGCGACTTTGGTCATAACTTTTTATAATACGGAAAATTGAGCAGGAGACTGCCTTGATCAAAAAATTCCTTCTCATTCTGCTAGCGCTGTTCGTTTTCTCCGGTCCCGTGCTGGCCGCCGGAGTGCTGAACATCGACATCTATGGACCGGGTCAGTCCCGGGTGAATCTTTTCGTGGCCGAGGCCCTGTCCAAGGACGGGGCTGGTCCGGTGGGAGGCATCCCCGAAAACGCTCCGGCGGAATTGCAGCAGCGCATCCATGCCAACTGCGCCTTCCTGCCTTTTTTTAACATGCTTTCCGGCAAGGATATCGTCGGCGGTCCCAATCCGGGCGGCTATGTCGCGCAGAACATTGACTTCAACAAGTTTCAGCTCTCGCGTACGGACGTGCTGGTCACTGCTGCCTGGGCCCCGCGTCCCGGCGGAGTCGGAGAAGTGGAGCTGCGTGCCTACGAGGTCTACACCGGCCGCCTGATTGTGGGCAAAGGTTACGGCGTGGCCAACAAGCAGCAGATTCCCGAGGTGGCCGCCCGCTTTTGCGCGGACCTCATGGAAGCGCTGACCGGGCAGGGGGATTTTTTCCGCTCGAACATCGCCTTCATCAAGAAGGAAGGGCAGCGCAAACAGGTCTACATGGCCACGGCCCAGGGCCTCAATCTGCAAAAAATCACCAACCTCGATGGCATTGCCGTCAGTCCCGCCTGGTCTCACGACGGGCAAAAGCTGGTCTTTGTCTTTCTGGACAAGAAATATCACAATCTGTGCGTCTGGGATCGACAGACCAGATCCCTGGAGAAAAAGAGACTTCCCGGAAACACGCTGATAGCGCCGGCCTTCACCAAGGCCGGAAACGTGGCGATCAGTCTTGATATGCGCGGTAACCCGGATATTTATGAACTCAATTCCGAGTACAAGGTCGTGCGCGCCCTGGAAGAAAACTGGGGCATAGACATCGGACCGGATTTTGATCGGGCCGGCGAAAAAATGGTATTTGTTTCCAACAGGTTGGGAAATCCACATGTGTTCTTGAAAAATCTGGTGAATGGTACTAGCAAGCGCATCTCCCTGACCGGAAAATACAACACCGGCCCAAGCATCAGTCCCGATGGTTCCCAGGTTGTTTTTGCCCAGATGGTGAACGGTAAACATAAGTTATTTTTGGTGGATTTGGCTTCCGGGCGCGAGCGCCAGTTGACATTTGGCCCCGGTAGTGATGAAGATCCCACTTGGTCTCCCGATGGTTATTTCATAGCTTTTGCTTCAACCAGATCCGGTCCGAGCAAGATCTATCTGACCACCAAGCATGGAGACGAACCAATCTTGATTCCAACCGGACCTGGGGAAGCAACTTCTCCGGCCTGGGGGAAATTATAATGGCAGAGGCGTGTTTTTTTTTCGTTAATGGAGGAAGTTATGAAGAAGTTAGGCGTTTTTGGATTGATCGTTTTGGTTTTTTGTTTGGCCATGGCTGGCGGTTGCTCCAAAAAAGTGAGCTCCACCCCTGCCGGCGCGACCGCTGCTGGTGCTGGAGACGGTTCCGGTGCTCAGGGTGGCTTGACGGCGGAGCAGCTCGAAGCGCAGCGCCTTGCTGAACTGCAGCGTCAGGCTATCGAAAAGATCGGTGCAGACAAGATTTATTTTGCTTTTGATTCCAATGAGTTGACTCAGGAATCCCGCCAGGTTTTGACGGAGAAGGCCGAGCTGTTGAAGGCCAATCCGGCATTGTCCCTGCTGATCGAAGGACATTGCGACGAACGCGGAACCAACGAGTACAACTTGGCTCTTGGCGAACGCAGAGCCCGTGCTGCCTATGAGTTTCTCGTTCTTTTGGGAATTGATTCGTCCAAGCTGCAGATCATCAGCTACGGCGAAGAATACCCCGCTGTTCAGGGTTCCAACGAGGAAGCCTGGTCCAAGAACAGACGCGATGAATTCAAGGCCAGCGCCAACTAGTTAAAAAAGATTCCAAAAGGAGGGAGCAATCCCATCCTTTTTTCAAGCCCCGCTCACGCGGGGCTTTTTTTGGGCCTTATGACGACCAGGGCAGGATGGGGTGCAAGACTGAAGAACTTGCCCGGCGCAGAGTAGGCGCCATGGAAAAAGAATAGGCCCTATAGGACTTATGGGACCTATAGGACCTATGAAATAACGTGGTCAGCTGAAGAGTTGTTTTGTGGCTTCTGTGTTTTCTTGCCTTCGAATCAATCCAGCCTGACTTTCCAGCGTCTTTCCAGCTCGTCCTGAGGCAGTTCCCAGATGTGTTCGTGGAGCCTTTTCATGCGTCGCGCGTCGTACAGCAGTTCCTTCTTTTCCTTTTTGCAAAGGGCCTGAGGGCCGTTGTCCATGGCTTTTTCAAGGATGGCGTCGCGGCGTCCCTCTATCTCGGGTGCCAGGGTGCGGGGGCCGCGCAGCAGGGTGCGGTGCAGGGTGTTGACGCCCGGGATCACGGCCGCTCTCAGGAAACCTTCCTCGGCTGGAATGCCGAAGCCGGATCTGTCTTCGGCGATGCTCTGCATGTAGCGTTCAATGTCCTCGTACTCGCGCGGGAGACGGACTTCTTCCGGCGTCTTGAAGATCCGCATGGCGCGGAAAAAACGGCCCAGTTCGGCGCGGCTGGTGAGCATGGACACCGGTATGGAGAGCAAGAGGGAGAAGACCAGGGGCGAACTCCACCAGAAAAAGACCCGGTTGATCTGAAACATGGTCGCACCCCAGATGAGGCCCAGTAGCGTGCCGCCGCCGTGAAAGCGCAGTGCGTCCCAGAAGCGTGTGCCTTCGTCGTCGCGCTGCTGTGTGCCCCAGCCTATGCCCATGCCCATGAGGGTCAAAAAGACGTACTTGCTGTGAAAGAGCATGCGCACCGGGGCGAGCAGCGTGGACAGCACCACTTCCGTCAGGATGCTGCCGCACAGGGCGAAGAATCCTCCGAACTGTTTGCGGCGTCCCTTGATCAGGGCCAGGAGCAGGGCGCAGACCTTGGGCAGGAAAAGGATGACGCCTGTCGCGGCCAGCAGGGTCAGGGCCGGCATCGGGTCCCAGACAGGCCAGACGGGAAAGAGGGACTTGGCCGGGGTGAAATAGTCGGGCTGGATCACAGCCTCGGAGATAGCTTCGGCTGTGGCCAGTGCCAGAAACAGGAACCAGAGCAGGGCCGAGCCGTAGGCCATGACTCCGTTCAGAAACAGGGCGCGGTGGCCGGGAAAGATGCCGCGGGTGAAGACCAGCCGCAGATGCTGCAGGTTGCCCTGGCACCAGCGGCGGTCGCGTTTGAGCTCGGTCAGCAGGTTGGGTGGGACTTCCTCGTAGCTGCCTTCCAGATCGTAGGCCAGCCAGACGGAGTATCCCGCGCGGCGCATGAGGGCTGATTCCACGAAGTCATGGGACAGGATGTCGCCGCCGAGCGGCGGCTTGCCCGGCAAGCGCGAAAGGGCGCAATGCTTGATGAATGGCTTGACCCTGATGATGGCGTTGTGGCCCCAGAACTGTGCGTCTCCCAGGAACCAGTGATGCAGTCCTGCCGCGTACATGGGCCCGTAGGCCCGATTGGCGAACTGCTGGGCGCGGGCGATGAGGGTCTCGCGCCCCGTGCAGGCCGGAGCGGTCTGCAGGATACCGACGTTCCGCCTGCGTTCCATGATGCGCACCATGCGGATGAGTGTTTCCCCGGACATGACGGAGTCGGCGTCAAAGACGATCATGTAGGTGTAATGGGCCCCGTGGCGACGGCAGAAATCGGCGACGTTGCCGCTTTTGCGCTTCAGGTTGATGCGGCGGCGACGGTAGAAGATGTGCCCATGCGCACCGAGATCTTCGCACAGCCTGTTCCAGGCCGCCTCTTCCTGCACCCAGCGGTCGGGATCGTTTGAGTCGCTCAGGATGTGAATGTCGAACCTGTCCGCCGCGCCGAGTCTGACCAGGGATCGCCAGACGGCCTGGATGCCGGCCATGATCCGTTCCGGATCCTCGTTGCAGACTGGGAAGAGGATGGCGGTTTTGACGTGCGCGCGGATGGGCGCGTCGAGTTCCCCGCGTGAGCGCGTCACGGCGAAGCGGTCGTCTTTCTTGAGCAGGGTCCAGAATCCGGCCAGGGCGGTCCAGAATCCGAGCGAGATCCAGATGAAGAGCACGCAGTAGACAAAAATGATGCTCGCTTCGAGGTAGGTGGTGCCGCGATGCGGGAGCAGCGATCCCATGACGCTTGCGGCAACCAGGGCCGGAGTCAGGACCAGGATGAGGAGTAGGAGTCTGCGGCGGCTGGCGATCTTGCGCCAGGGTTCGTTCAAGAATTCTCGTTTCATGAATTTCCTTGATGAGGCGGCCGGGCCATGGGGAGAAGCATGGACGGCAATATGAAAGTCCGGGCAATTCGCCAGACTGGTATTTTAAAGGTCCTGTATGTCTGTCCCGGCGTTACGGCAGACTTGCGTCGAGAACATGGAGTCCCGCGAGCAGGAGCGCGTACATCAGGATATCGATCAGGCGCGAGTTGAAAAAGTACGCGGTCATGTTCCAAAGAGGCCGGCCAAGGCGCAGGAACACTCGCACCCACGGCCGTCTGTCCATCTCTTCGGGTTTCATGTGCACGCGTTGCACAGGAGGGCCGGGCACCACGAAAAGAGGGACCGGCTGCTCGGCGAGGAGTTCCCGCAGGATGGTCATGGCCCTGGCTTCGGCCTGCGACGGATTGTTGCCGGGATCTTCGGCCAGCGTTGTCAGCGTTTTCAGGGCCAGCTCGTGACGGCTTCTCTCCGGCAGCGGCAGATGCCTCAGATAAGCCGCGACCCGTCTTCCGGCTGCTTCCAGCCGGGTCTCGAGAATCGTGGCCGCCGTTTCCACTGGCGGGCTGTAGAGGCCTGCAATGCAGTCATCGTGCGGCAAAGGGGGCTCCGGGTGTTTGTTTTTCATCAGAGCTTTATGGCGTAGGTCCATGTTTCGGTTAGCGGAGTTACGCCGTGTTGCAGGATTGCCCGCATTTCTATGCTTGGCCTCTTGTCCGGCAGAACCATGGAGAGGGCCGAGGTCGAGTCGGGTTCGATTTCAAATACCAGACGCCAGCTGTCGGTGACAGGATTTTTGTAAACGCGTTTTTCCAGGAGCTTGCCGCCCATGCCGACCCAGACATTGGCGTCAAGGGCCGCGTCATCCGGGAGGTCCTCAAGCTTGCCTCCCTGGAACTCAAGCACGAACAGTCTGGAATTGGGCTTTTTGCCCTTTCCGGTGCGCGTGAAAATGACCTGACCCTCCGGAGATGCCACGCGTTTGGGCGGCGCCCAGCGCATCCTGTAATCAAAGGCGATGGCCTGTCCCGGCTGCGGATTTGTTTCCGGCGTCCAGAAGGTGACGATGTTGTCATGAATCTCTTCCGGAGAAGGAATCTGCACCAGATGCAGCTTTCCAGGCCCCCAGTCACCCTTGGGTTCGATCCAGGCACTGGGCCTGGCCTCGTACTTGGCTTCGAGGTCGAGGTAGTTTGCGTACTCCGTGTCGCGCTGCATGAGTCCCATGCCGCGGATGTTGGGCGCGCTGAAGACATTGACGGACAGGGACTTGGGATTTTGCAGCGGCCGCCAGATCCATTCCCCGTTTTCAAGGGCTGCCATGAGGCCGTCGGAGTCATGCACTTCGGGCCTGAAGTCGTCGCTCACGCGAGGATTGGAGTTTTCTCCGAAGATGAACATGCTGGTCAGGGGTGCGATACCCAGCTTTGTCACGGGTTCACGCAGGAAAAGTATGGACTCGACGTCGAGCACGGTTTCCGCTCCCGTCGTGGTCTCGAAACGATAGGCGCCGGTTACGCTGCGTGAATCCAGCAGGGCATAGATGACGAGGGACTTGTCTTTCTTGCCCGGCTTCACGATCCAGAATTCCTTGAAAAAAGGGAATTCCTCGCCCGAGGGCTCCGCCGTGTCGATGGCCAGGCCACGGGCGGACAGACCATAGTTCTGTCCCTTGCCAACGGCCCTGAAATAGCTGGCCCCGAGAAAGACCAGGAATTCATCCAGATAGTTCTTGGTGTTGATGGCCGTGTGGACGCGAAATCCCGCGTAGCCCATTTCCGCCGGAATTTGGGCGGCGAAAACGTTTTTCCCGTAATCGAAGGCTTCGGTGTCGAAGGCCAGACGGGTGGGAACATTCTTTTCCACCACGTTGATGGCCACCGTCCGGTCGTAAAACAGGCCCGGGTGAAAGAATTGCAGTTCAAAGGGCAACTTCTCTTTTCGCCACAGACTTTTCTCCGGGACAAAGCGGATGTCCCGCCATTGGTCGTACGAGATGGTTTTTAAAACCTGGGGCACCTGGCCCGCGTTGTCTTCGTAAGGTTTGCCCGCGAGCTCTTGCGCCATGGCCGCGACATCCTGCAGGCCGAAGCCGGGGGCTTGGGGCTGGGTTTGGGCCTGGGCCTGGACGGTGGAAAAGAAGAGGAAGAGTCCGGCCACAAGGCCGCACAATCCGTTATGTCTGAACATGCTTGGTTCTCCTGCTGGGAAATGTTGCCCACGATTGGATGGGGCAATTTCGGTATTTCCACTTGTGCTTTTCGCTGGCGCTCGTCAAGAGCTAAGAAATGTCTCGGCAGCCCTTGGTAACCGGGGCTTGCGCCATTCGTTTCGTGGGCTCTGCGCCAAGAAGCGCGGCAATGAACCAGAAGGGAGGAAGGCGGGAGGAGTGGCCCGGCCGGAAACGTGTCGGAGGGATTGCTTCCGGCCGGGCCGAGGGGTCTTATGATTGCTGTCTGCGGTGCTCGACTCGCCCCTTGGCGATGAGCTCCTCAAGGTTGAATTTTCGCACCCGGTATCCCATCTGGCGGGGTGTCAGGTTCAGTTCCCGCGCCGCCTTGTACTGAATCCAGGCGTTTCGTTTGAGGGCCGCCAGAACTTCCCTGCGTTCGGTTTCCTTGAGTGGCTGGCAAAGATTTTCCTGCTCCGGGGGAGTGAACGGTTGGGGAGCCTGCCTTGCAGATCCGGGGCGGTGTGTTTCATGCGTGAGGAAGCTGCGTACCAGCTCGGATTCCACCGGCTTGTCGTCGGTCAGGATGACCAGGCGTTCCACCAGATTTTCGAGTTCGCGTACGTTGCCGGGCCAGTCATAGGCCAAAAGCAGGTCCAAGGCGCCCGTGGTCAGGGTTAGGCCGCGCCCGTATTCGCGCTCCATTTCCTTTTGGAAGTGATTCAGCAGGCGCGGGATGTCTTCCTTGCGCTCTCGCACCGCCGGGACATGCACCGGAAAGACATTCAATCGGTAGTAGAGGTCTTCCCGGAAGAGGCCCTGGCCGACGAGAAGCTCTAGTTCACGGTTGGTGGCGCTGATGATGCGTACATCTACCTTGCGCGTCTTGTTGCTGCCGATGCGTTCGAATTCGCGCTCCTGAAGCACGCGCAGCAGTTTCGATTGCAGCGTGAGGGGCAGTTCCCCGATTTCATCCAGAAATATCGTGCCCAGGTGCGCATCTTCGAAGCGGCCCGGTTTGGTGCTGTTGGCCCCGGTGAACGCTCCTCTCTCATAGCCGAAGAGTTCCGCTTCCAGCAGGTTTTCGGGGATGGCGGCGCAGTTGACCTTGATGAATGGGTGTGTCTTGCGGTCGGACAGTTCATGGATGATGCGTCCGATGAGGGTCTTGCCCGTCCCCGATTCCCCGAGGAGCAGCACTGTGGCCTTGGTGATGGCGACCTTGGCCACGTATTGCTCCACCTCAAGCATGGCCTGGCTCTTGCCCACGATGTAGGGGCCGTGATTCTCCCTGGCGATCTGGTACTTGAGCGAGGTGTTTTCCTGCTTGAGCGCGGCCTCCCGCTTTTTTACTTTTTCGTTAAGACTCAGGAACTGTGAAATGAGGGTGGCCACCACGGTCAGGAATTCCGTGTCGGCATCGAGCTGCTCCTGGCCCGTGAAAACACGGTCCACGTTCATGACCCCGATGGGGCTGCCGTGCAGCAGGATGGGCACGCCCACGAACGAGATGCGTTCGTGGCTGATGCGGCGCGTGCCCGTCTTGTCCAGAAAGAGGGGTTCAAGGGAAATGTCCGGAACCACGTAGGGCCTTGCCGTGCGAAAGATGATCCCCGTGATTCCTTCGTCCATGCGATATACGCCGCGTTGCTTCTCAAGGTCCGAAAGGCCGTACGACGTGGATATGGCCAGGCGGCCCGAGAGCGGGTCGTACAGGGTGACGGTGGCCCTGCGCATGCTCATGGTGTCGGAGAGGATCTTCAGGATTGATTCCAGAGCGCTCTCCAGGTCCAGGGCCTGATCGATGACCTTGCTGATGGCCAGCAGGACGCGCAATTCGGTGGAACAGGTTGAGGTGCTCATGGCGGGTATGAAGCAACAAGGATGCCGCTTCAATCCAAGATTGCAAGGAAAATGTCCGATTGCGGACGATCTGGATTTCATAGGTATTAAAATTCAATAAATCAGCAGGTTGGATTCTTTTTTTTAAGACAGGGAGAAAGCAGGAATTCTTCGGCGTGGATTTTTACTGCGAAACATCGGAAGGAATTGTTTACATTAATGTAACAACTGTTTGCAAAGGTGTCCGGGTATCAATCTTTTTTATACAAAATTGGTTATTTTATGAAGGGTCGGTGGAAGGGTTCTTTGTGCACTTTGCCGAGTCTATGTCACGCAGCAGTGTATCGGCCATGCCGGGATCCTTTCGGGATTGGAACGCGTCCAGGCAGGCGGAAAGGTTGGCCAGGTTTGGGTGCTGTTCGGTGAAGCGCGGATTTTCATCGATGGAATCGATGGCGGCGACGACATTTTGCACGCTGATGTGGGCGCTGTCGCGGGCTGGCAGGAGCAGGGCGGTACCTTGATCTTCGTCCTGAACGCGGCTCAAGAGGCGCGCCCGGATCAGCATGTCGACCATTTCCCGGGTTTCGCGCGGGGAGATGGCGAGCCTCTGGGCGATCTCCTCTTCGGTCATGGCGGGTTCATCGCGGTGAAAGCGTTGTACCACGGCGTGGCAGATTCCAAGCGCCAGGAGCCTGGTCTGGGAAGCGCTCCGGGGATGAAGGCCCGATTTGGGATCGGCCACTTTCGATTGAGGAAAGGCATGGGCGATCTCGGCTCCGAAGAGCACGATGCTCCAGCTCAGCTGCAACCAGATCAAAAAGAGGGGCAGGGCTGCAAAGCTGCCGTAGATGGCGTTGTAGCTGGTCACGTAGATCTGGAATTTTACATAGCCTATCTGCAGGAATTGGTAGGCCGAACCAGCCAGGATGGCGGCCAGGAAGGCGCTTCCGATGTGGACGCGGGTGTTGGGCATGATCAGGTAGACCACGCAGAACAGCAGCCAGAGCAGGACGTAGGGAGCAAGGCTGAGACCCAGGGAGATGGCCGGGGTTGCGACTTCTTCCAGCCCGACCTGGGAAGTGAGGGCGGACACCTGAGAGACGATGAAGACGGTGACGCTGCCCGACATGATGAGCAGCACCGGCGCGATGATCATGATGGAGAGGTAGTCGGTGAACTTGCGCACGATGGAGCGTGAGGACACGGACCAGATCTGGTTGAAGTTGTCCTCGATCTTGCCCAGGACCTTGATCACGGACCAGAAGAGCACGATGACGCCGATCCCGGCGATGAGCCCTCCTTTGGTGTTGTCGAGCATGTTGCGGGCGAATTCGATGACCTGCTGGATCACTTCCTGCTGGGCCGCGAAATGCGTGAGTAGCTCTTTTTCAAGCAACTGCTCGAACCCGAAGCCCTTGGCCACGCCAAAAGCCATGGCCGCCAGGGGAACCAGGGAGAGGAGGGTGTAGAAGGTCAGCGCCGAGGCATGCGAGGAGCCCTGGCGGCGGTTGAAGTTGACTACCGCAAGGGCGATGGTTCTGCCGAGGCGGACCAGAAACCAGGAGATGGCGGAGCCTTCGCTTCGGGCATGCCTGTAGGGCTGAGTCAGGAACTGGATCAGTCGATCCATGAGTGTGCCGCTTTCTTCCATGCTGAAATCCGTGGTGGTTGAGCTTGTCCGGGATTTTTTTCAATCCAGTGGCCATGTTCGGGGCAAGGTGTCAACCGGGTGGCGGAAAAAAATGGCGGCTAAAGAGGGGATGCGGACAAAAAAGGACAAGGCCCCGCGCGATGCGGGGCCTTGCCGATGAGGAAGAGGATCAGCCGAGGATGGCTTTCAGGTCTTCGTCCGGAGTGGTCAGCGGCTTGATGTCGAAGTTGTCGACCAGCACGCCAAGGACCGTCGGGGTGATGAAGGCCGGAAGCGTGGGCCCGAGGCGGATGCCCTTGATGCCGAGGGACAGAAGGGTCAGCAGGATGGCCACGGCCTTCTGCTCGTACCAGGACAGGACCATGGACAGGGGCAGGTCGTTCACGCCGCAGCCGAAGGCGTTCGCCAGGGCCGAGGCGATCTGGATGGCCGAGTAGGCGTCATTGCACTGGCCGATGTCCAGAAGGCGAGGGATGCCGCCGATGTCGCCGAGCTTCTTGTCGAAGAAGCGGAACTTGCCGCAGGCCAGGGTCAGTACGATGCAGTCGGTGGGGACCTTTTCCACGAACTCGGTGTAGTAGTTGCGGCCGGGCTTGGCGCCGTCACAACCGGCGACCAGGAAGAAGTGGCGGATGTCGCCGCTCTTGACCGCCGCGATGACCTTGTCGGCCACGCCGAGCACTGCATTGCGAGCAAAGCCGGTCAGCACGCTGCCCTTGTCTTCGTCGGCCGCGAAGCCGGGCATTTCAAGAGCCTTCTCGATGACCTTGGAGAAATCCTTGCCGACGTGGGTCACGCCGGGCCAGCCGACCAGGCCGGTGGTGAAGATGTTGCCCTTGTAGGACTCGACCGGCTTCTGGATGCAGTTGGTGGTCATCAGGATCGCGCCGGGGAATTCGGAGAACTCCTTCTGCTGGTTCTGCCAGGCCGTGCCGTAGTGGCCATGGAAATGCGGGTGCTTTTTGAGCTCCGGGTATCCGTGGCAGGGCAGCATTTCGCCGTGGGTGTAAATGTTGATGTCCTTGCCGGCGGTCTGTTCCAGCAGCATGCCGAGATCTTTGAGGTCATGGCCGGAGACCAGGATGGCCTTGCCTTGCCTTGCTCCAAGCGGGACTTCGGTCGGGACCGGGTGGCCGTAGGTGCCGGTGTTGGCGGTGTCGAGGAGTTCCATGGCCTTCAGGTTGATCTGGCCGCATTCCAGGCACAGCCCGACCAGTTCGTCCACGCCCAGGCTTTCCAGGCTCTTGACCAGGGCGCGCTGCACGAATTCGTACACGCTCTCGTCTTCCTGTCCGAGAATGGCGGCATGGTCCGCGTAGGCGGCCACGCCTTTGAGGCCGTAGATGAGGATCTGCTTGAGGGAGCGCAGGTCTTCGTGCGCTTCCAGCGCTTCGGAGATGCCATGCTGTTCACCCTGGGCGACCAGGCCTTCCAGGGTCGCGGCCGGGGTGAAGGTGGCGGCGGGGCTGTCCACGGTCACGCCGGTCTTGGCCTTGATGGCTTCACGGTGGGCGACGGTGTCGTTGATGAGGGTCTGGAAGCGGGCCGGGTCGAAGTCCACGTTGGTCAGGGTCGAGAAGACGCCTTCGTTGATGAAGCGGTTCACGGCCGCGTCGGACACGCCCTTGGCCCGGGCTTGCTCGGTGATCTGGGAGAGTCCCTGCAGCGCGTAAATGAGAAGATCCTGCAGGGCCGCGACGTCGGGTTGCTTGCCGCAAACGCCGATCTGGGTGCATCCGGTTCCTTTGGCGGTCTGTTCACACTGGTTGCAAAACATGAGGGGTAGCCTCCATTTGTTGGGTGTTGTTGTCGTTTCCGTTGAGAAGGGGTTTACGGGGAAGCGGGCGCGCGAGCTTTGACTCATGTCAAAAAACGCGACTTTTTCCGGGCGTCACGACCGCCGTCTTTGTGAACGATTGCTCTATCTTGACAAAGGCGTCACGCCGGAGGAGACGATGCGAATACGGTCATAAACCATAATGGAGTGCCCATGGACCCGATGAATTTCAATTTTCTGTGTTCCGAACCGGCCGCTCCCGTTGGCCGCAGCGTCGGAATCATCGGCGCGGGCCCCTCCGGTCTGGCCGCCACGGGCTACCTGTCCTGCCTGGGCTACCAGGTCGAGGTTTACGACAAGCTGCCCAAGCCCGGCGGGCTCATGCTGTTCGGCATCCCAGGTCACCGCATCCCCAAGGAGCGCATTGATCTTGGCGCGCGCAACCTTGAGAGAAAGGCCGGCGTCATCTTCCATACCCACACCAAAATCTGCTGCAGCGGCCCTCTGCATGACGAGGAGGGGGATCATTTCTGCCGCGAGATTCTGGGTTTCGGGGACATGGTCAAAAAGCACGACGCCATCATGATCTGTACCGGCTCCTGGCGTTCGCGCAAACTGGGCATCCCCGGCGAGACTTTGCCCGGAGTTTTTTCGGGCCTTGAATTTCTGTTTCCCATCCGCGCCGTCAAATACAGCGCGCCCAATGTGAAGCTGCCTGACGTGGCGGGCAAGACCGTGGCCGTCATCGGCGCGGGGCATTCGGCCGTGGATGTGGCGCACAGCGCGGTCCATCTTGGCGCGGCCAAGGTGTATCATATTTATCGGCGCACGAGTCGTGAAGCGCCGTGCGGAGCTTTCGAGATCGAGCAGCTGCGCCAGATGGGCGTGGAGTGGCTGGATCGCACCACGCCGCTGCGGGTCCTGGGCGGAGGCAAGGTCGAGGGTTTGGAGATTTCCCGTCCCGGCCAGAACGAGGCCGAGGTCTCGGTCCTGCCCGTGGATCTGGTGGTCGCCGCCATCGGCGAGACGGCCACGCCGCCCTTTGCCAAGGAGCTGGGCCTTGAGAACGTGCGCAAGGGCGAGGTGCGCTGGCTGCACATGACCGCCATCGAGAACGTGTTTGTGGCTGGCGACGCCCTGAGCGGCCCGAGCAAGATCGGCAAGGCGGTTTACAGCGGCCTGCGCGCGGCCCGCTCTTTGGCCAACTGGCTGGACCTCAAGGCCCAGGACAGGCTCGACGCCTACGACTACAACGACCTCGTGACCAACGAAGCGGGATTCAGGAGCTGACATGAGCGGGCAGAAGACACTTTATATCGACTACAGCCTGTGCATCGGCTGCGAAACCTGCGAGTATGTGTGCCGCTTCACCAACGACACCTCGCGCATTCACATGACCAGGACCATCGACGGGGTCATGGTGCCACTGTATTGCCAGCATTGCGAAAACCCCAAGTGCGCCAACGCCTGTCCGCGTGGGGCGCTGAAGAGAGACAAGGACGGCGCGATCATCCTGCAATCCATGCTTTGCCGGGGCTGTCAGACCAAGAACTGCATCCTGGCCTGTCCGCACAGCGCCATGTTCGAGACCGATCGCGGGGTCATGGTCGCCAAGTGCGACATGTGCGCCCAGCGACGCCAGGTCGGCATGGGCCCGGCCTGCGTGGAAATGTGCCCGTGCGCGGCCATCCGCTACGTGGACCGCGACGAGATTCCGGCCCTGGAGACGGAAAAGTCCAGGCAGGCCCATCAGAAGGTGCTCGAACACCTGAAATTGCCGGGAAAGGATTGAAACAGGTTCCCTGTTAGGCACCGGGCCTTAAAGAGACAGAGGCTGGAAGAGATTCCGGCCTTTGCCATTTTCAGGATGGTGCCCTTAGGACGTCACACAAGCGTGTCGCAAACGCGGATTGCCTTCAGCAATCCTAACCGTGCTCCCGGCTTCGTCGTTCTGAACGCGGCATTCATCTTGCTTCAGATCGCCGTCAATCAACCCATGCCCCGATTTTTGGGACTTTGTTGCACATTCCGTTCTGCACAAGCGCGCTAGTGCAATGCACTTGCGCGTGCGGTCTGTTCGGGGTGCAGGACCGAGCCGCAACACGTCATGATTTTTACGAGGTATCCCGTGCGTTTCTCCCTGCCGTCACCTGCGTTGTTCCAACGCCTGATCCAATCGGCATTTCTGATTCTTTGCCTGTACACAGGTTGGAAATTTCATCACTTCGTGCTGTGGATGACAGGACAGAGTGCAATCCAGGTGTCCAGGCCTCCGTCTGTCGAAGCCTTCTTGCCCATCGCGGCGCTGATGGGGCTGCGCCGTTTGGTTGAAAGCGGAGTGTGGGACGTGGTCCATCCGGCGGGACTGGCCATTTTTCTTGCGGCCCTGGGCATGGCCCTGCTCGTGCGCAAGGGGTTCTGCGGCTACGTCTGCCCGGTGGGACTTGTGTCCGGACTGCTCAACCGCCTGGGCAGGGCGCTGAAACTGTCCAAAGTGCCTGGCCGGTGGATCGACATCCTGCTGTCCGCGCCCAAATATGTGCTGCTGGCTTTTTTTCTGTATACGGTTTTCGTGGGCATGGACTTGCGGGCCGTGGAGCAGTTCGCGTCGAGCCCGTACAATTTTGTGGCCGATGCGCGCATGCTGGGCTTTTTTCTGGAGCCGTCCGCGCTGACCCTCATGATTCTGGCCGGACTGGCCGCATTTGGAGTATTTCTGCGCAGCGCGTGGTGCCGCTATCTCTGCCCCTATGGCGCGTTGCTCGGCCTGTTGAGCTGGGCCGGTCCCGTGCGCGTCCGCCGGGACAAGGACGCCTGTGTCCAGTGTGGCCGGTGCAGCGCCTCATGCCCCGGCGGCATTGCGGTGCATCTGAAGGAGGATGTGCGCAGTCCGGAATGCGTGGGCTGCATGCGCTGCCAATCCGTCTGCCCGGTGCCTGGATGCGTGACCCTGCGAGCCGGGGGCAGGGAAGTGCCGTTCTGGAGCATTGGGCTTGGATGTGTGTTCCTGCTGCTTGCGGCCTGGCTCCTGGCCGACTCCCAGGGCTTGTGGCATCAGAATTTGCCCGAAGGCATGCTGCGCATGCTGTATCGCCAGGCCCTCTGAAAAAAGCCGTTTAGCCCTTCATCCCTTTTTTCACCGATTTGACGAGTTTTCCAAAGGACTTGTCTTTCTTTCGCTTGTCCAGCGACGACATCTCAAAGTATTCCGCTTCCTTTTTGAGCCTGAGGTAGTTGGCATAGCGCTCTTCCTGCAAGTCTCCGCGCTGAATGGCGGCGCGGACGGCGCAGCCGGGCTCGTGCCGGTGCGTGCAGTCGGCGAAGCGGCAGGACGCGGCCAGTTCGCCCAGTTCCCCGAAGCCCGCGTCAACGGTGTCCCCGTGTCCGAGGACGCCAAGTTCGCGCATGCCGGGCGTGTCGATCAGCATGGCACCGCTGTCGAGCAGGATGAGCTGGCGGCGGGTGGTGGTATGGACGCCCTCACCCGAGTCGCTGACGGTCCGGGTATCGAAGGCGTCCCGGCCCAGGAGGCGGTTGACGATCGTCGTCTTGCCCACGCCCGATGAGCCGAGCAGGCAGCAGGTTTTACCGGGGGCGAGGACGTCCCGGAGTTCGTCGAGCCCGGTGCCGGTCACGGCGCTTAGCGCGAGGGTCCGGGCCGTGGTCAAGGAGGCGATGATCGAAAGCCTTTGTTCGAGTTCCTCCAGGGTCAGCAGGTCCGTTTTGGTCAAGAGGACGATCGGCTCTACCTGTCCGTCCGCGGTCATGAACAGGTATCGTTCCAGCCGGTTGGGGTTGAAGTCGAAATGGCCTGACTGGACAACGAAGGCGATATCGACGTTGGCGGCGATCATCTGCTGATCGACGCTGCCGCCGGCGGCCCTGCGCCTTAAGTAGGTCTTGCGGGGAAAGACCTGGTGAATGATGGCGGCTTTGCCCTGGTCGTAATACTGCGCCGTGACCCAGTCTCCGACGCAGGGCAGGTCCGCCTTCCGGTCGCTTTGGTACAAGAGCTTCCCGGACAGCTCCGCCGGCACTTCGCCCGACTCGTTTCCGAGGCAATACGAGCCGCGATCGACCGCGCAGACGCGGGCAAAGCTGCATCCATCGGGCTGTGATTCAGGGGCATGGGCCGCAAACCATGGGTCAAAACCGAGGTCATGGAGAGTCATGATTTCATCGAAGGGTTCAGGTTTCTGGATGGGCGGGCTGGTCCGGTTCGTGGGCCGGAAATTACCCTGGCTGCGGACATGAATGGAGTGCACGTCGGCGTTCGTTTGGCGGGACATTAAGCCAAGCCCGCGGCGATGTCTGCCTCGCGAACGGCTGTGAAACGAAAAAGCGCCACGGGACTGGCCCATGGCGCTGTGTTCACCTTCCGGCGGTTCGTGCGCGGAGTATTTTCGAGATGGTCTTGGGCGAGAGGTAGAACTGCTTGGCCAGTTCCCGCACGCCCATGCCCCGGTCGTGCCGGGCGCGGATCTCGCGGTTTCTGGCCCTGATGTTCGCGCGCGTCTGCGTGCGCTCCCCCCAGGCCTGCCTGCGGTCATCCCGGCGCGGGATGTACACGCACTGGCCATCGATATACTTCTGCACTGCCTCCAGAACGGTTTTCGGCAAGACTTCCGTGGCGTTGGTGTAGCCCATGATGCTCCTCCTCGTGATGAATCAATTGAGGACGGGGCAGGGGCCACGGACCCGGCTAGATCACCGGGCGTCGCCCCTGCGGAGCGTGCCGACAAAATCCATAACTGCGCTGAACATCCAGACTCCGGGGTTGAGGGTTTGCGTGGTGGCCTCGTGTTTCAGGCCGGTATTCGCATAGCGCAGGGAGGGGCGGATTGTCACCTCTTGGCGGCTGGGTTCAAGGGGCTGATGGACAAGAGGTAAAATATGGCCTATTAAGAGCAAAAAACGCCACAAAGGGGTGTTATTTTATCCAATGAGCGTATTCTCCCTGCATACTCCCGAAGACGTTGCCCGCCAGATGGCGGAACGGCTCAAGGCCCTGCGGCTACGCCGCAACTGGAAACGCGCCACTCTGGCCGAGCGGTCCGGCGTGAGCGAGGCGTCCGTGAAGCGGTTCGAGCGGACCGGACAGATTTCCCTGGAAAACCTGCTGAAACTGGCCTTCGCCCTGGACAGGCTGGATGAGCTGGCCACCCTTTTTACCCCTGCTCCGGCCACATCCATGAAGGAATTGGAAGCCCTGCGGGACAACGCACCCAAGCGGGGTCGCTTATGAACAAGCTACGGGTCCTGTTGCAGTACACTCCTGAGGAACGGCGTCTGGTGGGGCAGTTGGCCGAAAGCCAAGGCGGCATCTTTTTTGAGTACGATCCGGAATTTTTGCGCAGCCCGCTATGGCTTTCGCCATTCAAGTTGCCGCCAGCGCCAGGACTGCATGAACACGCGGACCGTGCTTTTGGCCCTTTGTTTGGCCTGTTCGATGACTCCCTGCCCGATGGATGGGGCCTTCTGCTCATGGATCGCGCCTTCCGCCGGGCCGGACGCAATCCCCACGAGGTCGGCATTCTGGAGCGTCTGGCCTACCTGGGCTCCGAAACCATGGGTGCGCTGGTCTACGAACCGACCATGCCGCGCGAGGACGACCTGAACGGAAGCTTCGATCTGGGCCGCCTGGCCCGGGAGGCGGCCCAGGTTCTGGATGGGGATGTGCGTACCGCTTTGCCCCTGCTGCAACGGGCCGGAGGAAGCCCGGGCGGAGCGCGTCCCAAGGTGCTGGTCGGCGTGCAGGGGGATCGGCTGATCTCGGGGCACGGGGAACTGCCGGAGGGATTCTCGCCCTGGATCATCAAATTTCCGGCTCGGCAGGATGACCGGGACGCCGGGCCCATCGAGTTCGCTTATGCTCGCATGGCCGCCGCCGCAGGACTCGTCATGACGGAATCGCGTCTTTTCGAGGCCGGAGGTGACCGCTTTTTTGGCGTGCGGCGCTTTGACCGTCATGACAACCGCCGGGTGCACACGCACACCCTGGGCAATCTGATCCATTCCAACTTCCGCGTTCCCAGTTGCGATTACGCCGATTTCCTAAAGGTCGTCCGCATCCTGACCAAAAAACAACCGGATCTCCGTCAGGCTTTTAAGCTCATGGTTTTCAACGTCCTGACCCACAACCGCGACGATCACGTCAAAAACGTTTCCTTCTGCCTGGACGAGTCCGGAGACTGGCGATTGGCTCCCGCCTATGACCTGACGTTTGCTCCGGGCCCAGGAGGAGAGCACTCCATGACGGTGCAAGGGTACGGCAAGGCGCCGGGGCGACGCGAACTCTGGGCCGTAGGCCGGGGTGAAGGCCTGAAGGACAAGGACATGGCAGGCATGTATGACGAGGTCCGGGCCGCAGTGCAGCAATGGCCTGCCTTGGCGGACGAAGCCGGGGTGACGAGGGGAAACGTGAAGATGCTGCGGGACGTGTTCGCTCGTACGTTGTCGTTGTAGTGGCGCAACGCATGCTTGACGCCCCATGTCGAGCCGGTCTGATCCGAATCGGCCGGACATGGTCTCACGCGGACTGGTGTCTGCAATCTGATTCGGTTCCGGAGAGCCGGACCAGACTCGCCGAGGCGAACCGAAATCAATGGATCACTCGGATGACCCTGTACAGCCAGATCGTGCCGTCCGGCGTGGACAGCCAGTACAGCGCCCCGCAGTTGGCGCAGACGGTGGCCCAGAACATGACGCGGAATGATGTCTTGCGGGATTTGTGGCGCAGGAACGCCTGGGCCAGGGCCGCTCCGGGCCAGCCGCCGAGCAGGGCCGCCAGATGCAGGGTGCTTTCCTGGGTGCGCCATGCCCCGCGTTCGGCGGCGTGCTTGTCTTTGGCGTAGAGCAGCGCGGCCAGCAGGCTCATGCCAGCGTACCACAAGCCAAGCTCCAGCGGGGCGGCCCGGTACGTGCGCAGATAGTACAGGACGTAGCCGATGCAGGCGCACATCAACACGGCCTGGGCCTGCTGCCGGATTTCCCGGCCGTTGTTTCTGTGGCCGCTGACCGGCGTGACACCCACGGCGCACGGCCGGCCCTGCGCATCGCGGGAGGGCATGAAGCGCACGGCGAGCCCGTTCACGGGACGCTTGCAGGTTCTGTCGTAGTCTCTGATGTGGAAGAACAGGGATTTCCCGCCGTGTTCCGGAGCGATGAATCCGTAGCCTTTCTCTTCGTGCCAATCGGAAATGGTTCCTGTGTGAGTGAGCATGTCTGAAATGATGGTATGCGTTCAGCGATCTGAACGTGTTGTCGGGATGAACGTTTCTGCCGCGCCAGATGCGAGTGCCGATTGCTTGCCAATGTTCTCAAGAGGCGCGGTCGGAGGGTTCCGACCGCGCCTCTTGGGGTTGGGGCAAGGGACGGCGTCGGCTATTTGCCCAGCGTCCCCATGATGCCGCGTACGGCTGCGGGCAGGTCGGCGGGGAGGACGACGACCTTGGAGTTGTTGTTCTCGGCCATCTTGCGCATGGCGTCCACGTAGCGCTGGCCCAGCAGGAAGACCAGCGGCAGTTCGCCGCCCTTGGTCGCTTCGGCGACCTTGGCAATGGCCTCCCGGTCCGCTTCGGCCAGCACGACCTTGGCTTCGGCATCGCGGCGGGATGCTTCCAGGCGGCCGTCGGCCTGCAGGATGGCCGCCGATTTGTCGCCCTCGGCCCTGGTCACGGTGGCGCGTCTGGCGCGCTCGGCGGCAGCCTGTTCTTCCATGGCGTGCTGCATGGTGTCCGACGGATTGATATCCTGAATTTCCACGGTCTTGAGCATGATGCCCCAGTCCGAGATGTCATCGGAAATGGTTTCCTTGAGTCTGGCCTTGATCCTGTCCCGAGAGGACAGGGCATCGTCAAGGTCCATCTCGCCGACGATGGATCTGAGCGAGGTCTGGACCAGGGTCTGGATGGCCATGCGGTAGTCTTCGACGCCGTACACGGCCTTTTCCGGGGACACGATGTTTATGTAGGCCACGGCGTTGGTGATGATGACCGCGTTGTCGCGGGTGATGACTTCCTGGGAGGGGATGTCCATGACGATGTCCTTGGTGGTCACCTTGTAGGCCACGGTGTCCATGTAGGGAATGATGATGTTCAGGCCCGGGGCCAGCGTGCTGTGGTACTTGCCCAGGCGCTGGATCACGAACTTGAAGCCCTGGGGTACGATGCGCACCCCCATGCTGATGGTGATGATGACCAAGAGAAGCAGGAATGCGACGACGATAAGTCCTGGACTGAACATGATGACCTCCTAGAGGGATTGTTTGTTGGTTTTCGGGGCGACCACAAGCGTGTTGCCCGATACGTCGCGGATCTGGACCCGGTCTCCCAGCTGCACGGGTTCGTCACAGATGAAGGACCACTCGTCGTCTCCGAGCAGGGGTTTGGAGAAGCGCACGACGCCGCGCCGGTCGCCCTCGGGGGTGCGGATGACCTGGCCGGTTTCGCCCAGGAGCGCCTCCCGGGACATGCCGGCGCGAGTCTTGTCCACCATGCGCGGTTTCATGACCAGAAACCAGAATGCGGTCAGAAGCGCTGAGAATGCGGTCCAGAGCAAAAGCTGCAAGGTCAGGCTCAGGGCCGGGACAAACCAGATCAGACCGCCCACTGCCAGTGCGCCCAGCCCGAACCAGAAAATGGTGAAGCTTGGGATGAACAGTTCAGAGATGATCAGGATCATCCCGAATACAAGCCAGTGCCAATATTGAAGTTCCATGAGTGCTCCCGAAAAAAAGTGATTCGTTTTGGCGCTGCCCATTGCTAGCAGGGTCCTGGCCGTAAGGCCAGCGCCGGGTTCAGGCGGAAGGCGGCGCGATACGGCGGTGCGGCGGATTTTGTCGCAATTCGATTCCCCGCGCGCCTGTACCGGGAGCCGGAGTGGCTGTCCGCTGGTTGGGGCGGGTCCATCGCTGACCTGTGAAATCAGTATTTTTCGGTGAGCATTGTCCCTGAAAATACCTATCCTCCGTAAGATCATTATAAACTTCTTAGTGTATTTAATGATCTGGTTCCTTCTCATATACTGAAAGTTAAAATCAGGTTCGAGGAGGAAGGAGTGATGACAGATTTCACGACGCGTATTCTCAATTGCATTCCATCCAGGAATACCGAGGCCGACTGGACCTTTGAAGACGCCGAGGACGCGGCCCTGCTCGATACGGCTCCCACGGTTCCGAAAGCGAAGGATCTGCGGGAGCCGTGGTGGGAAGTTGATGATCAGGGAGAGACGGGCTCCTGCGTGGGATGGGCCACGGCCAATTCGGTGCTGCGCTGGCACTATGTGAAGTCGGGCCTGCTGCCTGCGTTCGAAAGGCTGTCGGCAAGGTATGTCTGGATGGCTTCCAAGGAGACGGACATGTTCACGTCATATCCCACGACCTTCATCGAGAACGCCGGGAGCAGCATCAAGGTGGCTCTGGATATCGCCAGGAAATTCGGCGTGGTGCCGGAGTCCGTGTTGCCGTTCCGGCACGGCAGCCTGTATTCCGGGAGGCCGAATTCCTTTTACGCCCTGGCCGCCCGGTTCAAGATCTCCGGGTATTTTTCCCTGGGCGTGGATTTGTCCCAGTGGCGTGAGTGGCTGGCCTTCAACGGTCCCATTCTCACGCGTCTTGACGTCGATGACACATGGTATCAGGCCTCGGCCAGCGCAGGTGTTCTTGAAACCTACAAAAAGGAGAGCGCCAGAGGGGGGCATGCGGTGGCCGTGGTTGGGTACGACAGTGACGGTTTCATTGTGCGCAACAGCTGGGGGGAGAAGTGGGGTGACGCCGGGTTCGCCCATGCCCGCGATTCCTACGTCGTGGCCGCGTTCACCGAAGCCTATGGCGTGGTGATGTGATGCACGTTTTGGTCAGGAGGCAAAGAACATGATCCCGGGTCCCGACGCCGCGTATGATCGCCTGCTGGATGTCCTGGGGGCCCTGCTCCTGCTGGTCGTGTTGGCCATGCTGCTGGAGCGGGCTCTGGCCCTTGTCTTCGAGTATCACTGGTTTCGAAGGCTATCCGACAGGGTGCCCGGGCTCAAGACTCCCATCGCGCTGCTGGTGTCCTGGTTCACCTGTCGGCACATCCGGTTCGACATCCTGGCACGGCTGTTTTCCCCCGCGCCGGACGCTTCCTCCTCGACCGAAATCGGGGTGCTGATCACTTCGGCCGTGGTGGCGGGGGGCAGCGCCGCGGCCATTACCCTGTTTCAAGGGGTGCTGCATTTCGGCCGGGACGCACGTCTGGGCCTGATGGAGGCCCACAGGGCCGCCATAGAGGCGAAGACGGCGGAGGCCAGACTGCGTACGAACAGGGCCGAAGCGGCCAGTTTCAGGGAATCGACGACCGGCTTCCGGGCCCAAGGCGCGGACGATGCCTGAAATCTGACGCCCGCAAGACATCGCGTCACGCCGCAACAATTGTGTTCCCAACATCCTGACGATCCCGCTTCGAGGAGCCGCCCCCTGAAGAGATTGCCCCATCCATTTTGCCCGGATCGCTTATTCCAAGATATTCCAGCCGATTCCGATTCCCCATGGCGCTTGTTTGTGAAATGGCGCTCAAGTCGGTCTTCGCCATATTGACAATCGATGGTCTTTTCGCATAGCCGTTTCGCAGCTTCACGAATAGGTTCTCTCAGCGGAACGAGTTGTTCATTATTTCGACATTCCCAATCGTTCAGCGAATTTTCATCGTCAACCGGAATCATCCATGGCAGGCAAGGACAACAGTTCCGAAACATTGGCCAAAGGCCTCTGGATTCTTGATATTTTCGGCGATGACGACGTCGGTTACACTCTCGCCCAGATTTCCCGCCGCACAGGCATCAACAAGACCTCCATATACAGATACGTGAACACCTTTTGCGACCTCGGCTTCCTGAAGCGCGACGATCGTACCGGCCTGTACAGGCTGGGGGTGCGCATGTTGGCCCTGGCCCACGCCATGCTTGAAAAAAGCGAGCTGGAGCGCGCCGTCAAGACTCAGGTCGACGCAGCCCATGAGCGCCACGGAGTGCATGTCGACGTCGGCCTTTTGTCCGGGGACTCCATCTACCTGATTTACCGCCGTGAATCCCAGGACACCAAGGCATTCCGTTCGTTCAGCTATGGCTCCGAGCCTTATTACCTGGCCGCCGGCAAGGCGGCCATGGCCTTCATGACCGACGAAGAGCTTGAAGCCTTTGTCTCGCGACTGGATCTGACCCCCAAAACCGACAAGACAATCACTTCAGCGCCGGAACTGCTGGCGGATCTGCGTCAGTCCGTCGAGCGCGGCTATACCCGCAACCGCGAAGAGTTCGTGCCCGGACTCATCGCCATCGGCGCGCCGCTGTACAGCCTGCGCACGGGCAAGGTCGTTGGCGGGGTGAGCTTTGATTCCTCCACGGACCGCTTCTCCATGGAGGAGTTTGAAAGCCGTTTCGCCGGGTATCTGGTGGAACTGGCCAAGAAAATTTCCGCGGTGGTGTCCTGGTAAATCCGGGAACATCGCTGCCCCGGAGCCCGCATGGGCTCCACCCTGGACGAGGAGAAAGGGAAGCCGGAAGCGTTGGGTTTCCGGGTTCATGGCAGGCTTCGACGAGTTTTCGCGAAGCCAAACGGCAGCCGGTGATGAGTGGCGCATCGCGTGACGTCATCTATCGGAATTCAACGTTCACCTTGGAGGAGTTTTTGATGAAACGACTAGGAGTCCTGTGCATGGTTTTGGCCATGGTTTGCGGCTTCGCCGGCATGTCCGTGGCAGCCGACGACACTGTGAAAATTGGCGTGTTTCTGCCCCTGACCGGCCAGAATGCCTTTGGCGGCCAGTTGGAATTGGAAGGCGTGCAGATGGCCCACAAGGAAATGGGCGAGATTCTCGGCAAGAAGGTCGAGCTGTTCGTGGTTGACAACAAGTCCGATAAGGTCGAGTCCGCCAACGCAGTCAAGCGCCTGATCGAAAAGGAAAAAGTCCAGGCCATCATCGGCACCTACGGTTCTTCCCTGGCCATGGCCGGTGGTGAAGTTTCCGAAAAGGCCGGTATCCCCCAGGTCGGCACCAGCTGCACCAACCCGCTGGTCACCCAGGGCAAGAAGTACATCTTCCGCGTGTGCTTCATCGATCCCTTCCAGGGCGCCGGCGCAGCCACCTATGCCTACCGCGATCTGGGCCTGAAAAAGGCCGCCCTGCTGATCGACGTGGCCAACGACTATTCCGTGGGTCTGGCCAG
The DNA here is from genome assembly GCF_900114595.1 of Desulfomicrobium norvegicum. Taxonomy (NCBI): domain Bacteria; kingdom Pseudomonadati; phylum Thermodesulfobacteriota; class Desulfovibrionia; order Desulfovibrionales; family Desulfomicrobiaceae; genus Desulfomicrobium; species Desulfomicrobium norvegicum. Next base: position 165,772 of record NZ_FOTO01000001.1, on the reverse strand, counting down.
CTTCTTCAAGAAGTCTTTCACCAAGCTCGGCGGCGAAGTCGTCGCAACCCTGAACTACCAGTCCGGCGACCAGGATTTCACTGCTCAGTTGCAGGAAATCATGAGCAAGCAGCCTGACGTGCTCTTCATTCCTTCCTACTTTTCCGAAGGCGCCATCATCATGAAGCAGGTCCAGGAACTGGGCGGAACCTTCAGGATCATGGGCGGCGACGCCATGGACAACCCGGAGATCACCGCCATCGGCGGCTCTGCCGTGGAAGGTTTCATGCACACCACCTTCCCTTACGATCCTTCCATGCCCGATATGAACCCCGTGGCCCGCAAGTTCACCGACGAGTGGATCAAGATCAATCCCGACAAGGATCCCAACGTCAACGCCGCCTTGGGCTATGACGCTTACATGATCATCATGGACGCCATCACCCGCGCCGGTTCCGCCGAACCCCAGGCCATCACCGACGCCCTGGCCGCTACCAAGGGCTTTGTCGGCGTGACGGGCACCACGACCATCAACGAGACCCACGACGCTGAAAAGCCCGTTGGCCTGGTCATGATCAAGGACGGCAAGAAGACGTACGTCGGTGCCATCACTCCCGAACTCTAATTCTCTGAATGAGCGCTTTTTTGGCGTGAGCGGCAGGGGGAAACCCCTGCCGCCGTATTCAGACAAGGATCGTCCATGAATCTGGCAACATTCATCCAGCACTTCCTGAACAGCCTGACCCTGGGCAGCCTCTATGCGCTTATCGCCATCGGCTACACCATGGTCTACGGCATTTTGCGTTTGATCAACTTCGCGCACAGCGAAATTTTCATGCTCGGCGCCTACTTCGTTTTCTGGGGCATCACTCTTTTTCACATGCCCTGGGCCGTGGCCATGGTCGCGTCCATCATTTTTGTCGCGGGGATAGGCATCCTGGTCGATCGTATCGCCTACCGCCCCCTGCGCGACGCGCCCCGCATTTCGGCTCTGATCAGCGCCATCGGCGTTTCCTTTTTCCTGCAGAACGTGGCCATCGTCTTCTTTCAGGCCATCCCGCGCCAGGTGTACCGCCCTCTGTGGCTGGAAACGCCCATGCTCTGGGGTGACGTGCGCGTCCTGCCTTTGACCCTTTTCGTGCCGGTGCTGTCGTTCTTTTTGATGATGGGTCTGGTCTACATCGTCTATCACACCAAGGCAGGCCTTGGCATGCGGGCCATCAGCAAGGATATCGAGACCAGTTATCTCATGGGCGTGCCCGTGAACAAGGTCATCGCATTGACATTCGGCATCGGGTCGGCCCTGGCCGCGGCCAGCGGCATCATGTGGGCCCTGCGCTATCCCCAGCTTCAGCCCATCATGGGCACGATCCCCGGCTTCAAGGCCTTTATCGCGGCTGTTTTCGGCGGCATCGGTTCCATCCAGGGCGCCGTCATCGGCGGTCTGGCCCTGGGTTTCATTGAAATCATGACCGTGGCATTTTTTCCGGATCTGGCAGGATACCGCGATGCATTCGCTTTCATCCTGTTGATCGGCATCCTGCTGGTCAAACCGACCGGTATCATGGGCGTCAAGACGGAGGACAAGGTCTGATGAACCGCAGTACAACCATTTTTCTCAACTTCGTTCTGGTGGCCTGTCTGGGTCTATTTCTGTGGTGGGCCGAGGGCAACCTCGACGGCTACAAGATTCAGATCCTGAATCTCATCGCCGTGAACATCATCCTGGCACTGTCGCTCAACCTCATCTACGGCTTTACCGGCATGTTCAGCCTGGGACACGCGGGCTTCATGGCCATCGGCGCCTATGTCTGCTCCATATTGATCATGACTCCCGACCAGAAGATCACGCTCTTCATCCTGGAGGAAGCGTATCCTTGGGTGCAGAATTCCCATGCGCCATTTTTGGTGGCCGTGATCGCGGGCGGTCTGGTGGCTGCCCTCTTCGGGCTCGTCATCGGCACGCCCCTGCTGCGCCTGGGTGACGACTATCTGGGCATCGCCACTCTCGGCTTCGCGGAGATCGTGCGCGTCATCGCCAACAACATCCCCCGCGTGACCAACGGTGCCCTCGGCTTCAAGGGTATCCCGGATCATGCGAACCTGTGGTGGAACTATGGCTGGTGCCTGCTGACCCTGTATTTCGTGATCCGGATTCTCGGCAGCAACACGGGCAATGTCTTCAAGGCCATTCGCGACGACGAGACCGCGGCCAAGGCCATGGGCGTCGATGTCTTTCGCGTCAAGCTCCTGTCCTTTATCTTCGGCGCTTTCTTCGCCGGTGTCGGCGGGGCGCTTCTGGGCAGCCTGCTGACCACCATCGATCCCAAGATGTTTCTTTTCACCCTGACCTTCAACGTGCTCATGATCGTTGTCACCGGCGGACTCGGCTCCATCACCGGTTCCATCATCGCCGGAGTGGGCATCACCGTGGTGCTCGAATGGCTCAGGTTCGTGGAAAATCCCATCACCATCGGCGATTGGAGCATGGACGGCATTCCGGGCATGCGCATGGTGGTCTTTTCCCTGGTGCTCATCCTGGTCATCCTCTTCAGGCGCGAGGGCATCATGGGCATGCGTGAAATCACCTGGGACGGCGTGGCCAGGTTCATGAAGCGAGGTAAGGCATGAGCATGATTCTTGAGACAAAAAATCTGACCATGCGCTTCGGAGGCCTGGTCGCCGTCTCCGACTTCACCGCGAGCGTGCCCCAGGGCAGCATCACTGGGCTGATCGGTCCCAACGGCGCGGGCAAGACCACCTGCTTCAACATGGTCACGGGTTTTTACCGTCCCTCCGAGGGCCAGGTCTTCTTCGAGGGCAAGGAACTCACCGGCATGAATCCGCATCAGGTCTGCCGGGCCGGCATTGCCCGCACCTTTCAGAATATCCGCCTTTTCGGCAACGAGACGGCGCTGGAAAACGTCATGATCGGCAGTTTCGTGCGTCAGCGCACAGGCTGGATCCAGTCCGTGCTCATGACTCCGGCGTCGCTTCGGGAAGAAAAGGAGATCCGCAAGAAATCCATGGAACTCCTCGAAATCGTCGGGCTTGGAGACATTGCCGCTGAAAAGGCCAACAGCCTGCCTTACGGTGCGCAGCGCCGCCTCGAGATCGCCCGCGCCCTGGCCACCGGGCCTCGCTTCCTGCTGCTCGACGAGCCTGCGGCGGGCATGAACCCCCAGGAGTCCATGGAACTCATGGACTTCATCCGCACCATCCGGACCCGCTTCGACCTGACCATCCTGCTCATCGAGCACGACATGAAAGTGGTCATGGGCGTGTGCGAGCACATGTGGGTTCTGGACTACGGTGTGACCATCGCCGAGGGCGGTCCGGAATCCATCCAGTCCAATCCCAAGGTCATTGAAGCCTATCTGGGTGAGGAGTACGTGAAATATGCTTAAGATCAGTGACTTGCATGTATATTATGGGGGCATTCATGCCCTCAAGGGCATTTCCCTCGATGTGCCCACGGGCCAGATTGTGACCCTTATCGGAGCCAATGGCGCGGGCAAGAGCAGCACGCTTCGGGCCATCTCGGGGCTGATCAAGAACAAGAAGGGCACCATCACCTACAACGATCGCGACATCACCACCCTTGATCCGGTGGAGATCGTCAAGGGTGGGATCGTCATGTCTCCGGAAGGGCGGCGCATCTTCCCGCACCTCTCGGTGACCGAGAACCTGTATCTGGGGGCTTACAGCCGCAGCGACAAGGACGGGATCGAGCGGGACAAGGAGTGGGTCTTCGACCTCTTTCCGCGCATGCGTGAGCGCCAGAACCAGAAGGGCGGCACCCTGTCCGGCGGCGAACAGCAGATGCTGGCCGTGGGCAGGGCGCTGATGAGCGCTCCCGACGTGGTCATGCTCGACGAACCCTCTCTGGGTCTGGCTCCGCTCCTGGTCAAGGATGTTTTTGAGATCATCAAGATTATCAACGCCCAGGGCAAGACCGTCGTTCTGGTCGAACAGAACGCCTTCGCGGCCCTCAAGGTTGCCCACTACGCCTATGTGCTTGAAACCGGGGCCATTGTCCTGCAGGGGTCCGGCGAGGAACTGCTCAGTGACGATCGTGTCATCCAGGCCTATCTTGGTGGCTGACGTCAATGCCGTGCGGCGGCAATGATCCCAAAAGGAACATGTGCGCGGCCAGCCTTCAGAACGAACACGAACCCTCCCACTCTTATGAGTCGGAGGGTTTTTTCATGTGGACCGTGTGTCGATTTGCGCCAGCAAGGTACAAGCGCATCGAGCCAAACCCAGGTGAATCCTGGTTTCCCGCATGGTCAAATTGGACTTCTCATGAGGGGCGCAACCGGGTATGGTGCGGCATTGACGCATTTTCAGGCAAAGGCTTGCCTGCCGGAAGGATGATCCATCCGATGATCGAGGCGACCGCGACACATCCATTGTTCCGGTCCGCATTATCACGAATGTAACGGGAGACGATGGTATGTTCAAAATAGTCAAACGAGAGGAAATGGCCGGGGGCACGGTCATCCTGAATGAGATAGACGCGCCGCGCATTGCCGCCAAGGCTCGACCGGGCCAGTTTCTTATCTTGAAGGCCAACGAGGACGGCGAGCGCATCCCGCTGACCATGGCCGAGACCGATCCGGTCAAGGGCACCGTCACGGTCATCTACATGGTGGTCGGCAAGAGTACCGAGCTTTTTTCCCGGCTTCAGGTCGGGGATTCCTTCCAGAACGTCATCGGACCCCTGGGCCAGCCGACGCACATCGAGGGTGGCAAGAACGTCGTCTGCGTCGGCGGCGGGACAGGGGTGGCGGTGCTGCATCCCATTGCCCGCGGCATGAAGGACGCCGGCTGCAAGGTGACATCCATCATAGGGGCCCGCAACAAGGATCTGCTTATTCTGGAAGACAAGATGCGCCAAGCCTCCCATGACCTGCACGTCTGCACCGACGACGGCAGCCACGGACGCAAGGGCTTCGTGACCGAAGTGTTGCGGGAACTCCTGGAGCAGGGCGGGATCGACCAGGTGGTGGCCATCGGCCCTGTGCCGATGATGAAGTTCGTCTCGCTTCTGACCAAGGAATTCGGTGTCCCGACCCTGGTCAGCCTCAACCCGATCATGATCGATGGCACCGGCATGTGCGGCGGGTGCCGGGTTTCCGTCGGCGGAGAGACAAAATTCGGCTGTGTGGACGGCCCGGAGTTCGACGGCCACAAGGTGGATTTCGATGAATTGATCCTGCGTCTGCAGGCCTACACGGAACAGGAGAAGCTTAGTCGGCACCTGTGCAAATGCGAAGGAGAGCGCTAGATGGAGGGTACGAACAAGAAGTCACGTCTGGCCATGCCGGAGCAGGAACCCAAGGTCCGGGCCAGGAATTTTGAGGAAGTGCCCTTGGGCTACACTCCGGAGATGGCCATTGCCGAGGCGGGCCGCTGCCTGCAGTGCAAGAACCCGCTCTGTGTCCAGGGATGCCCGGTGGGCGTCGACATCCCCGGTTTCATAAAACACATCGCGGACGGGAAGTTCGATCTGGCCATCGGCAAGATCTGGGAGCGCAACAGCCTCCCGGCAGTCTGCGGCCGGGTCTGCCCGCAGGAGATCCAGTGCGAGGGCAACTGCATCCTGGGCCGCAAGGGCGAGGCCGTGGCCATCGGCAATCTGGAGCGTTTTGCCGCGGACTGGGAGCGTGCCCATCATGTCTGCGAACTGCCCTCCCGTGAAAAGGCCACGGGCAAGAAGGTGGCCGTGGTCGGCTCCGGTCCCTCGGGCCTGACCGTGGCCGGAGACCTGATCCTCAAGGGACACGAGGTCACCATTTTCGAGGCTTTTCACAAGCCCGGCGGCGTGCTGGTCTACGGCATCCCCGAGTTCCGGCTGCCCAAGGACATCGTCGCCTCGGAGGTGTCATGCCTTCAGGCTCAGGGTGTTAAAATCGAGTGTGACGTGGTCGTGGGGCGCACCGAGACGGTGGACGAACTCTTCGAGCTGGGCTTTGACGCCGTATATCTGGGAGTGGGCGCGGGCCTGCCCCGGTTCATGAACATTCCCGGCGAGAATCTGGTCGGGGTGCTTTCGGCCAACGAATACTTGACCCGGGCCAATCTGATGAAAGCCTACCTTTTCCCGAAAGTGGACACGCCCATCCCCCAGGGGCGGCATGTGGTGGTGCTGGGCGCCGGCAACGTGGCCATGGATAGTGCCCGCACGGCCATGCGCCTGGGCGCGGAGAAGGTCAGCATCGTCTATCGTCGCTCAAGGGCGGAGATGCCGGCCCGGAGCGCGGAGATTCACCACGCCGAGGAGGAGGGGCTCAATTTTGAGTTGCTGTCCAATCCGGTGCGCTATCTTGGAGACGAAAAGGGACGCCTGACGGGCATCGAATGCGTGCGCATGGAACTGGGCGAGCCGGATTCGTCGGGGCGCAGACGTCCGGTGACCGTGAAGGGTTCGGAGTTTGTCATCGAGTGTGACCTGGCCATCGTGGCCATCGGTTCCGGGGCAAATCCGCTGCTGACACGCTCGACCCCCGACCTGCCCCTCGGCAAATCCGGGTATATTCTTGCCAATCCGGAAACCGGCAAGACCGGCAAGAAGGCCGTCTGGGCCGGAGGAGACATCGTCACCGGGGCGGCCACCGTAATCCTGGCCATGGGCGCGGGACGTAAGGCCGCGGATTCGATCCACGAATACTTGACCTGGGGCTGGTAGAATCATCCTTTTCAGATAAGACACCCTTCACGACCTCGAAAAGCTGCTCCCGGCAGGCGCCACAACGGATGTTTCCGCCTTGTGTCCGTCTGCCGGGAGCAGCTTTGTTTCATCAGTTCGCCATCTCCCTTGGAATATCGCGTACGCCAGACTCGTAGCTTTGGATTGTTGCATGCAGGACGAAAAATTGGGGCTGCACACCCGGCAACGATTCAGCAAACGATGCCTGGCTCAGTCAGGCAGCCGACGCGCCTCAAGACCATGACGCCCCCTGACCTTGAGGTTTTGGTGGGCGATGTTTTTGTTTCGGTTGGTTGTGGGAAGAGCGTTTTGTGCTGGTTTGGGAAGGCTTGAGGAGATGTGTTCGGTACGCGGTCCGGGGTCGCCATGGCCTTGAGTCGCGCCGGAACTCCTTCGCTGGCCTCGTAGAGCTGAATCGTTGCATGCAGGACGAAAAATTGGGGCTGCACACCCGGCAACGATTCAGCAAACGATGCCTGGCTCAGTCAGACAGCCGACGCGCCTCAAGACCATGACGCCCCCGGACCTTGAGGTTTCGGTGGGATGTTTTTGATTGGTTGCTTGGCGGATTTTTTTTGAGCTGATTTGGGAAGGCTTGAGGAGATGTGTGCGGTAAGCGGTCCGGGGTCGCCATGGCCTTGAGTCGCGCCGGAACTCCTTCGCTGGCCTCGTAGAGCTGAATCGTTGCGTGCAGGACGGAAAATTGTGGCTGCACACCCGGCAACGATTCAGCAAACGATGCCTGGCTCAGTCAGACAGTCGACACGCCTCAAGACCATGATGCCCCCGGACCTTGAGGTTTTGGTGGGATGTTTTTGATTGGTTGCTTGGCGGATTTTTTTTGAGCTGATTTGGGAAGGCTTGAGGAGATGTGTGCGGTAAGCGGTCCGGGGTCGCCATGGCCTTGAGTCGCGCCGGAACTCCTTCGCTGGCCTCGTAGAGCTGAATCGTTGCGTACAGGACGGAAAATTGTGGCTGCACACCCGGCAACGATTCAGCAAACGATGCCTGGCTCAGTCAGACAGCCGACACGCCTCAAGACCATGACGCCCCCTGACCTTGAGGTTTTGGTAGGCGGTGTTTTTGTTTCGGTTGGTTGTGGGAAGACCGTTTTGTGCTGGTTTGGGAAGGCTTGAGGAGATGTGTGCGGTACGCGGTCCGGGGTCGCCATGGCCTTGAGGCTTTGGTGGGCGGTGTTTTTTGTTTCGGTTGGTCAGGGGGGGATTGTTTTGTGCTGGTTTGGCGAGGCATCAGGAGTTGTGTGCGGTACGCGGTTCCGGGTTGAGATGGTCTTCAGGTGTTGGGCGGCTTTTTTTTGCTGTGCCCGCTTGGTGGGTGAAGTGGGCGCCTTGAGCCATGGGTGGCACATGAAGCGCAGTGGGTCTGAATTATTTTCATTTTTACGCGGGGAATACAGTGTTCTGGTGATCAATATTCAGCTGAGAGGGAAAAATTTATTTTGAGAGTGGAATTTGTCTGAAAAATCGGACATATTTCAGGGGCAAGAAAGGTCATTTTTTTATGTACTGCTGAATTTTCTGCAAATATTACGTTCGTAAAATTTATATATAATGGTAATATTATGATTTTTTTTAAAACAATTTTTGCTTTTTGTTCTTGGTTAAATTGTAATCAAAATAATTGTACGTTTTGATAAATTTATCACGAACAAAACTGGTTGTGCGAACAGTTTGGAAAGCGGATTTTTTTTGTTCATTTATGAAAAAAAAGGGCAATTTATTCATAAATTCTTGCAGTAAAGCATCTCAAAGAGTACTTCCGTCCAAACTAATTTAACCGTTGGAGGGTATTTGGAATGTTGAAACTGAAGACCATTCTTGCGTTTGCGGTGGGTGCGGTTTTTCTTTGTGCTGCGTCCGCCATCGCTGCTCCCATCGTCATCAAATTCTCCCACGTTGTTGCCGAAGATACCCCCAAGGGAATCATGGCCAACAAATTCCGCGATCTTGTGGCTGAGCGCCTGGGCGACAAGGTCGTGGTCGAAGTCTACCCCAACTCCCAGCTCTTCGGTGACGGCAAGGAACTTGAAGCCCTTCTTCTGGGTGACGTGCACCTGCTGGCTCCGGCCCTGTCCAAATTTCAGAAATACACTCCCTTGCTGCAGATCTACGATCTGCCCTTCCTGTTCAAGGACATGGCCGCCATCGACAAGTTTCAGCAGGGCCCCCAGGGCCGGGCGCTGCTAACGTCCATGAAGGACAAGGGCATCATCGGACTTGAATACCTGCACAACGGTTTGAAGCAGATTTCCGCCAACGACCCCATTCATGGTCCTGGCGACGCCAAGAACAAGAAATTCAGAATCATGACCTCAGACGTTCTGGCCGCCCAGTTTGAAGCCGTCGGCGCCATGCCGCTTAAAAAGCCCTTCGCCGAAGTCTTCACCCTGCTTCAGACCCGGGCCATCGACGGTCAGGAAAATTCCTGGTCGAACATTTATTCCCAGAAGTTTTACGAAGTGCAGCCCTACATCACCGAGACCAATCACGGCATCCTGGACTATCTCGTCATCAGTTCCACGGAATTCTGGGATGGCCTGCCGGCCGATGTGCGCCCCGTGCTTGAAGAATGCCTGAAAGAATCCATCGTTGCCGGCAACGCCGCAGCCGCTCGGAAGGATCTGAACGACAAGCAAAGAATTATCGACTCCAAGCGCAGCGAGATCATTACGTTGACCGAAGAAGAACGCGCCGCCTGGGTCGAAGCCATGAAACCGGTCTGGAAGAAGTTCGAGGACGCAGTGGGCAAGGAAAACCTCGAAGCAGCCATCGCCGCCAACAACTAGTCCCGTCAGATCATGAATACACTTATCAACAAAGTGGAGGAGGGGATCATTTCCCTCCTCCTTGCTTCCATGACGCTGCTTGTTTTCATGGAAGTGCTCATGCGGTTCGGGTTCAACGTGGGCATCCACTGGGCCCAGGAATTGACCCTGCTGCTGTCGGGCTGGATGGTCATGTTCGGGGTTTCCTATGGCATCAAGGTCGGGTCGCACATCGGTGTCGACGCCTTGGTCAGGCTGTTTTCGGTAAATGTGCGCAGGGCCATCTCCATTGTGGCCATTCTGCTGTGCCTGCTCTATTGCGGGCTTTTTCTCGTGGGCAGTTGGACCTATCTTGGGAAGCTCAAAAGCATAGGAATCCACCTTGAGGACATTCCCGTCCCCAAATGGATCGCCAACAGCATCCTCTTTGGTGGCATGGTCATGCTCGCCATCCGTCTTTTGGATCTCCTCTGGGCGGTCATCCGAGGCAAACAGGAAGGGTTCAAGCTTCTGGATGAGGCCAAGGAGAGCATGTATCTGGCGCAAAAAGAGGGTACTTCCCTGGATGGAGACGACGAATGACAACTGCGGCACTGTTCACCCTGCTCTTCCTCTTTATTGCCACGGGGATGCCCATCGCCATTGCGCTGGGTCTTTCGAGCATCACGACCATCCTGTTCTTTTCCCACGATTCCCTGGCGTCCATAGCCTTGAAGCTTTTTGAATCGGTTTCCGAACACTATACCCTGCTGGCCATTCCGTTTTTCATTCTGTCCTCCCAGTTTTTATCCACGGGAGGCGTGGCCAAGCGTCTCATCAATTTCGCCCTCGACTGCATCGGGCACGTCAAGGGCGGCCTGGCCATGGCCTCGGTCCTGGCCTGTATGCTCTTTGCCGCCGTATCCGGGTCTTCACCGGCCACGGTGGCCGCCATCGGCAGCATCGTCATCGGCGGCATGGTCCGTTCGGGCTATCCCGAATCCTTTGCGGCCGGAGTCATCTGCAATGCCGGAACGCTCGGCATTCTCATTCCGCCGTCCATCGTCATGCTCGTATATGCGGCGGCGACCCAGGAGTCGGCGGCACGTCTGTTCATGGCCGGATTCATTCCCGGCATCTGCCTGGGGCTGCTGCTCATGATCGCTATCTACATCGTGGCCCGGATCAAGAATTATCCGGCTCTGGCCTGGCCCGGATTCAGGCAGGTTTTCAGGTCCGGTTTCACGGCCATGGGCGGATTGATGCTGGTCGTCATCGTGCTTGGATCCATCTACGGCGGCATCTGCAGCCCTACGGAAGCGGCGGCCATTTCGGCCGTGTACGCCTACTGGATCGCCGTCTTCGTCTATCGCGACATGGGGCCGCTCAAGGAAGTGCCCCTGCGCAAGGTGGACGAGCCCCTGTCCTCGGCCCTGTTTCGCGGGTTGTGGCAGACTTTCGTGGCCATTCCCAAATCCTGGGTCCATCCGGAAGTGCGCCACGTGGTCCTGGATGCGGCAAAGGTCAGCATCATGCTGCTCTTCATCATCGGCAACGCCATGCTCTTCGCCCATGTGCTGACCACGGAGCGGATTCCGCATCTCATCGCCGAGACCATTGTCGGCTGGGGTTTGCCCGCCTGGGGCTTCCTGATCGTCGTCAATATCCTGCTGCTTGTGGCGGGTAATTTCATGGAGCCTTCGGCCATCACCATGATCATGATTCCGATCCTCTTTCCCATCGCGGTCAAGCTCGGCATCGATCCCATTCATCTGGGCGTCATCTGTGTGGTCAACATGGAGATCGGGCTGATCACTCCGCCGGTCGGACTCAATCTCTTTGTCACGGCGGGCATCACCAAGCGCGATCTGACCTGGGTCGTGCGCGCGGCGCTGCCGTGGCTGATGATCCTGCTTTTCTTCCTCATCCTCGTCACCTACATTCCGCAGATATCCCTGTGGCTGCCCGAGTACATCGACAAGCTCAAAGGGTATTGACGGATTTGTCGGTAAAAAAGGTTTTGCAACCGGGCTTCGCGAGGAGCCCGGTTTTTTCATGCATTTTTTGTTGGGAGGGGATTCAGGCCGGCTTGTTCGCCGGTGTCGCTTTATCCCGCTTGCGCAATTTTTTCTGGCAGGCGGGGCAGATTCCTTCCAGGCGGATGTCGACGTGGCGGATGTCGAGAGAGAGATCGTCCAGGGCGTGGCGGTCCACCGGCATCTGCCGGACATCAAGGCACAGGTAGCAGTCGCAGTGGGTGCAGTGGAAGTGCGGGTGCTCGTCTTTGTGGGCGTCCCGCAGGCAGAAGCGCTGGGATTTTTCGCCGAGCCCAAGCCGATTCAGGACGTTGTGTTCCACCAGCAGGTCCAGGATGCGATACACCGTGACCCGGTTGATGTCGTTCTTGGCGCTGATTTTTTCCAGAATTTCCTGAGCGCTGGACGGGTGCGCTGTGTTGCCGACGGCCATAAGCACTTGCAGGCGGTGTTCGGTGCTCTCAAGACCGGCTTCCTTCAAGCGGTTTGCGGCCGCCTTTGCGGACATGCGCGCTTTCATGTCCGCCGCCAAAGTGTTTTGCATCCCCAGGCGACGACGTATCCGGCCGTGGCCACGGCGATGATGGACGCTCCGGAGGTCAGGTCCAGATGATAGGATACCGCCAGTCCGCAGAGGCAGAAGAACAGGCTGGCCAGGGTCGCGAGGACCATGGTTTTCCACAGGGAGTTGGTGAAGAGCTCGGCCAGCATGGGCGGGATGGTCAAAAGCGCGATGACCAGAATGAGGCCCGCGACCTGGATGACCATGACCACGGTCACGGCGGTCATGACCTGCATCAGGACGTAGAGCATGCGCACAGGCACGCCTGTGGAGCGGGCGAATTCCATGTCGAAGGACAGGGACAAAAAGTCCTTGTACCAGAAAAGGACCACGGCCAAAATGAAGACATCGAGCAGGAGCATGATCCAGATGTCGCTTGCGGGTACCGCCAGGAGGCTGCCAAAGAGATAGCTCATGAGGTCGACGTTGTAGCCCGGGGTCAGGTCCAGGAGGATGATTCCAAAGGCCATGCCCGCGGCCCACATGATGCCGATGATGCCGTCGCTGCGTTCGCTACGGCCAAAGGAGGCCAGGGCCATGATCAGGGCGGCCAGCACCGTGAATCCCACGGCGCAGGGCAGCACCGGAAGCCCCAGGAAAAAGGCCAGGCCCACTCCTCCATATGCCGTGTGCGCCACCCCTCCGGCCATGAAGACCTGCCGGTTGACGACCACCAGAGAGCCGATGATCCCGCAGGCAAGGCTTGCCAGCACTCCGGCCATAAGGGCGTTTTGCATGAATTCCATGCTCAGCACTGAATTCATATGGAACCCCTTGGCCCGGCCTGGCCGAAGATGGAGGACATCTCCTTGATGTAGGTGTCTAAGGGGCAGGATGCGTCGTGAGTGCCGTAGATGAGTTCGAGCATGGATGGCGTGAGTTTCCGGCTTTGGTTCTGGATAAGTGTGCGGTTGACCACGGCCACGCTTGAGATGCGCGTGGAGGCGGAGATGAGGTCGTGACTGACCATGACGATGGTGATGGAGGAACTGAGCGCCGAGAGCAGGTCGAAGAGGCAGACCTTGCCCTGGGGGTCGATGTTTGAGGTGGGCTCGTCAAAGAGCAGGAGTGCCGGGTCCGAGACCAGGGCCCGGGCCACAAGCACACGCTGCTTCTGGCCTCCGGAGAGGGCGTCGAAGCGGCGTGTGGCCAGTTCGGCCATGTCCACCATGCGCAGGGTCTCCATGGCTTTGGCCTTGTCCCTGGCGCGGTATCCGGGCCAGCGACCTGTGGAGAGCAGGCCGCCCTCGCGGCGCAGCCCGAGCAGGACCACCTCGTGGACCGTGACCGGAAAACTCGGCTGGATGAGCGCGTGCTGCGGCACATAGCCCACGGCGGGCCGCACGGAGAGCGGATCGGCGCCGAGCACCCGCACCGTTCCGGCCTTGGGCGCGAGCAGCCCGAGGATAAGCTTGACGAGGGTGGTCTTGCCTCCGCCGTTGGGCCCGATGACGGCCATGAAGTCGCCGCTTGAGACCTTCAGGTCGACGCTGGAGAGCACTTCCCGATCGTCGTAGGCGAAGCTCACGCCCTGAAGCTCGATGATCGGAGTTCCGGTGCCCGGCAGGGGCCTGAAGTGCGGCTCGGGGATGATCGGATGACCGTGTCCGGAGCAGGTGGAGCAGGAATGGTCGTGCGTGTTCATGCGCTTCCCGGTTGCTTTGTTGAAGAGTGCCGGGCCCTCAAGCGGCCCGGTGTCATGATTCTTTTTGAAGTCGTTTATTTGAGCGCGTCGGCAAAGGCTCGGGCCGCACTGCGCAGGTTTTCGGCCCAATCCTCAGCCAGGGGATCGAGTCGCACAACCGTGGCCCCGATCTGCTTGGCGATGACGGCGGCGCTTTTCTGCGAAAACTGCGGCTGCACAAAAATAACCTTGGCCCCTGATTCCTTGCCGGCTGCGATGATCCGCGCCAGATCCCTGGGACTTGGCTCCTTGCCGTCCACCTCGATGGATGCCTGGGTCAGCCCGTAGGCCCTGGCAAAATAGCCCCAGGACGGGTGGAAGACAAGGAAGGTGCGATTTTCCTGGGGCAGCGGCTCCAGAATGGACCGGATTTCCCGGTCGAGCTCATCCAACTCCTTGTCGAAGGCGGCGGCATTGGAGGCGTAGAAGGCCGCCCGCTCGGGATCCACAAGGCTGAGCCCGTCGCGGATGTGGGCTACCTGAACCTTGACCAGCGCGGGATCGAGCCAGATGTGCGGATCAAGCGTGCCCTGATCAGCGCCGTGCTCATTGTCGTGATGGTCGTCGTGCCGAGCGCCATGGGCATCATGCGCTTCCGCCTTGTGCCCCTCCCCGGCGTGTTCCCCTTCATGATGATGTTCGTCGCCGTCATGGTGCATTTCGCCGTCGTGATGTACTTCGCCATGGTCATGTTCCTCGCTCATGGGGATCTTGTCGATGCCTTTGGCCGTGTGCACGACGGTCATTCCCGGACTGGCGCCCATGATCCGCTCAAGCCAGGTCTGGTCGAAGCTGTCGCCGATGGTGAAGTAGATGCTCGCCCTGGCCAGTTCGGCCATCTGTCTGGGCCTTGGCTCGTACGCGTGGGGATTGGCTCCGGGTTCGACCATGATCGAAACGGGAACCTCGCCGCCGCTGACCTTGTCAACAAAGTATTTTTGCGGGGTTATGGTCACGAAGGCGGTTGGAGCGGCCTGGGCCGAGACTGCGAGCAAACTCAGCAACGCAGTGAACAGGCAAAGATTATTTCTCATTTTTCCTCCATGATTTTGGAAGGATGTTTATGCAACAGGATTGCACGAAGTCAAGGTGCATGCAACAAAGTTGCGTGTTCTTGCCGCACTTGTGCATCCACCGATCACGCCGTAGGAGGGGATTGTTCACAGATCACGACTTTTGGAGGAAGCATGCTTGATTTCATCATCGACGAAACCCTTTGCGTACAGTGCGGAGAATGCGCGGCCGACTGTCCGGTGTCCATCATAGACATGGATGGCGGCCTGCCGCACATCCCCGAGCACCGGGAGTCGTATTGCATTGGCTGCCAGCACTGCCTGGCCGTCTGTCCCACCGCTGCCCTTTCCATCCTGGGCAAGAATCCCGATCAGAGCGCACCCGTTCTGCCCCCGTCTCCGGATGCGCTGGAAAATCTGATCAAAAGCCGCCGCTCCGTGCGTCGCTTCCGCCCTGAATGCGTTGAAGAGCATGTCCTGGGCAGGCTCATGGACGTGGTCGCCCATGCGCCAACGGGCAAGAATCAGCGCAGGATTCGTTTCACCCTGGTTGACGACCCGCAGGTGATGGAATTGATCCGGGTAGGGACCATGGATGGAATCCGCAAGGCCGTGATCGACGACAGCCTGCCCGACGGCATGGAATTCTTCGCCAAGATGGTCGCCCCATACGATCAGGGCAAGGACATCATCTACCGTAAGGCGCCGCACATGATCATCGCTTCCGCTCCCAAGGATTCGGCCGCTCCGGACGCGGATCCGTTCATCGCCCTGTCCTATTTCGAACTGATGGCCCAGAGTCTGGGCCTTGGCACCGTCTGGTGCGGCTTTGCGCGCTGGGCCCTGCAGAGCGTGGTTCCGGAGCTTGGCCGGGCCCTTGGCATTCCGGCCGATCACCGGTCTATGTACGCCATGATGTTCGGCTACCCGGCGGTCAGCTACGCCCGTGCCGTGCAGCGCGATATCGTGGGCGTGCACAGGGTCGGCCCGGCCGATCTGGAGGGGGGACGGTGAAGCAGCACATTCTGACGGCTCTTGGCGAGCGGGTGGTGGTGGCCGACGGGGCCATGGGCTCGCTGCTGTTCGATCGCGGCGTGGACAGCTCGTCCTGCTACGATGTCCTGAATCTGACCGATCCGGCTTTGGTCCAATCCATCCACAAGGCCTATGCGGGCGCGGGTGCGGAGATTATCGAGACCAACACCTTTGGAGCCAACAGGGTCAAGCTCGGGCGCTTCGACCTGGCGCACAGGGCCCGTGAGATCAATCTGCGCGGCGCGGAATTGGCGCGTAGTCAGGCCGGACCGGGGCGCTGGGTGGCCGGAGCCATGGGCCCGCTGGGACGCATGGGCATTGATCCGATCAGCCAGGAGGAGCTGGAGGATATTTTCAGCGGGCAGGCCCTGGCGCTGATGGAGGGTGGCGTGGATTTCATCATGCTTGAAACCTTCGCCAGCCTGTCGCTGCTCCTGACCGCCCTGCGCGGGGTCAAGGCCTCGGTATCCGTGCCCGTGGTCGCACAGATGGTCTTTACCCAGCGCGGACGCACTCATTCCGGGCGCACGGCCCGTGAATGTTTCGACGCCCTGATCCGGGCCGGAGCCGACGTGGTGGGGCTCAACTGCGGCATTGGTCCCAAGAACGCCCTGGAGGTGGTGCAGGGGCTGGGCCCCGTGACGGTCCCGCTTTCGGTGCTGCCCAACGCGGGGTTTCCCGAGTCCTCGGGCGACCGTCTCATCTATGCGTCCTCTCCGGAGTATTTCGCCCGGCGCACGGCGGCCTGCGCGGCGCATGGGGCACGTCTGTTGGGCGGGTGCTGCGGCACCGCGCCGGAGCACATCGCGGCTCTGGTGCGTGCCCTCGACGCTGGTTCTCCTGAAGCGCGGATCGTTTCCGCATCGCCGGACGAGGTCAATACGCAGACGGCCGCACCGACGCGCCTGTCCCGCCGCCTTGTCGAAGGCAAGGTCATTCTGGTGGAGCTCGACCCGCCCAAGCATCTGGATGTCGAGCCGGTCCTGGCCGCGGCCGAGGCCTTGAGCGCCGCCGGGGTGGACGCCATCACCATCGCCGAGAATCCGCTGGCCGTGCCCCGCCTGTCCAATATCGTGCTGGCCGGCATGGTCCGGGCCAGGACCGGCGTAGAGGTCGTGGTGCACATGACGGGTCGCGACCGCAACCTGGTCGGCATGCAGTCGACCATCATGGGCCTGGCCGCGTCGAATCTGCACAACGTGCTGGCCGTGACCGGCGACCCGCCTTCGGCCGGAAGCGCGGAGCGGGTCTCGGGAGTCTACGACCTGCGGTCCCTGGAGCTCATGGCTCTTTTGGCCGGGTTCAACGAGGGGCGCAACCACTACGGGGATTCCATGCGTCTGCCCGTCAATTTCTGCATCGGCGGCGCCTTCAACCCGAACACACGCAACATGGCCCTGCAGGTCGGGCGCATGGAGAAAAAAATGGCGGCCGGGGCAAGCTATTTTCTGACCCAGCCCGTGTATTCCAAAGAGCGCGTGGACGAAATCCTGACCGCGACGGCGCACATTAAAGCGCCCATAGTGCTTGGCATCATGCCGTTGGCCAGCAGCCGCAACGCCGAGTTTCTGCACAACGAGTTCCCCGGCATCGAGATTCCGTCCGAAACCCGCGAGCGCATGGCCCGCGCCGGAGAGCATGGTCAAGAGGAGGGCGTGAACATCGCCTGGGAACTTCTGGAGTATGCCTGGCCTCATTTCGCCGGGGTGTACATCATCCCGCCCTTCAACCGCCACGCCATGGCCCTTGAGTTGATGCGACGGCTGGGGCGCTGAAATGAAAAAAACGGTCGGGACTATTTCCCGGCCGTTTTTTTTGCAATCAAGGACAGCGTCAGCCCCGGGCGTTGCCCTGGCTGACGTAGCGCTCCATGACCCACCCTCGCATGTCTTCCTCCCCGTCCATTTCCACGTAGAACCACCCGGGCGCGCTGCCGAGCACGCGCAATGTCGTGTAGCGTCCGACCTGGGCGATGACGGCCTCGCTGGTGTCCGGGCCGTAGCGGATGTTCAGGAGGTCGATGATGACTTCCACCCGGTCCGGCCGGTTTGCGCCGTGACCGCGTATCGGTTCCACGACCTGGTAGCCCGAGGGCACGCGGCGGTAATGGACGTCACCGAAGACATGGTAGGTGATGCCTGCCGAGATGACCATGCGGCTGCCCAGCGGAATGTTCAGCACGACCAGGCCGATCGGCGGGCGCACCAGGATGAAGCCGTTGTTCCAGGGGCGGTAGAACCGGCCGGAATAATAATGATATCTGTCCCGGCCGTGCAGGACTACCGCGTGGCGTGAGGGGATCGTGTGGACAACGTGCTTGACGGTCACGGCCCGGTGGTTGTTTCCGCCATGGCGAATCCGCGTGGAGTGCCTGTCGCTGCCGCCCCGGGACCGGTAATCGTAACGCGTGTCGACCTGCGGCCGTCTTACGTCGTGGCGGTCATCATGCCTGGTTGTCTCGCGGGAGATGACAAGGCTTTTCTGCACCGGGGGTTGCTGTCTCGGGGCGACGGTACGAGAGTGGCGGCGATCCTTGTCCCGGTGTTGATCGGAAGAATCATGCCTGGACCACTCCGGGCCCGTGTGAAGGCGCATCAAGTCGGCCGGAGGAGTCACCGTGCCGAGGCTCACGGATGCCTGTGACTTTGGCGTGTCCCTCAAGGCACGCTGCATTGCCGCAGAATCATTGGACCGGGCCTTGCCCATGTTGTCAGGGCTGCTTTTGCCGCGCGGCGAGCGCTGTTTTGGGCTTGCTCCCTGATCCTGTCTGTCGTGGCCGTTTCGCGTGGCCTTGAAGTCGGCGCGGTTACGGTTGTCCGTGCGGGAATTCTTTTTTCCCACTTTTTGTTCGGCAGAATTTTGAGAATCCAGGGGCAAGCCTTGCGCCCCCTGGACCGGCGCGGCGATAAAATGAAGACAGAGCAGGGCCGCAAGGAGCGGCAGGCGTGTGTTTTTGAATAAGGTGTTCATGGTTCCTCCCGGGGTTATGGAAGGATTCCGGGGCAAGGGGCGTGCCAAGCCGGGGAGGTGGCGCATTCCGGGAAAAATGTGGCCCCGGGGGGCGCCGGAAAAAGTGATGGGTGGATAAAATTTGTGCGCTTAAGGCCTGCTTGAGCACTCTTTTCACATCTGAAAAAAACGTTCCTATTCAATCCCGAGGCGTTTGAGCTTGTAGATGAGTCCGCGTCTGGTGATGCCGAGCAGCTGGGCCGCGTGGGTGCGGTTGCCCTTGGTCTGTTTCAGGGCGGTGGTGACGGCCTCGATTTCGTGCTGTTCAAGGGTCCTGGGCTGGGCCGGGGCTTCCTGCGGCTCGGCGTTGCGTGATGCCGGAGCTGCCTTGCCCGCGGCCTTGCGCACGGCGGGCGGAAGATGTTCGGGCAGGATGACGTCGGTCTGGCTCAGCAGGCGCACATGGGCCATGGCGTTGGCCAGTTCGCGCACGTTGCCCGGCCAGGGGTGGCTTACGAGGACCTGCATTGCCGCGCGCGAGAGTCGTCGTGCTTCGGTCTTGTCCTTGTTCAGGAAGGCGCGCGCCAGGGGCGGAATGTCTTCCGGGCGCTGCCTCAGGGGCGGGATGTCGATGGTGATGACGTTCAGGCGGTAATAGAGATCCTGGCGAAAGCGACCCTCGGCCACGTCGGTTTCAAGGTCATGGTTGGTGGCCGCGATGAGCCTGCAATCGATGAGGGTCTCCTTGTCCGAGCCCACGGGGGTGATGCGTCCCGTTTCCGTGGCCCGCAGCAGGGACGGCTGCAATTCCAGGGGCATGTCGCCGATTTCGTCGAGAAAGAGGGTCCCTTCGTGGGCCTCGCGGAAATACCCGTTGCGCTTGTTCACTGCCCCGGTGAAGGCGCCCCGTTCATGCCCGAACAGCTCGCTGGCCAGAAGGGCCGGGGCGATGGCCGCGCAGTTGACCGGAACCATCGGCTTGTCGCGACGGGCGCTGTGGCGGTGGATGAACTGCGCCACGACCTCCTTGCCGCTGCCGCTTTCGCCGGTCAGAAGGATCGTGGCGTCGCTTGGGGCCACGCGGTAGGCGTCGCGCAGCACGGATCTCATGGCCGGGCTTGCGGCCACGATGCCCTCCAAAGATCCGGCGGGGATCTCCGGGTCCGCGTCCGCGCTCACGCCCAGGGTGTCGCGCACGGCCGCCAGAAGTTCGTCCAGATCCACGGGTTTGGCCAGATAGTCCACGGCTCCGAGCTTGAGGGCGTCCACGGCCTCGCGCACGTCGGCGTAGGCAGTGACCAGAAGAAAGGGCAGTTCCGGTTTTTCTGTCCGCACCCGGCGGAGTAGATCGAGTCCGCTCTCTCCGGGCATGCGCACATCGCTGACGATCATGTCCAAGGGCTCATGGCTCAAGAGGTCCAGGGCGTCGGCCGCGTTTTCGGCCTCAAGCACTTCAAGGCCCGCGTCGCGCAGCACGCGGGCATAGAGTTCACGGTAACGGACCTCGTCGTCGACGACCAGAATGGATCTTTTCATGGAGCCTCTCTTGCGGGTTTGATGCCGGAAATGGTCATGGTCGTGCCCTGGCCCCGGGTGGAGGCGGCGCTGATTTTCCAACCATGAGCCTCGACCACGCGTTTGACAATGGCCAGTCCCAGTCCGTGCCCCGTGGGCGATCCGCTGACGTAGGGCTTGAAGATGTCCGGCAGCAGATCGGAGGGGATGCCGCGACCCTGATCCTCCACGGCGAGGAACAGTTTGCGCTCCTGTTTGCCGAGCACGATCCTGACCGTCGTGCCCGCCGGGGAGGCGTGCAGGCTGTTCAGCAGCAGATTGACCAGCACCTGGCGCAGCATGGCTTCGTCGGCGCTGATGGTCGTGGCCTTGACCTGGGTGAGCAGGTCCACGCCGCCCGCGTCGAAGTCGGGCCCAAGGATGTGGACGACTTCCCGGCAGAGTTTGTCGATGCGGACGGGTGCCATACTTGGCTTGCGCTGGCGGGCGAAGTTCATGAAATTTCCCAGGCGGGACGAGGCCTTGTCCACCTCGTCCATGATGTGCCCGAGCATGGTTCGGCTTTCGGCCGGAATGTCATGCCGGGCTTCGATCTGCTGCGCCATGCCCATGATGATGCCGAGCGGGTTCTTGGTCTCGTGGGCCAGTCCGGCGGCGGCCAGTCCGAGTTCTTCCAGATGGGCGCTGCGGATGCGCTCGGCGGCCAGTTCCCCGGCCAGAATGCGGCGGCGTATGCCCGTGATCCAGACGGCCGTGACGGCCAGGATGCAGACCAGGGCCGAGGCGAAGATGGGGCCCTGGCGCTGCCAGAACCAGGATGAGATGAAGTTTTCCGGGTTGTTTCGAAAACCCAGGTACATGACCGGGTTGCTGCGCGGCCACAGGCCAAGGCCAAGGTTGGTCGATTCAAGCGCTTCGGCCCAGTTGGCGGGGATGTGGGCAGGTTGCAGGGGAGACCACATGACATACATGTCGTCGGTGTCGATTTCGCCCCGGGTGCTGTTGGTCATCAGAAATTCCGGCATCGTCCCGGTCTGGACCAGACGGCCGTGGCGGCCCTGGACCACGACAAAGAGGGTGCGTGAACCGCGAATGACGCTTGAGAGCACTGTCTCGACCTGTTTCCAGTCCGTCAGTTCGCCGTTGCTCATGGATGCGATGACCGCGTTCAGTGTCGCGAAGCTGTCCTGGGCGCGCTGTCGCCGCCACTCCATGGAGCGTTCGGAATACCCCTGCCAGGACGAGAGGGCCCAGACGCTCAGCGCCATGAT
This sequence comes from Desulfomicrobium norvegicum, assembly GCF_900114595.1. Taxonomy (NCBI): domain Bacteria; kingdom Pseudomonadati; phylum Thermodesulfobacteriota; class Desulfovibrionia; order Desulfovibrionales; family Desulfomicrobiaceae; genus Desulfomicrobium; species Desulfomicrobium norvegicum. Next base: position 144,252 of record NZ_FOTO01000001.1, on the reverse strand, counting down.
CAGCACAAGGGCCGTCAAGAGCGGGATGCGGTACAGGCGAGTGTCGTGTTTCATTTTTCCTCCTTGCCGGCTTTTGGCCTAGCAAAGAGTGTGCTGAAGATTAGCCCAGCAGCATCCGGTCCGAAACTTCCGCGTCCGCCTGGCTCTGGAACTTGTCCAGCAGGACCTCGACGGTAAGCTCCTCTTTCTCCTGTCCGCGCACGTCGAAGATGATGCGACCCCGGTGCATCATGATCAGCCGGTTGCCCAGGGTCAGGGCCTGATGCATGTTGTGGGTGACCATGAGCGTGGTCAGGCCGTGTTCGGTGACGATGCTTCGGGTCAGCTCCAGGATCTGCCCGGCTGTCTTGGGATCAAGGGCCGCGGTGTGCTCGTCCAGGAGCAGCAGTTCCGGCCGGACCAGGGTGGCCATGACCATGGTCAAAGCCTGACGCTGTCCGCCGGAGAGCAGGCCTGCCCGGTCCTGGAGGCGGTCTTCAAGTCCCAGTCCCAGTACGCGCAGGTGCTGGCGAAAGGCTTCCCTGTCGGCCGTCTTGACGCCCCGGGACAGGCCGCGCCGCTGACCCCTTTTTTGGGCCAGGGCCATGTTCTGGGCAATGGAACCGCTGGCGCAGGTGCCCATGAGCGGGTCCTGAAAGACGCGCCCGATGAAGCGGGCGCGCTTGTGTTCGGGCCAGCGGGTCACGTCCGTTCCGGCCATGGAGATGCTCCCGGAATCGAGGGCATGGGTCCCGGCCAGGCAGGACAGGAAGGTCGATTTGCCCGCGCCGTTGGAGCCGATGATGGTGATGAAGTCACCCTGCTCGATATCGATGGACAGGTCCCGGAGACTGTGCACTTCGTTCACGCTGCCCCGATGAAAATACTTGTTGATGGCCTGGACGCGTATCATCGGGTGAACCTCCGCTTGAGCATCGGTGAGGTCAGGGCCGCGATGACCAGAAAGGCGGTGATCAGGTTCAGGTCGCTGGGGGTGAAGGAGAAGCTGCCGAGTCTGGACCCCAGCGCCAGGGCGATGGCGGTGCGGTAGAGGATAGAGCCGACGATGACGGCGATGCAGGCCCGGGCGATGGTCGCCTTGCCGAAGACCGTTTCGCCGAGGATGACCGAGGCCAGCCCCGCGACGATGGTGCCCACGCCCATGTTCACGTCCGCCGCGCCCTGGTTTTGGGCTATGAGCGCGCCGCTGAACGCGACCAGGGCGTTGGAGAGGCCCACGCCGAAAATGATGACGTTGTCCGTGTTCACGCCCAGGGAGGTGATCATCTGCCGGTTGTCGCCGGTGGCCAGCATGGCCTGCCCGTACTCGGTGTGCAGGAACCAGATCAGCCCGGACGTGATGAGGACCGCGACAACAAAAAAGAACACGGGGGTGAGCTGATAGAGCGGCAGCCCCAGGTTTTCGAGGTCCGTCAGCACCGAGGGCGTACCCAGGAGCGCCACGTTGGGGCCGCCCATGATCCTGATATTGATGGAATACAGCGAGATCATGGTCAGGATGGACGCCAGAAGATGCAGGATTTTGAGCTTGGTGTTCAGGATCGCGGTCACCGCTCCGGCCAGAAAGCCGGCCGCCGAGGCCAGTGCAAGGGCCAGGTACGGGCTGTATCCGGCGGTGATGGTCACGGCGCTGACCGAAGCCCCCAGAGGCAGGCTGCCGTCAACGGTCAGGTCCGGAAAGTCGAGTATCCGAAAGGTCAGATACACCCCGAGGGCCATGATGCCGTATAAAAAACCCTGTTCCAGGGCTCCGAGAAAGGCGTAGAGGGTCATGATTCGTGTTGGTGCTGGATGTGGATGGAAAAGCGTGCGTGCGCCCGCAGAGCGGGACATACATGGGGGCGGGTGGAAGGACAAGCCCGTGGGGGAGCCATGCTTTTGGCCTGGAGAGGGGCTAGTCGTAACGGTTGCTGATCGCCAGGAATTCGAGCTGTGTTTCTTCGAACGCATCGACCACGTCCGGATCGAAATGGGCGCCGCGTCCTGCAAGGATGATTTGAAGCGCCTCTTCATGCGGCATGGCGTCCTTGTAGACGCGCTTTGTGACCAGCGCGTCATAGACATCGGCCAGCGCCATGAGCCGGCCCCCAAGGGGGATGGCCTCCGCTTTGAGTCCTTGCGGATAGCCGGAGCCGTCCCATTTTTCATGGTGGGAGAGGGCGATTTCGCGCGCCAGGCCCAGGAAGGAACGGTCGCTGCTGTCCGTGCTCTGACGTTCTGCTTCGGCCAGGGTTTCGGCTCCGAGGAGAGTGTGCAGTTGCATCGCCTTGAATTCTTCACGGGTCAGCGAGCCTGGCTTGAGCAGGATGCTGTCTGCTATGCCGACCTTGCCGATGTCATGCAGGGGCGCGGATTTGTAGAGCAGTTCGATGGTATCCCGGTCGAGATATTTTTTGAATTTTGGTTTTCGGGCCAGGACGCGGGCCAGGACGAGGACATACTCGCGGGTGCGCCGAATGTGCCCGCCGGTTTCGGGGTCGCGGGTTTCGGCCAGCGCGGTGAGGCTCATGATGGTGGCGTCCTGGGCGTGCAGCAGCTGCTGGCTGCGAATGCGCAGTTCTCGCTCTTCCATGCCGTATTTGATAAGGCTTAAAAGAGCCATGTTGCCCAGTAGGATTATTTCCGTGGACAAAGGCGAAATCCAGTAGCCTGGGCCGTTCAGGAGCCAGAGGCTGGCGCTCCACACCCCTGTCGCCCCCACGAGCAGGCCGGCCGCACAAGTCAAGGGACCGGCGGACATCATCAGCAGACTCGACAGGAGGCCTACAGCCGCGATGGCACATGCTTCCGCCCCGATGGCCCAGGCCGGACGGATGAGGGTGTCTTTCTGGAGCAGGTTGTCGAGCAGGGTGGCATGGACTTCGATGCCCGGAAAGACGCGGTCCACGGGAGTGGCGTGATTGTCCCCAAGCCCCGAGGCTGTGGGTCCGACAATGGCCACGCGTCCCTGCAAATCCGGCAGGGGGCCGCCGAGGATGTCGGTCGCGGAGTACGTGGTGAAGGTTCCGCTTGGGCCTCGATATCTGAGCAGCACGTTGCCCTGTGCGTCGATGTGCGTGCGCTTGCGGCCTAACTGGACGAAGTTTCCGTCTGCATCTTGCCCCAGGCCAACGGCGGTTTCGCCCCGGGTCATGACCGTGGCCAGGATCAGGCTTGGCAGCAGTTTGTCTGCGTGCAGCGCAATGAGCGGGGTCCGCCGGATGACTCCGTCGGAGTCGGGCAGGGCGTTGATGAAGCCTGAATTTGTCGCGGCCGCGTTCAGGATCGTCAGGGGGCAGACGGCGGTCTCGGCCGTGTGCAGCGATAATCCGGCAGGTATGGATTGTCCGGAGAGAATCGGATGAACTTCGCAGAAGGGGGCTTTGTCGTGATTGGGGGTAAAGAGCAGCTTGTGACCCAGAACGGTCGGCATTTTCGCCAGAGCTTCCGCCAGCAGACGGTCATGGTCCAGCCTGTTCTGAGGCAAACCTTCAAGATCAATCGAGAATCCTGTTGTTTGGCGCAACTCTTCCTGCACCAGCAGCGGCGAGGTCCTGTCGCGGGCCGAAAGGATCAGGTCCAGGGTCACGATGTCTGCGCCGGCTTCGTGCAGGCGGGTGATCAGGCTTGCAAGCACATGTCGCGGCCAAGGCCATTGACCCAGAGCGGTCAGGGATTTGTCGTCGATGGCAATGAGCACCGGCACAGGACTCGGAGGCCGCTGACTGGTTTGGGACAGCAGTACGTCATAGACCTTGCGCTCGAAATGGGTGAGCAACTCCGGGCGCACGACATGCAGGATCACGACGCAGAGCGTGATGACGCACCCGGTGCCCAGCAGGCGAAGGATGTCCCTGCGGCGGTATCTTTGTCGTTTCATTTATTGACGCCTGGGCGTGCGGGTGGTCAGCGTACCAGTACCTCCACGCGACGGTTCCTGGGTTCGGGAGTATCGTCGGCGGTGGGGATGAGGAGATTGCCCTCACCGTGGGAAAACACTTTCATGATGGACGGATCGATTCCCTGCCCGGCCAGGATACCTCGCGCACTTTCAGCACGTTCCAGAGACAGGCGGGCGTTGTCCTCACGCTGTCCGACCGTGTCCGAGTGGCCGTTGATGCGCACATCGCGGGAATTGCGTCGGTTGATGGCTTCAATGATCATGGATGGAACGGGCTTCGATTCGGCGGTCAGTTCCGCTCTGCCGTATTCAAAATAGAGCAGGAAGGCTTCAGGCGGATTGGGCATCGCCTGGAGAATCTGGCCGTACTCCTGCTCGATCTTTTTCTGGTCGAGGGTTTGCAGTGCGCCAGGTGAGGCCGAGGCGTCGCTGACTCTTGTGCTGTGTCCGGCAGCGGAAAGCTGTTGCGTTCCGGTCGGAGTGCTGACCGTTACCTGTCCGACCGAGCCGTCCGGGTCTTCGAGCAGGACTACGGTCGTGCCCTTGGTTGCGCAACCGGCAAAGGCCAGACAAAGGATGAGCAGGAGAGTCCGCGCGATCATTGTTCCACCACCTTGACCAGAAAACGTGTGCCATGAACGGCGATGACCGCATCCGGCGTTTCGATATGAACTTTCTCGGGAGCAAGGCGGGCGATGACTCCGGACATGTAGGCGAAGGATCCTTTGAGCAGACGTATGGCGATGGACAATTTCTCTTCCTGGGGAGCAAAGGCGAAGTCGCTCAGTTCGAGACGGCTGTTTGGACCCAGAGAAAGAATCGTGTCATCTTCAAGCATGATCCCGAGAGTGCTTTGATCCGAGGTAATGACAATGTCTTCTACGTAAAGAATGTCTCCAGTCCTGGCTGGGATGGTATTGCCCGCCCGCACAATTTGTCCGCTTCCCTCGGCGGCCTTGATGAAGCCTGCCACGCCAGGTTCCGCGTAAACCGTGCCTGTGTGCACAACAATGCTCAGGATGAGGAGCATGAAAAGATGCATGGAGTTCTCCGAGGGTTTGGGTTGGACAATAATTTTTCCACAATACGTCACTCTTTGATTTTATTCAAGTAATGTGTGCGAGACTATGCGTATCCCTGTTTTTTTGGGTTGTGATGAAGACCGCTGATGGACCGTGGTCACGATGACTCATTTGCCGACAATAGTTTAATTTTTGATCGTTGGCATGAAATGTTGAATTTTTTGGATTCCAGGCCAAGGGGATGGAATCCTTGCAATGATCCCTCGCCGGGTCTAAAAGCCTTGATCATCCAGCGCCTTGCCCAAGGATCATCCGCAAGATTGTTCCTTGGGGTCCACAGAAGGGGCGCGTGGGCATATATGGTGGGGTGCGGCGACCATAAAGCGGGGTCAACGCGGATGTCCTGCCGTTTTGACCTGCGTACTTTGACAGAAGCTCAACGCTTTGAGTAGGGCAGAGCCCAAATCACATTTGACCGAGGTCTTCATGCCCAAGCCCATTGATGTTCTGCGTACGGTTTTCGGTTACGACGGGTTCGTCGGACCGCAGGAATCCATAATCGAAACCCTGCTGGCCGGGCGCGATGCCGTCGTGCTCATGCCCACCGGCGGGGGAAAATCCCTGTGTTATCAGATTCCCGCCCTGATCCGGCCCGGCACCGCCGTTGTCGTCTCTCCGCTCATCGCGCTCATGCGCGATCAGGTGCAGAGTCTGACTCAAAATGGCGTGCGCGCGGCTTATCTGAACTCCTCGCTTTCGGCGGCCGAGGCCCGGGGGGTCGAGGCCGAGCTGCTGGCCGGGCGGCTGGATCTGATCTATGTCGCCCCGGAACGCCTGTTCCTGGCCGGTTTTCTGGAGCAGCTCGGGCGTATCCCGCTGGCGCTCTTCGCCATCGACGAAGCGCATTGCGTGTCCCAGTGGGGCCACGATTTCAGGCCCGAATACACCCGCCTCGGAATGATCGCCGAGCGTTTCCCCGAGGTCCCGCGTCTGGCCCTGACCGCCACGGCCGACGACTTGACCCGGGCGGACATCATCCGCCAGCTTGGCCTGGAGTCGGCGCGGGTCTTTGCCTCGGGTTTTGATCGGCCGGGTATCCGTTATCTTGTCGCGCTCAAGGACCACCCCGAGCAGCAGCTTGCCGATTTTCTGCGCGCGCAGCCTGCCGGAGATGCGGGCATCGTCTACCGCATGTCCCGCAAGAAGGTCGAGGCCACGGCCGCGAGCCTTGGCAAACAGGGGTTTACGGCCCTGCCTTACCACGCGGGGCTGGATCCGGCCACGCGTGAGCGCAACCAGGAGCGTTTCATGCGCGAGGACGGGGTGATCATGGTCGCCACCGTCGCTTTCGGCATGGGTGTGGACAAGCCGAACGTGCGTTTCGTGGTTCATCTCGATCCTCCCACGAGTCTTGAGGCCTATCATCAGGAAACGGGCCGCGCGGGCCGGGACGGCCTGCCTGCCGTGGCCCTCATGACCTACGGCCTGGGCGACATCGCCATGCTGCGCCGGCTGGTGGCCATGGACGCGGGATCGACCCGCCTTCCCGCCGACACGCAGGAAGGAAGGGGGGAAAGCCGGGTGCGGCACGAGCGCCTCAAACAGCAGAAGCTGACCTCTCTGCTCGGATTCTGCGAGACCACCAACTGTCGGCGGCAGGTGCTGTTGCGCTATTTCGGCCAGGAGCTGCCCGAGCCTTGCGGAAACTGCGACATCTGCCTTGACCCCGTCGAGTCCTGGGATGGAACAGTGGCGGCCCAGAAGGCCCTGTCGACCATCTTCCGGGTCCAGGAAGGCTTTGGCGCGGGGCATCTGGCCGACGTGCTGGTCGGCAAGCAGACCAAGGCCGTCGAACGCTGGGGTCACGAGGCGGTCTCGACATTCGGCATCGGCACGGAACTGTCCCGGCCGGAGTGGCTCAGCGTCTACCGCCAACTGGTGGCGGCCGGGCTGGCCGACGTGGACATGGAAGGGTATGGGGCCCTGAAGCTCAATGCCCAAAGCTGGGAAGTCATGAGGGGCGGACGAACCGTGGCCCTGCGCCGCGATCCGGTTCAGGTCAGGGGAGCGCAAAAGCCCCTAGCGCCCAAGATGGCGGAGGTGTCCTCGCCCGAGGCCCGGGAACTGTGGGAAAGCCTGCGCGCGTTGCGGCTGGAAATTTCCCGCGAACAGGGCGTGCCGCCCTACGCGGTTTTTTCGGACCGGACTCTTTTGGAGATGGTTCGCTACAGGCCGCGGGCTGTTGCGGACCTGCATGGCATCAGTGGAGTGGGGCGGATGAAGCTTGGGGCCTATGGGGAGCGCTTTGTCGAGATCTTGCAACAACACGAGTCCGAACACGGCCGCCCCGAGGACGTGCCCGACGTTCCCGCGCCGCGCGTCCAGAAGACCAAATCTGGAGCGCAGGTGCTGTCCGGCACGGAACAGACCAGCTTGGATCTGTTCCGGGAAGAGGGGGGCGTCGAGGCGGTGGCCGGAGCCAGGGGGCTGAAGCCCGCCACGATCTATGGCCATCTGGTCAAGGCCATCGCCCTGGGACATGTCTCGGCGGCGGAGGTCACGGGCCTGACCCGTGGGCAGCTCTCGCGCATAGAGGACATGATTGGGTCCATGCGGGCGCGCGGCGTGGCCTCTCTTGGCGCGGTGATCGATGCGCTCGATGGGGAATTCAGCTACGAGATCCTGCGTTGCGTCCAGGCCGGGATGCTGAGGGAACAAGCGGAGCAGGCATGAAAATCTATCTTGTCGGCGGGGCGGTGCGCGATCAGGTGCGGGGTCAGGGCCCCGTGGATTTCGATTTCGTGGCCATCGGCGGAGATGAACGCGAACTGCGCAGGCGGGTGCCGGGCCTGACCAGGGTCGGGCAGGGCATCCCGGTTTTCGTGCGTGGGAGCAGCCAGTACACGATCTCGGAGTTTTCGAGCATCGAGGACGACCTGTGTTCCCGCGACCTGACCATAAATGCCCTGGCCAGGGATGATTCCGGCCAGATTGTGGCCCATCCCCTGGCGCTTGCAGACCTGCGCGATAAGATTCTGCGCCCCGTGGCCCCGGCCAATTTTCTGGCCGATCCCTTGCGGGTCATTCGCGCGGCCCGTTTTGCCGCTGCGTTTCCCGATTTCACGGTGCACGAGCGATTGCTGGAGGCCATGCGCGGTGTCGCCCCGGATGCGCTTGGCCGCGTGGCGGCGGAAAGGGTCGGACAGGAGGTTCTCAAAGCCTGCGCCGCACCCGCGCCGGGAAATTTCCTGCGCGTGCTGCAGGCCGGGGACAGGCTTGCGCCGTGGCTGGCCGAATTCACGGACGCGCACTCCATACCGGCCGGTCCTCCGGAGTTTCACGATGCGAGCGTGCTGGAACATACCGCCAGGGTCATGGACAGGTGCGCCGGAGACGGCCTTGGGGTCTGGATGGCGCTGTGCCACGATCTGGGCAAGACCGTGACGCCAGCCGAGCTTCTGCCCCGGCACCACGGGCACGAGGCGGTCGGTCCGGACATGGCGCAAAGCCTGGCCCTGCGCTTGCGCCTTCCGAACCGTCACGGCGCGGCCGGACGGTTGGCAGCGCGCTGGCACATGGCCGCCGGACGCTACGCTGACCTCAAGCCGTCAACCCGGGTGCGCCTGCTGCTGGAACTCGACAAGGCCGGGATCATGAAGAATTTTTTCCGGCTGGTGGCGGCGGATCGTGGCGGCGAGCAGCTGGAACTGGCGCGGCGTGAACTGGCTGTGATCAAGTCCGTTCGTCTGCCGGAAAAACATCGCGACCTGGGTCCAAGGAGCGCGGACATTCTTTTGATGCTGCGTTGCGAGGCGCTCAGCGAAAATTTCAGGGCCGAAGGGGCGAGCGAAGATGGAAGTGCTGGCATGCGGGGGTGAATCCCGGAGGAGGTTTCATGAAGTGGTCTGTTGCAAGCGGCATGGCGGTGATTCTTGTTTTCTGTCTTTTTGCGCTGGGGGGGCATGCTGCTCCGGGGGCGGCGGACGATATCCTGGTCTATGAGCGTCAGGGCTGGATCTGGAGCTGCGATGGCGAAGGCGGGAAGCAGAAGCGCCTGACCCGGGGCGCAAGGCCTGGTGTCAGCCCGGACGGAGGGCAGATCGCCTTTTTCCGGCCAAGCGAGGCCGGGCATGAAGAGATGTCCGACTTGTGGATCATCGCTCCACGGAACGGCACAGAAAAGAGGATCGCTTCGTCGCTTTTCGCCGCATCCGCTCCGGTCTGGTCCGGAACGGGCGCCTGGCTTGCCTTCCTGGCCCGCGACGCCCGCGCGCTCACCAGTCTTGTGGTCATGGCCGCCGACGGCTCGGCAATGCGCACGCCCTTGCGCGAGGATGGAAAGGACGTGGGGTTTCTCTGCGCGCTGTCCGTCACTCCGAAGGACTCCCTGCTGGTGCACGACATGGCCAATGCCTACTGGGTGGACCCCGCCGGCGGGGTGCGCAAAAGCGTTCCGCTGGCGAAGATCATGGGTTCAAGGGCGCAAGGCGTCACCAGTCTGGACAGTTTTTCGGTCTGTCCGACGGACCCGACGGTGCTTGTCTTCAGCCATGCGGTTTCCGGCACCCCGCGTTTCGAGAGCATCATGCACGAGCCAAGTTCCGCCCTGTCCCTGCATGACAGCTGGGTCGGCGTGGGCAAGAACATGCAGATCACGCCGCGTGAGATCACGGCCTTTGATCCGGTCTGGTCCATGGACGGCAAGCGAATCTATTTCGTCGGCTACCGGGACACCCAGGCCGCCGATGCGGAGCTGTTCCGGATTTTGCGTGTCGACCGTTTCGGTTCGGGGCTCAAGGAATTGGTGTCTGGGGAGAGCGTAAGCGTCGGGTCAGGGTCCGCCGGGCGATGACCAGGGCTTTGGTCTTTCTTATCTGATCTTGCGTCTAAAGGCCGCGAAACACAGGAACAGCCCCGCTGCCAGGATGGCGACCTTGCCGAGGTCAAAACGGGCGTCCCTTTCAAGGGCGTTTACGTAGGGCAGGGCGGGCAGGTAGAAAACGGCGCTTCTGCCCTTGGAGATGCCTGCGCTCATGGCGGTGCCGATGGTCTTGGTGTTGCCGGGGATGACCCGTCCGTCGGGGAGGGTGAATTCAAAGCCCACGGAGTAGCTGTAGCTGTTGGCCACTGGGGCTTGGCGGTCGCCGAGTTCGCGGCGGATGACGGTGATTTCGCCGGACGCCCGGGCGCCGATCACGGGTAGCAGGGGAATTATCACGCCGTAAAGAGTCAGGAGCAGTCCCACGACAAAGACGATGATCCTGGGGAGAAGGGGAGTGTTTTTCGGGGTCTTGGGCATGTCGTTCTGTTGTGAAGTCCAGGACTATTTTTGATATGTCCTCGGCATGGGCAGCCGCCATTTTTCGTAGATCGGGGCCAGCTTGCCCTGATCGGCCAGTCCGCGCATGCCCTCTTCAAAGACCTGGCGCAGCTCCCGGCCGCGCTTGGATGTGGAGAAGACGGGGAAATACTGGCGGAATCCCACGGATTCGATGCGGTAATCATTTTCATCGAGGGGCGTTTTGAGTCCCCGCATGGATTCAGTGATGAGGTTGCGGTCGTCGACGTAGAAGTCGGCCCCGCCGCGAACGACCCGCTCCAGGGCTTCGGTTCCGCTGGTGGTTTCGCTGAACTCGATAGGCACCGGGAAATCCTTGGGGCTGTAATACCCGAGCCTCCAGACCAAACGTCTGTTCGTCATGGAAGACACTCCATCCCAGAAGGGGCAGGCGGCCTTGCGAAAGATGGCGTGGAACTCGCCTTCATACATGGGTTCTTTTGCCAGCTCCAGGCCGTCCACGGGGTCCGGCAGGCACGTGTAGATGTCGATCGTGCCTTCGCGGACCATGATGAGCCCTCGCTTGGCCGGCACCTCCAGGTGACGGACCGTATTTCCACCGGGGCCGTAGATGGCGCGCATCAGGTCGTGGTATAGTCCCTGGCCGTCGTCGCTGGTGAAGCCATCCCACAGTGGGGACCCGGTGAGCACCTGGTCGGCGCGAACGGACGCAGGGAACACCAGGAAAACGAGCATGGCAAGGAGGAGCAGGTGCGGGTTTCGGGGGATGATCATGAACAGTGCGTCTACCGCACCATGCTTTCGCAAACAAGAAGAATCTGCTCTTTTGTGCGGATTGTCGCCATTGCGGGCTTGCGTCCGCGCTCCCGACGTGATTTGTTTTGCCTCGCCCCAAAAGGGACATATCGGTCCCGGTCGGCGTTGATTTGTTTTGCGCCAAGGTCAAGGCCGCCCTTGTTTCATCATTCAACCGTTGAAGGCTTGCATGCAGGATATTCTGAATCGATCCGGGCAGATAATGGTTTCGCTTCTGGACCTGACCTCCCTGACCGGCGTCGAAACCGAGGCCGATATCGAGGCGCTTTGTTCCCGGGCGTCCGGACCGTGCGGCCAGGTTGCCGCCATCTGCGTTTTTCCCCGTCATCTTCCCTGGGCGAAGGCCGGGCTCAAGCGCAGGTCTCTTGAGGGGATCGGGCTGGCCACCGTGGTGAATTTTCCGGGAGGCGATCTCGACCCCGCTGGGAGCGTGCGCGAGATCGAAGAGGCCCTTGTTCTTGGGGCCACGGAAGTGGATCTTGTCTTTCCTTACCGGGCGTTTCTGGATGGCCGGGAAAAGGAGGTGGCGAAATATCTCGACGCCTGCCGCGGGGCCTGTCCGGTACTGCTCAAGATCATTCTCGAGACCGGAGTGCTGGGGAGCCCGGAGGCGATCCAGGCGGCCTGCAGTCTGGCCGTGGATCACGGCGCGGATTTTTTGAAGACCTCCACGGGCAAGGCCGCGGTCCACGCCACGCCCGAGGCGGCCCGGGTCATGCTCCAGGTCATCGCCCAAAAGGGCACCCCGACAGGCTTCAAGGCTTCGGGCGGATTGCGCACCATGGCCGATGCCCAAGTCTATCTGGATTTGGCGGAAGAGATCATGGGCAAGGACTGGATCGGTCCACATACTTTTCGCTTCGGAGCCAGCAGCCTGCTGGATGATATCCTGGCCCGGACAAACTCGACGGAGAGTGCATGAGGCGGGTCTGCCTGCTTGTGCTTGATTCCCTGGGAGTGGGCGGAGCCTTGGACGCGGCACAATTCAATGACCTTGGTGCGGACACGCTGGGGCACATCGCCACGGCCTGCGCCCAGGGATTGGCCGACGTCGGCCGCAAGGGGCCGCTTCGGCTCCCGACGCTTTCTGACCTGGGACTGGGGCTGGCGGCCGAATTGTCCACGGGAGAGCTTCCTCCCGGCCTTGAGGTGCCCGGACGTATTTTGGGCAGGTATGGATGCGCCTCGGAAATCAGCCGGGGCAAGGACACTCCGAGCGGTCACTTTGAAATGACCGGCGCTCCGGTGTTCCTTGATTGGGGGTACTTCACGCCGGACACGAGCTCCATCCCGAAGGATCTGCTGGACGAGCTGTCGGCCCGCGCCGGTCTGCCCGGAGTGCTGGGCAACTGCAAGGCGTCGGGCATAGAGATCCTGACCCGCCTCGGCGAGGAACACCTGCGCAGCGGCCGGCCCATCGTCTACACATCCGTGGACTCCGTGTTGCAGATCGCGGCCCATGAGGAGGCCTTTGGTCTTGAACGTCTGTACGAGGTCTGCGCCATCGCTCGGGAACTGGCCGACAAATATCGCATCGCCCGGGTTATCGCCCGGCCCTTTATGGGGCGGGATCGCGGCTCCTTTGTGCGGACCGGCAACCGTCGCGATTATTCCATTCCCGCCCCCTCGCCCACCATCCTTGATCTTCTGACGGCGGCTGGAGGAACGGTCTTGTGTGTTGGCAAGGTCGGAGATATTTTCGCCCATCGGGGAGTAGGCAGAAGCATCCGCGCCCATGGCCACGACCGCCTCATGGACGCGACCCTGGCCGCCTGGGATGGCGCCGGGGACCGGACCCTGGTCATGACGAATTTCGTTGATTTTGATTCGGTTCATGGTCATCGTCGGGACGTGGCCGGATATGCCCGCGCGCTCGAGTCCCTGGATGCCCGCTTGCCCGAACTCCTGTCGCGACTCATGCCGGGGGACCTGTGCATTCTGACCGCCGACCACGGCTGCGACCCGACCTGGCCCGGCACGGACCATACCCGGGAGCGGGTGCCTGTTCTGGCGGTGGGTCCGGGGATTGCCCCCGGATGCATGGGCGTCCGTGACTCGCTGAGCGATATCGGGGCCTCGGTGGCGCATTTTTTCGGTATCGACGGAACCGGACATGGCCGGTCGTTTTTTGCTCAAGATGAGCTCTCAAACATTTCCTAAGGAATACTCATGACCCCTGATTGCGGCCAAGGACCGGCCAATTTTGCCGAACGGCTCATGCCCGCGCTGATCAGAATCCTGGTCTGGGGCGGCGTGTTCGCAGTCGTTTTCATCCTGCGTTCCTTCTTTTTGCTTCTCTTTTTGACCTTTGTGTTCGGTTATATCCAGAATCGCGGCGTGAACAGGCTGCAGGGACTGATTCCGAACCGGTCGCTTCGGGTCGTGCTGGTGGCGAGCATATTCCTGGGCGTGCTCATTACCGTGGGAGTGTTCCTGGTGCCCCGGGCCAAGGATCAGACCGTTCTTTTCGTCACCGAACTTCCCCAATATGTGGAGCGCCTGGACCAGGAACTGGGCGTCCTGGGCGAACGCTACCCCATGATCGCCAATGCCATCCCGGAGCTTGGGGCCCTGGCCGATCACTCCTCGCCGAGCCTCGGCAGTTCGAGGGTCGCGGCCCTGCTGCAGCAGATCTTCGGCATGATCGACCATCCCGAAGGGCAGCGCAAGGTCAATCAGCTGCTTGATCTGGTGCGCGGCGTGGGTGGCCGGATCGCGGCCATCGCCTCGGCCTTTCTATTGGCCCTGCTCTTCTCTTTTCTCATAGTTCTCGATCTGCCCCGGCTATCGGCCAGCGTGTGCTCTCTTGAGAATTCCAAGCTCGGTTTCGTTTATCGCGAGGTGGCCGGCAGCATACGGGATTTCGCCATGGTCCTGGGCAAGGCCTTGGAGGCGCAGTTCGTCATCGCCCTGGTCAACGCCGTACTCACGGCCATAGGCGTGTCGTTGCTGGGTCTGGGGTCGGCCATGGCCTTTTTGACGGTCATCGTCTTTTTGTGCAGCTTTATTCCGGTCTTGGGCGTTTTCATCAGTTCGGTGCCCATCTGCCTCATCGCCCTGCAGAGTTCGGGGCTGACCACCATGCTGCTGGCCATCGTCATGATCACGGTGATTCACCTGCTTGAGGGATACGTGCTCAATCCCAGGATCTATGGCTCCTACATGCGCATAAATCCCGTCATCGTGCTCGTCATTCTGACCATCGGGGCCAAGCTGTTCCAGATCTGGGGCCTGGTGCTGGGCGTGCCCATCTGCACCTATATTTTTGGACATGTCATCCAGCACAAGGAAGAGGAGACGCAAGCCCCCCTTGAGTGTGCCCGGGAAGACATGCCGGATTGAAATCGGGTCAGCCGTGCGCGTTCGCTACAGCCTGTGCAAAAATGCAGCGGACGACGCATGACTGGTAAATATCGACGGAGCCAAGAGTGGAAAATGCACTGCACATCGTGATTGTCGAGGAGCCCTGTCTGTCGCGCAATGTTCTGGTCAAGGCGCTCGGGAGTTGGGGCTATTCGTGTGAGGTTGTCGAGGACGAGGACGGGGCCTGGAAAGCTGCCCTGGCCGCGACTGTTCCGGTGCTGATTCTGGCGGACTGGCATTCGGACTTCATGGGCTGTGACGAGTTTTTCTGGCGGGTGCGTAACGAGCAGGCCTTGCAGGGTGCGTATCTGCTGGGCGGAATCCCGCGCGGGGCCGTGGGGGCGATCCGCCAGTGCATCTCTTCCGGAGCCGACGATTACGTCTATCGTCCCTATGACCTCGACGAAGTGCGCGTGCGGCTGCATCTGGCATCCAAGGTCATGGGCCTGTCACCGGCAGGGGACGTTTTTCCGGACTGATCCCCTCCCGTTCCCTTTTTCACCTTGTGGCGAAATCAGCCGGCCCTGGGCCAGCGGATTTCGCCTCTTTTTTTCAGAGCGTCGTGGACCAGAAGAGGGCGTTTTTCTGGATCGCCATGTTCATCTCGGGCTGTACGAATTCCCGGGGACCTTCGACAAAAGGCAGGTATTCGATGCTTGCCTCGCCTGCGCGCAATGATCCGCCCTGGATTTTGGGAAACAGGTTCTTGCGTGCCGGAGCCAGGCGACCAAGAACCACGGGCAGGGCCTGGAACGCCTCTTCCCTTGGCAGGGTCACGGGATGCAGGGGCGTGCGGGGCAGGACTTCAAGCGCCGGAGCCTCGGGCTGGTACAGGCTGACCTGGGCGCTCAGGTTCAGGAAAAGTCCGGGCCTGATCTTGAAGGCCGGGACTCGAAAGGAAAATGCCGTCGATTCCATCCAGGGCAAAAGGGCGCGGGGCAGGTTGGTCAGACGGATCAGGTCGGCCCAGGTCTGGAGCCTGAATCCCTTGGCCCGGACGCTCAGATTCCAGAAGGGCAGGTAGATGTCCGGTTTCTCCTGCGTGTGCAGAAAATGAGGGGTGATGGGCTGGCCTCCCTCGGGGCCGGGCTCCCATGCCGTGTCGCAGTGCGGGCAGGTCTGCACCAGGCTCTGGCGGTCCCCGATCAGGTCCCATCCGCATTTGGGGCACAGGGTCGAGCTGAATTTGAGCTTGCCGGGAGCCTTTTGCGCCTCGGCCGGGTCGATACAGGCTGGCCCCAGATGCTCGCCGGTGATCGCGTCCACAAGCTCGTGGCTTTGAAAGACGGGTTGGTAGACAAGCGAGAGATTGTCGCCCACGCAGGCCGTGAGTTTGGGTCCCCGCTGGGCGGGCAGGCCGGGGAGGGCGCGCAGAAGCCGGGACTTGAAATCAACGCTTGGGATGGTCGGGGGCAGGAAGAGGCCTTCCGTAGCCGGTTCCACGAAGGACAGCTCCATGGCCTGGGCGCGCAGCCCAAGAGAGGGCGGCAGGGCAGGGTTGGTCACGGCCAGGAGATTCGAATCGAGAATCTTGTGCTGCGTGTTTTGCGGCCCAAGCACAAAGGCGTTGCCCCTGAACCGCCAGTACGGGACATGAATGAGCGTGCCAGGATGGCTGATGCGCGGCTTCAGGCGGTATTCGAAGGGGCCACTGGAGTGGATGAACAGGCGGACCTGACAAAACGGACAGGAAAAAATCCTGTCCGTTTCCTCAAGCGCCACCGGCGCGCCGCATTGCGGGCATTGATGGGAAAGATGGCCGGTCATGGTCAGGCCATGCGCTCCCCGCAATGGTTGCAGAACGTGGATGAGGCCAGATTTTCCTGACCGCAGGACGGGCATTTTGCCGTTTCGCGGACGCTGCCCGCCTGTCTGCCGCAACGGGGACAGAAGCGCGTGCCAGGAGCCAGGTTTTTCCCGCACCCCTTGCACTGTTCGAAAACAACCAGCTGGTGTCCGCAGGAGGGGCAGAACTTGTCGTCCTGGCGGATGGGCTGGCTGCATTCCGGGCATTTGAGGCCGTCTGGCTGCGCGGTCGGCGCCGTGGCGGACTGCCCTGCCATCTGCATGGCCTGGGCCATGAGCGAGGGCATCATGAAGCCCACCCCGAGGCCCATGGACTCGCCCGCGCTGCCGGGGTTCGCGGCCGCCTTTTCCATGGCGGACGCAGCCTTGAGCTGCATCAGCTTGTTCATGTCGTCGAACATGCCGAGCTTGGTCTTGTCGTCCATGGCCTTCTGGACTTCGGGCGGCGGCGTGATGGCGTTGATGAAGAGCTGGTTGAGCGACAGCCCGAAATGGCGGAAATCATCCTGCAGCCGTTCGCGCAGGCCTGCGGACCACGCTTCGTAACGGCTGGGCAGGTTCAGGATGGTGTCCATGTTTTCGCCCAGGTAATCGTTGAACCTGGAGACGATGACCTTGCCCAGATAGTCGCTTAAGTCCGTCACGGAAAAAGAGCCCATGGTGCCCACCAGGGAGTTGATGAAGAGCAGGGGCTGCACGATCTGGATGTTGAACATGCCGTAGGCGCGCAGGCGGATCAGTCCGAGCTCCGAGTCCTTGAAGGCCACCGGCTCCCGGGTGCCCCATTTGAGATTGGGGAAGACCTTGGTGTTGACCATGTAGGCTTCCGCCCGCAGCGGGCTCTCAAGCCCCCAGGGGATGCCCATGATCTTGTTCAGGATGGGGATGTTGGCGGTCTTCAGGGTGTGCCTGCCCGGACCGAAGACATGCACTGCCTTGCCGTTGTAGAAGAAGATGCCGGCCTGGGATTCGCGCACGACCATCTGCGCGCCGTACTTGATTTCGCCGGAGCCCTCCTTTGGAAATCGCTGCGCGAATTCCTGCCCGCTGTCGTCAAACCACTCGATGAGCTCAAGAAAGAAAAGATTGTCGACGCCCATGTATCCTCCTGAATGTCCCGGAAATTTGTCGTCAGGAACCATAGGACGATTCACTTGCAATTACAACTTGGGGCCCTTAGTGAACAAGGCTTGTCACACGAAATGGAGGGGATCCCATGCACCGCAGCAAGGAAATCATGGCCGCTCGCGATATCGAGCGCACACTTGACCGTCTCGCCTGTCAGATTCTGGAACAGATCACGGACCACGAGTCCATTGCCCTGGTCGGCATCCAGCGGCGCGGCGCGGATCTCGCATGCAGGCTGTGCGGCCTCCTGTCGGAACGCACCCGGCGGAAAATTCCCTGCGGTGAACTGGACATCAACCTGTACAGGGATGACTGGACCTCTTCCACGGCCACTCCGAACATCAACGCCACGCGCATCGATTTTTCCGTGGAGGATAAGACCATAATCCTCATCGACGACGTGCTCTTCACCGGCCGGACCATCCGTTGCGCCCTGGAGGCCATTCTGGATTTCGGCAGACCCGAGGCCGTGAAGCTTCTTGTGCTGGTTGACCGAGGGCATCGCGAACTGCCCATTCAGGCCGATTTTGTCGGCAAGAGCGTGCCCACCGAGCGGGATCAGCAGATAAATGTTTTCCTGCAGGAGCGCGACGGCAAGGATCAGGTCGTGCTGAGCTGAACTCTTTTCACGTCAAAAAAGAGAAAGGCCGCCTCCCCATTGGGGAAAGCGGCCTTTTTTCATGTGGAGCCAAGTGGATCAGAGCAGTCCCTTCTCGGCCAGAAACCCGCGCAGGGCCTCGGCGTTGGCCGGGCTCATGGGGGTCAGGGGCAGACGCATCTCAAGGTTGATGCGGCCCATGAGAGAGAGGGACGTCTTGACCGGAATGGGGTTGGTTTCAATGAACATCATGCGCGAGAACGACGCCAGCAGGAAGTGCATCTCGCGCGCCGTGGGCAGGTCGGCCGCGAACCAGGCCGAACACAGGGCGCTCATCTTGTCCGGAAGAATGTTCGAGACCACCGAGATGACTCCGCATCCGCCCACGGACAAAAGCGGCAGCACGGTGAAATCATCGCCGGAGAGCACCTGGAAGTCGGGACCGCAGAATTCCAGAACCTGGGAAACCTGATTCAGATCTCCCGTGGCTTCCTTGATGCCGACCACGTCGGGGATGTCCTTGTTCAGCCTGGCCACGGTGTGCGGAAGCATGTTGACGCTGGTGCGACCGGGGACGTTGTAGAGGATGAAGGGCATGGACACTTCTTCGGCGATGCGCTTGAAGTGCTGGTAAAGACCTTCCTGGGTCGGCTTGTTGTAGTAGGGCGTGATCAGCAGCGCGCCGTCGGCGCCTGCTTCCTTGGCAAATCGGGTCAGTTCCACCGCCTCGGCAGTGTTGTTCGATCCGGCTCCGGCCAGGACCGGCACCCGGCCCTTGACCTGGTCCACGCAAATTCGGATCACCCGCTTGTGTTCGTCGTGGCTCATGGTGGCGGACTCTCCGGTGGTGCCGCAGGGCACTACGCCGTTGATCCCGCTCTGAATCTGCCATTCGATCAGTTGTCGATAGGCTTCCTCGTCAAGCTGGCCGTTTGAAAACGGGGTGACCAGGGCTGTAAACGCTCCTTTGAATTGCATCGTTTCCTCCCGGATTGGGGCTGTGGTTTATAAGCTGGCCGTCTTGCGCCTTAAAGGCCCAGGGCGGCGGGGCAGAACTCGCCCTTGTAGACGAGCTGGGCTTTGCCGCGCAGGAAAATGTCCGAGCCCTGAACCTTGATTCCGAGCACCTCGGATCCCGAGGTGGTCACCCGGGCCTCGGCATCGCAGAGATTCAGCGCGTGGGCCACGGCCACGGAAGCGGCGGCGCCGGTTCCGCAGGCGTAGGTCTCGCTTTCCACGCCACGCTCATAGGTGCGCAGCAGGAGCTCCTGGCGGCTTAAGACCTGAATGAAGTTGGCGTTGGTCCCGGCCGGGGCGAAGCGGTCGTGATAGCGGACCTTGGCTCCAAGATCCTTTACGTCGAGATTCTTGACGTCGTCGGTGACGATGACCGTATGCGGAACGCCGGTGTTGGCGAAATGGGCCGTGAAGGTCTCACCGCCAAGATCGAGGGTGAAGTCAAGGGCCATGTCCCGAGCCGGGGTCAGCTGCACTTCGACCTCGCCCGCTTCGGGGAACACCTGGGCGTGCACGGTGCCGGCGTCGGTGAGCATGAGGTGTTCGGCCGGGGCCATGCCCAGCTTGTGGGCCAGCAGGGTGGCGCAGCGCGAGCCGTTGCCGCACATCTCGGCGCGGGAGCCGTCGGCATTGAAAAAGTGCCAGCGCGTCGCGGCCTGGCCGGAGTCGTCGATTTCCAGAAATATGATGCCGTCCGCACCGATGCTGAAGGCGTGCGGGCACAGCGCCTTGGCCCAGCGGGGCATTTCGGCGGGGGATATGGTCTTGGCGCGGTTGTCGATGACGATGAAATCGTTGCCGCTGCCTTGCATCTTGTAAAAAAATTGGGTCGGACCCGTGAAAATGGACATGCGTGTTCCTTCAGATATAATTTATTATGCGTGTCAAATTATGGGGAATTGCGCCAAAATGCAAGGAATTGGCTAGGGATTGAAGATGGCGTTGATTTCCGGGTCCGATGCGACGTCGCCGCCAAGAGGCGCGGACGCCGTCAAAGCCGTCGTTTGCGGTTCCCAGATGATCTTGGTGCCGGGCTTGGGCAGACTCGGGATGGTCACGGCGAGGATGCTTCTGCCCTTGGTGAAGGCCCGCACCCAGAGCAGCGAATTTTCGCGCATGTAGAGGCCGGCATAGCCCGGACCGGGGCCCGATCCGAGAATGATGTCGAAAGCCGCGCCGTGACGGTCGATGAAATCCTGTTCCCGGTTCGCGCCCCAGGTGCTGACTCCGATGATCAGGTTGTACTTGCCGTCCTTGCGCACGGACTCGGCCAAAGCGGCGGCCTTGTTCTCGATTTCGGCGTCGTGCAGTCCGCTGTCGGGGAAAAGGACGAAGGCCAGGCTGCCGCCTTGGACTTTACGGGTGACCAGTTGCGGTTCGTTGAACGGTCCGACCCACTGACCGGCTTCGAGACCGGCGTGTTCAAAGGCGACGGCGTCGTTGGGCGCGCGAAGTTTGATATCGTAGCCAAGCAGGTCGTACGCCTTTTTGAGCTGCGTGATGACCGAAGGATGCCTGTCCCTCTCCAGACCGAAGGGGGAAAACTCGTATCCGCCGCTGACCATGACGGTGTCCGCGTTCTCGCGCGCGGTTTTGAAATAGGTGGCCCGCCGGGCCAACCCCCCGTAGGTTTTACCCCCTCAACTGGGACACGGGGCGAATTCGCCCAGGCTGTTCGCGGAAAATATGATTGTCGTCTCGGCTCCGGCCAGGGGGGGCGCGAAAAGGCCCAGGGCCACAATGATCCAGAGTGCGGCGCGGATGCTTTTTTTCATGAAAGCCTCTTTAGATCAGGGGTTTGAGAATTGGGCTGCGGGAGATGAGATCTTTTAGTCTGATGCGGCGTTCCATGATTTTCTTGGCGATCTCGCGAATGTCCTGCGCCGCCTGACAGGTGGGGGCGAATTTCAGGAGCGGAACCTGATGGCGAACGGATTCCGTGACCATGGGGTCGCGGTGAACCACGCCGAGCAGGCTGATGGGCAGGCTCAGGAAATGTTCGCAGGCCTGGGCCAGGCGGTTGAAGGCGTTTTTGGCCTCCTTTTGCGATTCGGCCATGTTCACGATGACCTGGAAATTTCTGATCTGGCGCTGGGTGCAGAGCACCTTGATCAGGGCATAGCTGTCCGTGAGGGATGTGGGTTCGGGGGTGATGACCACGATCCGTTCCTGGGGCATGGCCGCGAACGAGAGCACCGTCGGACTGATGCCCGCGCCCAGATCGAGGATCAGGAAGTCGTAGCGCCGGAACAGGGCGTCGAGCTTGCCCAGCAGCAGACTCTGGACGTCATCGTCCATTTCCACCAGTTCGGCCACGCCCGAGGCCGAAGGGAGCAGGACAAGACCGTCTCCCGCCAGGGGAATGACCACGTTTTCGGCCGAGGCGTCGCCGAGCAGGTCCTGCAGGTTTTTTTCAGGAGAAAGGCCAAGGAGCACGTCCAGGTTGGCCAGTCCGAGGTCGGCGTCCAGCAGGACGAGAGTGTTGCCGAGTTCATGTAGGGCAAGACAGAGATTCAGGGCGAGATTGGTTTTGCCCACGCCGCCTTTGCCGCTGGCGACTGAGATGCTGAGTGTCGTGTTGGTTTCGGTCATGTCGGTCCTTGTTCTACTCCGCGCTTGAAGATGGATCGGAGAATGAGGAAAAAAGAAAGCGTTTTTCGTTCTGGTGCACCAGCGACTGTTCCTCTCCGTGGACGAGGTCCAGGATGGGCGAGGTCTCGATCCTGTTTTTTCCGGCCCGTTTGGCGCGGTACAGGGCCTTGTCCGCCTCGGCCAGAAGTTTTACCGGGTCGGGCGTGAGTTTGCCCCTGTAGCTCGCCACGCCCATGGACATGGTCATGGTGAACTGTGTGTCGCCACAGATGATTCTGGTGTCCTGAATGACCGCCTGGACGCGCTCCAGGAGCTTCAGGGCCCGTGCCTGTCCCGTGCCCGGAAGCAGAAGTGCGAACTCCTCGCCGCCGATGCGGGCCGCCGTATCAATCATTCTCATTTCGGTAAGCAAGATCGACGCCACGGCTTTTAGAACATCGTCTCCGCAGGGATGCCCGTAAATGTCGTTGACGGCCTTGAAGTTGTCCAGATCCATGATGCACAGCGTCAGGGGCGTCTTGAAGCGCGAGGAGCGTTCCACCTCCATGGCCATGGCCTGGTCGAATCCCCGGCGATTGGCCAGGCCGGTCAATGCATCCTGGCCCTGCAGGACGGTCAGATGCTCGATGTGCTTCTTGAGTCCGACCAGCGCCGGAAATTTGTCGCCCTGCAGGGGCAGGACGACCCACTGTTCAAGTTTTTTCTGACGCAGCCGTTCGGTCCAGGACGGGTCGGAGCCGATCAGCCGGACCAGGGCCGCCACTTCGGAGCTTGCCTGAGGCAAGCGCAGTTCCTTTTCCAGGGTCTCCAGCTCTTCCAGCAACGCTTCGTCGGGGGGGAGATTATGATTTGCCATGCAGATACAGGAGATAGTTGTGAATGAATGCGTCAATGTTGCCGTCGAGGACCGCGTCGACATTGCTTGTGTCCGTGCCTGTGCGATGGTCCTTGACCAGGCGGTAGGGCTGCAGGGTGTAGGTCCTGATCTGGGAGCCGAACGCGATGGCTCCCTTGGCGATATACTCGGCCTGCCGCTCGCTCGCTATTTTTTGCAGTTCAAGCTCGTAAAGGCGGGCTTTCAGGACTTTCATGGCCGCCTCCTTGTTCTTGTGCTGGGACTTTTCGTTCTGGCACTGGGCCACCAGGCCCGTTGGGATGTGCGTCACGCGCACTGCCGAATCCGTCGTGTTCACGGACTGACCTCCCGGTCCGCTGGAACGGAAGATGTCGACCCGGATGTCCTCGTCGCGGATCTCGATTTCGATGTCCTGGCCCGCGTCGGGGTAGACGTCGACGGAGGCGAAGGAGGTGTGCCGACGACCGCTGGAATCGAAGGGCGAGATGCGGATCAGGCGGTGGGTTCCCTTCTCGCCCTTGAGCTGGCCATATGCGTAAGGGCCGTGAATGTGCAGAGTCACGCTCTTGATGCCCGCCTCGTCGCCGGGCAGAAGATCCAGAAGCTCGACCTTGAAACCCGTCCGTTCGGCGAAACGGCGATACATGCGCAGCAGCATCTCGGCCCAGTCCTGGGACTCGGTCCCGCCCGCGCCGGGATGAATTTCGAGGATGGCCTCGCTTACATCCTCGGGATCGCTCAGCAGGGTTCGCATCTGGGCGGCCTCCAGCTTGGCGCTCAATTCCTCAAGGGCTTCGTCCAGGGCATGCAGCATCTCTTCGGTCTGCTCCGAGGCGGCCATCTCGACCCATTCCAGGGCGTTGTCACGGGCTTGCAGAAGGGCTTCCCATTCGTCAACACGGCTTTCAAGCTGGGTTTTTTCCTGGAGTACCGGGGTCAGCAGTTCGGGTTTGTCCCAGGCTCCCGGCGAGGACAGTTGTTTTTCAATTTCGTTGAGGCGTTCCTTGCTCCTGCGCAAGTCAAAGCCGCCTCCAGAAGTCGCTGAAGCGTTCGTCCAGTTGCGCGGCCCTGGCCTTGAGTTCTGAATATTGCAGCATGATGTTCTCGTTTATGTGTGTATTTTTAGACCTGTCCGCCATAACATCCAAAGAAAGGCGATCGTCAGGATGGGAAAGGCCATGTGAATCAAATAAAAATGTTCGTGGTAAAAGGTCTTCTCTGTCAAGAGCGGTATGGCCGGATCATGCGCGATACTGGTCGAGAAGAGTGTCGTTGGTCCGCGCAGGCTTCCATCAGGGCCGATGAAGGCGCTCACGCCGGAGTTGGTGGAGCGGATGATGGCCCGGTTCTGTTCCACGGCGCGCAGCACGGAGAGATGCAGGTGTTGCCACGGCGCCGACGAGTGGCCGAACCAGGCGTCGTTGCTGATGTTGACCAGCACGTTGGCCCCACGCTCGACCTGCTTTTGGGCCAGTTCCGGAAAGATTGCTTCGTAGCAGATCAAAAGGCCCATTGCCAGCGGGCCGGACTGGAGCGGTTCGGTGTTGCGGCCGGGCCTGAATTCGAACTGCCCCGGGACCAGCTTGGTGATGAAGGGCAGCCATTTGCCCAGGGGCACGTATTCGCCGAAGGGTACGAGGTGCTCCTTGTCGTAGGCGGCCAGGGGTTCCCCGTTTGCGCCCAGAAGATAGGCGCGATTGTGCAGGACATACGGGGGCGCGTCCGGTTCCATCGGGATGGAGTAGGCCGGGGCTCCGGCCAGGACCGGCACCTGCATCCGCGCCACGCCCAGGCGCATGTTCGTGGTCAGGTCGGACGGGTCCTGGAAATAGAAGGGCATGGCTGTTTCCGGCCACACGACAAGGTCCGGCGCGTTTTCGGCGACGGCCTTGAACGAAAGGTCCAGATAGGTTTTAAGGATGTCCGCCTGCATGCCCACATCCCATTTGAGGCCCTGATCGATGTTGCCCTGGATCATGGACACCGAAGCCGTGGCCTCGGGATTACGGGGGCTGGACGTCAACCCGGGCAGCAGGCACAGGCCGATCAGGGGGAGTATGGCCATGCGTGCGGCACTATTGCCGATGAGAAGGCTATGGCTCACGCACACAATCAGCCCGGATATCCCGAAGCCGCCCACCCAGGCGGCCAGACCCAGGGTAGTAGGCCAGGGGGCCAGGGCCTGGGCCAGGGGCAGCCAGGAAAAGCCGGTCAGGAAGTGGTTGCGAACCAGTTCCAGACTGGCCCACAGCAGCCCAAGGGTGAGCATGGCCAGGGGCTGGAATATCTGGGGTTTGATCAGGTGCACGCCCATGCAGAAGACCCCTGCGTAAGCGGCGAGCAGGGCTCCGACCAGGACCGGGCAGGGCAGGGCCAACACCCATGGCAATCCGCCGTGGTCGTGCACGGGTATCGCCAGCCAGTAAAGGCTGGCGGCATATCCGGGCAGCGCTGTCTGGAACCCGTTTTTGAAGGCCTGAGCATGGCTTTTGGCCCAGAGCGCGGACAGGATGAGCGCGGCGGGCAGCAGCAGTATGGCCATGGGAAAGTGCAGGAGCGGATTGGCAAAGCCGAACCAGGTCCCAATGAACGCCATGCCCATGGGACCGAAACGGTTCAAGAGAGAATCATGACACTGGCTTTGAGACGATGACCCATTGGATTTGTTTGACATCTGCTTCCTTGATGAGAAACGTGTAACCCTGCAACTCCAGGGATTCGTCGGTCTCGGGAACGCGGCCGAGCTGTTCGCTGATGTAACCGCCCACGGTTTCAACCTGTTCGGATTCCAACAGGATGCCGCATTCCTCGTGCAAGTCTTCAAGGATGGTTCGTCCGGAAACCAGATACGTGCCTTCATCCATGGGCTGGATATCCTCGGGGCGTATGGGATCGTATTCGTCCTCGATGTCGCCGACGATTTCTTCCAAGACGTCTTCGAGGGTGACCAGCCCCGCCGTTCCGCCGTACTCGTCCAGAACGATGGCCATGTGCTGTTTGTTGCTCTGGAAATCCAGCAGAATGTTTTTGACGTTCTTGGTTTCCGGAATGAAATATGGCGGCCGCAGGACGGACGCCAGGTCCGTCGGGGCCTCTTCGTCGCCTACAAAAAAGCGCAGCAGCTCCTTGCAGTGCAGCACGCCTACAATCTGATCCTTGGTTTCCTTGTAAATGGGCAGGCGTGAGTGCCCGCTTTCAAAGAACTTTCTGGCGACTTCCGTGATTGTTTCGTCGATTTCGGCACAGACAATGTCCGTGCGGGGGATCATGATTTCGTATGCTTGTTTGTCATCAAGCTGCAGAACGTTCAAAAGCATGGACATTTCGTCGTTCTGCAGTTCACCGCCGTCTTTGGCTTCTTGTATGGCTTCTTCCAGATGGCATTCGCCCCTGCGTGAAAAAAAGCGTCTCAGTGTAGTCCAAAGTCGACTGTCAGGGCCCTCATCCATAGATACGTTGTCCTCCAATGGAAGGTTTGCAGGTTGAAAAACGATTGTTCATCTAAACAATTTCCCGTTCCCGGTAAAGCTCCAGGTGGCGCTTGAAAACCCAGGTGACCAAGTCGTCGATGCCGCGGTCGGGATCGATCTTGACCCAGTCGATGGTTTCCGCGCCATCGGTCGAGCAGCATTCCACGAATTCGTAGCCGAGCATCATGACGCCCTGCTCGGGGTCCTGGACCTTGGTGCGCAGTCTGGCCGCCATGAAGTACGGCGGAAATTCCATTTGATCGGTCTGCTCAAGCTCCAGTCGCATGAACAGGACCGGATTCCTGGCCACGAAATCATCCAATCCGTCGTAGAGGTGCGGATCAAAGGACAGCTTGATGCCGCCACCGGAAAGGTCAAGCACCTTCAGCCCGACAGGGACGTCCCGGGTATAGACGGCCAGGGGGGCGGGCCAGTTTTTGGGGTCTGTCTCGAAGTGGAAGCTGCCGTCCTCGGTTGCCGGCCAGATGCGAAAATCCTTTATGTCTCTGGGCGGAAGTTCCAGCCGCAGATGCCTGCGTTTCTGGCCAAGTTCGACCTTGGGAGGCAGGCCGAGGATTACATAGGAGATGTCGCCTTTCTTCCAGACGCCGACCACCGGGGCCACGAAGGTGTAGTAATAGGGCTGTTTGTTCTCCCGGGGAATGCGGAAATAGCAGACCATGAGCTTGCCGATCCATGCGTCTGACGGGTTCACGCCAAGGGGCATCTCCAGGGTGATGCCCGTGTCCGCCAGTTCGAAAAGCGTGCACGAGATGGTCTGGCGGGATGTGGCTATGGGATGGAAGCTCATGTCGATGCGGCTGCGCAGGACCATGGCCTGTTCCAGAATGGAGGAGATGTCCTTGGGTATGACGGTGGACCCGGACTGCCGGTTCCAGGGCGCCCCTCCGCCGAGGCGTTTCCAGATGATGTAGACCAGAATGGCCGCCCCGACCAGGATTGCCGTGGTCACGATGCGGCTTTCTTCAGGCTGATGTCCGCCGGAATTGAAGAAGGCCAGGGATATCTGCCGCAGCGGGTTTTCCGAGGCCTGAATTGAAAACAGGTCGATCATCTTCTGTCTCGCTCAAGGTTGTTCCGGTCGGTGAATGGCGGCCTATGCGCATACTGGGGCGTCCGGCGAATGTTTTGCGGTGGCCAAAGGAGGATCATGCTCCGGCGCACCGTTGCGCGCCCCTTTTTTCTTGCAGTTGCACAGGCCCTTTTGCATGGCCGGATATGCGAAAAAAAGCAAGAATTGAAGCAACAAGGGGCGGACTCGAAAGAATGTGTCCGCTTGCGATGGGAGCGCGCGCGGGCGCAAAAGCATCCTAGAGCAGGGCAGGCATTGCTCCGGGAGTGCTTCGGTCCAGCGCTCCGGTTTCAAGAAGTTCGCTCAGTTCCTCCACAAGTCTGGCCTTGTCGCGGGGCAATCGGCCGGCGAGGGGCAGGATGTTTGAGCTGTGGTCGGCCCGGAACACGGTTCGCGCAAGCTCCAGGTTCAGGAGGATGTCGCGCAGCTCGTGCACGGACTGCTCTTCGGTGAGTTCCGTGAAACTCCCATCCGCGATGCGGCGCGCAAGGGCCGTGCCCGCAATGGGGACCAGGCGCAGGCAGGACAGGAGTGACGGCTGCATCGCGTTCAGCGCCTCCGCGGTCTGCCGGGCATGCAGCGCGGACAGCTCCCGGCCGCCGAGGCCGATGAGGACCATGACCGAGACGGTCAGCCCGGCGTTTTGGGCGCGCAGGCAGCCGTCGATCATTTCGCGGACCGTGCCGCCCTTGGCCATGCGGCGCAGGACTTCGTCGGAACCGCTTTCAAGGCCGAGATACAGCGTATGCAGGCCGTTTTGGCGCAGGCGCTCAAGCTGGGCATCGCTCTTGCCCGCCAGGGCCTGCCCGGAGGCATAGCAGTTGACCCTTGAAAGTCTTGGAAAGGCCGCGTGCGCCGTCTCCAGAATAGTTTCCAGTATCGTGGCGGGCAGGGCCAGCACATCGCCGTCGGCCAGAAAAATCCGTCGGGTACCCGGGTCCCGCGCGGCGGCCAGGGCGATGCTCCGGCTCACGGCCGCCTGGTCGTGCACGCGGTAGGCAACGCCCCTGTACATGGCGCAGAAAGCGCAGGAATTGTGCGGGCAGCCGTCGGCCACGCGGATGAGCGCGCTTCTTGCTTCGGCGGGAGGCCTGAACATGGTGTGTCCGTTTTGGGTCATGCCTGCCGCGCCGTCGGCATTGAGCGCAGGAACCGCTCCAGATCCTGGCGCGAGATGGGTTTGGCCAGATGCCCGTTCATTCCCGCGGCCATGAAACGCTCGGTGTCGGAAGGGAACGCATGGGCGGTCATGGCAACGATGGGCGTCTCCCCACCCTCGGATTTGGGCCAGGACCGAATGATGCGGGTCGCTTCCAATCCATCCATTTCCGGCATCTGGATGTCCATGAGCACCAGATCGAAAAACTCGCGGCGCATGTATTCAAGCACCTTCAGCCCGGTTGTGGCCAGGGTGGGTGTGTGCCGCATGCCCTCCAGGAACTTCATGGCGATGGTGCTGTTGACGGGATTGTCTTCGGCCACGAGCACCTTGAGAGGAGCCATGGGCTGTGCGTCGTCCGGTTGCGGCGCCGGAGTGTTTCTGAGCGCGAGCGGCGGCGCGGGTTGCAACGGCAGGCAGACGGCAAAAAGCGACCCGCTCGGGCTTGATTCAAAGGCAAGGGAGCCGCCCAACAACACGACCAGATGTTGCGTGATGCTGAGGCCAAGGCCCGACCCCTCGAATTTGCGGGTCTGAGTCGAGTCGGCCTGCGCAAAGGGCGCGAACAGGCCGGTCTGAGCCTTGTCGGGGATGCCCACCCCCGTATCCTCCACCTCGATGAAGATGCGGTGCTCTCCGGGTTTGACGGGAGTCAGGCTTGAGACGCGAATCTCGACCTTGCCGCGCAGGGTGAATTTGACCGCGTTGCCGATGAGATTGGTCAGGATCTGCCGGATGCGCACCGTGTCCCCGAACAGGGCCGTGGGGACGGTTTCATCGACAGTGCCGCGCAACGCAAGCCCCCGGTCCAGAACCACGGCCTGAAAGCTGTCCGTCAAATCCTCCATGAGTTCGCGGATGTCGAAGGGCTCGTGCATGACGGGCATGCGGGAGGCCTCCAGCCGGGACAGGTCCAGAATGTCGTTCAGAAGCCGGAGCAGGCTGCGGGAGGAACGCATGGCCGTTTGCAGATACTGCTGGATGACGGCCGGATCGGAGTTGTCCATGGCCAGCTGGAGCATGCCCATGACTCCGTTCATGGGCGTGCGGATTTCGTGACTCATGTTGGCCAGGAATTGTGTCTTGGCCAGGGTCGCGCTTTCGGCCTGTTCCTTGGCCTGGGAAAGTCTCGATTCGGCGATGCGCCGTTCTTCGACCTCCTCGCTCAGTTTGGTGAAGGCCTCCAGCAGTCCGCGTCGCATTTTCTCCAGCGAAGCGGTGACCTGATCAAGTTCGTCGTTTCGAAATTTTTTACCCAGGGCGATGGGTTGCTCAAGGTTAACGGGAGAGATGTCCCGGACCTGGGCGGCCAGGGAGTGCAGGTGCATGCCCACCTGGCGATGGAAAAGAAAAAGCAGGGCCGAGACCAGAACCAGGGCGACAATGACCTCGCCCATGAGGAGGTCCAGAAATTCGCGGCCAACCTGGGCCCTGATCCCGTCGAGGGACGCGACCAGCACGAGTTTGCCAAGCGCATAGGGCTGATCATTGAAGGAAAAGGCGAGCTCGAATTCACGCCTTATGGATCTCTTGGCATCGACGCGGCCGGCCTCGGCGATGGTCTTGCCGGATTGGACAATGGCTGCATGCACGAAGTTCGGCCGCGCGACGAGCCCTTGTAGCTGGATGTCCAGCAGCGTTGTGTCGAGCTGCCACAGGCTCGCGGAGATGCTCTTGAGATCGCCGGATGCGACCTGATTCATCGATCCGTGCACGGCCGCGATGTTGCTCTTGTATTTGAAATGAAGCTGGGCGGCGGCCAGGATGGTGCTGGCCGCCAGGCTCAAGAGCCCCATGGAGATGATCAGGCGCAGGCTGAGACTGCGGCGGGTAGAAAACATGAAAATCCTTGGAGTGGTGCTCCAGTGAGGGATAACGGCGATAACGGGGTCCTTGCCGCGTGCGCTGTTTCAAGGGAAGGCGAACGCTAGCGTTTCATGTTTTTTTTGACAAGAGCGCAATTTTTGCCCGGGTCTCTCTTTTGCCAAGAGGGCTGTGTGCTGGTAAGGCTGCTGGTCATGAAACACGGCATGCGCCTTGGCGACTATCTCGACCTGGAATGGTTCCTGGAAAAGGACAGGATCCTGGACCCCGGAGAAATCCTGGACCGGGATCGTAAAATCGGGCTGGCGGCCCAGGCAGGCGCCCTGCCTCCAAAGCTGCAAGGCGCATACTGGCTGGAACGTCGCCGGGACGGCAGCTCCGGAGGGCTGCCCTCGCGTTCGCTTTGCTCGGTCCTGATCGCGCTGCGTCTGCTGTTCGGCTTCGGCGGCCTTTTGGCTGGCATATCCCTGGTGCGGGCGCTGCTCCTTTATTCGGGAATCGAGCCGGTCAATGTCTCGGTTTTTTTGCTGTTGGCCGTCTTGCCCCAGGCCGGGCTCAGCCTGCTGGCCGCCGGGCTGCTGGTGTGCAGAGGGCTGCGCCGGACCGAATTTCGCATCCCGCTGCGTCCCCTGTTCGATCTTGTCTGGCGCCGGCCCGGCAGCCTTTCGCCCCAGGCCGGATTTGTCCGCGCGCTCATCCTGCGCCGAGGCTGGCCGGCCCGGATGCTGGGTTGGGAGAGCTTGCGGCTCCTGCATCTGGGCGGCTTCTGCCTGGCCTTCGGTTCCCTGGCCGCTTTGGCCGTCAGCGTCGCGGTCACGGATCTGGCGTTTGGCTGGCAGTCCACCCTGCGGATCGGAGCGCAGGGCATGCACACACTGGTCACGGCCCTGTCCGCCCCGTGGTCCTGGCTGCCCGAGCCGTGGGGCCTGACGCCGACGCTGCTTCAGATCGAGGGCAGCCGCATCGTCCTGAAGGACGGCATCCAGGCCCTGGCCAGCGCGGATCTCGTGGCCTGGTGGCCGTTTCTGTGCATGTGCCTGCTGGTCTATGCCCTGCTGCCCAGATTCATTCTGCTGGCGTCGGCCCACTGGATGCTGCGCCGCGCGGAGCGCCGCTTTGTCCATCCCGACCTCGGGCGCATCGTCGATCGCATGCAGGCGCCGTTGCTCGGCTCGGCCAGGGCCGGGGAAATCCCGGCCGCCCCCTTGCACCTTGGCGTCAGCGCGGCTGCGGGCACGGAGCAATCCGAACTGCAGGGTCAGGCCGGGATCGGTTGCGTGCTGCTCTTGCCGCCGGAGCTTGTGGGGCGGATCAGGGATGATCTGCTTTCCGGTTTGACACGGCGGGTCTGCGGCTATCCCCCCGGGCGCGTGATTCCCGTCAGCCTGGACATGGATGGAATCCGGCAGATGCTGGACGATTGCGCCGGAATCGACTGGGCCGGAGGTTTTGAGCGCTACGTGGTGCTCATCGAGGCCTGGCAGCCGCCCATCCGTGAAAATCTGCTGGCCCTGACGCTGCTTGGTCAGGAAAACGGCCGCGGCCGGAATCTGATCCTTGTTCTCTGCGGCCGGCCCTCCGGAGGAGACTGGATGACCGCCCCCGATGCCGCCGCGCGGGAGGTCTGGTCCGATGCAGTGGCGCGCCTGGCCCCGTTGCGTGTTGACATTTTTGGAGCAAGCACATGAATTCCATGCCCGTTTTTGCCGTCATAGGTCATCCTAACGAAGGAAAATCCTCGGTGGTGGCCACCCTGGTCGAAAACGACCGCATTCGCATCAGCCCACGTCCGGGCGAGACCATGGAGTCCATGACCTATCCGGTCAGCATCGACGGAAAAGACGTCATCGCCTTCGTGGACACCCCGGGTTTTCAGAACCCGGTGCAGACCCTGGGCTGGATGCGAAAGTTCCGGGGATCGGAAAGCGAGGTCTTCGAGGCGTTCCTGGCCGAGTTCAGGGACGATCCGGGCATGGCTCACGAGTGCGAATTGCTGACCCCTGTGCGCGACGGAGCCGGGATCATCTATGTGCTCGACGCCTCCCGGCCCCTGCGGCAGGTCGACAAGGCCGAGATGGAGATTCTGCGCCTGACTGGCAGGCCACGCATGGCCATCCTCAACTGCAAGACCGGGGAGGAGCAGTTTCTGGAGGAATGGAAGACCGAGCTGCGCAGGCATTTCAACATGGTGCGGACCTTCAACGCCCTGCGCGCCACCTTTGCCGAGCGCATGCGTCTGCTTGAAAGCCTGCGCGCGCTCGAACAGGACTGGGAGGACGCGCTGGGTCTGGTGGTGGATGTCTTCGCGCGTGACTGGCGGCGCAGGAACGCGGAGTGCGCGGCCCTGGTCTGCGATTTTCTGCGGCGGGTGCTTGGCATGGCCGAGACGGCGCACCTCGCCGACCCAGGCCGCAAGGCCGAAGTTGAGGCCCGTCTGGTTTCACGTCTGGAGGAGCGGATCAGACAGGAGGAGGAAACGCTGCACGAACAGGTCTGTCTGCAATTCCGCCATGACCGGCGCTCCTTTGTGCTGCCGGAACAGTCGGTGCTGCGGCAGGATCTGTTTTCCCGCACCACCTGGACCGTCCTGGGCCTCAGCAAGGGCAAACTCGTGGCCGCGGCCGTGGCCGCCGGAGGAGCGGCGGGGGTTGCGCTGGACCTGGCGACGCTTGGCAGCAGCCTGGGGCTTTTCGCCGCCGTGGGTGGAGCCACCGCCGGACTCGCGGCCCTGTTTCAGGGCGAGCGGCTGGTGCGGGGCAAGGTGCTGGGGCTGGGCATCGGGCAGCGCAGCGTGCAGGTCGGTCCCCTGGACACGGTGCAGTGGGTGTTCGTTTTGCTGGATCGTTTCCTGCTGCACTATTGGTACGTGATTCACTGGTCCCACGCCTGGCGGGGCGAAGACTTTCTGCCGGCCCTCGTCGACGAGGGTGGCAAGCAGGGCTTCACCAGCACATGGAGCAGGGAGGCGCGCGGTCTTTGCGCGGAGTTCTTCAAGGTCGCCACCGCGGGAGACGACTCAAGGGCCATGGAACTTGAAGCGGACCTGCGTCGTTTTCTGGAGGAGGAGCTGGAGCGAATGTCCAGGCTTTAGGGCGATTTGGTCCGTCCGGCAGGCCGGAGCGTGGAGTGTGTCATTTCCTGCTCGCCGCCCACAGGTGCAGCGACAGGACGAAGGTGGCGGCGGTCTCGAAGCGCAGGATGCTCGGACCCAGACTGACCGGGGTGAAGCCGTGATCCAGGAAGATGCGCGCCTCCCTGTCGTCCAGGCCTCCCTCGGGTCCCAGAACCGCCACGCTGCCCCGCGAATCCATCAGTGTGTCCGGGTCCATGAGGCGCGCGTCCTCTTTTTCCCAGCACAGCACCCTCGATCCCATGTCCCCGGCGGCCTGGGCCACGTCGAGAGGTCCCCTGAAGGTCCGGATGCCCGGCAGCCAGACGGCCCCGCATTGCTTGGCCGCCGCCGCGAGTTGCCGGTCCCATCCCTGTTTTCCTTCATCCGGGATATCCCCTTGCGATCTGGCCGCCTGCCAGAACCAGACGGCCGAAGCCCCTAGTTCCACGGCCTTTTCCAGCAGAAATCCGCGCCGCAGCCCTTTGGACCAGCCCACAGCCAGGGTCAGGGGCGAGGCCGGTTCAGGTACAGCGTGTTCCTCGATGAGGTTCAGGCCCGCGTCCCGTTTGTCCAGCCGATCGATGCGAAAAAGCCCCCAGCGTCCCCGTCCGTTGAAGAGGCGGATCGTTTCTCCGGCCTTGGCGCGCAGCACGCGGGTCAGGTGGTGGAACTCCTCCCCATCGAGCAGAAAAGGCTCCCGCCACAGGGCGGGAGCCAGATAAAAGGAGTTGAGGCGCGACATCTAGGCCAGTTTCCTGCGGGCAGTGCCGGCAGTGTAGAAGGGCATGTCCGCGCGTGCGGCTTCAAGGGTGGTGCGCGGTCCCTTGACCGTGAAGGTTTCGGCGTCGGCCATGTCCGCGCGGACAAAGGCCATTGCTACGCAGTAGCCGAGGCTTGGCGCGATGGAGCCGCTGGTGACCGTGCCGACCCTGGTCTCGCCGACGTAGACCTCGTCGTGATGGCGGGCGCTGCGGCGGCCGTCGATGCGCAGGCCGATCAGTTTCTCGCGCACATTGCCGAGTCCGGATTTGCCGATGTATTCCGCTTCGCTCTTGAGCATGCCTCCGTAGCCAGCCTCCACCGGGGTGTGCTGCGTGTCCAGGTCCTGGCCGTAGAGGGGCAGCCCGACCTCAAGGCGCAGGGTGTCGCGTGCGCCAAGGCCCGCCGGGCGGACGGTTTCGTCGGCCATGAGCTTTTCCCACAGCACCTCGGCCTTGCTCCAGGGCAGGTAGAATTCGCAGCCAAGCTCGCCCGTGTAGCCCGTGCGGCTGACAATGAGCCTGAATCCTTCAAACTCCACTTCGCGGAAGGCGAAGTAGCCAAGGCTCGTCCAGTCACCGGGCATGACGCGGGCCAGCACGTCGAATGATTCCGGACCCTGCAGGTCGATCTTGGCTATGTCGAAGCTCTGGTCGATCAGGGTCAGGCTTGCCGGAAGGTGGCTTTTTATCCATGCGAAATCGGACTCGATGCATGCTCCGTTGACAACGAGCATGTATTTTTCCGTGTCCAGCCGGTAGACGATGAGGTCGTCGAGCACGCCGCCTGTTTCATTGAGGAGGAAACCGTAGCGGCACTTCCCCGGGGCCAGGGTGGCCAGGTTGTGGGTCACCACGGTGGCCAGCGCTTCGGTCGCGCCGTCGCCTTCAAGCAGGAATTCTCCCATGTGGGAGATGTCGAAGATGGACGCGTTGGTTCTGGTGTGCTTGTGTTCCTCAAGGATGCCGACATATTGGACAGGCATGTCCCAGCCCGCGAAAGGGACCATTCTGGCCCCGTTGTTCTTGTGCCAGGCATGAAGGGGGGTGGTCAGCAATTCGGACATAGGTGTTTCCCGCTGTTATAGGGTGATGGGTTTACGCTTCGGTCTTTGTCTTGCGTATGGCTTTGAGTTCGTCAACCAGGGAGACCAGTCTTCGATACAGCTTTCTGATCGTGACGCCGTTTTGGGTCAGTTGGTCTTCTTTTGGCGTCATGTAGGTCTTGATCAGATAGCGGTCGTTGAGCATGGCTTCGGAAAAAAAGATGGCCTTGGAGACCAGTGGGTCGAAATAATTGGCGAATTCAAATTTCAGGTCGGCCAGGATGCCGGTGCTCAGGCGCAGCATCTCAAGATAGGAGATCTTTTTCCCCTTGTGGATGCGGTTCTTCAGGTCCTCCAGTTCTTTGATCTCCCTGGCCTGCTTGATGTAACTGTACGTGGTCCAGACTTCCTGATGGAGTTCGTGGTGCTCGCCGAATTCCTCGGCCAGCGCGGGGTCGGTCAGGTATCCGTCCAGCACGCGCACGATCTCGGCGTAGAATTCATCGGAATACCCGATCATGCGCCGCTGATGCTTGCTCAGCCACGAGTGCAGGAACTTGAGGCGCTTCTCGTGGGTCTCGGTGTTTTCGATGATGTCGTTCTTCTTGTAGACCACCCGGCCCAGAAACTCCCCGCGCACGATGTCGTTGAGCTTGAGGCTCATGGTATAGGTGTCCTTGAGCAGGTTGACAGAGGTGCAGACCTGGCCCGTGAGGGGATGGATGATCTCCTGCCGCCAGACGGACAGGGCGCGGTCCTGGCGGACGTTGTTGATGTCGAACTTGTGCTGCCGGTACACCACCCGCAGGATGACCGTGCGTCGCTTGCGGTCGAAGAAATAGCCTTCCTTGTCCAGGTGATCGATCACATCCAGGCCGCGAATTTCCACGGGAACCAGGGCTATCTTTTCCACTCGCGGGTAGGGGTGTCCGGACTGCGTGCTGAAAATGGAGGTCAGGGTCCGGTCCGACTGGCCCAGGGCCTTGATCAGGAAATTCTCTCCCATCTTGTGCAGACGTCTGGCGAAAATGGCGGCCGAGGTCTTGCGCTCCGAAGAGATGGGGTAGCCGTATAGCTCCATGAGAAACTGGTACACGAACTCGCGGTTGTTTTCGTAAAGCAGGTTGTCGTTGGACTTGAATTTGCGGCTCCTGAGTCCGAAACGCTTGAGCTCCGTGTCCAGATCCGAGGGCAGGGACGCGTAAATCCCGGACAGGTAGAATTGGCCGTCGCGGTCCAGCGAGAGGACGTGGGCGCGGTCCATGCGGCTCAGGAATCCGACAAGCAGGGAATAGGAGGAGATGTCCGAGATCTGGTGGTCTTTTGTCGCCTCCTTGAACTCCTCGCGCATCTCTTTTGGCATGTGGGCCAGAAAGCAGGCCAGGTTTTTGTCGTGCAGCGAGGTCTCAAGCACGCAACTTTCTCCGAGCACCCGGCTGTCAGGGTCGCGGCAGGTGTGCAGCAGGTCGAACTGGAAAATTTCGTTGAAGTAGTCCAGAGAGCGCCCGAAGGCGACCATGGAGAAGCCCGGCAGCTCCGGGAATTCGGTCAGGGACGGCTCGAACGAAGGCAGGAGATCTCGTGCGTCGACCACGGGATAACCCTTGATCTCGGCGTATGGTTTGAGCAGACAGAACTTGATGTGGATGAAATCCAGGAAGCGCCGCAGCTCATCCAGGTCGCGCAATGGAGATTTCGGCAGCAGATGCCCGCTTTTCAGGGTCTTGAAGGTCGGGATCTTGGAGAACGCGTTTTGCCATTTCATGCTGGTGCCAACTATCTCATTGTGTTTGTTACGGTTGTGTGTAGACTATTTTTCATGTTTTGCGTTGCCAGTAAACAGGATTTTCAGCTCGTGCCACCGGCCCCTCCGGTGGTTGAAGAGCGTTCTCATTCCCTGTATGTTCGAATCTTTGCCTTGATGCGTGTTTCGAACCATAGGCGCGCCGTGAGAGTGTCCATCCCATGACCATGAAATACCCTTCCCTGGACAGATTGCTGGAGAGCATCGGCAGCGTTTTTGACGCCTATTCGGTGGTTCTCTTTTGCCGCAATTCCGCCGGGACATTCGATTTGATCACCTCCTTCAGTCTTGGGGACTCCATCCGCAAAGGCGCGAAGATCGAGCAGGGGCAAGGACTGGTGGGCTGGATTCTCAAGAACGATTCGTCGCTTGTCGTCGAGAAGTTCGACGAGAAGAACACCTTCCTTGGCTACTATGGCGCGGAGCAGGACGAGCAGATCAAGGTTTTCGTGGGCTGCCCCCTGCCCGGTGGACTGGGGGCCCTGTGCATGGACAGCAAGAAGACCTATGCCTTCACGTCCAAGGACCAGCGCCTGCTGTCCCTCTTCGCCCTGGTCGTGGCCGCCATCATGGACGATGTGGGCGAGGGCGGGGTCTCGAATCGCGAGCAGGCCTTGTATCGTGTGCTGCAACAGGTCTACGCCCTGCGCGAGGCGCATCCCAAATGGACGGATTTCCTGAACCGCTATCTGGCGCTTCTGGCTGGGGCCAGCGGTTACGAATACGCTTTTCTCGTGGTCAGCGACGAGTGGGGGAACAACTACCTCCTTGAAGGCAGCAACAAGCCCTTCATGCCCGAGAATTTCACTGCCAGGCAGTCGTTCAGCACGGGCAGCGGGCTTCTGGGCTGGGTCTTCAAGAAGAATCAGCCTGTCTTTTTTGGCGACGGCAAGAGCGAGCTTGGCCGCACGCCCCTTTTTGGCCGCGACATCCCGGGCCCGGTTTTGAACACCCTCATGGCTTTCCCCCTCAAGGTGCATACCCGTTGCCGGGGCGTACTGGTCTTCGGGGATCGCGAAAGCCGGGTCATCAGTAATGAAATCCGGGCCTTTGCCAACATGGCCGCGGATTATTTGGCTCTTTTTCTGGAGAATCTGTATCTGAGGAACAAGGTCAGGCGTTTTGCCCCGCCCAGCGTAACCGACCCGGGCGACGCCACCGATTTCGACAATTCCGATTATCACCCTTAAGTCAGGCAGGGCGAATATGTTTTTCAGCAAGCTTTTCGGTTTTCTCGGTAAAAATCTGGCCATGGACCTCGGCACGGCCAACACGCTCCTGTATTCTCCCAAGGACGGGATCGTGCTCAACGAACCTTCGGTGGTGGCCCTCGACATCCGCAACGACGCCATTCTGGCCGTGGGCCGGGAGGCCAAGGAATATCTGGGCCGCACCCCGGAGCGGATTCGCGCCGTGCGCCCTCTGAAGGATGGCGTCATCGCCGACTTCGAGGTCACCAAGGCCATGATCGCCTACTTCATCAAGAAGGTCATTACCGGCATGCGCATCGTCAAGCCGCGCATGGTCATCTGCGTGCCAGCGGGGATAACCCAGGTGGAGAAGAGGGCGGTGATCGAGTCGGCGCTGCAGGCCGGAGCGCGAGAGGTCAAACTCATCGAGGAGCCCATGGCCGCGGCCATCGGCGCGGGCCTGCCCATCCACGAACCCAGAGGCAACATGGTGGTCGATATCGGCGGAGGGACCACGGAGGTGGCGGTCATTTCACTTTCCGCCGTGGCCTATTCCGAATCCGTGCGCATTGCCGGGGACGAGATCAACGATGCCATCCAGCGCTACGTGCAGGATGAATTTCAGCTTTTGATCGGTGAGAACATGGCCGAGGCGGCCAAGATCCACATCGCTTCGGCCGTGCCCCTGCCCGAGCCTTTGCAGTACCGGGTGGCGGGAAAGAACCTGGTCGACGGCAACCCCAAGTCCATCATCCTGAACGACTCGCACGTGCGCGAGGCCATCAAGGAGCCCGTCGCGGCCATAGTCGCGGCCGTGCGCAGAGCCCTTGAGAAGACCCCGCCCGAGCTGGTCGCGGACATCGCCACCAACGGCCTGCTTCTGGCCGGAGGCGGGGCGCTCCTGAAGGGCCTGGACAAACTCATCACGCAGCAGAGTTCGCTCATGGTGCATATCGACGACGACCCCTTGACCACGGTGGTGCGCGGGACGGGGCGTTCCCTTGAGGACGAGGCGTGTTATTCGAAGGTCTATATCAACTAGCGGCGTCCGGACGATGCAGACGTGCGTTCCATACGGTCAGCAGCGTCGGGGAGAGCTGGTCCGGGTAGGATGTGGCCAGGGCGCCGAGCTCGTCCGGGTCCACGGCCATGAAGGAGAGGTCCTGAAGCAGATGCCGGGCGGCCTGGCTTGAAAGTCCGGCGCAAAAGACCTCCACGATCTCGTTGCCCGTTCCCGCCCCTTCGGTCAGCGTTCGCGCATGCCGCAGATTTCCGGTCAGATCGGCCGTGACGGGAGGAAGATGCCGCTCGGCGGCCTCCTCGGCGGCCTCCGTGGCCATGATGTGCCCGCTTCCCACGATGTCCCAGCGCCCCGGATACAGAGGGTGGCTTTTGCTCAGCCTGCGCAGCAAGAGGCGGCCCTTTGCATCCGTCAGCAAGAGCAGAAAACCCCTGTGTCTGAGTCCCTGCAGATGGACCTGCTCCGAAGCCATGATGGCCAGGGGCAGGTTGTTTTCGTCCACGACGTGGATTTTTTCCTGGCCTGTTTCCAAAAACATGAATTCCCGCGCTGGTAAGAGGTGGAGATGGTTGAAAAGGGTCTTGAGCTGCGCTTGCTTGAGCCTCGGGATGCATCGGCGCTTGCCGCCCTGGAGGCCCGGGTTTTTGCCGACGCCTGGGACGCGGAGCATTTCAGAGAGCTTCTTGGGCAGGATCGCTTTTTGGCCGTGGGCGCCTTTGACCCTGACGGACTGTGCGCATATCTGACGGCATACAGTGTGGCGGGTGAGCTTGAAATAGTCAACGTGGCTGTGGCTCCCGCGCTGCGCGGTCAGGGCATTGGCCGGTCGGTGCTGCATTTTTTTCTGGAGCAGGGGCGCTTGGGCGGCGCCCGGCGTGCGGTTCTTGAGGTTCGCGCCGGAAATGTCGCGGCCCGGGGCCTTTACGGGAGCTGCGGTTTTGTGCAGGTGGGGGTGCGCAGGGCGTACTACGCCGACAGCGGCGAGGATGCCCTGGTGCTGGAGTGGACGCCGTGCCCCGGCTCGTGAAAGATCCGCACGCCAGTTTTCGTGCCCTGGCTTCGGACGGGGAGCGGGGCCTGCGCGGGCTGGCCGATGAGGCCGCCGCGCGTGGGATTCCGGTCATCGGACCGGTCATGGGCGGGCTGCTTGCGTTGCTGTGCCGGATCATGGGAGCCGTGCGCGTCCTTGAACTGGGCGCGGCCGTGGGCTATTCCACGACGTTTCTGGCCCGGGCCGTGCGGGATACGGGCGGGATTGTCCTGGGCGTGGACATGCACGAGGCCCATTGCCGCGAGGCGCGGGCCAATCTCGCGTCCTTCGGATTGGAGGAGAGCTGCGCCCTGCTGTGCGCCGACGCCCGCGCCCTGCCTTTCGGTGCTGCGGGCTTCGATCTGGTCTTTCTGGATGTGGACCAGCGCTACTACGCGGAGCTTGAACCCGTCTGCCATCGCCTGCTTCGTCCCGGAGGGCTGCTGGTCGCGGACAACACCGCCTTTGCCGACGCCCAGGCCTTCAACGTCCTGATCCGGGACGGCAGGCGCTGGGACGCGGTCAACATTTACGCATTTTTACCGAATCATGCGCCGGAGCAGGACGGAATCTGCCTGGCGCGCAAGAAACAAACAGGAGACTCAAGAAATGATAGTAATGGAAACTTCCAAGGGTACGCTGAAGATTGAACTGTTCGCGGACAAGGCCCCCCTGACCTGCGAGAATTTTCTCAATTATGTGCGCGAGGGCTTTTACGACGGAACGATCTTCCATCGCGTCATCCCCAATTTCATGATCCAGGGCGGCGGGATGACCGAGACCATGAGCGAAAAGAAGACCGGCGATACGATCAAGAACGAGGCCGACAACGGCATCAAGAACCAGCGTGGCACCCTGGCCATGGCCCGCACCCAGGCCGTGGATAGCGCGACTTCCCAGTTTTTCATCAATCTGCGCGACAACGCGTTCCTGGATCACGGCTCGCGAGATTTCGGCTACGCCGTGTTCGCGCGGGTGGTCGAGGGGATCGAAGTCATGGACGCGATCGCGGGCGTGCCCACGGGCAGCTTCGGCTTTCATCAGGACGTGCCCAAGGAGCCGGTCATCATCACCCGGGTCAGCGTGGAGGAATAGGCGTTGGTGCGGCTGGCGAGAGCCTTCCCCTTCTCCTCGGGGCATGTTCAGACGCTTTTTCCGCCGTTGTTCCGCCCCATGGCGGACGCGTGCTACGAGCGGGAGCGTCTTGAAACCTCGGACGGCGACTTCGTGGATCTGGACTGGTCCCGGGGGGATGGGAGCCGCGGTCTTGTCTTCATCATGCATGGCCTTGAGGGGCACTCCAGGCGCAAATACGTGCTGGGCATGGTCAAGGCCGCTCGGGAGCATGGGCTTGACGCCGTGGCCATGAACTTCAGGGGGTGCAGCGGGGAGCCGAACCGCAAGGTCTCCATGTATCATTCGGGCTGGACCCGCGACCTGCACGAGGCCCTGCTCATGATCGAGGCCCTGGGTCGCTACAGCTGTGTGCACCTGGTCGGATTCAGCCTTGGCGGAAACGTCATCCTCAAGTATCTCGGAGAGGACCCGTCCATCATTCCGGAGTTCGTGCGCGGGGCCGTGGCCATTTCCGTGCCCTGCGATCTGGAGGATTCTGCCCGGGCCCTGGCCCGTCCGCAGTGCGCGCTCTACACCCGCTACCTGCTTGACCAGCTGCGAAAGAAGATTATCGAGAAGGGTCGGCTTTTTCCCGGAGCCCTCGACCTCAAAGGAGTGGAGAAGCTGCGCACCTTTCGCCAGTTTGACGACCGCTTCACGGCCCCTCTGCATGGTTTCCGCGATGCGCTCGACTACTGGCGACGTTCCAGTTCGCGGCAGTACCTGGCTGGAATCGACCGACGGACATGCATCATCAACGCCGCCAACGATCCTTTTCTGGGGCCGCGCTGTTATCCCGCCGAGGAGGTCCGGGCCAACGACCGCCTGACCCTGCTCACGCCCCCGACCGGCGGCCATGTGGGTTTCGTGGGTTCGGGCCGGGGCGGGATGTACTGGTCGGAGTGGATGGCCATGAGCTTCCTGCTGGAGCAGGGCGCTTCGCAAGTGCAGAAATGAGGCGCAAGTTTCCGTCGTTGATTGCAGATGTGCGGGATTTTGCACGGCAAGCCGGGACACAAATTTTTTTTCCTTGCCGATCAACGGATTGACTCTGGCATGATCGATGCTTTTTGCAGGTTGTCAACAAGACACGGAGGTCTCTCATGAAATATGTAATTCGACTCCTTACCATCATGTTCGTGTTTGTGGCTTCGGCCACCATGGCCGCGCAGTTGCCGGACTTCACGGAGCTCGCGGAAAAATCGGGCCAGGCGGTGGTCAACATCAGCACCGTCAAGATCGTCAAAAATCAGCGCAACATGCAGCAGTTTTTCCGGCAAGGTCCGCAGGGTCAGCACCCGTTCGGAGATTTCTTCGACCAGTTCGAGCGCTTTTTCGGGGAGCAGGGACAAGGCGTTCCGCGCGAACAGCGCTCGCTGGGATCGGGCTTTGTCTTCTCCGCTGACGGGTACATAGTCACCAACAACCATGTCATCGAAGGCGCGGATTCCATCAAGGTTAACCTGCAGGTCGACAAGAACGGCGACCGCTCTTACGACGCCGAAGTCATCGGCACGGACAAGGAGACGGACCTGGCGCTTCTGAAGATCAAGGCAGACAAGCCGTTGCCGTTCCTGACCTTCGGGGATTCCGACGCGCTCAGGGTCGGGCAGTGGGTCATGGCCATAGGCAACCCCTTCGGTCTTGACCACACCGTCACGGCCGGAATCGTCAGCGCCAAGGGTCGCACCATCGGCGCCGGTCCCTACGACAATTTCATCCAGACCGACGCCTCCATCAACCCCGGCAACAGCGGCGGACCGCTCATCGACATGGACGGCCAAGTCATCGGCATCAATACGGCCATA
This sequence comes from Desulfomicrobium norvegicum, assembly GCF_900114595.1. NCBI lineage: Bacteria > Pseudomonadati > Thermodesulfobacteriota > Desulfovibrionia > Desulfovibrionales > Desulfomicrobiaceae > Desulfomicrobium > Desulfomicrobium norvegicum. The sequence continues at coordinate 101,444 of NZ_FOTO01000001.1, read as the reverse complement.
GTGGCTTCGGGGCAGGGCATCGGCTTTGCCATTCCCAGTCGCCTGGCCCGTCAGGTGATCGAGCAACTCAAGGAACACAAGATCGTGAAACGGGGCTGGCTCGGCGTGTCCATCCAGGACGTGGATGAGAATTCCGCCAAGGCCCTGGGGCTTGAAGCGGTTCGCGGCGCCCTTGTCTCGTCGGTGACCGCCGGAGATCCGGCGGAAAAGGCCGGGATAAAGGCCGGAGACGTGATTGTCGCCGTGGATGGCGTGCCCGTGGCCGACGCCGGCGATTTGACCCGCAAGATCGGTGATCTCCTGCCCGGCGTGAAGATCGATCTCTCGGTCTGGCGCGAGGGAAAGACCGTCAAGATTCCTCTGGTTCTGGGCGAGCGCAGCGCGGAAAAGGTGGCCCAGGGAAGACCCGGCGCTCCGGGCAGCCAGGGCGAGGATGTCCTTGGACTGAGCGTTCGGCCCGTGACTGAAGCCGAAGCAAAGGCACTGGAGCTCGAGCAGGCTCGGGGGCTTCTTGTCGTCGAAGTGAGCGAGGATTCCAAGGCTGCGCAAAACGATTTGAGCGCCGGCGACGTGATCCTCGAAGCCAACGGCAAGATGGTGAACACGGTCAAGGCATTGCGGGACGTGATCGAGGGCGACGGCAAGGAGAAGGGCGTTGTCATGCTGCTGATCAAGCGTCAGGGACGCAACGTCTTCCGCACCGTGCCCCTGCCCTAGAAACGCGACGGGAAGCACATAAGGATGAGCACGCAAGGATGAGCATGGTCTGGAAGCTTCGCGCCGGTTGCAAGGTCAACCTCTATCTGGACATCGTCGGGGTGCGGGAAGACGGCTATCATGAGATCGAGAGCCTCTTTTACCCGCTCCCCGCGCCTTGCGACATTCTGGACGTGCGCCTGTCTGGCGGACAGGGCCTGCGCCTGTCCTGCTCCGCTTCGGACCTTGGCGCCGAGGAGAACATCCTGTCCAGGGCATACCAGAAGTTTGCCGACGTCACAGGTTTTGCTCCGGGCGTGTCGGTGCACCTGCACAAGAACATTCCCATGGGTGCGGGCCTGGGAGGCGGCAGCAGCGATGCTGCCGCCTTTCTTTCCTGGCTCAACGCGCGGGCCGGTGAACACGCCCTGGCCAGGGGCGAATTGGCCAGGCTGGCTCTGATGCTGGGGGCCGACGTGCCTTTTTTCCTGGGCAACGTACCGGCCTGGGTCACAGGGATCGGCGAGAAGCTCGAACCGGTGGCCTGCGACCTGGCCGACTACACACTGCTGGTGGTCTGTCCCGCCGTACACGTCAACACCAAATGGGCCTACAGGCGATGGGACGAGATGCGCGCAAACGGAAGCGTGCGTCCAAGAAAAGAGTTGACACCCGAAAACAGCCCTATTATGAGTCTTTGCTTCACGAAACCGCCCAAGCTTTGGAATGGATTTGAAGAAGTCGTTTTTCATGAATTTCCAACGCTTTACGAGGTTAAAAAGCAAATACTGAATCACTTTCCGGACGCATGCGTCATGAGTGGAAGCGGTTCTAGTTTTGTGGCTCTTTTTTCTTCCGTGGAGTGTGCAAGCCGATGTGCCGGCGCCATGCGGGCCATGGGGCACGCATGTCACGCAAGCAGGTCCGGTGAGCCTCTGGGTTTTGATTCGTGAAGGTTGGGGGTTGGGCTGCGGGTCTGCAAACCCGACGCTCTTTTTCTTTTACTAAAGGAAGCCACGGGCCTAAAAAACCGGGCGACCTATGTTGGGGCGTCGCCAAGCTGGCAAGGCAACGGATTTTGGTTCCGTCATCCGGAGGTTCGAATCCTCCCGCCCCAGCCATTTTTTTATCCAAGGACAGATTATGCCACGCATGGGCGAGCTGAAAATCGTCACGGGAACCGCCAATCCGGCTTTGGCTGCCCGCATTTGTGATCATCTGGGCTGCAAGTTGACCCATTCTCTGGTCGACAAGTTCAGCGACGGAGAGATCCGCGTCGAAATGGGCGACAACGTTCGGGGTGACGACGTGTATGTGGTGCAATCCACCTGCGCTCCAGTCAATCATAACCTGATGGAACTCTGCCTGATGCTCGACGCCCTGAAGCGCGCCAGCGCGGGCCGGGTCACGGCGGTGGTGCCATATTTCGGCTACGCCCGTCAGGACCGAAAGGTCGTGCCCCGCGCGCCGATCAGCGCCAAGCTGGTGGCTGACTTCATCACTGTGGCCGGCGTGGACCGCGTTCTAACCATCGACCTGCATTCCGGCCAGATCCAGGGCTTCTTCAACAAGCCCGTGGACAACCTCTATGCCGCTCAGGTTCTGCTTGAATATATCCGCAAGCTCGGCGATAATCTGATTATCGTTTCGCCCGATGCGGGCGGCACGGAGCGGGCCAGGGCTTACGCCAAACGCCTTGGTGTCGGGCTGGCCATCGTGGACAAACGCCGTGAAGGGCCGAACAAGGCCCACGCCATGCAGCTCATTGGCGACGTCAAGGGCAAGATCGCGGTTGTCCTTGATGACATGATCGATACAGCGGGCACCATGACCGAGGCCGGGAACATGCTGGCCGAAAACGGTGCCGAGGATGTCGTTGCCTGCGCCTCCCACGCGGTCCTGTCCGGGCCTGCCGTGGAACGTCTGAACAACTCGGCGTTTTCGCAGGTCATCGTGACCGACACCATCCCGCTCAATGCCCAGGCTCTGAGCAGTGACAAGTTCAAGGTAATTTCCGTTGGCAGTCTTATTGCCAAGGCTATACATAATATCCATTCCGAATCTTCCGTCAGTGTTCTGTTCAGCTGAACCCGGACAGACAACAGATTGATTTTTTAGTTGATGAATAAAGGAGAAAAGCATGTCTGAAGTCGCAAGTTTGCAGTTAACGCCTCGTGAGGAAAGGGGAAAAGGCCCTTGCTCCCGTATGCGTTCCAATGGTTTGGTTCCCGGCGTGTTCTACAACTCTAAGGGTGAAAATATCTCCTTTTCCGTAGACAACCTGGCTTTGGGCAAGGCTTTCGAAAAGGTTCGCTACTCAAAGATGATTGAGCTGCAGATCGAAGTTGACGGTCAAGTGCAGAAGCGCAACGCCCTGTTCAAGAAGCTCGTGAAGCACCCGGTCAAGCGTCGCTATGACCACGTGGACTTCATTGGTATCGAGCTCGACAAGGAAGTGCAGGTCACCATTCCCGTCGAGACCGTCGGCCGCGCCAAGGGCGTCGTGCTGGGCGGCAAGCTGGAGATCCTGCAGGAGCGTGTCATGGTGCGCTGTCTGCCGACTGCCATCCCTGATTCCGTTGTCATCAACGTGACCGAGCTTGAAATCGGGGGCAAGGTGCTTGTCGATCAGCTCGTTCTGCCCGAAGGGGTCAAGGCTGTTTACGAGCGCAACTTCCCCGTTGTCGCGATTCAGACCGCCCGTGGCGCCAAGGCCGGCGAAGAAGAAGAATAGTTCGACATTCCCGGGGGCCCTGCCTTGGCAGGGCCCTCTTTTCTTTTTCGACCACCCTCTTTTCTGACGGTTCCCCATGACATATGACGGCCTGATAGTAGGTCTGGGCAATCCGGGTACAAAGTACGCCCGGACCCGGCACAATTTCGGTTTCATGCTCGCGGATCACCTCCTTGAGTACTGGGACGGTCAGCCCGGAACTGTCTGCGCCGCCCGCAGCGCGCGTCTCAACGCGCAGCTTTGGGAGGTCAGCGAGGATTACGGCTCCCGGCGCTGGATTGTCGTCAAGCCGCTGACCTTCATGAATCTGAGCGGTCAGGTGGTGGGAGAGCTCAGCAGAAAAAACGGGATCCCGGCGGATCGGATACTCGTCGCCCACGACGAGCTCGACCTGACCTTGGGTACGGTTCGTCTCAAGTTTTCCGGTGGGCTGGCCGGTCACAATGGGCTCAAATCCGTGGCCGCGCATCTTGGCACCCGCGATTTCGCTCGGATACGTCTGGGTATCGGCCGTCCGGAGGGCAGCGAGGCCATGGCCGATTACGTGCTGCGTTCCTTCATGCCCGCCGAATGGGAGCTGGTCGCGAGGACCCTCGATGTCGCGCGTGACGCGGTCGTGCATTATTGCCGTGAAGGTCTGACAGCGGCCACGAGCCGTCTTCATACCCGCTGAAGCCAGTTGTCTGTTCCAGCTCCTAGTGGACGCCGTCTTGATTTTGATCTATAGTCATCTTCCTTTGCAGTTCGATTACGTATTTCTGGAGGTCACTTGTGTTTTCAGTTGATGAACTTGTCGTCTATCCCGCTCAGGGGGTCGGTAAGGTCGAAAGGATTGAGACCCAGGAGATCGGCGGCGTTGCCACTGAACTGATCATCGTGCGTATATTGAGTAATAACGTCACCTTGATGGTTCCAGTGAAGAACGCTCGAAATGTCGGACTGCGTGGTGTCTATTCTCCTGAGCAGGCGGAGGAGATTCGTGTCTACCTCCAGGACAGGAGCGACTTTACAGGCTATTCCGGTCAGAACTGGAATCGCCGCTATCGCGAATATTCGGAAAAACTCAAAAGCAGCGACTTGCGCGATGTCGCATACGTGCTGAAAGAACTCATCCTCATCGGCAAGGACAAGGAACTCTCCTTTGGAGAGCGGCGTTTGCTGGAGCAGGCCATGGGCCTGATCTCTCTTGAGCTGTCGTTTGCCTTGAAGCAGGATCAGGCTGAAGTGAAGAAGTCCATTGAAGACTTGTTTGCCGACATTCTGCATGCCAAGGACGCAGAAAGCGAGGTCGAGGTTGATTAGGGGCCATTGGCCCCTTGTTTTTTATTCTGCGATCAGCTAAATATTCAATTCATTCCTGCCTGACACTACAAGTCCGCAAGCAGATGTTCATAATTTCCTTATTGATCCCTTGAAGGGCTTCATATTCATATCAGAGTACTCCTATATTCCAATATTATTTTTCGAATTTTGCATTGTACATGCTTTTTTCTTTTTGGTCTGTTCCATTTCTGCGGTCTCAGGTCCCAGCCATTTCATTGTTATGAGGGTTTGTTATGAATCTTTCTGAGTTGAAAACCAAGTCCATGTCCGAACTTATGGACATTGCCGGCGAGTATCAGATTGAAAATATGAGCGGTCTGCGTAAGCAGGAGCTTATTTTCGCCCTGCTTCAGGCCTGCGCTTCCCAAAACGGTTCCATTTTCGGCGAAGGCGTGCTTGAAATCCTGCCTGACGGATTTGGTTTTCTGCGTTCGCCCATGTACAGCTACATGCCGGGCCCTGACGATATTTACGTTTCGCCTTCACAGATCAGGCGCTTTGGATTGCGTACCGGTGATGTCATTTCCGGGCAGATCCGTCCGCCCAAGGAAGGGGAGCGCTATTTCGCGCTGCTGCGGGTCAAGGAGATCTGTTTCCGCGAACCCGAAGAAGCCAAGCGCATCGTTCTTTTCGACAACCTCACCCCCATTTATCCCGACGAGCAGTTCCGCCTGGAAAACGGCGACAAGAACTACTCCGCCCGCATCCTCGATCTCATGACTCCCATAGGCAAGGGGCAGCGCGCTCTCATCGTGGCCCCCCCGCGTACCGGCAAGACCATGCTCATGCAGGCCATCGCCAACTCCATCAGCGTCAACCATCCCGATGCCTACCTCATCGTCCTTTTGATCGACGAACGCCCCGAGGAAGTCACGGACATGGAGCGCACGGTCAGGGCCGAGGTCATCAGTTCGACCTTTGACGAGCCGCCGCAACGGCACGTGCAGGTGGCCGAGATGGTGCTCGAAAAGGCCAAGCGTCTTGTCGAGCGTAAGGTCGACGTGGTGGTCCTGCTTGATTCCATCACCCGCCTGGGCCGAGCCTACAACGCGACCACGCCCTCTTCGGGACGTGTACTGTCCGGCGGCCTTGACGCCAACGCCCTGCAGCGCCCCAAGCGCTTTTTTGGCGCGGCCCGCAACATCGAGGAGGGCGGCAGCCTGACCATCATCTCCACCGCTCTTGTCGACACCGGCTCGCGCATGGACGAGGTCATCTTCGAGGAGTTCAAGGGCACGGGCAACTCGGATATCTATCTTGATCGCCATCTTTCCGACAAGCGCGTCTTCCCGGCCATCGATCTCAACCGTTCCGGAACACGCAAGGAAGAGCTGCTGCTTGCCCCCGATGTCCTGAACAAGGTCTGGATTCTGCGACGCATCATGGCCTCCATGAATTCCGTGGACAGCATGGATTTTCTGCTGGACAAAATGCGCGGAACCAAGAGCAACAAGGATTTTCTGGACATGATGAATTCCTGAACAGGAGGTTGAATGGCTGCCCTGCCACGCATGGAATGTCCTCGCGACGATGATTTTGCTTTGTGGCTCGATCTGCTTGCGATCGAGCCTTCCGAACAGCTCCTCGATGCCTTGGGCGATTTTCTGCAGGAATACCTGCGCAGCTCGGGCCTGAAGACTTATGTCATGGGGTTGTCCGGCGGGATCGATTCATCATTCCTCGCGGCCTTGCTGCATCATCGCCGCATTCCATATCTGGGTTTTTGCCTGCCCATCGCGACAAATACCCCCGAGGAGACCGCGCGAGGCTTGAGCGTGGCCCAGGCTTACGGTAATCCTCCCAAGGGCGCTTCCTTCGCTCATCTTCAGGATTTCACCGCGCTGTACCAACAGATTTCACGCACCTTCGCGGACATCTGCCCCGGTTCCTCTCCCGTGGCCGAAGGCAACCTGAAGGCCCGCACCCGCATGCTCTTTCTCTACCACATGGCCCAGATTCACGGCGGATGCGTCCTTTCCACGGATCAGCTCGATGAACTTCTGACCGGGTTTTGGACCCTGCATGGCGACGTGGGAGATGTCAGCCCCATTCAGCTCGTGCCCAAAAGCGTCGAATACGACCTGGCCCGCATGCTCTGTGCGCGCCTGGATGATCCCGCGCCTCTGCAGGCAGCCATCGAAGCCGTGCCCACGGACGGGCTCGGCATCAGCCGTTCCGATCTGGATCAGCTCGGGGCCGAGTCCTATGCCCAGGTCGAAGACATCTTCCGGGAGTATTTCCAGCTGCGGCTCAAGGAGCGCGACAGCGAGCTTTCCGGGGACGATGCGCAGCGCCGGGAAGAGCTTGAGCAAACGGGTCCCGTGCGGCGCTTTCTGCTCAGCGGCTTCAAAAGAGGCGGCGCGGTACTCGTGGACCCGAGGAGGGCCGTGTCGTGACCTGTGTCCGGGGCATACGTTTGCGGGTTCTCGTTCTTGCCTGCCTGATCGCCCTGGTCTTTCCCCCCGCGGCTATTTCAAGTTTCGGTGAATTCACCATCCGCGACGAGATTGAGCTTGCCCGCAAGTTCGATCTGGTTATCGAGACTCGCTTTCCCGTGATCCAAGACACCCGGATCATCGGTTACGTGCAGTCGCTGGTCGACCGTCTGGTCGCGGCCATGCCTCCCCAGCCTTTTCCCATCAAGACGACCGTGGTCAGGAATTCCGCCCTGAACGCCTTTGCTTCGGCAGCAGGGCACATCACGATTTTCACGGGCCTGATCGCCAACATGGACAACGAGGACGAACTGGCCAGCGTCATCGCCCATGAGCTGGCGCACGTCTCCGAACGGCATATCGCCAAGTCCATCGAGAAGAGCCAGCTGGTCGGGGCCGGTTCCCTGCTCGGAATCCTGGCCGGCGTGCTGGTCGGTTCCCAGGGGGGAGGGGATGGCGCCGGGGCCCTGGTGCTCGGATCCGTGGCCGGGGCCAAGGCCATGCAGCTCAAATACACGCGTGAAAACGAGAAGGATGCGGACCAGTACGGCCTCGGTTATCTCGTTGATGCCGGGTTTGCACCGGCGGGAATGACCACCGCCTTCAACAAGATCCGTAAATTGCAGTGGCTTGGCGGCGGTGGGGATGTACCCTCGTATCTGTCCACGCATCCGGGCATGGACGATCGCGTGGTCTACATGCAGGAGCGCATTGCCCGGTTGCCCGCCAACGTGCGAAACCGCGCCTCGGACAACGAGGCTTTTCAGCGCGTCAAGCTGCTGGTCCAGGCCTGGTACACGGATCCCAACACCGCCAAGGCCATTTTCACGTCCACCGGAAAATCGACGTGCCTCTTTGTGCTTGGCGAGGCCATCGCCCTCAGCAGATTGCAACAGATCGAGGCGGCCAGGGTCCGTTTTGAAGAGGCCTTGGCATGCAATGCCCATGACCCTTTGTGGATGCGTGAATACGGACGCTTTTCCTTCGAATACGGGGACCTCGCCACCGCTGCGAAATATCTTCAGGAAGTCGTCCTGCGTGATCCGAACGATCTCTTTGCCCTCTTTTTCTATGCGCGGGCCGTGGCTGAGCAGGGGAATCATGCGGCCAGCGTTTCTGCCATGGAGCGGGTGCTCAAGGCCGTTCCCCGCGATGCCGAGGTACTGGAATATCTCGCCCGCTATCAGGCAGCCATGGGGCGCGCTTTCGAAGCGCACTTGAATTTCGCCAAGTCTTTTGCATACAAGAGAAAATTCAGTAAGTATAATTTTCATCTGCAAAAGTCCGAGGCATTGGCCCAGACTCCCCCGCAGCAGGAGCAGCTTCGCAAGGTGCGCGAGGAGATAGCCGAGTTTCGGGAGATTCTGGGGATCTAGTCCGCTTTGGCCTTGTATTTCAGGCTTTGCCGGTGTAGCCAGACCGCAAGTTTTCGCGATAATTCGTAATGGAGGAACACCATGTTTTTTGAAAATCTCGCCCATGCCATGGGACAGGCCCCTGCGGCCGGAGGTCAGCCCGGCAATCCGCTGATGACCTTCATGCCCCTTATCTTGATGTTCGTGATCTTTTATTTTCTGCTTATCCGCCCGCAGCAGAAAAAACAGAAAGAGCACAAACAGATGCTTGAGAATCTGACCCGCGGCGATCGCGTGGTCACCGCCGGTGGATTGCATGGCCGCGTGGTCGAGGCCAAGGAAGATGTCCTGACCATTGATCTCGGCAATGACATGCACGTGCAGGTCGGTCGCGGTTTCATATCGGGTCTCATCCCCGCCGAGGGCGGCAGCAAGCCCAAGGACAAGAAAAAGTAGCCTTTTCATACGGCATACGATAAGGCAGGCCTGTTTCCGTAACCGGGAACAGGCCTTGTTTTGTATGCGTGACCGGGGCTTTGGGCCTCGGTTGCTGATTGAGATTTTGGCAACATTCAACCTGTTTGATTTGGATAAGGATGATGCTCATGGGTAGTTTGCGCTGGAGGGCATTGCTTGCCGCGTTCGTGATTTTTTTGGCCCTGATACATGTTCTGCCCTCAATTCCATCGGTTCGGAATTCATCGCTGGGGGCGCTGCTTCCTTCCGATGAAATCGGCCTCGGACTTGACCTCAAAGGCGGAATTCATCTGACTCTGGGTGTGGATCTTGATGCCGCTTTGGGCAATGCCATCACCAGCATTGGGCAGGACCTGCGCCTTGAAGCCCGGGAAAAGAAAATTCCGGTCCTGCGCCCGCGTCTGCTGGACAGTCGAAGGCTCGAATTCACGTTGCTCAAGCAGGAGCAGAAGACGGAACTGGATGCACTGCTGGCCGCCCGCTTCGGCAGCATGGAAATCATATCCACCGAGGATGGCGGTAACGGGCAGCTGCGCTATGTGCTGGGCGCCACCCCTGAGTATGTGAAGTATCTCCAGGACCTGACCATGGATCAGGCCCTTAAGACCATCCGCAACCGCATCGACCAGTTCGGAGTGGCCGAGCCCGACATCCGCAAGCAGCAGGGCAATCGCATCATTGTTCAGCTGCCGGGTCTTGACGATCCCAAGCGGGCCATCAACATCATCGGCCGCACCGCGCATCTGGAATTCAAGCTGGTCGACGACGCCGCCGACGTGCAGGCCGCCGTGGCCGGAACGGTTCCTGCCGAGAGCGAGCTTGCCTATTTGCAGGACAAACGGGGCGCCTCGGAAGTCAAGACGCCCATCGTGCTCAAATCCGAGGTCGTGCTCACCGGCGAGTACATCACCGACGCCAACGTGCAGTTCGATTCCTACGGGCAGGCATATGTCGGCATGAATTTCAACGCGCGCGGAGCCCGCATCTTCGAAGAGGTCACCGGCGCGAACATCAAGAAGCGTCTGGCCATCGTGCTCGACGGCACGGTTCATTCCGCGCCGGTCATCCAGGACCGCATCGGCGGCGGCCGCGCATCCATCACCGGGCAGTTCACCACCGAAGAGGCCCATGATCTGGCCGTGGTGCTCCGGGCCGGTTCCCTGCCCGCTCCGGTGAACATTCTCGAAGAGCGATCGGTCGGACCTTCCCTTGGACAGGAATCCATCGACAAAGGCATGATGGCCGCATTGATCGGCGGTTTGATGGTGGTTGTCTTCATGTCGATCTACTATCGCCGGGCCGGACTGATCGCGGCCTTCGAGATCATCCTCGACATTTGCCTCATCCTGGCCGGCCTTGCGGCATTCGGCGCCACGCTGACCCTGCCCGGCATCGCGGGCATCATCCTGACGCTGGGCATGGCGGTTGACGCCAACGTGCTCATCTACGAGCGCATCCGTGAAGAGCTCCGGCACGGCGAGTCCGTGGCCGCAGCCATCAACAACGGCTTCAGCCGGGCGACCCAGACCATCGTCGACTCCAACGTGACCACGATCATTGCCGCGGTCATCCTGTACCAGTTCGGCACCGGCCCTGTGCGCGGCTTTGCCGTCACCCTGACGCTCGGCATCCTGGCGTCCATGTTCACGGCCATTTTCGTGTCCCGTATCTTCTTCGACTCCTGGCTGGCCAGACGTCAGCCCGGCACCCAACCGAGCATTTAAGGAGCAGACCATGTCCTTTGAAATTATCAAACGCGATACGAACATCGACTTTGTCGGGATGCGTAAGTACGCGTATGTCCTTTCCGCCGTGCTGCTTCTGACCGGGTTCCTGTCCCTGCTCGTCAAGGGCGGCCCGCAATACGGCATCGATTTCGCCGGCGGCTTCAACGTCCAGGTCAAGTTCAGTCAGTCCGTTGAACTGGACAAGATTCGCATGGCTCTCGATAGCCCCGCCCTGACCGGTCTTGTGGTCCAGGATTTTGGCGACGCCGGGGATCACGAGATCCTGCTGCGAGCGTCCTTTTCCGAGCAGACCGCCAATCAGGTCCGTGAAGCCGTGAACACCGGGCTTGAGTCCGCCTTCCCCGGTGTGACCCATGAAATTCAGCGTCTTGAAATGGTAGGCCCCAAGGTGGGAGCCGATCTGCGTGAGAAAGCCCTGGAGGCTATTTTCTACGCGGTTCTGCTCATAGCCACCTATATCTCCGGACGTTTCGAGCAGAAGTGGATGGTCGCCGGACTCATGGCCGCCGGCCTGGCTTCGGTTGTCTACGTGCTTGATTTTCTCAATGCGCCCACGAGCCTGTCGGTCATCGTCGCGACCGTCGCGGCCCTGGTGCTGTGCGTCGTCTTGCGCCTCAAGTACGCTCTTGGAGCCATTGTCGCCCTTATCCACGACGTCATGATTCCGCTGGGGCTATTTTCCCTGCTGAACAAGGATGTCGATCTGACCATCATCGCGGCGCTCCTGACCATTGTCGGTTACTCCCTGAACGATACCATCATCATCTACGACCGTATCCGTGAGAACATCCGGGCCAAGGTTTCGCCTTCCCTTGACGTTGTTATCAACAAGTCGGTCAACCAAACCATGTCCCGTACGCTCATCACCGCAGGCACGACCTTCGTGGCCGTGTTCTCCCTGTATGTCTTCGGTGGCGGCGTGATTCATGATTTTGCCCTGACCATGCTCGTTGGCGTCGTGGCGGGCACCTATTCGTCCGTATTCGTGGGTGCTCCGATTCTGGCCTTCTTCAAGCCCCGCATCGATGTCGATGAGCATCCCGCACCAGCCACTGCCTGAAGTACGGTTCTTTCCTGACATTCATTAAGGCGCTCTTCGGGGCGCCTTTTTTTATCGTGATTGCGGACCATTGGGCTGTCCTTGCATCTCGGACCGCAAGATGCCGTGCATTGCAGGATCTGGTATTGTGAAATTAGTAACGAATCAAAGAGGTTTGAAGGGGTGTTTTGAGAGAAAGTTTGGTGAAAAATGTGACAAAAGGAGCAAGGCGGGCCACGAAAAATCTTAGTTTGCCATTATCCTTGAAACAGTGGTAGGCGAAATGATCTTTTCAAGATGAGCCGAGTCTGGTGGTGAAGTCCGATAACTACTCGGAAATTTTCAGCTTAGTGTCATTTTTTAAATGGGAGAAAAGGGAGGATTTATGTCTAAACGTTTTCGTGTTCTGGTTTTGTCCGCTCTCTTTGTACTTGTGAGCGTTGTCGGCCCCCTCTGGGCTCAGCAGGAAGCTGCCGCGCCTGCGGCCGCTCAGACGGAAGTAGCCGCTCAGGCCGCTGCCGCCCCTGAAGCTCCCAAGGCTGCCGTCACCGGTTCCAAATTGGAAAAGGCCATTGCCATGGCTCCCGTGGGAACCGAAGCCGGTCAGATCGATACAGCCAAGCCCGCCGGTTTTCTCGGCATCCCCGGAGCTCCCCAGATCAATCCCATCATGGCGCTGCTCTGGGCGGTGTGGGTAGGCTGGATTTTCTCCACTGTCGGCGCGTTCGGCGGCGTCATGGCCGGTGTCGGCCACGTTACCGTTTTTGGCCTGGGCGCCTACGCCAAGGGCTTCAAGACCTCCGCTCCCGACCTGAACAAGACCGTTACCGACTCCATCCGTGCTTCCAACCAGTTCCTTGTCGGTCTGTCCGCACTCATTTCCGCCATCAACTATGGCAAGATGGGCCGCCTTGTTCTGCCTTTGGGCCTGGCGCTGGGCGCCGGCTCCCTGCTCGGCGCATGGGGTTCCGCGACCCTGTCGGCCGGCAAGGTTTCCTTCTCAGCCTACCAGGGCTGGTTCGGTTTCTTCGTATTGGCTCTTGGATGCTACCTGCTGTGGGAAACCTCTCCTGCCGGTCAGTCCAAAAAGGTCAAGGCCAAGCAGGCCGCACAGGCTTTTGAAGCCGCTGTCAAGGCTCAGCGCACCGGCGGCGGCCCCGCTCCGACCGGCGTCAAGATCCTCGGCATCACCTTCTCCAAGGTTCAGTTCACGTTCTGCGGTGTCGAGTTCAGCTTCAATCCCGTGCTGCCCGTGGTCGGCGGTATTGTCATCTCCGCCCTGGCGGCCTTCCTGGGTGTCGGCGGCGGCTTCCTGCTGGTGCCTTTCCTGACCAGCATCACCCAGCTGCCCATGTACCTGGCTGCCGGCACTTCCGCCTTGGCCGTTCTGGTCAGCATGGTCACCAGTATCCTGACCCTCATGACCAAGGGCACCCCGGTTGATTGGGTTCTCATCGGTACGGAAATGGTCGGCGTCGCCATCGGCTCCATCGTCGGTCCGCATACTTCCAAGTATTTTTCCGACAAGCTGCTCAAGCGCATTTTCATCGTTCTTGCTTTCTATGTAGGCATTGACTATGTTTTGAAGGGTTTCTTTAACGTACGCGTCATCGAAATTCTGTTCGGCTAGGCGCCACTTGTACAAACGAACACACCCAATGGCCCCGGCTTTGTCGGGGCCATTTTTGTTGCATGGAAACACTACGAAATATTCTTTTGATGATGGACCCCATGTTCATTTGGGGATTTCGCCTCTTCGATCACCCCTGGGGCGGTTTTTTGACGGGTCTTGCCGTGCTGAGTCTTCTCTGTGTGATCACGGGGGATTTCACATCGCATTTGGCCCGCAGGCTCAATCGCAAGGTGTACGGCAAGTACCGCGATGAAATGGTCCGCCAGCACAACCTCTCCGTCGAGGCGTTGAAACATTCCGACAAGGATGCGTACAAGGCCGTCAACAGGCAGGCTCACGAAGCATTCGGGAAGTATTTTTTCAGCCAGGCCGGAGCGTTCACCCTGTCCATCTGGCCGCTTCCTTTCGCCATGGCCTGGCTGGACATCCGTTTTGGCGGCATTCCGATCACGTTGCCTTTTGCGGTACCGGGCGTCGGAGACAGCGTCTTTTATCCGTTTTTCTTTTTTCCCATATACATTGCCTTGCGGATTTCTTACGGGAAAATTATGCGCCGCTTTCCGTTCTATCGGCGCATACTGGACTGGAGCAAGCACGGCAACGAAACGCAGATGGTTCCCTTCATGGATTTGCTCAAGCCTTCGACCGGGGTTGCCCCCGGTAACCCCGAAGAGGATGGGCGCCCATCCGGCGGGCCTGAGGATACACCCCGAAAATGACCGCGCCGTTTGGCGGCATCGTTTCGGGCCTGGCCGCGCGTTCGCGGAAGAGGCGCCTGACGGATTTGGCAAGGGGAGGTAGATGATGCGACAGTCAGGACTTTTTTCGCACTGGAGTTTCGAGTCGTTCGCACCCGGATCGATTCCCCGGCCCAAATACAATGCCTTTCACCGGATACATCGTCAGACCAGCACCTGCCTTGAATTTCTGGCCCACTTCGAGGACCTGTCCATGGGCGGGGCAGTGGTGGACTGGTGTCGTGTTTCGGGGTTGGCGAATCAGCTGTGCTCCGCCATTCGCGATCTTGTGGACCAGTTGCAGGTGATGAACCCCGTGGAGTTCATGGACGCCCACGACTGGGTCGCGAAATTGAGCTTTTATACCCGCCTGTCCACTGAACACGCGGCCACGTCCGCCAATCCCCCGTATCTGCTGACGCTGGATTCGCCGCAAGGCAAAGCCTCCTTCTCCTGGATTTCAAAGCGTCTCGACCCATTGGACCCTGGCCCGGTTCTCGTGCTCACGCCGTCTTTGTTTCAGTATTTCATTGAGGCCAACGACATGCGTCATGATCTGGACGAGTTGTTGCGCCAGTTGGATCTGATGGATGAGCCCGCCACCGAAGATTTGGGCAGGAGCGCCCGTGAGCTGATACGCGGAGGATCGTTGCCGCACCGGTTGCTCACCGAGATGGAGATCGCGGCCGTGGAACTCGCTCCGGGCGGCAGGTTTCTCGAATTGCGCGTGTTTGCCGGCAGCGGCGACGATGCCGTCATGATCGGCAAGGTCGGAGGAGTGCGGCCCACCGAGTTCATCACGGCGTGGCTTGAAGCCACGGCCTGCAAGTTTTCGCCCTCGGCGCTCGCCCTGCGCCTCTCCAAGGGGCTTGCCGACGAGGAACATCCGCTCACAGTGGCCGTTTTTCCGGTCGATACGGCCTCGGAATCACGGAACTGCGCCCTTTGGGATGGCGTTCCCGATTCGGCGGCCCTGGTCGCGCGTCTGGATCAGATTCTGCCTCGCGTCACCAGGTTGCACGTTTTCAAGGATCAGGGCGAGGCCTTGCGCCCTGAGCATTGCCGCTCCCTGCACGATCTGATCTGCCTGTGCATGGAACGGGGGCTGGCCCAGATTTTTGCCTTTGCCGGGGAACCTGCCCGGGGCCTGGCCGGAATCAAGCAGCTTCGACTTGAAATTCCCGTGGTCATCAACATCTTCAATCTGGGCGGCGGGCTTTTTCCGTCGGCGGCGGAGCGGGCCGTCATCTCAACGGAGGATGTCCGTTCCATCCCTGCCTGGTCGTTGCTTCTGGGGCTGGTCTGTCCTGCGGTGTCCTGGTCCGGCGCGCGTCACGAAGAGACCCCGTCGGTGCCGCATTACAGCAGCTACGCGGTTCTTTCCCAGTTCTTCATGCACTGCACCTTGCGGCTTGAGCAGAACCTGTATGTCGCGGAATGTTCGTGCGAGGATGGCGTGGAGAAGTACGTGCGCTTTCGTTTCAAGGGCGGGACGGGAACCAGGGCGCAACGGCGGAGCAGGCTCGGGATCATGCGCCTCATCCTTGAAAGGGAAGGGTTCACGGTCACCTCGCGCGGAGATTATCTTGTGGCCCTGCGCAGCGGCGAGGAAGATGTCCTGCTGCAGCGCAACCTGGTTTGCCTTGGCCTTTTGACAGCCTGGGTGCAGTCTTCGGGAGTGGAAGTCCTGGGGGGCATGTCACCCGAGCAGGGACGCGACCTTTTTCGGGAGCTGTTCACCGATTTTCTTTTTGATCCAAGCTAGGGCCCTGCCGGGTCTGACTTCGGCCGCGATCAGCCGGGCCTGCTAGTTCTTTCGGAAATGGCAGCCCCGGCTGTTTTTGTTGCGCAAGGCCGCCGTGGTCACGATGTAGGCGGTCTGGCAGCCGTGGAAGAGATCCACCGACTCCTTGCAGATGCGGATTGATTTGTAGAAGGAGTGCAGCCGCTTGTTCAGGTTGCGCAGGTCTTCGAAGGCCCGCTCCAGGCGCGGGGTGGTGCGCATGATGCCCATGTAGTTCCACATGGTGTGCCTGATGGTCGCCCAGTCCTGGTTGATGAGCGCCGGGTCCTCCATTTCGGTCCTGCCGGAGGTGATCCAGTCGGCGATGGAATCCTGGAGCCGCTGGCACAACTGGCATGATCCTTCATAGCGTTCATGGATGTCTTCCGCCGCGTTCATGCCCCACAAAAGCCCTTCCAGAAGTGATGTCGAGGCCAGACGGTTGGCCCCGTGCACGCCCGTGCAGGCGATTTCGCCGGCGGCATAGAGCCCGTCGAGGGTGCTTCGGCCCCTGTTGTCGACCAGTACCCCTCCGCAGGAATAATGCGCGGCGGGCACTACCGGGATGGGATCCTTGGACATGTCCACGCCGACTTGCTTGCACTTCTCGTAAATTGTCGGGAAGCGTTTGCGCAGGTTCTGATCCACGTAGTTGGCGGCGTCCAGAAATACGCAGTCCTCTCCGGTCTTGAGCAGTTCGTCGACGATGGCCCGGGTCACGATGTCGCGGGGGGCCAGTTCCATGCGCTCGTCATAGCGGGCCATGAAACGCTCGCCCTTGGCGTTGAAGAGACGGGCCCCTTCGCCGCGAACGGCTTCGGAGATGAGAAATTTGCGATCCGCGCGGTGGAAAAGCGAAGTGGGATGAAACTGGATGTATTCCAGATTCATGACCGTCGCGCCCGCTCGGTGGGCCATGGCCATGCCGGACCCGATGGAGGACGAGGTGTTGGTCGTGTGCAGGAATATCTGTCCCAGCCCGCCGGTGCACAGGACCGTGTAATCGGCCAGGATGGTGTTGGGTTCGTTGGTCTCCGAATTGAAGACGTAGGCTCCGACGCACTGGTTGTTCAACTGGTAGCGGAATTCCAGTTTGGTGGAGTGGTGGCGCGTGGCCAGAAGGTCGATGGCCGTCCGGTTGTAGAGGGTGCGGATATTGGGGTGGATCAGCACTTCGCGGACCAGGCTGTCCTGGATTGCGCGCCCGGTGTAGTCGGCGCAGGTCAGGATGCGATGCACCGCGTGGCCGCCTTCCTTGGTCAGGTACCAGTCTCCCTGTTCCGTGCGGTCGAAGGGCACCTGCACGCGCTCGAAGAGGATTTTTTCCACTGCCTTCGGGCCGTCCTCGCACAGGTGGCGTACGGCCGGTTCGTAGTTGTACTCCCACCCGGCGGTGCCGATGTCCTTGGCCAACTTTTCAGGAGAGTCCTCGTTGCTGCTGTAGACGATGCCGCCCTGTGCCAGGGCTGTATTGCCGTTGTCCAGAGAGGGGCCCGAAGAGAGCAGGGTCACTTCGTGTCCCTTGTCGGCCAGGCAGATGGCTGCGGTGCAGCCTGCGATTCCCGAGCCGATGACCAGGACTTCGGTTTTCATGCGGGTGGGTGTTGTCATGGCGAATTTCCTAACTGCAGGCGGTCAGCATGCGCTCAAGGGCGATGCGGGCGGGCCGGGCTATGTGTTCCTCGACCCGAACCGGCAGGGCGGTATCAAGCTCCTGCAACATGCGGGCGAGGTTTGTTTCGTTGACCTTGGCCATGTTCGAGCACAGGGCCCTGCGCAACGGCCGGATGGTCTTGTCGGGATGTCTGGCCGCCAGACGGTTGACCAGGCTCCATTCTGTTCCGACATACACGGTGCTGCCGCTTTTCGCTTCGGCCACAGCCTTGATGAGGAAGGTGGTCGAGCCGGCTCCGTCGGCCATGGACACGACTTCAGGGTCGCATTCCGGGTGCACGAAGATCAGGGCATGGGGCTCGCTTGCGCGGATGGCCGTCACCTGTCCGGCATTGAATTTGGCGTGGACGGCGCACAGGCCCGGCCACAGGTACAGTTTGCGTGTAGGGTCGGCCGCGGGCACGAAGCGCCCCTGACCCCGAATGTCGAGCCGCTCGATCTCGCTTTCGGACAGGCCGAGGATGCGGGCCGTGTTGCGGCCGAGGTTGGCGTCGGGCAGAAAGAGGACTCCGTCCCCCTGGGCAAGGGCCCAGCGCAGCATGGTCGGGGCGTTGGCCGAGGTGCATACGCTGCCGCCATGGTTGCCGCAGACGGCCTTCACGGCGGCGGACGAGTTGACGTAGGTCAGGGGGATGATGCGCGCCCCGTCGCGGTTGAGTCGCGCCAGGACCTCTTCGGCCAGGAGGGCCGGAACCATCTCGGCCATGACGCAACTGGCTCCAGGGTCGGGGATGTGCACCTTCTGTTCGGGCCTGGCCAGGATGGCTGCCGTTTCGGCCATGAAATGCACCCCGCAGAACACGATGTGCCGCGCCTCAAGGCCGTCGATGTGCCTGGCCAGTTCCAGGGAATCTCCCAGGATGTCGGCGTGCCGGACAACCTCGTCGGCCTGGTAATGGTGGGCGAGGATGCACAGCTCTTTGCCGAGCCTGTCCCTGATGGCGGAAATTTTCTGGTTCATGCATTCTCCCGGGAGCTTTGTGTCAGGCGCATGGAGAAGTCCGCGACGGTGGCGGAGTGGGTGATGGCGCCGGTTGAGATGAACGTCGGCCGCAGTTCGGCCAGGGGGCGGATGGTCGCCAGGGTGACATTGCCGCTGATCTCCGATTCGATGTGGGGCGGGATGAGCCGCAGCGCCTCGGCCGCGGTGTCCACGGGCATGTTGTCGAGCATGATGCGCTGGGGCGAGAGACTCACGGCCTCGCGCACGTGTTCGAGCGTGCGGCATTCCACTTCCAGGGGAGGGCAGACGTCGTAGGCTTTTCTGAGCGCGCACACGGCGGCGGTGATGGAACCCGCCTGATCGATGTGATTATCCTTGAGCATGAGCATTTCCTCAAGGTTGGCCCTGTGGTTGTGCCCCCCGCCCATGCGTACCGCGTATTTTTCCAGATAGCGTTGGCCGGGGGTGGTCTTGCGGGTATCGAGCACCCGCACTCCGGTTCCTTCCACAGCCTGCACGAAGCGGCTGGTTGCGTTGGCCACGCCGGAGAGATGGCAGATGAAATTCATGATGACCCGCTCAGCCTTGAGCAAGATGGGTGCCGAACCTCGGATGCGGGCAACCTCCTGTCCGCGCGCGACAGCGTCCGCGTCGGAGGCGAGCAGGGTCACGACGGGCCTTGGGCCGCGCATGCGCTCAAAGACGATGTCGATGAGCGGCAGGCCCGCGACCAGGGTCTCTTCCTTGGCCACGATGGATGCTTCCAGCTGTGAGGCGGGCGGGAACAGGGCTTCGGAGGTCAGATCGCGTCCGTCTTCCTCCAGGGCGAGGTCCACGAGGCGGTGCAGCAGGGCCAGTCGGTCGTCGTTGAAATAGAGAGAAAACATGCCGGATTCCTTGCGCAGGAGGGTGATTGGTTTGGCTGTTGACTAGGAAAAGGACCACCCGTCGTCAAGCCGTAACTGGGCCATCCGCGGGTTGCGCTTGCAGGTGCTGCGTGTCATGTTGGCGCATGCGTTGTATCCAAAAGAACCAGTCGCTTAAAGCGCCTGTGAACGGAGAATGAAATGACCTGCATCGAGCCGCTCCTGGCGAAGGTGACAAAACAAGCCTCACCCAGGTTGCTGAGTAACGGCTTCGTCTGCTGGCTGGTGCATTCGCAGCCTCTGCCAGTCAGTTTTCTTCAGACCCTGACTGATATCGGCGGCTGGTCTCTGGCGGAGGAAACATCGCAGACCCTGTGGTTTTTTCCTTCCTCCGAAGTCATGCTCGGGCTGGCCAGACTCTACAACTGGGCCAGGCTTCATCCCATGGCCACGAGCGTGACCGTCTTCGAGGGCAGCCTCATCGTCGATGATAAGCTTGGCCAATCCCTCAAGGTCAAGTCCGAACTGCACTCCCTCTGCGTCGAATTCCCCAAGAGACTCGTTGTCCGCGTCAGCGCGCGCATGCGGGAACTCGGACGAACCCTGACCGGCCTGGCCTTCAAGCACGTGCAGAGCCCGGACGGTCTTTTGGGGGACTGGTTCGAGCTGGAAGGCAGCGAGCAGGTCAGCGTATCCTACAAGTTGAACTGGCTTTGGGTCATCCGTCCTCAGGGCTCCCGGCAGGACAAGACCTTCACCAAGGGTTGGCGGGCCTACTTCGACCGGCTGGAAGCGATCTTCCAGCAGTACAAGGTCTCCTATCTGCTGGCGGAGGATCTGAACCTGGTTCTGCGAGTGACTTCGCCGCGCGTCATGGGCGCCCTGACCTCGGAACTGCTGAGCATGATCGACGACAAGGAGAAGCCGGCCTGGCCTTGCAAATACATGGCCGTCGAGATGGGCGACCAGCCCTTCACTCCAGAATTTGCGAGCAAGGTCCGTTATGTCGTGGACTCCCTTGAGTCCAATGCCCTGCATCTGCCCCTGGCCACGATTTTCCAGATAGCCGACTCCAGGATCGCGCCGGTGGATTCACGCGCTTCCATGGACAATTCCAAGCTGTCCGACCTGTTTCAGGTTCGTTTCCATTCCAGCAAGTGCGGGCGGCGGCGCGGCAGCCTGAATGTTTTTCTGCCTACGAGCCTGATTTCCGGTGGCGAGAGCCCCTGTTTCTATTGCGGACTGCGTTCGCACCAGCCGCGAAAATGCCCCTCGAGGATGCTGCAGTCCGGAAACGTGCAGGTCACGGACATGACCCGCTTTGCCCGCCTGGATCTTGACGCTCTGCCCGGAATCCTGGCCGGGATTGAAAAGCAGGTCGCCCCCGACGTCATTCGCGGTCTGAACATGTTGCTGGGGGAAAAGACCGATCCTGGGCTGGTCGTCCGGTCCATGTTCGAGGTCGACATGATCTGCCAGCTGCGCATGATGGCTTCCGTCTGGCGCGCCAAGGGCAAGGAATGGCCGCGAGGGATAGAAGAGCAGCGGCCCCAAAGCGAGGCGCAACTCTGGGAGGCCTTGGAGGCTTTGCGCACGGGGAGTCTGGAGCGGGCCATGGAAAAGGTCGATCATGTCGTGCTCAGTTCGCCCAAGAATTATCAGCCACGGGTGCTCCTTGGTTTCATGGCCATGGAGCGCGATGAGTTCAAGCGTGCCATGGGCTTCTGGGAGGAGGCCGAGAGCCTGGCCTATACCAGTCTGCAGCGCTCCTACATCCAGCTTCTTCAGGGCCGCCTGCGGGAGATCACGGGCGACTATCCCGAAGCCATCCGCCTTTACGGCCGGGCGCTCGGGGAATCCCCCCGGTTCAGTCAGGCCCGCTACAGGCAGGCCGTCTGCCTGATCAAGTCAGGATATCTCAATGAAGCCCAGGCGCTCATCCGCGAGCTGATCAAGGACAATCCCGACTACTTCAGCAACGTGCTGCTCGACACCGAGCTGGAGGGCGGGCGTTCCCATCTGTTGAGCGACCTGTGGGAGATCTGGGATGATGCAAGGGCCCGTTCCCACGAGGTCATCGGCGCGGTGGAGCACCTGCCGGACCTGCTGGACAAGTGGCTGCCTTCCGACCACGACGCCTACAACATGTTCCATGTGCGCATCGAGGATTTGAACAGCTATGCCGGGGTCAACAACTACGCCTCCATGGCCAAGCTGCTGCGCGGCACCATCGCCATCCGAGCGGACATCCAGGCCCGGGTCAAGAAGGACATCAAGGAGCTCGCCAACCGCCGTTCGGCCATTCGCGAGCGGCTCAAGAAGATTCAGCGTGAGGCGTCCTGGTTCCCCTTTCCGTCGATGCTCGGGTCTTTCACCAAGCTCTTCAATGCATGCGGCGAGGGAGTGAGTCTCATCGGCCATCTTGACCTCTACGTTCCCGACAAATTCAGGCAGGGGCACGAGGCCATGCGCCAGGCCGAACAGAACCTGGACAAGCTCGAAAAGAAGCTGCTCTTTCTTCAGGGCGTGCGAAACGGCATCCTTTTCCTGCTACTGTCCGGCAAATATCTGCTCATCTTCGAGATCATCGCCTTGCTTTTGGCCGGAGGCGTGTCCCTGGGACTTTACTATCTGGCTCCGGATCAGGTCATCCTGGGGCGGAACCTGCGACAGGAACGATGGCTGATCCTCAACATCACGCTCATCTTTTTTTCCTTTCTCGCCTTCGTCGCCACGGCCATCAAGGCCGCGTCGAACTTCGAGACCTACAAGAACGAGATCCTGGACAAGGGGGACTGATGCCCCGCGCCCCGCATGCAGCGGTCGTCCCGACGGCGGCCCGAACCCCCGTGTTTTTGGCACGCCTTTTGTTCATTGCCTAGAATGCATACTCTGGTCATCAATTTGACCCGCTTCGGCGATCTGCTGCAGACTCAGCCTGTCTTCAGCGGATTGCGACGGCGGGGCGACAGCGCGGGGCTGGTCTGCCTGGACTCCTTCAAGGGCGCGGCGGGCCTGCTGCGCGATGTGGATCAGGTCCGGGCCCTGCCCGGGGCGCGTCTTCTGGCCCAACTGGATCGGGGCTGGCCTCTGGCCATGGAGGAACTTGTCTCCTGGCTGGATCAGTGGCGACAGACTCCCTTTGACCGGATGGTCAACCTCACGCCGACCCTTTCCGCACGGCTGCTGTCCCGCGCCATGCATGACGGGCAGGTGGAGGGTTTTGGCCTCGATAGCCATGGTTTTGGCGAGTACTCCACGCACTGGGCGACTTTTCTGCAGGCGGCCTCCGCCCATCGCGGGTGCAGCCCCTTCAACCTGGTTGACCTGTTTCAGCGTGTGGCCGGTCTTGATCCGGGAGAATTCAGATTGAAGACGCCCGAGGCTCCCGCGCTGGCGGCGGCGGATGAACTGCTTGGCGGCACGGGGCGGCGGGTGGCCTTTCAGCTTGGGGCCAGCCAGGACTACAGACGCTGGCCCGTGGCCTCCTTCGTGCGCGCCGGGAGCGTGCTGTGGTCAAGGACCGGGCGCATGCCCGTGCTCCTGGGAACGGCGTCGGAGAGCCATCTGGCGCGGGAATTCATGGACCTGGCCGACTACCCCTGCACGGACCTGACCGGCCGGACCGATCTTTCGACGCTGGCGGCGGTGCTGAAGCGCATGGATCTGCTGCTGACCAACGACACGGGCACCATGCACCTGGCGGCGGGCCTTGGCGTGCCGGTGGCGGCGATCTTCCTGGCCACGGCCCAGCCTTTCGACACCGGGCCCTATCTGGAGGGCAGCCTGAGCCTGGAGCCCGATCTGCCCTGTCATCCGTGCTCCTTCGGGGAGAAATGCCCCCATGGACTGATCTGCCGCGATTCCATCGAGGGCGAGGCCGTCGGGGACATGCTGGTCGGGTATCCTGATGGGCAAGCCTTGAGCGTCGCGCCCGGTTTCAAGGGACGGATCTGGCAGGCTCGGCGTGATGAGTCCGGATTCATGGATCTTTTTTCCGTGTCCGGCCACGAGGGCCAGGATCGCAGCCGCTGGATCAGGATTCAGCGCGAGGTCTATCGTCAATTTCTTGACCAGAAGTCCGGTGCGGGAAATTTTTCCTGGCCCGGGCCGGGTTCCGATTTCCGCGATGCCCTGGTGCGCGATCTTGAACACGCCGCCCTCATGTTGACCCTGGTCGAAGAGCAGGGCCGGATTCTGGCGCTCCGTCCGGATGCGCCAATGAAACCGAAATTTCTCGTCAACTGTCAGAATTTAGAGGATTTTTTTTCGCGCAACCCCTCGCTTGGGATACTTGCTCCCATGTGGCGCTTCCAGTCCAGGGCCGAGTCCGTGAGCATGGCGGCTTTTCTTGAATTGTGCGCCAGGTACCGTGGTCTGCTCGATGTTTTCAGGCATCGGCTTGCGCTGGCATGAATGTTGATTAGTCCGGGACATACGGCAAAATTATTCCCAGTAGGCGGAGGACAGGAAAATGATCATTATAGACGGCCAGCAGAGCCCACTTGAGGTTCGTCAATTCGAAAATCTTGAACAGATCATCGAAAAAGTCATGGAAGACATACGCATGAACAGTCGTATCGTGACCGATGTCCTGGTCAACGACGAGGCTTTTTCGGAGATTTACCCTCATCAGGCCGAGGACATGGACGCCTCGCATATCAATCGGGTGGAAATTGTTTCCGTGCCCACCACTGAAATGGCCCAGGACATCACCCGCGAATTGTACAAGGTCGTGACCCTGATGGGCAAGGCCGGGCGGCAGGTGGCGGATTTCTTCCGTCAGGCGGATGACGATCAGGCCCTGGAGCTTTATGGCGACCTGCTGGAAGTGAACCGCGATTTTTTGAACATGGTCGGCGTGCTTCGCAATGAATTCGCCACGGACACCTCCGCCGAATTCGAAGCGTCGCTGTCGGATCTTTCGTCTCTTTTTTCGGAGATGATCGAGATTCAGGAGAACGAGGATTGGATTCTGCTCGCGGATCTGCTCGAGTACGAATACCTGCCCGTGGTCGAGAAGACCAAGAACATGGTCGCCCGCTTGCGCGAGTCGGTCAGGGTTTCGGCCAGGAAGGAACAGAATGGCTGAATCACGCGACACCTACGATCACATCATGGCGCTTGGCCAGGAAGAGCTGGGGCTGATCGCGAGCCAGGATGCCGATCGTCTCGGGACGGCGGTTCGGGAACGGGAGACAGCCATCATGGCCTTCATGAACTGCGACATGGGCGAGCAGGACAAGGTTTTCCTGGAAAAGCTCAAAAGCATCCAGGACATGAACACGCACCTGCGCCATGAGGCCAGGGCCCTGCATCAGTCCTTGAAGGAAGAGCTTTTGAAGGTGCGTCAGGAAAACAAGCGCATCGGGGGGTACCGAAACGGCGCCCTGATAACGCCCCTGGGCCGTCACGCATTGAGTCGCAAGGGTTGAACCGGGTGCCGCTCCAGTGCCGGAGCGGCTACCTGATCCAGATGACGCCCACCTGACGGCCGGTGATTTTGTCACGGCGGTAGGAAAAGAACTCCGGGGACGAGGCCGTGCACAGGTCCAGCGCAAAGATGTTGCCGGAGGGAATGCCCGCCTCGATGAGCTGCTCCCGGGTCAGGCTCCACAGATCCATGCAGCGCGTGGCCGGGTTGAAGCAGGATGAGAATCCCGGGCCCCATTCGGTTTCGAAATTGACAAATTCGCTCCTGCCCGGGCCAAGGCTCGGGCCGCGCACGGCCATGATCCCGGAAGGATCAAGGCCGTAGGCGGCGCAGAAGTTGCGCACTCCGGCGGCGGGAAAGTTGACGGCGTTGCCTCTCCACCCGCAGTGCAGGGCGGCAACGTGCCGTCCGGCGGCGTCCGCCAGCAGAATGGGCTGACAGTCCGCGGTCTTGATGACCAGTCCGTGCCCGGGCCGGTCCGTGCCCAGCCCGTCCCCCTCCAGTCTTGCCCCTTCAAAGCAATCATCCTCCAGATTCATGTGCATGGTCTGTCCGTGCACCTGCCTCAGTTCCTGCCAGACTTGAAAGCCCAGGGCCGTGCGCAGTTCCGCTCTGTTGGCCAGGACGGCCTTCTCATCGTCTCCGACCTCAAGCGACATGTTGGACTCGGCGTAGGCGCCCGTGCCGTGACCGCCCTGCCGGGTGGTGAAGACGCAGCCCACATTGTCAAGGCCAGGGAAGTGAAAATCGATATATTTCAAAGACATGACTGTGCCTCCGCAAGGATGTGCAGGATGGATTCAGGGGTGACGATCATTTCCACCGGCCGGTCCCATGGCTCGACCGGAATGCTGTCCAGGACCTGGAAGGCGTAGGCCGGACCGACCAGCAGGGGGGCGTGGCCGAGGGAGGGCAGAAAGCGGTCGTAATAGCCGCCTCCGAAGCCGAGGCGGTATCCGCGCCGGTCGAAAGCCAAGGCCGGAAGAATGATGACCTCGGGCCGTGGGGCCGGAACCAGCCGGGCCCGATCGGCCCGAGGTTCGATCAGGCCGAAGCAGCCGGGGCCCAGTTCCTCGCGGGAGGTTACGCTGTACGCGTCCATTATGCCGGGGGCGTTGTCGCGGCAGCCGGGCAGAAGGACTTCGCTGCCGCGCGCCCAGAAATGGTCCAGCAGGGGCCACGTATCGACTTCGCCCCGGGCCGGAAGATAAAGCATGACGCTGGAGGCGAGGCGGATGCGCTCCAGGGAAAGCAGGTTGTCCCGGATGCGGGCGCTGTCTTCCTGCACCAGGTTCAGGGGCAGATTCTGACGTTGTCTGCGCAGGGCAATTCGCAGAAGGTTTTTGCTGGACTCTTGCATGACGTGAGGCGCTCCTTTACCATGCCGTGAAAACACGACATTTACTCAAAGAGGGGATGACAGGCAAATGGCAAACCGCTTTTGGATAGTTTTTGGGGACATTCACGAACGCATCGGGGCCGTGGAGCGGATTGACGATCTCGGCCGCGCCGACGGAGTTTTTCTGTCCGGGGATCTGACCAATCTGGGCACGCGCGATGGCGCCGGGCACATCGTGTCCGCCGTGGCCGCGATCAATCCGCGCATCCATGCCCAGATCGGGAACATGGACACGCCGGCCGTGGATCGGGTGCTCACCGAACAGGGCATCAACGTTCACGGCCAGGTCGTGGACCTGGGCGGCGGGATCTGTCTGGCCGCCGTGGGCTATTCCACTCCCACGCCCTTCGGCACTCCTTCCGAGGTTGACGAAAGCCAGATCTGCCAGTGGATCCACGACGTGCTGGAGCGTGCCGGAGCCTTCGAGCACGTCATTCTCATGGTACACACCCCGCCGCGCGCGGAAGTGGTCGACAAGCTGCCTTCGGGAGCCCATGTCGGCAGTCCGGGGGTGCGTGCGCTGATCGAGAAGTACCAGCCTGCCATCGTCGTCACCGGCCATATCCACGAAGGGGCCGGCGAGGAGATGATCGCCCGGTCACACGTGCTGAATCCCGGAGCCTTTGCCCAGGGCGGGTATGTGCGCATCGACGAGACTCCGTCGGGCCTTGTGGCGGTCTTGCGGAGCGTGGCATGATCCTGCGCATGTATTCCTGGAACGTGAACGGATTCCGGGCCGTCCTTGGCAAGGGCTTCCGCGACTGGCTCGACCGGGCCGCACCCGACGTGCTCGGTCTGCAGGAGGTCAAGGCCGAGGAGGACCAGGTCGGCGGGGATCGTCTCTTTGACGGCTATCACTGCTACTGGAACGCCGCGCGCAGCAAGAAGGGCTATTCCGGCACGGCCTGCTACAGCCGCCCTGAGCCCCTGGCCGTGCACCGGGGCCTGCCCGATGCGCGTTTTCAGGGCGAGGGCCGGGTCATCCGCCTTGAGTTCGAGAAATTTCATTTTTTCAACATCTATTTTCCCAACGGCCAGATGAGCCAGGATCGCCTCGATTTCAAGATGGGATTCTACGACGCTTTTCTGGAGCACGCCCAGGAGCTAAGGCGGGAGAAGCCTATCGTGGTCTGCGGGGATTTCAACACCGCCCACCGCGAGATCGATCTGAAGAATCCCAAGGCCAACGAGAAGACGTCCGGTTTTTTGCCCATCGAGCGGGCCTGGCTGGACCGTTTCGTGGCCCACGGTTATGTGGACACGTTTCGCCACTGTCACGGAGACGTGGAGGATGCCTACTCGTGGTGGACGTACCGCTTCGGGGCCAGATCGAGAAACGTGGGGTGGCGCATCGATTATTTTTTCGTCTCCGAGGAACTTCGCGGCGCGGTCAGGGATGCTTGGATCGACGCCGATGTGCCCGGGTCCGACCATTGCCCTGTAGGGCTGGCGCTTGAATTGCCGTAATAATGATGGGGAGCTCTTATGAGAAGGATGGACGCTGGTGAGTAAGCGCGACGAGATCCTGGCGGCGGCCCAGTCCCTTTTTGCCGAATACGGCTACGCCGGAACGACCATGCGCATGATCGCCGAGCATGCGGGAGTGGCGTTCGGACTTGTGTCCCATTATTTCGGCAACAAGGAGAAGCTGTTCCTGGTGGCCGGTCACGAGATGATCGATGCCATGCTGCTGGGTATCAGGCGGGACACGGAGACGGCAGAATGCGGGCTCCAGGCTGTCGATATTTTCGTGAATTCCTACCTCTCCTATACCCTGGCCAACCGGGCGACTTTTCCCACCCTGATCCGTTGCTCGCCTTTCAGCGACGATAATCCGCATCTGGATCGCCATAAGATCGGCGCGAAATTCGAGGAATTGATCAGGGAGATCGAGATGAATCTGGAGCGCGGCATCGCCGACGGAACCATCGCCCAGGTTCCGGTCAAGGACTGCGCGCTCATGATCTACGCGGCCATGGTCGGGGCGGTTCGCACGGTTTTTCTGAGCCCCTTCGGAGATCCGGGACTTTTCGAGGAGACCCGCAGGTTCATTCTGCGATCGCTGCGCCGGAGTGATTAAATGGAGGTGTAAGCCCTTTTCGGCTCGATGGTGGCGGATCGGGCGTGTCGCCAGGTCTTTGCCAAGTTCAGGCGTTTTTCAATGATCCGCCGAAAAATTCCCGCACCGAACTGAAATTGCAGATGATTGCGTCCCACATGCGCAGAGCGTCTTCTCTGGCCTCGATTCGGCAGGACATTTTGATCTGTATGTGCGGTTTTTGCGGGTCCCCGCCTGCGCCTTCATACTCCCAGCAGGCCGTTAGCCTGGGGACATCGGGACAGTCCTTGTCCTTGGGTTGTAGGATGTAAATCTCCTCCAAACCTTTCAATCCGGCCAGGACGTTTTCTCGTGAGCGCAGAATCTTCAGTTCGATCCGGTACTTGCTGGTCACCGGTTTGACGGCTTCAGTGATGCGGGGCGGGTCACAGGGATGAGCGAAAAGATGGGCGTCAAAGCGCAGGCGAATCCTGTGCAATGATTCGGACGGCGGACGTTCCAGGCTCATGCCGGCTTGTTCGCTCCATGTTTTCAAGCCTTCGACTCTCCCTGCGGAGAAAAAAAAGCCGGTTGGCGAAACAATCTCGTTGCCGTGATGATACTTTCTGAAAAGGTTCAGGATCGGCCCGTTTACGGTGAGGCATGGTCCGCACGTGTCGAAGGGCCGGTTTTCTGTCAGACACAGGATCACTTCCGGCATGCCTATATAGACTTCAAGGTTGTGATCGGCCCTGCTGCCGTTGCAACAGCGCAACATGGACGGAAATCCGAAGAGGTCGCTGACATCCGTTTCGTCCCATCTCTCACGGACAGACAGCCCCTTGATTTCGTTTGCCATGCCTGCTTTCGTCCCGAGCGATTCCTTGAGCGCGTCCAGGTTGCGCTTATTTAGTCCGGGTTTCCAGGGAATCTCCTCGACGGCTATGCCGTTGACTTTAAACCAAGTCGCGGAAAGCTCCATGCTTTCGTGTACGGGTAATACGAACCGTCCCACTGGGCGCAAGATCACGGGGCAAGACGGGAGTTTCGCATCGGGGGCGACAGTGTCGGTAACCATGAAATGGAACCCTCCCAAAAAAAGATTGGCAAGCAGGATCTGCAAAGATGTCACTGCAAAACCGGACAATGTGAATTTTGTCCCGATTTTAAGGTAAAATCAATCTTTGTAATGGTAGGATTTTCTGTATTCTGCCGTTAGCGACGCACTTTCGGCATACCGAAAAGGTACTTCCGCCTAGAAATTGAAGACTTTCGCTTCCGCGGCCAAGTCGATCAGGTGTGGTCCCCCGTCCAGAGCCATGTTGGCGTAGAACCGCGCTTCGTCCACGCCCCTGTTTCTCGCGCACGGCGTGCAGATTCCGATTTCGATTTCCTCTTCGACAAGATAGGGCAGATAGTCTCCCGGACAGTCGCCGGTCAGGGTCTTCTGGCCCGTGTCCCTGGACATGTCCGCCCAGAGCACTCCTCCGTCGATGAAGAACAGGTTGACGTGGTGCCCTTTGGAGTGGGCGATGCGTGCGAACTGGAAACAGCGGGTCGCCGCCTCGTTGTCGTCCTTGCCGAGAATAAACAGGAATTTGGCCATTTCATCCTCCCGTGTTACGAATGCGCTTCACTAGAATGCTTCATTCGTAAAATCAATGCATTCTGAGAAGGACCTCTTGGAAAATATACGCGAATACGTGCGTTGTTCTGTATCTTGGCCGCGCTCGGTCAATATTCCAGCTTTCCCTCTCTTGGAGAAATGTCAAAAAACGGATACGTGAATTTCATGTCCATGAACAGCCACAATACGGAAAAAAAGCTGCCGTTTCGTCCGGTAGCCCTCGGCATTCCTGAGCGTCTTATGCCCGTGGTCCTCGATTGCGCGCGGCAACTGGAAGGGGAGGGGGTACGCGGCAAGGCCCTGCGCCGTCTTTTCGTCCGCCTGGCGCAGGATCCGAAGTCGTTCGCGGACCATCCGGTCCTGGGCGGCCTGGCCGGGATGCTTGGCGGCGAGTCGTCGCCGGGCGCGGCCTTTTCCGTGACGGAGGTTCCCTGGCGGGCCTGGGGCGAGGATCTCGACCCCAAGGCGGTGCAGCAGCTTCGTGACGGATGCGGCTTGCCGGTGGCCGTGAGCGGGGCGCTCATGCCCGACGCCCATGTCGGTTACGGCCTGCCCATTGGCGGCGTGCTGGCCGTGACGGAAGCGGTCATCCCCTACGGCGTCGGCATGGACATCGCCTGCCGGATGAAGATGAGCGTTTTTGCGGTTTCCCCGGATCTGGTCGATACGAACGGCGACGAGCTGGCGCGGGCCATCGAGCAGGAAACCTGCTTCGGGGTCGGCGGTCAGTTCAAGGTCCGCAAGGATCATGCGGTCATGCACGAGGACTGGGGCTTTTCCCCCGTGCCGCGGCGGATGCACGACACGGCCTGGGCCCAGCTCGGGACCAGCGGCTCGGGCAATCATTTCGTCGAATGGGGCGTACTGGATGTGCCCAGGGCCATGCCGGGCCTGCCCGAGGGCACGTATCTGGCACTCATGTCCCACAGCGGCAGTCGCGGCACCGGCGGGGAAGTGGCCAAGTACTACAGCGCGCTGGCCAGACGCCTGCATCCGGAGTTGCCGCGCGCCCTTGGGCATCTGGCCTGGCTGGGGCTGGATACGGACGAAGGGCGGGAATACTGGGCCGCCATGGAGCTCATGGGCCGTTACAGCGCGGCCAACCATGCTCTCATCCATGCCGCCGTGGCCGGGCGTCTTGGTCTGACGCCGCTTTTCGGCATCGAGAATCATCACAATTTCGCCTGGCGGGAGATTCACGACGGGCGTGAGGTCATCGTGCACCGCAAGGGCGCGACTCCGGCCGGGCGGGATGTTTTCGGAATCATTCCCGGAACCATGGTCGATCCGGCCTTTGTGGTCGAGGGGCTGGGCAACCCGATGTCCCTGTGCTCGGCGGCCCACGGTGCGGGCCGGGTCATGAGCCGCAAGGAGGCCCTTGCGCGCTTTCGCAGGTCCGATCTGGAGCATGTCCTCAAGGAGCGGAGTGTGCGGCTCCTGTCGGGCGGCCTCGACGAAGTGCCCATGGCCTACAAGGACATACGGGAAGTCATGGCCGCGCAGGCCGATCTGGTGCGTATTCGCGGAACTTTTTTACCGCGCATCGTGAAAATGGCGAAATAAGGAGAAAAGCATGGCCCTTGTCGTTCAGAAATACGGAGGCAGCAGCGTGGCCACCCCGGACAAGATCCGGGATCTGGCGCGGCGCATCGTGGCCAGGCACGAGAGCGGCGACAAGGTGGTCGTTGTGGTATCGGCCATGGGCAAGAGCACCGACGCGCTGGTCGGTCAGGCCCGGGAGCTGGCCCAAAACCCCGACCCGCGCGAAATGGACATGCTCGTCTCGGCCGGGGAACGCATCTCCATCGCCATGATGAGCATTGCCATAAACGGCATCAGGCCTGGCCTTGCAGTGTCTTTCACCGGTTCGCAGATCGGGCTGATCACCGACTGCAATCACGGGGACGCCAGGGTTCTGGAGATAAAGGGCGATCGTCTGCGCGAGGCTCTGGATCAGGGCCGCGTGGTTGTCGTGGCCGGATTTCAGGGCGTGTCCACGGCCAGGGAGATCACCACCCTTGGCCGGGGCGGCTCGGACACCACGGCCGTGGCGGTGGCGGCGGCCCTTTCGGCCGACGTGTGCGAGATATATTCGGATGTGGACGGGGTCTACACTTCGGACCCGCGTCTTGCGCCCTCGGCCCGTCGTCTGGACACCGTGGACTACGAGACCATGCTTGAGATGTCCGCCGCCGGGGCCAAGGTCCTGAAGGACGACGCCGTGGAGTATGCCCGTCGTCTGGGGGTGCGCATCGCCGCCGGGTCCAGCAGTTCCGGGCTCATCGGCACCATCGTTTCCAACGGGAACCTGAACCGCGATACCCTGCAGGCCATGGTCTATCATGATCGTCTGCGCTGGATCGCCTGTGAAGCGGGCGTGCCCCTGCCTCCGGACTGCCGGTTGTGTCAGTCCGTGGAGGGGCTGCGTGTCGTCATCGTGGACGAAAAACATGCCGGAGCCCTGGAAGGGGTCCCGTGCGTGAGCCTGTCACTCATCGGTTCGCGGGTGGCGGCGCAGCGCGACCGTGTCAGCGCGGTGCTAGCGCGTCTGGAAGAGTCCGGGAACCGCGTGCTGGCCATCAGCAGCACGGCCACTAAGTATGAGATTTTTCTGGAAGACGCGGTGCCGCAGCCCGTGGTGGCCGCGATCCACGACATGCTTTTCGCGTAGAGCGCGGCGATGGGCGGTGAAACCCCCGTGTCTGGAGACGGCGCGGGGGTTTTCTGGTTCCTAGTGGCAGATCCACAAGGTCGTGGATTCGAGTTGTTTGAGCAGGTTCATGCTGACCGAACCCAGAAGGTGCAGGGTTCTGCTTTCTCCCCGACCCGTGCGCCCCGTGGCCAGGACTCCGTATCCGCCTTCCCGGGCCACGCTCAGGATGGTGTCCGTGATGCTGGTGCATTTTACAATCTTCTGATGAATGCGGCGTCCGGCAACGCCGTTTTCTTCGAGCATGCGCCGGGCCTGGGCCAAGGCGTCCTCCGGGACTGCCGGGGATGAGCCGCAGGCCACGTGCAGCAAGGTGATCTCGTGTTCGGGGGCGTTGGCGAGCATGAAGCCGACATGGTCGGCGCAGCGCAGGCTGGCGGGAGAGCCGTCGGTGCAGAGCAGCACGCTTGGAGCGGGTTTTTCGTCACTGCGACAGATCCACAGGGGGATTTCCATGGGCGTAGTGAATATCTGTTTGCTCACGCTTTCGTCGATAAGCTCTTCCAGGCGGGACAAGCCCCTGCGGCCCAGTGCGATGGCGTCATAGATGCCGGCGATGCCTTCCTGAATGATGTCCTTGGCCGTGCCGAGCTGTTTGAAGGTGATTTTCTTGTGGATGTTGGCCCGGGGGAAATGCTTGTTCACAAGCAGTTCTTCGGCCCTGTCGAGGGCAGTCTGGGCCAGGCTTTTGGTCTGGGTTTCCCTGCGGCTCAGGTTCCCGTAATCCTGGATTATCTCCGCCTCGGTCAGCCCTGCCTTGGGATTCGGGGCGACGTAGAGGAGGGTCAACTGCGGGTATTCGGCGGTGGCAAAGAAGCCGGCAACGAATCGTACGGCCTGCAAGGAGCTGAAGTCATCACTTACGGTCAACAGAATATGTCTGTCCATGTGGCTATCCTCGTGCGGTGGGTTTCAATATGTTGTGATGTAGAGCAAAGCACGGGGGCTTGCAATCGCGGGAGACTTTATTCGCTTAATTCCTGTGACGCTGCCTCGATTTGAACGACCGTCGTCTCCTTGTCCGTGACGCTGAAAGGAGTCAGCCGGACCGTAACGCCGCTGTCCTCGCGCCTGGGTTCAAGCAGGATGTAGTCTCCGGGTTGCATGGCGCAGGTCAGGCCGTCCCGGGTTTTTTCCCAGGGCAGGTCATCGAGGGTGCGCAGGAAGCCTTCATCGATTCCGGCTACGCCGAAATCCTGCAAGGGGCGCAAGTCCTTGCCTCCCGTGACGTGCAGCGCGCCACGGGCCGGCACGGCGGCTTGCATCTCCCAGAATTGCCAATTCACGCCGTCAAAATACTCCACGCCCTTGAAATCAACAGCGCAGCGGGCTGGAACGCCCATGGTGCGCAAGGCTGCCGCGGCCAGCACCGCCTTGTCCGAAGTCGAGGAACAAAAACCGCCTGCAAGGGTTTGACCTGGGGTCAGGGGCGGGCCAAACAGGGTTGCCGGCAGGATGGGCAGGCCGTCGATGCGGGACCGGATGGCCTGCATCTTTTTTTCGAGGGGCAGGCCAATGTACTTTTCGAGCCACGGAAGCAACTGGGCGCGCCATGGTGACCATGGTTCAAGATGAAGCCTGGGGGAGAGCACGAAGCGGGTGAAGATCTCATCGTCATAGGAGAGACTGGCCTTGGCCGAAGCCTCCCTGGCAAAGGTCGCAAGCTCGATGTCGCGGGGCAGGCTGCCGGGTTCGGCTTGCAGCAGGTCCTTGTCGTCGAGGCCGGTCAGCACGGGCACGAGCCAGGGCGTGGATGGACCGGCGGGCTGATCCAGAAGGCGCAGCCAGTGCGGGGTGCTTTCTCCCGCCAGGGCCAGACGTTCGCGCAGCGGCGCTGGCAGGTCGCGCAGAAATGGCTCCCAGCGCTGCTCGCGCTCCTTGCGCAGGCGTTTGAGCCTTGTGCTTGTCGAGATATTGAAAGCGCTTTCAGCGGGGCCGGGATGGGAAAAGCGGATGGATTCGGGGAGTGCGCGGGGAGCGTCGGCCTGGAGCCGAACCCGCGTTTCGTCCATGTCCCGGGTGTCGAGCAGGGTCCAGGCGAGACCGCCGTCGGCGACGCAGGAAACGAAGAAGATCCCGGGGCCGAGGACGACCCTGGCCATGCCGTCGTCGTTGGTGACGGCCTTGGTCACGGGTCTGAGGCCGCCCAGGGAATAGACGCAGAAGAACACGTCGCGGCCCGCATCGGGCTGGTCGTCGGCCAGGCGCACGCTGACCTGGACCGGGGTGCCCCGCGTGTAGGCGGAGGTATTGTCGACGAGGGCGAAGCCGGTACCCATGCGGTACACCGCCGGGTCCTGGGGCTGGCCAAAGACATACGCCACGACCTTGGCCATGCGCGGCGCCTCGGCCGCGAACCAGGTCTGGTTCAGGGTGGAAAACTCAGTCCCGCTTTCCAGGAATTTCCAGCCGTCCCTGGTCCAGGCTTCGACCCAGGCATGGTTGCCGTCGGTGTGCTGCCACCACGGAACCATGGCCTGGCGCACCGGCAGGCCCACGGCGCGGGCCGCTGCCAGAAAGAGGATGTTCGTTTCCTCGCAGCGCCCATATCCTGCGTCGAGGATGGACATCACTCCCAGGTCGCGGCGGGAGGTGGGGCGGTATTGGGCCTTTTGCGCGCACCATTTGCCAACGCGCGCAAGCGCTTCCTCCATGCTCCCGGCCGTGGCGCACAGCGGGGCCAGTTCGGCGAAGAGCATGGCCCGGTGGGGCTGGAAGGGCTCCTGGCTGGTGCGGTGCGGCAGGACATAGTGCAGGAAGGTGTCCCAGGGCACTGTCTTGCCCCAGGGCATGGCGTCTCGCGCCAGGAATGCATAGTCCAGGTTTTCGCTCAGCGCGCGGGCATCCATGGACAGCCTGTCGGCCGGGGGCAGGTTGTCCAGCAGAAAGCGCGCGGCCAGGGATTTTTCCGGATCTTCAAGGTACATGTTCTCGAAGGCTTTCAGTTCGTCCGCGTTGGGGTTGGCGGCGTCCGGGATGGAGAACGAGGTCGAGAGGCCCGGTGCCGGTTGGCGTCCGGCGCAGCCTCCGAGAATGACGAGCAGAACGAGGAGCTTGACGAGGGTGGGGAGCTGTAAGGTGTTCATGGAGGACAATGTAGCGGTGGAACCAAGACGCTGTCCAGAACGGGCTTGCGGTCTTGGACCTGTATTTTTGTACGGACGGCGATGCTTCGAGGAGGGAGAAACGGCCTCCGGGAAGGTTCCCGAAGGTCACGATTTTTTCCGGGCAAATCCTGGTGGACTCGTCTGGTCTCGGCAGATAAACAAAGGCGTTTCAAGAGGTTTGATCCCCATTTCTCTAGCATTCTGGAAGCTGCCCTTGTCCACCAACCGAACCATCGCCAAGAACGCATCCATCGTTTCCGGCGCCACCATGCTGAGCCGGGTGCTCGGGCTCGTGCGTGATCTGATCATGGCCTACGCCCTGGGCGCGTCCGTGCTGGCCGACGCGTTTTTCGTGGCCTTTCGTGTCCCCAACCTGCTCCGCAGTCTCTTTGCCGAAGGCTCCCTAACCATGGCCTTCGTGCCTACCTTCGTCAAAATCCGGCAGAGCGAGGGCGACGGGGCGGCCTTCGTGCTGGCCAGATCCATCCAGTTCTGGCTGCTGATCATCCTCGGCCTGCTGACTGTTTTCGTACTGCTCTTCCCCAAGGCCGTGACCCTGCTCATAGCCTCGGGTTTCGCGGCCAAGCGGCCGGAGCTTTTCGAGCTGACCGCGAGTCTGGTCCAGATCTGCTTTCCCTACATCCTGTTCATTTCCGGAGTGGCCCTGTGCATGGGCATCCTGAACAGCATGGGGCATTTTCTCATCCCGGCCCTGGCTCCGTGCATTCTCAACATCGTGCTCATAGCCGCAAGCCTGCTGGCCATAAAGGTCGGCGGGAACGTGGCCGTGTATCTGGCCTGGGGTGTGCTTGTGGCCGGAATCGGACAATGGCTCCTGCAGCAGCCCATCCTGCGCTCCAAGGGTTTTTCCTGGATCGGGCCGGTGGAGCCTACGGGACCGGGGGTGCGGCGCATCGGCACGCTCATGCTGCCCACCATCCTGGGTTCCGCCGTGTACCAGATCAACATCCTGATCAGCACGGGCATGGCCTCCTTTCTGCCCGAGGGATCCGTGTCGTACCTCTATTACGCCGACCGGCTCTTCCAGTTTCCCCTGGGCGTTTTCGGCGTGGCCGTGGGCGTGGCCACCCTGCCTTCGCTGTCCATTCTGGCCGCGCCCGAGAAACGCACGGAGTTCCGGGAAACACTGGCCACCTCCCTGGGCCTGACCCTGTTCGTGAACCTGCCCGCCGCCGCGGGCCTGGCCGGATTGTCGCTGCCCCTGGTGGACCTGCTCTTCGGACGCGGGGAGTTTTCTTCGGCGGCGGTGCACGGCACGGCCATGGCCCTGCTTGGCTACGTGGTCGGCCTGCCCGCCTTTTCGAGCGTGCGCTCCCTGGCCTCGGCCTACTATGCCCTGGGCGACACCAAAACCCCGGTGCGCGTGGCCCTGGGAAGCCTGTGCGTTTTCGTGGTTGCCGGCTACACGGGCATGCAGGTGCTCGGGCACGTGGGCCTGGCCCTGGCCTCGTCCCTGTCGGCCTGGATCAACGTGGTGCTCCTTGGTTTCCTGCTGCGGCGGCATTGCGGAGCCTGGTTCCGGGTGAATCGCGACATGGTCGTCTCGTTCGCCCTGAGTCTGGCCATGCTCGGCGGATGCTGGATGAGCACCCGGCTCGGCCCGATCTGCCTGCTCTTCATCCCCGTCTGGGCGGCCCTGTACATGGGGGCGGCCCTGCTTCTGAACGTAAGCCAGGCGCGGCTTTTCGCCAACGTGCTGGGCAGGCGGTCCTGGCGCAAAAGAGCCTGACTTGAACTGCGCGCGCTTTGACGTTAGGCTTGTCGTTTCCATTCACCACAGAAAAACCGACCAATGAGGACCACATATGATCCGCATCAATGAAAATTATCTCAAGCTCAAGGCTTCCTACCTTTTTGCCGACATCTCCCGGCGCGTGACCGCTTTCCAGCAGGCCAACCCCGACAAGAAGATCATCCGCCTCGGCATCGGCGACGTGACCGAGCCACTGCCCGAAGCGGTCGTGGCGGCCTTTCACAAGGGCGTGGACGAGATGGCCGACGCCGGAACGTTTCGCGGCTATGGCCCGGAGCAGGGCTATGATTTTCTGCGCGACCTGATCGCAAAAGAGGATTTCCAGTCGCGCGGGGCGGACATCTCCGGCGACGAGATCTTTGTCAGCGATGGGGCCAAGTGCGATACCGGCAACATCCAGGAGCTTTTTGCCGGAGACATCCGCATCGCCATCCCCGATCCGGTCTATCCGGTCTACGTCGACACCAACGTCATGGCCGGGCGCACCGGGCAGAACGTGGACGGCCGCTACGAAGGGCTCGTCTATCTTGATGGCACCCGGGAAAACGGCTTCATTCCCGAACTGCCCGGGGAGCCCGTGGACCTCATCTACCTGTGCTACCCCAACAACCCCACCGGCGCGACCATCACCAGGCCCCAGCTCAAGGCCTGGGTGGATTACGCCCGCGAGAACAAGGCGCTCATCCTTTTTGACGCCGCCTACGAGGCCTTCGTCCGCGATCCCGAGCTGCCCAGATCCATCTATGAGATCGAAGGCGCGCGCGAGGTGGCCATCGAGTTCCGCTCCCTGTCCAAGACCGCCGGGTTCACGGGCACGCGTCTGGCCTTCACCGTGGTGCCGAAGACCTGCATGGCCTACGACAGCCAGGGGGGCGCGCACAGCCTGCATGCCATGTGGAACCGCCGCCACACCACCAAGTTCAACGGCGTGTCCTATCCGGTGCAAAGAGCCGCCGCGGCCGTATATTCGCCCGAGGGCAAGGCGCAGTCCAGGGCGCTGGTGGATCACTACTTGAACAACGCGGCCATCATCCGCAAGGAAATGACCGCGCTTGGCTACGACTGCGTCGGCGGCGAGAATTCGCCCTATGTCTGGATCGACGGCAAGATGGGCTCATGGGATTTTTTCGACATGCTCTTAAGCAAGGCCGCCGTGGTCTGCACTCCGGGTGCCGGCTTCGGATCCTGCGGCGAAGGCTACATCCGCATCTCCGCCTTCAACAGTCTGGCCAACGTCCAGGAGGCCATGGAGCGGCTGCGCGCCGTCCTGAAATAGCATGACCACGACGGCCGAGGAACAGGCCCGGCGGAATTTTCCGCGCGGGCTCTCCCAGCCGGAGACGGGTTTTCGTTTTTCCATGGACGCGCTGCTCCTGGCCGCCTTTGCCGGGCGGGAGCAGGTGCGTGGCCGGGTTCTGGACCTGGGGACCGGATGCGGGGTGGTGGGGCTTGGATTGGCCCTTGACCACCCCGATTTTTTTGGGGTCGGCCTGGATCTGAACCCGGACATGCTGCGCCATGCGCGCGAAAATGTCCGCCGCCTGGGTTTTGACGAACGCTTCGCCCTGCTTCGGGCCGACGTGCGCGGGCCGTGGGGCCTTGCGCCTGAAAGCATGGATCTGGTGCTCTCGAATCCGCCGTACCGCGATCCCGGCCGAGGCCGGACTTGCCCGGACGAGAGCAAGACGCTGGCGCGCTTCGAGCACCGGGCCGGGCTTTCGGATTTTGTGCGGGCCGCCGGGTATCTGGTGCGCAACCGCAAGAGTTGCGCCTTCATCCATCTGGCCGAAAGAATTGACGAATTGCTGGACCTGCTGCGCGCTTCCCGGCTTCAGCCTAAGGAACTGCTCTTTGTGCATCAGCGCCATGACAGCACGGCCCGGCTGGTGCTTGTGCGCGCCTTCAAGAACGGCGGGGCGGGCCTTGCGGTGCATCCTCCCCTGATTCTGCATGAGGGCCGGGGCAGCCAGACGCGCCTGACCGCCTCGGCGCTGTCATTCTGCCCACGCCTGGCCTGCAACGCGGACCCCGGAAACAGGAATTCCCGCACAAATGGCGGGAATTCGAAAAAGCCTTGAACCGGACGTAACCCGGAACTTATTTGCTCATGCGGCCGATGATGAAGGAAATGAGGGCCGTGGCGAACAGCAGGCCGAGGACGTAATCCGTGTCCAGGGCTGCCTGCAGGGTGGTGGTGATTTCGACGAAGGTGTCCTTGATGGGATAATGCTCTTCCATGGATGCTCCTGCCTGGATGCTC
Organism: Desulfomicrobium norvegicum; assembly: GCF_900114595.1. Classification (NCBI taxonomy): domain Bacteria; kingdom Pseudomonadati; phylum Thermodesulfobacteriota; class Desulfovibrionia; order Desulfovibrionales; family Desulfomicrobiaceae; genus Desulfomicrobium; species Desulfomicrobium norvegicum. Next base: position 61,652 of record NZ_FOTO01000001.1, on the reverse strand, counting down.
CTGCCGACATGAACGGGGCCCGTGAACGTGTCCACGGGCCCCGGGGTGATGGCAAGCGGATTTAGTTGAGGTTGTCCCGAACCCAGAAGGTCAGGTTGTATTTTTCGGTCAGTTCCTTTTGCAGTTCGTTCAGTGCGGACTTGTCCATGTCCATGATGCGGATGAAGACTTGGCGGTAGCCCTTCTCGACCTTGTCGTAGGAGGTCAGGATGGAGCTGATGCGGGCTTTGTGTCCGCGAATGCAGTCGAGCACTTCCTTCAGGCTGCCTCGAACGTCGGAAAGTTGGAGGCCGATCTGTATTCCGCCGTGGTAAACGCCTGTTATGCTCAGAAGTACGCTGTAGACTTCGTTCTGGGTCATGATGCCGACCAGTTCGTCCTTGTCGTTCAGCACGGGCAGGCCGGAAATTTTCTTGTCGTGCATGATGGCCGCGCACTTCACCACCGTGTCCGATTCCCTGATGGTTATGGGATTCGGGGTCATGATGTTTTTGACCTTGATCTCGGAGAGCAGGTAGTAAAGCTCGTGCACGTCAAGGGTCGTGGCCTTGGAGGGGGAGGCTTCCTTCACGTCGCGGTCGCTGAGCATCCCGAGCAGCTTGCCCTTTTCATCGACCACGGGCAGACGGCGGATGCCTTTTTCCTTCATCAGCTTGGCCGCTCTCATCATGGAGGTTTCGGGGTCCACCGTGACAACGTCCTTGGTCATCCATTCCTTTATGATCATGTTATTTCTCCTTGGAGGCGGGTTGCCGCCCTAGATGAGGCAATGTTGCTTTCAAAGCAGTGGAAATTGCATGTAAGTTGTTCATGGAATAATACCTTTTCGGCATTCCGTCAAAGGCTCCGTGCCGAATTGCAGGCAGCTCCGGCATAGATTTCGGGTCTTCGATGAGCCAGGGCCGGGATGTTTCGGCGGATGGCGGTCAGTTCGGCCAGATCGATGCTGCCCAGGGTCAGGCCCTCGCGCATTTCGTCCGCCAGGGTGATTTCGCCGCCGGGAGTGACGAAGAGGGACCGTCCGCCAAAAGGAAAGGCTCCTTGGGTTCCGACCCGGTTGGCGCCCAGCAGATAGCACTGGTTTTCAAGGGCCCGGGCCGTGCAGAGGGTCTGCCAGATGTCCGTGCGCACCCGGGGCCAGGCCGAAGCCAGGAGCAGGGCCTGGCATCCGCCGAGCGCCTGCGCCCGGTAGAGTTCGGGAAAGCGCAGGTCGTAGCATATGGAGAGGCCGAAGCGGATTCCCTCGAAGTCGAAACAGACGATCTCGCCGCCGGGACTGAAGACCCCGGTTTCGTCGGCATCCGTGGCCGTGAAAAGATGGATTTTGCGGTAGGTGGCCAGGATGTCGCCTTTCGGGCCGAAGGCCACCAGCGCATTGGCCAGTCCGTCCGGCCCGGGCAGGCACACGCCGCAGGCCAGGCAGAGTTCATGCTCCCGCGCCAGTTCCGAGAGTTCGTCCCGGACCCTGGGCCACCAGTCGCGGCCGCCGAGCGCGATGGCCGGCATGTCGTAGCCGAGGTCCGATATTTCCGGAAAGAGCAGCAGGCGGCAGGACGCTTCGGCCCCCACCCGGACCGCAGCGCGGATCTTGTCCAGATTGCCGCGCACATCTCCTGGAAGTCCGGACAGTTGAACTGCGGCGATTTTCATGTGATACCCCCCAAGCTGAACACGTCACGAATTCGAATTATGAGGAAACACATGCCCGAGTTGCATCTTGATTGTCCAGCCGGGATCGCCGGCGATATGTTCCTGGCGGCCATGGCCGACCTGGGAGTGGAGCTGGCCCCCTTGCACGCCGCTTTTGCCGGGGCCGGAGTAGATGTCGAAATCGCGGCCCTCGAAGCCCGGGACAAGGGCATACGCGGCAAGCGCATGCACATCGCCGCCCCTCATGCCCAGCCCCTGCGGCATCTGGCCGACCTGACGGCTATTGTGCGGGCCTTGCCTTTTTCGGAGAATGTCCGTTCACGCAGCGAGGCCGCCCTTGAGCGTCTGGCCGAGGTCGAGGCGCGGGTGCATGGCTGCGCGGTGGCCGATGTGCACTTTCATGAAGTCGGGGCCGTGGACACGCTGGTCGACGTGGTCGGGGCCTTTTGGGCTCTGGAAGTGCTTGGTGTCGTCCGCGTGACCTGCTCCCGCCTGCCCTGGTTTTCGGGCACGGTGCAGTGCGCGCATGGGCTCATGCCCCTGCCCGCCCCGGCGACGACACTCCTTTTGCAGGGAAAGCCCGTGTACCCGACGGAGCTGGTCGGGGAGCTGATCACCCCCACGGGCGCGCTTCTCCTGGACCGGATGGTCGACGAGTTCACGTCAGGTCCCTCTGGATGTCTTGAGCGCTCCGGGCTTGGCCTTGGGACCATGGAGCTGCCCACGGTCAACGGCCTGCGCGTCCTGCTTCTGGCCGGGGACGGGCCGGGGCTGGAGCGGGTCACGGTGCTTGAGACCAATGTCGATCATCTCACGGGGGAGGAGATAGGCGGGGTTTTTAACGTGTTGCTTGATGCCGGGGCGCTGGATGTGCTTTTCCTGCCCGGAGTGATGAAGAAAAACCGGCCCGGGGGACTTTTGCAGGTGCTGTGCAGGCCCGGGGATCTGGCTCGTATCCGCGATCTGACCTTTGCCCAGACCATGACCCTTGGGCTGCGCATGACCGAGACGACCCGCGCCGTGCTGCCCCGCGCCGCGTCCACGCGGCCCACGCCCTGGGGCGATGTGGACGTCAAGGAAACCGTCATCGGAGAGGAAAATTACGCCCGCCCCGAATTTGAGGCCCTGCAGGCCCTGGCCAGACGCACGGGCCGCTCCGTGGCCCAGTTGCGCTACCTGCTGGACAAAGACTGAATGCCGGCCCGGGTGTTGCGGTCCGCGCGGTCCATCCGGTCCATTTCGTCCATCGCTCCGATCCTGATCAGTACCCGCGTCCGGTAAGCAGCCGGTCCAGCTGATTGGAAAATTCCTGCCGATCCCGGGCGCCAAGGGCCGAAGGCCCGCCGGTCATGACCCCGCACCCGCGCATCTCGTCCAGAAAATCGCGCATGGTCAGGCGGCTGCGGATGTTGTCCGGCGTGAACAGTTCGCCCCGTGGACTAAGGCCCAGTCCGCCCTTTTCGATGACCCCCGAAGCCAGCGGGATGTCGGTGGTGATGACCAGGTCTCCGTCGCGGGCCTGCTCCACGATGGCCAGGTCCGCTTTGTCGAAACCCGCGCCGACCTGCACGAAATCGATGAATTCGGATTTGGGCACGGGGAAGCGCGAATTGGCCACCAGGATGAGCCGCACCTTGCGCCGGTCGGCCGCACGGTAGAGGATGTCCTTGATCACCCTGGGGCAGGCGTCGGCATCAACCCAGATGCGCATGGGCGTGTCGGTCATGATTCAGCCTTCCTGGCCGTTGTGGGCGTCGGGCAGGTGGGCGCGCAGGAAGATGCCCGGTTCAAGCTCTGGATGGTCGCAATGCAGGAGCAGGCGCAGCCCGCTGTGGGCGGTGCTCAGGTGAAAGCCTTCCTCTTTTTCAACGCCATAGTCCCCGGAGGCTAGCAGCGGGCGGCGCAGGCCGGGGAGCACGATTTCAAGAGGGGCGCCGACCTGAAAGCGGCACTTGACGTCCATGAGCCACAGTCCCGGACGGACGGGTTCGATCAGTTTGGCGACGATATTTTTTTTGAGATTTTTGGGCAGGGCGGGGCGCAGGGTGATGCGCTCGGGGGTGAAGAATCCGGTTGAGAGCGACCGCGTGCCGAGTTGCTGCAATTCCTCAAGATACAGTGCGGGGCGAAACGCGCCCTGTTCCAGATCGTTCAATGCCGTGCGGTAGATGTCCGTGACCTGGGCCAGATAGGACGGCGTCTTCATGCGTCCCTCGATCTTCAGGCTGCTTATGCCCGCTTGCCGGAACCAGCGCAGGTACTTGATCAGACACAGGTCCTGGGCGCCCATGATCTGCGTGTACTGCTCGTCCTCGCAAACCTCCCACATGTCCTGGCCCGGGCGCAGGCGTTCTTCCAGACGAACGGCGGTGATCTTGTAGTCGAAGCGGCAGGGGTGCGTGCACAGGCCCAGGTTGCCCGAACGCTGGTTCAGGTGCGCGGACAGCAGGCAGCGACCCGAGATGGCCATGCACATGGCTCCGTGCACGAACACCTCCAGTTCAAGATCACGAACTTTTTGCGCCATGGCCCGGATGCGACCGGCGCCAAGCTCCCTGGCCACATTGACCCTGCGCACGCCCTGATCCCGCCAGAACATGGCCGAGGCGGAGTTGGACGTGTTGGCCTGGGTGGAAAGGTGGATGGGAATGTGCGGAATTCTTTTTCGGGCCATGGCCACGATGCCGGGATCGGCGATGATGACGCCGTCCACGTTGCAGGCGTCGATCTCTTCCAGATACCGCTCCACGTCGCTCAGGTGCTCTTCCCAGGCCAGCAGGTTCAGCGTGAAGTAGACCTTGGCCCCGTGCCGGTGCGTCTCTTTGACCGCATTTTCAAGTTCGGGAAATGAGAAGCCGTCGCTTTTGGCGCGCAGGCTCAGGGACTGGCCGCCAAGATAGACGGCGTCGGCGCCGTAGCGCAGGGCAGTGGCCAATTTGTCCGGGCTGCCGACAGGGACGAGAAGTTCGGGGGATGGTGTCATGGGTTACGAGCAGGTTGGAAATTGAAAACCGAGTTTTTGCCGTGCTTCCTTCATGCGCCGCACCAGCTCGTAGGAGGGGCGCAGGCCGCCCTTGCCCCGGCCTAGGGCGATGCCCCGCTTGTTGTCGCCATGAAAGTCCGAGCCCGCGCTCGGGAGCAGGTCCAGCTTGTTGCACAGGCCTGCGTAAAAATTTGTCTGGGCCTGGGTGTGCATGGAATAAAAGACCTCCATGCCGTCGAGGCCGAAATCCTTGAGCTCGCGCAGCACGTTCTCCACCTCGTCTTTTTCGAGCTTCAACGTGCAGGGATGGGCCAGGATGACCGTGGCCTGCTCGTCTTTAAGAAGCTCGATGGCCTCGCGGGGGCGGAGTTTTTCCTTGGGTGCGTAGCCCTTGGTGCCGGGCCGCAGCCAGTTCAGGAACGCATCCTGGAAATTGATCGCGAAGCCTTTTTGCACCAGCAGTTGCGCGAAATGGGGACGACCTATGGAACCGCCAGTGGTGATGTCCTCCAGTTCGGTGTGGGTGATGTCCACACCGTAGGAGTTCAGGTTGGCGATGATGTTTTCGTTGCGCGCCGTGCGCAGGTCGCCAAGGCGGTCCAAGGTGGCTTGCAGGCGCGGCGGGTGCTGGGGCAGCCACAGGCCCAGCAGATGCATGCTGCCGCGTTCGAATTCAACGCTCAGTTCGCACCCCCCGATGACTTCCAGGCCGAGTTCGCGTCCTGCGGCGCAGGCTTCGGGCAGCCCCATGACCGTGTCGTGGTCGGTCAGGGCGATGGCCTTGAGGCGTGCGGCAACGGCCGCGGCGACGAGCTCCGAGGGACTTAAAGTGCCATCGGACGCGGTGGAGTGGGTGTGAAGATCTATTTCCGGCATAAGCTCATGGGTACGGCAGGGGCCGGGGGATGACAAGGGTGTTTGCCAGGCCGGATCCGGCGACAAAAAAACGGCACGCGTTGAATTGCGCGTGCCGGGAATTCTCGACAGGGGGGATTATTTGAAGCGGTAGGTGATTCTGCCGCGAGTCAGGTCATAGGGAGAAAGCTCCAGCTTGACCCTGTCACCGGGCAGGATGCGGATGTAGAACTTGCGCATCTTTCCTGAGATGTGTCCAAGCACCTGATGGCCATTTTCCAGACGAACCAGAAACATGGCATTGGGCATGGCTTCCTCGACGACACCTTCAACTTCGATAGACTCTTCCTTGGCCATATAAAACGGATACCTTCTCTGTTTACAGTAGTTTTTTGTTTAAAGACAGAGTTCCTTACCCGCTTGATTGACAAATGACAAGGGCGGATATCCCGTTGCAATGAACACCGCTACGCGCAGGGCGCGGGATGCGCCTTGTCCGAGGGGATTTTTCGGGGCTGGACTCCAAAGTGCGGGGAATATTTTTCCTCGAAAGATGAACCTGTTTGCGCTATGGGAAGGTACGAAACCAGCTTTGCTTTGCGCCTGACACCTCTGTCCACAAGGATCGGTTCCCCGTGGCTCCCAGGAAATCTCTCTCCAAGCGTCTCTCCCTTTCTTTGGGACTGCTGAGCACGGTCATCATCCTTGCCGTTTCGACGCAGGTCTTCCTTTTTCTTTCGTGGCGGGTGGGCAACCAGATGCGTGAACGGGCCGAGAGCACCATCACATTTCTGGCTCAGGCCCTTGAAGCCCCGCTCTGGGCCCTTGACCGGGAAAGTGCGGCGGCGGTGGCAAAGGCCACGAGCATGGACGTGCACGTCGGCCTGCTGGAGTTGCGGGATGCCCGGGATGAAGTGTGGTTTGCCCACGGCACCGGCCAGGCGCTTTTCATCATCCGCGAGGCCGAGATCAGGCACGATGGGCAGGTCATCGGTTTCATCCGCCTGGGCCTGGAGGATTCCGCCCGGCAAAGGACCCTGGTCGGCATCGGTCTGGCAGGCGGCGGCATCGCACTGCTTGTCATCGTGGCGCAGTATTGCCTGGGCAGGCGCCTCATGCGCCACTATTTTCAGACGCCTTTCGCGGCCCTTGATTCCCTGGTCGGAGCCTATGCGCGGGGTGAGTATACCCAGACCGACCCCGGGGTCTATTACACGGAGTTCGAGCCGCTGGTGCGTGGGTTTCTGGACATGGGACGCACCATCCAGCGGCAGGTAAGCGCCCTGGCCGAGAGCGAGGAGAAATACCGGGTGATTTTCGATCATTCCCCCGTGGGAATTTTTCGTTCCACCCTGGACGGGGAGCTGCTGGAAGGCAACGCCGCGCTGCGCGGCATGTTCGGCTATTCTTCCCGCGAGGATTACCTTGCCTCCAGCGGACTTCGGGTCGAGTCGGTCTATGCGGAGCCTTCGGCTCGCGAGGCATATTTGCGAGCGCTGCTGTCTTCCGAAGGTGCTTTGAGCATGGAGGTGGAGTTCGTGCGCAAGGACGGCTCGCACTTCGAGGGCGTCCTGACCGCTTCGATTCAGCAGGACGCACAAGGCCGTCCGCTGTTCTTGAACGGCGTGGTCGAGGATGTCAGTGCCCGCAAGCAGGCCGAACGCGAGCTTGCCCTGGAGCGGATGCTGACCCAGGCCATCTTCGAGAGCGTGCCCGGACTTTTGTTTTTGTACGACAGCAAGGGCAGGCTCGTGCGCTGGAACAGGGCGCACGAATCGATGACCGGATTCTCGGCCGACGAGATGCTGGGGCGCAGTATTCTCGACTGGTTTGGCGGGCGGGAGCCCCATGCCTCCAATATTCGGGCCGCACTTGAAAGGGGCCTCAAGGATGGGATGGCCACGGTCGAGGCCGAAATGCTCACCAGGGACGGGCGAGCCGTTCCCTTCTATTTTTCCGGAGTGGCCGTGGTCATCGACGGAAAAACCTATCTGACGGGCATCGGCATCGACATTACGGAGCGCAAGCAGGCCGAAGAGCGACTGCGACAGTCGGAAGAGAAATTTTCGCAGCTGTTCAGGCTTTCGCCCGATGTCATCATTCTCATGAACCTGGCCGAGGGGCGGATCATCGACGTCAACGAAGCCTTTTCCCGGCTGACGGGCTTCGCCCATCATGAGGCCGTGGGCAAGACCGCGTTTGAGCTTGGGCTCTATGCCGATCCGGCCATGCGCGAGGTTGTGCGGCGAAGCATGCAGCAGAGCGGACAGATCGACAACATCGATTTTTCCCTGGGATGCAAGGGTGGAAAAGCGATTTCGTGCGTGCTTTCAAGCCAGCTTCTGACGGTTGATGACGAGAAATGCGTTCTGGCCGTGCTGCATGATGTCACGGAGTTCAAGCATATGCAGGAACTCATGATCCAGAGCGAAAAGATGATTTCCGTGGGCGGGATCGCGGCAGGCGTGGCCCATGAGATCAACAATCCGCTCGGCATCATCATGGTCAGCAGCCAGAACCTCGTGCAGAGAAGCCGGCCGGATTTTCCCAAGAACATCGAGGCGGCCCAAGGTATCGGCCTCGATATGGATTTGTTCGATCGGTATATGCGAATCCGGGGGCTCTACGATTTTATCCGCAATATCCAGGATGCTTCCGTGAGAGCCGCGGACATCATCCGGCACATGCTTGATTTTAGTCGCCGCAGCGAATCAAAGCGCAGCCTTTGCGATATGCGCGCCGTCATCGAACGGGCCATGCTGTTGGCAGACAAGGACTACGACCTGAAGAAGAGTTATGATTTCAAGCGGATAGAAATTGTATGGGAGTGCGCTGATAATTTTCCCGCCGTCAGGTGCACGGAGACCGAAATCGAGCAGGTGTTTTTGAACCTGCTGCGCAATGCGGCCCAGGCCATGGCTTCGGCCCGGCCGGAGGTGGTGAGGCCGCGCATCGTGGTGCGCATGAAGACCGAGGCGGATCATGTGGTGCTGGAAGTGGAGGACAACGGTCCGGGCATGCCGCCCGAAGTGCAGCGCCGGGCCTTCGAGCCGTTCTTCACCACAAAGCCGCCGGGAGTGGGCACGGGGCTCGGCCTTTCCGTGTCCTATTTCATCATCACCCGTGGCCACGATGGCAGGATGCGTTTGGAGTCCCGCCCAGGCGAAGGCACGCGCTTCATCATCGAACTCCCGGTCCTTGGGTCCGGCCGTAAAAAGAAGGGCGAGTGCATCCACGAATCATGATCATCGACGATGAGGAACACATCCGCTTTTCTCATGGTTGATGGTCAACGCGTCATGTTCCGCAGAATGTCCGGTAATCGGCGTCAAGCGGAGCCGGATTGCGGTAGCGCGCGTGTTCGGGCCGGTCTTCGAAGGGGGTGGACAGGGCGTCCAGAAGTCGCTTCATGGGCTCAAGGTCGTTTTTCAGGGTTGCCGCTTCCAGCGCCTCCTCCACGCGGCGGTTGCGCGGGATGACGGCCGGGTTGTGCGCGCGCATGAGAATGCGCGACTCCTCGGGTGTCTCGTGCTGTCGGGCCAGCCGCGCTTCCCAGCGCTCTCGCCAGCGCATGAAACCGATGTCGCGGTAAAATGAACCATCCGGAGTCTCTTCCGTGAGCCCGCGCAGCGTCAGGGTATAGTCCGCGCCGCCTTCCTGCATGAGCTTCAGCAGCTCCTGGGCCAGGGACGCGTCCTCGTCCTCGGCCGTGAACAGGCCAAGTTTGGCCCGCATGCCTTCAATCCAGTGCCGCCGGAACATCGCCGGAAATTCCTCCAGGGTCTCCTGGGCCAGGGCCGTGGCCTTTTCCTCATGCTCATGCAGCAGCGGGAGCAGGGTTTCGGCCAGGCGTGTCAGGTTCCATTGGGCAATGGAGGGCTGGTTGCCGTAGGCATAGCGTCCGTCGCGATCAATGGAGCTGAATACGGTGGCCGGGTCGTATGCGTCCATGAACGCGCATGGGCCGTAGTCGATGCTTTCTCCGCACAGGGCCATGTTGTCGGTGTTCATGACTCCGTGGATGAAGCCGACATGCAGCCAGCTGGTCACGAGCCGGGCCTGGCCCTCCATGACCGCGCGCAGCAGTTCAAGGAAGGGGGTTCTGGCCTCGGCAAGTTCCGGGTAATGTCGGCGGATGGTGTATTCGGCCAGGATGCGCAGGTCCTCGGTCTTGCCGCGCGCCGCAAGGTATTCAAAGGTGCCCACGCGGATGTGGCTGCTCGCCACGCGGGTCAGGACGGCTCCCGCCAGGGTTGTTTCGCGGTGTACGGGTTCGCCGGTGGTGGCCACGGCGAGGCTGCGCGTGGTCGGGATTCCAAGGGCGTGCATGGCCTCGCTGATGACGTATTCGCGGAGCATGGGCCCAAGGGCCGCGCGTCCATCGCCCCGGCGGGAAAATGGGGTCTGGCCCGAGCCCTTGAGCTGGATGTCGAAGCGCTCGCCCTTGGCGGTGACATGTTCGCCAAGGAGAATGGCGCGGCCGTCGCCGAGCATGGTGAAATGTCCGAACTGATGCCCCGCGTAGGCCTGGGCAATGGGGTCCGCTCCTGCGGGGAGGCTGTTTCCGGCAAAAACGGCGGCCCCTTCCGGACCGTCGAGGCTGTCCGCATCAAGGCCCAGGGACGACGCCAGTTCGCGGTTCAGGAGGGCAAGGCCCGGCTTTTTTACAGCCACAGGCTTTTGACGCACGAAAAGTGATTCGGGCAGACGGGTGTAGGTATTGTCGAAATTCCAGCCTTGTCCGGCGAGTGGATTTTGATCTTGAGAAGACATGGCGCTCCAGTGGGGTTGGATGCAAAAAAGGGATGCTTTTGAGAGTGATTACTGTTTTTGTATTCGAACCGCAATGACGGCATGGCGATACCAATCGGCAGGGCTTTCGAGAGATCGCTTTCGGGACGGCGGAGTTCGGGAGGAAGCGGTCGGAGGATGGCAGTCGGGGCGTAAATCGGCTGTCCAGCCTCTTTCGGGCTGGAGCGTGCCTAGCGCCATTGGTGTGACGATGCCTCTGCCTTTGTGACTACGATGCGGGTCGTTCTAGTCGAAGCAGAATTCGAGGGTGAACTTTCCAGCCTGACAGGAAAAGGGGATGGCGATGGCCCGCGCCGAGGTCCGGTATGATATTGAGTGGTTGTCTCCCATGATGACCGACGGTGTGGAGCCTTGCAGTTTAAAGCCCAGATCGACCAGGCCGACCCGTGCATGGCCGGAGATCATGTTCGTGATTTCGCCCATGGCGTCCTGCACGTCCTGCACGACATCCTCGATGGCGTCGCCGAGCATTTGCCGGACTATGTAAACGGCCGTGTTCTTGTCGAAAGAGATGCAGAAAGTCCCTTTTTTGTCGCCGGTGATGCCGATCAACGCGGAAACACAGCCGCAGGCAATCTTGTCTTTTTTCACATAGGGCGGGCCAGCCACGACCTCAAGAGCCGCAGTGGCGGAGAGTACATGCTTGGTTGCGCTTATGAAAGGTTTGGCCAAATTGGGGCTCATTGAACACTCCTTGGGTGGTTTGAGAATAGAAAGCGCTTTTTGCAGGATGCATCGCGTTCTATTTCAACCAAAGGTCCTTTTTCACTTTTGTGCAAAAACAAATGCTGTAGTTTTTAAATCTAAAGTCTTAATACTGGTGAATGTCAATAGGTCTATGTGTAAGACATTTGAAATGTAACACGCCAAGTCACGATGCAGGATAAATCTTTGTCATACGTCGTTCCGGTTCGTTGCTAAATTCTTTGAAGTTCATGATTGGCCGATTTGAACGCAACGACGTCAAGCGAATTTTTGTATGCGGTCCCTCGCGTTCGTCCATGTCGTGCAAGCCGGATGTTCGCGATGTCGTCCATTTCGGCATGCAGCGGGGCTTGCGCATGGAAGCGGTTTGACTATCAAGCCTCGGACGCTGTAAGAAGCGGTTACTTTTCCCAAAGGATTGCTCCGTCTGACAGATGTCGCCGGTGTGCGCCGGGAAGTAGTGGAGCTTGTGACCGTAATTTCATGGAGGCTTGAAGCATGAATCGACAAAAATGGTTTTTCAACACGCGCGTGTGCTGGCCGATTCTGGTCGCTTATCTCTTTATCGCGTTCATTCCGTCCAACGCCGATGCCTTTCTGGCGCAAAGCCGCCTGTCTTCGGGCGAGATCGTGTCCGAGCGCAGCGCCGACATCGCTTCCATCCAGAGCGCCCTGGAGAACAAGGTCGTGACCCAGCGGCTGGCTGACTACGGCCTGACTCCGGAAGAGGTGGACGCCAAGCTCGGTTCGCTTTCCGACGAGCAGCTGCATCAGCTGGCCGGTCTCTCCGGCGACGTGGGCGGCGGCATTCTCGGGGCGGTCATCGCGGTCCTGCTGGTCATTTTGCTGGTCGTGCTCATCCTGCACATAAGCGACAAGCGCATTGTCATCAGCTAGAGCGCTTTGCCCGCTGCTCCTGATTCTGGTGTTCTCCTGTGCGGGGTGTATGCAGCGCCCCGCCTTTCAGCCGGTTCAGGACTCTTTTCCCCGTGCGGTGCGTCTACAGGTTCCGTTCGTTCCCCAGACCAAGGTCAATGACTGCGGACCGGCGGCCCTGGCCTCGGTGCTGGCTTTTCACGGCAGGAATGTTGCGCTGGATGAAGTGACGCGCCGCGTCTTCACCCCGGGCCTTGAGCGATCGCTGCTTCCCGACATGGAGAACCATGCCCGGTCCCTGGGTTTCACGACCCGATCCGGGCGCGGCGACCTGGACATGGTCCGAGCAATGATCGACTCTGGAGGGCCGGTCATCCTCATGCTCGACATGGGCACGAAGATGTTCAGCCAGGGGCATTACGTGGTTGTCTATGGATACGATTCCGCCGGGCTGCTCATGCACATTGGTACCAGCGGGGACATGTTCCTGCTCGACCGCGAGCTGCTCGACCGCTGGGAACGCATGAACCGACTATATCTGTTTCTGGAGTGAACCGTGCGCCTTGCATGCTGTCTTGTCCTTTGCCTCGCCTTTGCCCTGGGCGGCTGCGCCACGCCCAGGATTGTCGTGCTCTCCGATCCGCTGGATGCCAGGGAGCACAATGATCTGGGGGCCTCCTACGAGGCCTCCGGAGAACTTGATCTGGCCCTCGGGGCCTACGAAACCGCGGCCGCCAGGGACCGCTCCTGGGATCAGCCGCTCATCAATCTGGGCAACGTGCACGCGGCCCTGGGTGATTGGAAAGAAGCCGCGGCCAGTTACCGGCAGGCCCTGAAGCGAAATCCAGAAAATCCTGAAGCCATGAACAATCTGGCCTTTGCCCAGACAAATCTGGGGCAGGAGCGGGACGCTCTGAAATGGTCCGCCCAGGCTCTGAAGATCGAGCCCGGCAACGTGCTTTTCAAGAGCACCCGGGCGCTGGTCCTGTCCCGAACTGGCGAGAAAGCCGAGGCCTTGAGGCTTTTGGACGAGGCCGTGCGGGATTTGCCGGGCGAGGACCCGCTACGCGAAGAAATAATCGCCCTGCGCCACCGGATCGCAGGGTTCGCACCTTGAAAGATCCCGCCGTTGACCTTGGGTTTGGAACCGACTAAGCACCACGACAGAAGTTAGGGGTGGCTCGCATGAGTCTGAGATTATACCCTTTGAACCTGATCTGGATAATTCCAGCGTAGGAAAACGAAAAAACATGGTGACGCTCGTGCGGCCGTTTTCCTTTGCTGGAGAACGGCTTTTTTCATTTTCAACCGAGGTCAACATGACACAGTCGAGTTTAGCCCGAGAGGGAACGATTACCCCTGAAATGCGGGTAGTGGCGGAGAAGGAGAGTCTGGATCCTGAAATCATCCGTGAGGGCGTTGCGCAGGGGCGGATCGTCATTCCAAAAAACGTGGGGCGGACTTTTTCCGTCGAGGGGATTGGCGCGGGCCTGAAAACCAAGGTCAACGCCAACATCGGTACATCCGGAGTGCAGGGTGCGCTGGACATTGAGTTGGCCAAGCTAGACGTCGCGGTCAGGGCCGGAGCGCACAGCGTCATGGACCTGTCCACGGGCCGCGATCTGATGACCACCAGGCGTGCGATCCTGCATCATTCGCCGGTCATGGTCGGGGCCGTTCCTCTGTATGCGGTGGCCGCCGATCTGGTCGATGCCGGACACTCAATAGAAGCCATGACCGCCTCCTTGCTGCTCGAATCCATCGAGGCGCAGTGCGCGGAGGGGCTTGATTACATCACCGTGCACTGCGGTGTGACCCGCCAGGCCGTGGCCAGGACGCATGGGCAGGATCGGGTGGCCGGGATCGTCAGCCGGGGCGGGGCGCTCCTGGCGGCCTGGATGGAACGCAACAACCGTGAAAATCCGTTGCTGGAGGAATTCGACAGACTCCTCGACATCGCGTTCCGCTTCGATGTCACCCTGAGCCTGGGTGACGGACTGCGCCCCGGAGCGGTCAGCGACGCCACGGACTCCGCGCAGATCCAGGAGCTGCTGGTCATCGGGGAACTGGGCAGGCGGGCCAGGGCCAGAGGTGTCCAGGTCATGATCGAGGGGCCGGGACACATGCCCCTGAATCAGATCGCGGGCAATGTCATGCTGCAAAAGCGCATCTGCGACGGCGCGCCCTTTTATGTGCTGGGCCCTTTGACCACGGACATAGCGCCTGGGTACGACCACATCACCGCCGCCATCGGAGGGGCTGTCGCGGCGGCCGCGGGTGCGGATTTTCTGTGCTATGTGACTCCCGCCGAGCATCTCTGCCTGCCTGACATGGACGATGTGCATCAGGGCGTGATCAGTACGCTCATCGCGGCGCATTCCGGTGATATCGCCAAGGGCGTTCAAGGCGCCATGGACAGGGACCGCGCTTTGTCCGTTTGCCGCAAGGAACTGGACTGGGAAGGCATGTTCGCGGCGGCCCTGGATAAAGATCTGCCCCGGCGCCGCTGGGAGGAAAACCGCGCCAGCGAAGGAAAGACCTGCACCATGTGCGGCAAGCTCTGCGCCATGGATGCCCACAATTCCCTGCGTCGGGGATGCCCTTCCTGAATGACGGACCGCAATATCCGGCCCGTCGCCGTATTTTGACGAGGCGGCAGGCACGGAGGTTCGCAATGCGCCCCGATCCCCCTTTAGGGTAACCAAGGATCGGGGCGCATTGCCTTGAGCGTTCTCCGGCGTTACCGTGAAGGGGATTTCACAAACAGCGCTCTTGCAACCGATCCCTCCTCAGCAGGCGTGCGCCGGCTGCGGAGGGTCCGACAGGAAAGAGAACATGACCGATTTCCCCGGCAATGAACACAGAACCTGGCACGCGCTTCCTGTCTCGGAAGTCCTGGTCGCCCTGGATTCAAGGGCCGAGGGCCTTGCGACCGCCCAGGCCCGCCATCGCCTGTCCGCCTGCGGGCCCAACGAGATCAGTGCCTCCGCGGGAGTCAGCCCGTGGCGGTTGCTTCTGGCCCAGTTCAGGAGCCTCATCGTCTGGATTCTCGTGGTTGCCGCCGTTGTTTCCGGGATGCTCGGGGAGGCCGTGGACGCGTTCGCCATCCTGGCCATTGTCGTGCTCAACGCGGCCATGGGCTTCTATCAGGAGTATAACGCCGAAAAGTCCATCGCGGCCCTGCGCAGGATGGCCGCGCCCCAGGCCAAGGTGCTGCGCGACGGGCGCGTGACCGCCGTCGCGGCGGCCAAAGTCGTTCCCGGGGATGTGCTCGCCCTGGAAGCCGGCGACCTGGTGGCCGCTGACGCCCGCCTTTTCGCATCAACGGCCTTCTCGTGCGTCGAGTCGGCCCTGACCGGGGAGTCCGACGCCGTGGACAAGGACGCCAGGGCGGCCTGCGCATGCGAGACACTGCTGGCGGACCGTTTGAACATGATTTTCATGGGCACGAGCGTGGCCACGGGCACGGCCAGGGCCGTGGTCACGGCCACGGGCATGGGCACGGAACTGGGCCGCATCGCGCAGCTCATCGAGACGGGGGAGGAGGACACGCCGCTGCAGAAGAAGCTCGACGCCTTCGGCCGCGTGCTGATCTGGGCGACTCTGGGCATCGTGGCGCTGCTGTTCCTGCTGGGGTACCTGCGCGGCAGCGCGCCTTTCGAGCTTTTTCTGGGCGCCGTCAGCCTGGCCGTCGCGGCCGTGCCCGAGGGCCTGCCCGCCGTGGTCACGGTGGCCCTGGCCCTGGGCGTCTCGCGCATGGCCCGCCGCCGCGCCCTGGTGCGCAGCCTGCCCGCCGTCGAGACGCTGGGTTCGACCACGGTCATCTGCACGGACAAGACCGGCACCCTGACGGCCGGGGAGATGACCGTGCGGGCCCTGTACGCCGCCGGGCAGGCTTTCGAGGTCACGGGCGAGGGCTACGCGCCGGATGGCGAGGTGCTGGCGGGCGGGGGAGCCCCGGATGACCGGCAGCGGGAAGTTTTGCTGGAACTGTCCTCGGTCCTGCTGGGCTGCAACAACGCCCGCCTGGCCGAGAAGGACGGGACGTGGAGCGCGGTGGGCGACCCCACCGAAGCCGCCATGCTGGCGGCCGGGGCCAAGGCCGGCGGCGATCCGGACGGTTTTGACGCCGCCATGCCGCGCGTGCACGAGATCCCCTTCGACTCCGACCGCAAGCTGAGCACCGTTGTCCGCCGCATGCCGGACGGAACGGCCCGCGCCCTGGTCAACGGCGCGCCCGACGTGCTCCTGGAGCGCTGCACGCGCATCCTTGCCCCCGAGGGAGTTCGCCCCATGACCGACGGGGACCGCCGCAACATCGCCGCACAAAACGCAGCCATGGCCGGCCAGGCTCTGCGTGTCCTGGGCTCCGCCCGCCGCGATCTGGATGAAGCCGACCTCTCCGGCGTTCTCGCCCGGGACTGCGCCGTCCCCGCCTCCCGTCCATCGGGTTCGTCACCCCATGTGTCCAACCCCATCGAGCAGGGCCTGACCTTCATCGGCCTCTGCGGCATGTACGACCCGCCGCGCCCGGAAGCCGGGGAAGCCGTGGCCAGATGCCGGGCGGCAGGCATCCGCGTGGTCATGATCACCGGCGACCATCCGCACACGGCGGCCGCCATCGCCCGTGAACTGGGCATTTCTGCCGAAGGTCAGGCCGTGTCAGGGGCAGAGCTGAATGCCATGAGCGACGGGGAACTTGCCCGGCGTGTCACGGGCATCGACGTCTATGCCCGGGTCACGGCCGAGCACAAGCTGCGCGTCATCCGCGCCTGGAAGGAGGGCGGAGCCGTGGTGGCCATGACCGGGGACGGCGTCAACGACGCTCCGGCCGTCAAGGGCGCGGACATCGGCATCGCCATGGGCCGCAGCGGCACCGAGGTCACGCGGCAGGCCTCGGACATGGTCATCACCGACGACAATTTCGCCACCATCGTGGACGCCGTGGAGGAGGGCCGGGGCATCTTCGACAACATCCGCAAGACCCTGCAGTATCTCCTGGCGGGCAACACCGGCGAACTGCTGCTCATGGCGGTCTGCGTCATCATCGGCCTGCCCGTGCCGCTGCTGCCCATCCATCTGCTGTGGATCAACCTTGTCACCGACGGCCTGCCCGCCCTCTGCCTGGCCACGGACCCCATCGACCCCGAGGTCATGCAGCGCCGCCCCCGCTCCCGGACAGAGGGCATCACGGACGGCGGCTTCCTGGGCAGCATGTTCCTGACGGGAGTGCTGACCGCCTCGGCAGCCTTCGCGGCCTACCTCCTCGCCCTGCACGGGGGCAGCGTGGAAACGGCCCGGTCCTGGGCCTTCACGGTCCTCGTCGTGGCCGAGCTCCTGCGCTCCTTCGGCGCCCGCAGCGCGACCAGGCCCGTCTGGCGGATGTCCGTCACCTCCAACATGAATCTGCTGCTGGCCGTGTCCCTGACGCTCGGCGTGCAGGTGCTGAGCCAGCACAACGAAATGCTGGGGCGTTTCCTCAAGACCGTGCACATCCCCGCGGCCGACGCGGTCCTGCTCTTCGCCCTGGGCGCGATACCCCTGCTTGCCCTCGAAGGGCTGAAGGTCATGGGTCGGGTGTTTTCGGAAAGGGGTATGAAGTCGTGAGGGGGGCATGAGCACGGGACCGGCCGTTCGCCGGGACCAGGCGAGACCCGCATCGGGCGGGGGCCGCCAGGCTGGGCCCGGGCCGAAACGCCTGGCGCCGGGCGCGCCCGCCTAGTTCAGGTCGAGGACCTGGCTTTGCCCGGAGATGCTGACGTCCTTCTGCGACACGAACCCGTCGCCCACGATCTTCACGGAATATTCGCCGCAGGGCAGGGGCGTGTTTTCAAGGTCATGGGGCGAGACGCTCTTCATGAGGACCAGCCTGCCGGACCTGCGGTTCCGAAGTGTCACACAGACGGGTCGCATGGATGAGAAGAGGACCCTTGAGACCTCGCCCGAGGTTTTCGTTTCGATGGGGAAGCATTGGGGCGGGCCACTTTCCGGCATGTCGGCGGGTGCTGGGGAAGAGGGCGTGGCCAGGCGTGCCATGGTTCTCGATTGCGCCGCCTGTCGCGCTATTTCGGCCGGGTCCGCCCCGACAACCTCGATCTGGATGATCTGCCACCACCGGGAGCGCTTCGGCGCCCTGAACCCGCCCTCGAACGTTTCGCCCTGGCCCGAGAACGTTTTTTTGCGAATTGTCACCCGGTGGGTTTTTCCTTCATCGTTCTGTACATGGACGACCGCCTGGAAGGGCGTTCTGACCGGCCCGCCGCTGACCCGCCCGCTGACCCGCACCTCAGTGCCTTTCTGCCATGCGTGGACATTGGAAAACGCATGCCCCTTGACTCGCCAGACGCCTTCGGCGACGGCGGCGGAGCAGAGAAGAAGGAAAAAGAGGGTGAGGCAGGCCTGTTTCATCGGTTTCGGTCCCTTGGTTGGCGGTGTGCGGCGGCCGGAGCCCGGGGTGTTTTCGTTCGGCTCAAAGGGGAATAGGGTAATTCCGGGTCCATGCATATCCGGAGAGATCGGATTTTCGCATTTTTATGGGCACGAAGATGCGCAGCGACACGTCATGCCGCCTACGCAGTGTTGCGAATCCGATCGCACCGCGCTGCAGGGCGCATCGCGTCCGACCATTCCGGGCGGTGCTTTCCCTGAAACCGTCCCCTGTCGCAACCTTTTCGGAGGAACTCATGAATATGGCCGAGAACCGCAGGGATTCCACAGTGCAGGCCCCGCAGCGTCAGGCGTTCGAGCCGGCCTATCGTGCCCTCCACCGCACGGGCGAGTTGCGCCGGCGCGCCGGGGCCCTTTGGGCCATGATGGGGGAATGCCGCCTCTGCCCCCGGAAGTGCGGGGCCGACCGTCTGCAGGGGGAACTCGGGTTCTGCCGTGCCCCGGGCACGCGGCTCGTCATCTCCTCCTACGGCGCGCATTTTGGGGAAGAGCGGCCCCTGGTGGGACTGAACGGGTCAGGTACGATCTTCTTTTCCCATTGCAGTCTGCGCTGCTCCTTCTGCCAGAACTGGGAGATCAGCATTTCGGGGGAGGGCATGGAGCAGAGCGTCGAGGAGCTGGCCGGGCTGATGCTCTGCCTGCAGGACTCGGGTTGCCACAACATCAACCTGGTCACGCCCACGCACTACAGCGCCCATATCCTCGGCGCCCTCGACATCGCAGCCGCCCGCGGCCTGCGCCTGCCGCTGGTCTACAACACCTGCGGTTGGGAGCGGCTTGAAATTCTCGGGATGCTGGACGGAGTCGTGGACATCTACATGCCGGATTTCAAGTATTGGGATGCGGACATGGCGTCGAAGTATTCGGCAGGGGCGGCGAGTTATCCGGAACTGACGGCCAAGGCCATCCTCGAGATGCATCGCCAGACAGGCCCGGCGCAATATGCCGGGGGCGGAATCATACAGCGCGGGCTCATCATCCGGCATCTTGTCTTGCCGAACAATGTCGGCGGATCGGAAATTATCATGGAATGGATCGCTCAAAATCTTCCTGCGGATACATACGTAAACATCATGGCGCAGTACCATCCCGAATACAGGGCTCTGGAGTATCCGGAACTGTCCAGAACAATTACTTCAGCGGAATATGCGGCTGTTGTCGAAAAAGCGAAAAAGCTGGGCCTTGTGAATCTCGATATCCAGGACCGGCGGCTGCTTTGAGGCGGGAAATCGGTGCGGTGCGGCAATGCCGGCAAAGCGTTTCGAACCGGATGGTCGCGACTCGCACTGGATGCACTGAATTATTTCTTGACCGCAGTGCATTTGATGGGCGAACTTTCTTCTGTTTCACACCAGCACGCGAGGTATCCGCATCATGGCAAACACGAAAAAACGCCCGAGGATCGACAAGAAGAACCTCATCATCCGGCGTATGTCCACATATCTGCGCACATTGGACCACCTTCAGAACAAGGGCGTGAAGGTCATTTCGTCCGCGGACCTCGAAAAGATCGACGGCGTGACCCAGAGCCTGGTCCGCCGGGATCTCGCCGAGTTCGGTTCCTTCGGGGTCCGGGGCGTCGGCTACCATGTGCCGGAGCTGCGCGAGCAGATCGCCCGGATTCTCGGATCTGACCGGCACTGGAAGGTCGCCCTGATTGGAGCCGGAGGCCTGGGCAGCGTGCTCATGCATTCGGCGTCCTTCAAGAAACGCAACCTGGAGGTGGTCCAGATTTTCGACCACGCCGGCGCCAGCGTGGGCACGTCCATCGAAGGCATTCCTGTCCATGACATCGCCAACCTCGAACAGGAGCTGGACGCAAGCCGCATCGACCTGGCCATCATTGCCGTCCCGCCTCCGGAAGTCCAGGGCGTCATCGACCGCCTTTCGCAGCTGGGCGTCCGAGGAGCTCTCTATTTCGCTTCCCGTCCGGTGCGGGTCCCGGAAAACATGGTGGTGCTGAATATGGACATCACCGTGGAACTCGGAGTGCTGACCTACCAGCTGCTGGAGTCCTGAGCTCTTGATCCGCCACATTGTGATGACGGAGACGGAAGGATGCGGTCACGATGCTTGCGGGCATGTCGCGAGGTTTGATCACGATGGACCGCAGTATTGCAGGAAATGCGCTGTGCTTGCACGTTGTTCGAAGACACGCCGCCGGGCATCGTTCAGCCAAACATGCGGCCTGTTTTCTTCCGTTGCAACCGGCCCAGAATCAGGCCCAGGAGCAGACTCGCGCCTACGACGCCCGCGCCGGTGAGGAACCACCTGAACTGCGTGTCACCGCTCAGGTCCCTGTTCTTCATCTCCAGGACTTCTGCCCGCTGCGCCGTTTGGGCCTGCAGCGCGGTGAGTTCATCATGGGCTCTCTTCAAGTCCACATAGGCCTTCGATCCACGTTCCAGTTCTGCGTACCGCTGCTGCAACGAGGCCAGTTCCGTCTCGGCGCGGTTCAGGCGGTCCAGCAGCGCCTGGTTTTCCCCGGCTGTGGCGCTGGTCTTCTCGGTCATCTCGGCCATTTTGGCGCGCAGGGCTTCGTTCTCGCTGGCGAACCGTTCCACCTGAAGGGCGGCCGGGGCCGTCCTGGTCAGATACCGGGCCAGCACCCACCCTTCCACGCCTTCGGCCCGCACGAGGGACCAGTCCTTGTCGTTTTTGACCACCTCCACCGGCGTGCTGGAGGGCAGCATCTTCAGGATCTTGTTGCTGTTGCTCGGCCCAGAGCGCAGTGTTATCTCGAAAACGTCAGTCACGTAGGCGGTCTGCGCGTGAGCCGCGCCCACGATCAAGAGTACCGCCATCATGGCCAGCATCACATATCTTTTCATGTCATCCCCTTGAAGTTCATGGCCGTACAAGACCACCTCATTCTTCCTTGCAAGAGGTGGTACCAGTCCCCATTCCTGCCAGATCAGGCATGACGAGTCAAAAGTCATGCGAGCGGTCATCCCGGCCTGGACATCGTGCATCTTGTCTTTCGTGGCGGAGACGATGCCAATGTCGTGTGGCGGGAAGATGCAGTCTTCGGTTGAACGTGCCGGCTTCGCACGAAGCTGTTTTCATTTTTTTCGAATTGCAATTTTTTGTTTGACAATGTTTGCCCCGCTGTCTAGTAAGCCCTTCTGTTTGCGCGGGCCAATAGCTCAATTGGTAGAGCATCTGACTCTTAATCAGCAGGTTCAAGGTTCGATTCCTTGTTGGCCCACCACCGAAAAATCAGGCTGCATCGTTCGCGATGCAGCCTTTTCGACTTTTTTCGCCCGCATTATTTCCTTTGCATTCCCCCTCAAAGGGGCTTATGGCTCACCTCTCTCGCGTGAGCAGACTTGAGCCTTGAAGCCTTGCGGACCCTGTCCGGCAACGGCCCGTCATCATCTCGTCTTGGAGATTTTCCATTCTTCCGGCAAGTCCGGCCTTCGATTGTTCATCACGCCAGTCGTTGATTTTCCTCCAACCACAGGACCATTTGTGGATTTTTCCTCTTTTTCTTTTGACCAGCGTTTGAACGTTGGCATCCGTGACTGCGGCTATGTTACTCCCACCCCCATTCAGATTCAGGCCATTCCGTCGGTGCTCGCCGGCAAGGATGTCCTTGGACTGGCCCAGACCGGCACCGGCAAGACCGCTGCTTTTGCCCTGCCTCTGTTGCAGCGCATGATCACTGACGGCATTTCCGTGCGCGGCCCGGTTCGGGTGCTTGTGCTGGCCCCTACCCGTGAGCTGGCGCTCCAGATTCACGAGACTTTCATTTCTCTCGGCAAACAGACCGGCATCCGCTCCGCGGCTGTTTTCGGCGGCGTTGGCGAAACTCCGCAGGTCAAGGCCGCCCGTTCGGCGAGTGTCCTGGTGGCGTGCCCCGGACGTCTGCTTGACCTTGTCAACCGTGGCATGGTGGACTTGTCCCATGTGAACGCCCTGGTCCTCGACGAAGCGGACCGCATGTTTGACATGGGCTTTTTGCCCGACCTGCGTCGCATCATGGCCAAATTGCCGGCCAAGCGTCAGAACCTCCTCTTTTCCGCGACCATGCCGCCCGAAATCCGCAAGATCGCGGATCAGGTTCTGGTTCAGCCTGTAGTAGTCCAGGTTTCCAACACGGCTCCGCCGGAAAAGATCCAGCATGCCCTGTACCCGGTTTCCGCCGGCCAGAAGATGGCTCTGCTCGAAGCTTTTCTGGGCAGGACTCCGCATGACTGCGTGCTCATCTTCACCCGCACCAAGCATCGGGCCAAGAGTCTTGCCCGCAAGCTGGAACAGAAAGGGATGCTCGCGACGTCCTTGCAGGGCAACCTGTCCCAGAATCGCAGACAGGAAGCCCTGGATGGCTTTCGCAGCGGCAAATACAGGATCATGGTCGCCACCGATATCGCGGCTCGCGGCATCGACTGCGTACGCATTTCCCATGTCGTCAATTTCGATCTGCCGGATACGGCCGAGAGCTACACGCACCGCATCGGACGCACCGGCCGCGCGGACAAGAGCGGCCAGGCCATAACCCTGGTCACTCCGGAAGACTCCGCCCAGATCAATGCCATCGAGCGCATCCTGGGCGGCCGACTGGAACGCATACGCCTTGAAGGGTTCGCCTATTCAAACGGCGGTGACGAGGCTTCCTTTGAAGAGCCCCGTCCAGCCCGTGCTCCCGGCAGAACCCCCGGTCGCAACGCCCCTGCCGGAAGATCCGGACGGCCCGCACCGCGAAATGCCTCTGATTCGCGCTCACCTGCTGGACGTTCCGGAAGTTCGCGTCGGTCATGCGCTCCGGGCCGGAGCGTGTTCGGAGTGGCTGCTGCCGCTTCCTGAAACTGGACCCTTGGCCTGAACGGCTGTTTTCCAGATAAAAAAATAACCCCCTGCGCGTATCTGCGAGCAGGGGGTTATTTGCGTCGTGGCAAGGACTCAGCGCAAGGACCGGGCTCAATGCCTGGAGGGCAGGGGCGGGGCGCCTTGTGGCACCGCAGGCACGGCGGTTCCATTCATGAGTGGATTGACCGACAGCTGACCATTTTGTCCTGATGTCGAATTCACGTCCACGGGGCTCCGCGTCGGGTCGTTGAAGAGGAGAATGCTGACCCTGCGATTGCGGGGATCTTCAGGATTTTCGCGGATCAGTGGCTGCGTGGCGGCATATCCCGCAACCCTGACCATGCGTTTGGGGTCCACTCCGAATTCCTGGAGGATGACGCGCGCGGATGATGCGCGGTCCGTGGAAAGTTCCCAGTTGGTGTAGCGGGATTGCGGCCCCCCAAGGGGCACTGCGTCGGTATGGCCTTCGACGGCAACCTGATTGGGCAGGTCGCGTACGGTGTCCGCGATGACTTTGAGCACGTTTCGCGCATCTCCGGTCAATTGCGAGCTGGCCGAATCAAAAAACGGGTTGCCCTCTCCGTAAAGCATCTGGATGCGCACGCCGTTGTCAAAGGTGTCGATGATGAGCTCCTCCTTGTATTCCTTCAGGCGCTCCTCGATCATCTTGGCCATGGCTTCCTTGAGGATTTCCTCCTGGGATTTGCCTTCGGCGTACATGCCCGTCGTCCCTTCCATGATGAGCGGGGTGAACTGCGATTCGGAGGCGCTTTGACCGCCGGCCCCCATGCTCATGGAGGGAGGCAGCCCATCTATGACCGAAAATTCCTTGAAATAGATGGACAATTGCTCTTTCTTTTCTTCGCTTACGTTGTTCAGAAGCCACATCAGCAGGAAGAAGGCCATCATGGCCGTGACGAGGTCCGCGTAGGCGATTTTCCAGGCGCCTCCGTGATGTCCACCGTGTCCGCCTTTTTTGACCTTCTTGATGATGACAGCTTTTTTTTCGGCCACGGCTATTTCTTGCGCACTGCGCTTTCGAGTTCTTCAAAGGTGGGGCGGGCCGAGCTGGGCACGGCGCGACGGGCAGCCTCAAGGGCCAGGGCAGGAGCCCAACCAAGGGCGAAGGACATGATGGCGGTCTTGGCCACATTCAGGAGCGTGTGCTGGTCCCGGACCTGGTGTTCGACGTTGGTGGCGAACGGAGCGACGAAGCCGTAAGCCATCAGGATGCCGAAGAATGTTCCGACCAGGGCCGCGCCGATGTGCGCGCCCAGGACCTCCGGCGGCTCGTTGAGCGCGCCCATGGTGATGACGACGCCGAGCACGCAGGCCACGATGCCGAGGGCGGGCATGGAGTCGGCGAGTTTGTTGATGGAACCGGCGGCGATCATCTCCTCTTCGTGATGCGCTTCCATGTCGATGTCCATGATGGATTCGAATTCATGGGGTTCCATGCCGGCCATGGCGTAAGTCTTTACGTTGTCGCAGATGAAATCGAGCACATGGTGGTTTTTGATCACAAAGGGGTAGGGCGTGAAGATGCTGCTTTCCTTGGGCTTGTTGGCGTGGCTTTCGAGCGCGATGATGCCTTCATGCTTGGCCAGGGTCAGCAGGTCGTAGAGCGCGCGCAGCAATTGGAGATATTCGTCCTTGCCGGGAGCCTTGGCCTTGAAGGCGCTGGCGAAGCCGCCCATCGTCAGCTTGATGACCTTCATCGGCGAGGCGATGAGGAAGGTGCCGATGGCAGCGCCGAGAATGATCACGAATTCCGCAGGCTGCCACAGGACGCTGAAGTTTCCGTGGGCCATCATGTAGCCGCCCGCTACGCAGCCCATAACAACAATTAAGCCAATGATCGCAAACATCGCGCAGTAACCCGCCTCTCTCTTTTAATTGAAATTCGTCTTGAATCGTGTTGGCGGACTATCGCCGTGGCAACAAGCGTATTCATTTACCGAAAAACAGATGAAACGTCTAACCCCGAATTTCAGCCTTTTGTCCGAACGCATCCGAAAAAAGCCTTCGGGGTGAGCGTTTTTTCTGTATTCATGCTCAACGCGTCTGTCCGCGAATGGCCTTGACCCGTTCCAGGTAGGCGGCGGCTGAAGCGTCGTCGCCTGCGTCCTTCAGGGTGAAGGCCAGCGCCTCCAGAGTGTCGGCCACCGGGAGCGCCGATGTGCCAAGCAGTGTCTCGCGGATGGACAGGGCCCGCATGAGCAAGGTCCTGGCCTGCTGAGGATCCCCGAGCTTGCGGTTGACCACGCCCAGATTGTGCAGAAGCTGGGCCACATCGCCATGCTCTTGTCCGAGACCTGCTTCGTTGATGGCCAGCGCCCGTTCGTAAAGCGCTCTGGCTTCGGCAAATCGACCTTGGGCATAGTGAACAGAGGCCAGATTGCCAAGGGAAATTGCAATGTCGAGATGGTCTGTCGGCAATGTCTGCTCCTGCAGCCGCAGCGCCCGGGTGAGCAGTTCTTCGGCTTCGTCGAGCCGCCCCTGCCTTCGCATCAGGTTGCCAAGGGTCGTGAGCGGGAGGGCCAAGCGCACGCTGTCCCGGCCGTATGCGGTCTCCCCGATGTTCACGGCCCTGCGCGCCAAAGGCTCGGCGTCGGCGATCATGTCCTGGGCCATGAGGACTTCCGCCAGGCTGGTCAGAGTGCTGATCAGCCATGGGTGCAGAGGCCCCAGAGCCGCTTCCTTGATGATCAGCGAACGTTCAAGCAGTTCCCGCGCCTGGGGAAAGTTGTTGCGGGCCTGTTCTATCCCGGCCAGATTGTCGAGGGTGCGGGCGACCTGCGGGTGGTTTGCACCCAGTTTTTCTTCCCGTATGGCCAGCGCCCTCCGCAGCAGTTTGTCGGCCTGATCCAGGAGGCCTCTGCGCAGGTAGAGTTCGCCGAGGTTGTTCAGGGTCTCGGCAAGGTCGGCGTTATCGGTTCCAAACCCGGCCTCCCGGATTTCAAGCGCCCTGATGAACGTGTCTTCCGCTTCCGAGGGCCGGTTCATGTCCGCGTAAAGCTCTCCGAGATTGCTTAAGGTCGTGGCCACTTCGGCGTGATTGGGTCCCAGGACTTTTTCGCGCATGGCCAGGGCTCTTTCAAGCGCAGTCCTGGCTTCCTCGAATCTGCCCAAAGCCGCGTAGGTCACGCCCAGATTGTTCAGCGAAGTCGCCAGGTCGGCGTTTTCCCTGGGCATGAACCCCTGTGCCAGTGCGACCCCTTGCAATGCCGTGGTCAAGGCCTGGTCATGGGAACCCTTGGTGTGCAGCGCGATGAATTCCCTGTTCAGGATCAGCCATTTCTCCTGCCCCGCCGAGGAGGTAGCCTGGTGCCCGGCGCAGGCCGGGATCAAAAAAAACAGCAGCAGAAGCAACGGTTTCATGGAAAATCTCCAGATGGTGTTTAAAGTCCGATTTCTACCCAAGTCGCGCCGCAAGCACAATAATCCCTTGTCCCCATAAACCGGTGCGGGGGAGCCGGATTCAGGCCTGGCCCGGCATCACGGCGCTGACGATCCAGTCGATGGAGCGGCCGGTGCGCAGCCCGGTGTCGATGATCCAGTCCGGCGGGACGCGCTCGTTTTTGCGGGCGTTGGAGATGGCTGCGGCGGAGACATTGAGGAAAGAGGCCAGCTCGCGGTCGGTGCGTGTGCCCGAGGCCAGCTTGAGCCGTTCGATGACCATGGTCGCCTTGCGCAGGCCCACCTGTTCGGTGATGTCGCGCACCACCACATACATGCGCGGTTCGCCGTAGATGGCGTCGTGAAAGAGCAGGCGGGCCAGGATGGTGGAATAGTTTCCGGCCTGATTGCGGATGCGGCACTCCAGGTGCTGTTCGCGCCGTTCGCGCAGGACGAGGTGCATGGCCTGGCGCACGGCGGGCAGGTCGTCCGCGTGCAGGAGATCGAGCACCGGCCGCATGTCGAGGGTGTAGGCGTCAAAGGTTTGTGGTCGTCCATATATGGAAGGGTTCAGGGTTTGGGCGGAGCGGCGCAGGATGCGGCCCTGGTCGTCGCTGACCACAACCACGTCCTCCTCCCGGACGCGCAGCTGCTCCATGAAGGCGTTTTCCTGCAGGACCTTGGCTGAGATATCCTGGGCAATTCCCAAAAGACCGATGACCTCCTGGCGGTCGTCGTCGAAGATGGGACGGCGGATGACCCTGTACCAGACCTGCGGGTCGGTCAGATGGGGCACGGCTGGATGGAGGAGTTCCTGCTTTTCCTCGAAGACCTTGAGCGCCGCCTCGATGGGAAAGCGGGCCTGCTCGGGTTCCAGAAAATCGTATTCGCTTTGCCCGATGACTTCGGTACGATCGCGCTTGTAGGCCCTCAGATAGGCCTGATTGGCGGCGACGATGCGCAGGTCCCGTCCGCTGACCCAGGCCAGGTCGGGCAGGGCGTCGACGATGCGCGTGAATTCACCTGCCAGCTTGGAGGAAAAGGTGAAGGGCCGCTGCTGAAAGAATCCGCTGTAGGCAAGAATCCGTCCGTCCGTTCCCCGGATGGATTCGGCGCTGTACCACAGTGTCAGCGGAGAGCCGTCCTTGCGGCGCAGGGTGACGGCTCCGTTTTCGACTTCGTTGCGTTCGTTGAGCTGGTTGACGATGCGCTTGCGCGAGGCGGCGGTGTAATAGAACTGTCTTGCGGGCCTGCCGACAAGTTCGTTCAGGGTATAGCCGCAGATGGTGCACAGAGCCGGACTGGCGGCCTGGATGATGCCGCTCGGCAGAACCGTGAATCCCATTTCCTGGCCGGGGCCGGTGGCCCTGAAGGTGCCCCAGGCCAGCGTGATCGCGCCGTCCGTGGCCGGGATGCCGATGAATTTCCAGCTTACATGGCGAGTGCCCGCGCCGTCGGGGAGGATGACCCGCAACCTGGCCTCGCGTACGGGCGGAGTGTCCTTGGGCAGGCTTGAGAATTCCTTGCTCCGGACTTCTGCCTGCAATTGTTCGATGATGTCCTGGGGCGCATAGCTTCTGAACGGAGCGCTTTGGATATTGCGCACCGCCTCGTTGGCAAAAAGCACCTCGCCCGTCTGATCGAGGATCAGGGCCAGATCGTTCGTGCTCGCGAGTCGCGGGGAGTAGAAGTTCAGAAGGTCGCTTACGGTCATGGATTCACCGACGCTGTATGGCAAAAGGGATTATTCATAAAAAATGAATATAAAAGATATAATAGTTCATTGACGTTTTATTTCTGCCTGCTACAGTCTCCGGGCTCTGTCAACGTTGGCGGGGCAAATCACAAGCGGGAGAAGAGAAATGCGAAGATGGATTTTTGTGCTGTGCGTTGTTCTTTGGCCATTGCAGGGTTGGGCCGCAGGCTATGGCGTCTATGAATGGAGCGCCAGGGGCAACGCCTTGGGCGGGGCCATGGTGGCCCGGGATGGGGATCCTTCATCCGTGGCCTACAACCCGGCCTGCATCACCGACGTGCCGGGCGGCCAGATTCAGATCGGAGCCACGGCCATCGCCCCTTCGGCGACCATGGACGTCAAGTCCGGCACGGCGGACGACATGGATTTTGCGGATTCGGTCTGGGGACTGCCCACGATGTATTACACGCAGCAGCTCTCGGACAATTATTGGTTCGGACTGGGCATTTTTTCCCGGGTGGGCCTGGGCACCGAATACGAGGACGCCGATACTTGGGCCGGCCGCTACAACTGCTCCCGCGCCGCCATCCAGTCCGTGTCCATCAATCCCAATCTGGCCTTGAGGTTTTCCGACGCCTTTTCGCTGGCTGTGGGCGTTGAGGCCACGTATCTGAATTTCGAGTACGACATAAGCTTCGCGCCGGGTGCCGAGTATCTGCATGAAATCGCCGCCGATGGGTGGGGCTACGGCATGAATCTCGGTGCGCGTTACCGGCCTTTCGACTGGCTTGCGTTCGGTCTTGCCTGGCGCAGCGAAATCCAAATGACGGTTCACGGTGACGGAGATTTCACGCAGAAAGGTTCGACGGCGCTTCCCTTCAAGAGCACGGATGTGACCGGCACCGAGCCTGTCCCCGAATCCGTGACCATGGGCGTCATGGTAAAGCCCGTGGAGCGTTTGAGTCTGGAGTTCGATGCGGTCTGGACAAGGTGGAGTTCCTACAAGTCCCTGATCGTGAACTATGATGATGAGCAATACCGTTTCGGCGACAAACTGAAAAGCGACAAGAACTGGAACAACGCGTGGAGATTTCAATTTGGAGCCGAATACGCCCTGACCGACAGCGTCGATCTGCGTGCCGGCTATGTCTACGACCAGTCTCCGGTCAATGACGATTACGAGGATTATGCCGTGCCCTGCACCGATCGGCAGATCGTGACCTTGGGCGCCGGCTGGAAAATAAACGACACTTGGGTCGTGGACGCGTCCTACGGTTATCTGTGGATGAAAGACCGCAAATACGAGGCAAGAAAAGAGGCGAACATCATTGAGCTGACCCGTGAAGACGCTCATGCTCACATGGCGGGCCTGAGCGTGACCTACAGGTTTTAAAGTCCGTTAGCCTTGTTTCCTGGTGACAAAAAAGGCCGCCGCGTCCGAAAATGGCGCGGCGGCCCTGTCTTTTCTGGCGCCTTGGTGAATCAGTGAAACATCTTCAGGATCTTGTCCAACTGGTCCATGACGTCCGCCTTGATATCCTCTTCGTTGACTCCGGACTGGTCCAGGACATTGCCTTGCAGCCAATATCCGGGAGGGGAATCGGGCAGCGCGGCGTATCCGTATTCCTGGGCCAGGTGGCGGGCAAGACGCAGCAGGGAATGCAGGGTGCGGCTGTCTGTATCCAGGCTCGGTTCGGGCACATGGTAGGATGAGATGATGTCGGGCACGAAATCCGGAAAGCCCCAGCGTTTGACCATTTCCGCGCCCAGTTCAAAGTGGTCGAAGCCGTCGAAGAGTTCTTTTTCACGCGCGAAAATGTCCGGCAGCGGCTGCGAGAGGTCTTCGGCGATGAATTTTGCGAACGCATCATAGTAGTTGATGGCGAGCACCGGAATGCCGATGACGTGCATGAGGCCCAGGGGATAGATCATGCCGACCATATCCATGGGCAGGGCCTTTACCTGCGGACAATCCTGAATGAGGCGCTGCATGGTCAGCGAGACGGCCAGATTCTGTTTCCAGATGGCGCGCAGGAGCTTGTTGATTTCGGCGTTGTCGGATCTGAAAGCCGATTCGAGGACCACATGGAAGATGATCCGACGGATTTCCTTCATGCCAAGCCGGTTGAGCGCGACTCTCAAATCCGAGATTTCCGTAATGCCGGCGAACAACGGGGAGTTGGCGCAGGCCAGGATGGAGCCGAAGATGGCCGGATCCAGCTCGACGGTCCGGGCGAAGGCTTCCATATCGGGGCTCGGAGCGTTGATCAGTTTCATGAGTTCCATTCCGACGGCTTTCACGCCCGGAATGTTGAAGTCGATATGGGCAAGTCGTTTGACCGAGTGCATGGTTGTATCCGGTGTTGAAGGTTGTTGACTGGCGTTCCAATACAATGTCGGGGGCCGCGCATCAAGCCTTGATAAAGTCGAAGGGGTTTGATCCCCTGAAAAGAGCCCCGAATCAGCCTCAAGGCTGACCGTTCATTGCGCCGTGCGGGTCCACTGCGTTCCGTTTTCATGCCGCTTTCACGCGGCACGGGGGGGCGGAAGTGCGCAGGCCCAAGGATGAAGAAACCTTCTGGTTGTTGGTTTTGTCCTTTTGGAGTACGTGTATTGGTATCAATTCCATTGCCGAAGAGGGACCATGACGCTAGCGCGACTTCCGATTTTCATACTGCTCTTCTTCATGGCCGCCTGTACGGAAAACGAGCCGGTCGTGAAGGTGGACATGTCAAAGGTCGAAAGCGTGGCTCCGCTCGGTTCGACCTCGGCCATCACCTATGCCTATCTGCCCCAGTATTCCCACTCCGTCTCCTTTGAACGTCATCGCCGCCTGCTCGAATACCTGCGGCACAAGACCGGGCTGTCCCTGCGACAGGTCTTTCCCAATACATTCGCCGAGCATGTCAAGATGGTGGAACGCGGCGAGATAGACATCTCCTTTACCAATCCTTTCGTTTACATATCCTTGGCCAGACTGGGCTCCGAAGCCTTCGCGCGCGTCGTGGAACCTGACGGGGGGGCCAATTTTCAGGGCCAGATCATCGTGCGCGCCGACAACCCCGCCATAAACAGCCTTGCGGACTGCCGGGGAAAAAGAATCATTGCCGTTGACCCCAATTCCGCTGGGGGTTTTCTGTATCCTTTCGGACTGTTTTTCGATCACGGCATCACGCAAAAGGATTTTCAGGAGGTCGCCTTTGCCACCGGCGCGGGGGGAAGGCAGGAAGCGGTGGTCCTGGCCGTGTACACGGGCGCCTATGATGTCGGCACCATCCGCAAGGGCACGCTTGATATCGTGCGCGATAAGATCGACCTGGACCAGATCCGCGTGCTCGCGGAAAGCCGTCCGTACCCGGGCTGGGTGTACTCCGTGCGCAAGGGTTTTGATCCGGCCATCAAGGACAAGATCGCCCGGGCCCTGCTGGACCTGAGCGCAAGCCGGCACGATGATGCTCCGGTTCTTGCCGCCGCCGGAATGATCGACATCATTTCCGCCCACGACGAGGACTATGAGCCAATCAGAACCTTGATACGACGCCTTGGCCTGAATGGGGATTTTCAATGAAGTCCCTTTTTTCCAGACTCAAATTCGAGACCAAGCTCAATCTGGGCATCATCGCCATCGTGCTCGGCATGGCGTCGGTCCTGTTGCCCGTCGTGGCCAAGATGACGTCTTCGGCCCTGGTGACGGAGAACAAGCTGCGCGGGGCCGCCTTGGTCGAGAGCCTGGCAGCTCGCGCCGTGAATCCGCTTTTGGCGCAGGATTATCTCGTGCTGAGAAACCTGGTCGGTGAAATCGGCGACGTGGTTTACGCCTTTGTCCAGAACGCGGACAACCGGGTCGTCACCCATTCCTTCGCCAAGGGCTATCCCGTCGAGCTGGTGGACGCCAACCGGGTCGGCAGCAATGAGCGGGTCAATGTCCAGCTCATCGATACGGGCCAGATCTTCGTCTACGATTTTGCGGCGCCCATAATGGTCGCGGGAGAGCGCATCGGGACGGTGCGCATCGGGTTGTCCAAGTCCCGCCTGAACGCAACCACCAAGCAGTTCGTCTCGGCCCTGGCGACCATGTTCGGCGGGGTGCTGCTCGCGGCCATGGCCCTGGGCAGCATTTTTGCCCGGACGGTGACCCGCCGTCTGGCCAAGCTTCGCGCTCATGCCGAGGATCTGGTGACGGGGAGCCTCGACAACCTGGCCGTGTTGCCGGGTGAGCATTTCTGCTGGGAGATCATGAACTGCAAGGAGACAAGCTGTCCTGCCCACCATGATCGCGTGCGCCGTTGCTGGCTGGTGCCGGACACGAAGTGCGCCTGTCATGCATGCATAATCGGGCCCAAGCCCTCAAGTTGCAGGGATTGTCCGGTTTTTCTGCAGAATGTGGGTGATGAAATTCAGGATCTGGCCGAATCCCTTGATTTCATGGCCTTTACCCTGCGCGACCACATTCGAGGCCTGCGTGATGCCGAGCAGACCCTGACCAACCAGCAGCGCCTTCTGTCCACGGTGCTGGACATGAATCCCGATCTCATCTCCCTGGTGGACACTCGCATGATCTACCAGACATCCAACCGGGCTTTTGCGCAGAGCGTGGGCAAGACCGTGGCTGAGATCAGGGGGCTCAACGATTTTCACCTGTTCTCGGAAGAAGAGGCGGAGCGCAGAAATCTCGAAGGCCGGGAGGTGCTCATCACCGGTGAGCGCGTGGACAGGCAGGAACGCGTCGACGGTCCTGACGGCCGCAAGTGGTTCCATGTGGTCCAGATCCCGGTGCATGATGAATCGGGCCGCATCGTGAGCCTGCTGCGCATGGACAGGGATGTCACGGACATCAAGGAATACGAGCAGCAACTCATCCAGGCGCAGAAGATGGAATCCATCGGCAAGCTGGCCGGAGGGGTGGCGCATGAGATCAACACCCCGCTCGGGATCATCCTCGGGTATTCCCAGCTTTTGAAGGAGGATGCGCCGCCAGACAGCCAGTTGAGCCAGGATCTGGCCGTTATCGAGAAGCAGACCAAGGTCTGCCGCAAGATTGTGGCCGACCTGCTGGGTTTCTCCCGGCAGGGGCAGACCGACAAGCGGGAGATGTGCTTCAACAACTCGGTCATGGAGTCCGTGAGTCTGGTCCGGCATTCATTCGAACTGGACCGGGTACAGATCGTGACCAGGCTTGATGACAGCTTTCCCATCATTTACGGCGACCCGGAGAAGCTCAAGCAGGTCTGGATAAACCTGCTCAACAACGCCAAGGATGCCATGCCCGAGAGCGGAGGCGTCATCGTGGTGGTCACCAAGCTCAAAACCCCGCTCGGGATCGTCACGCTCGATGTCGCCGACAGCGGCACCGGGATTGACGAAGTGTCCCTGAAAAAGATTTTCGATCCGTTCTACACCACCAAGTCGGTGGGCAAGGGGACGGGACTCGGGCTGTCCGTGTCCTTTGGCATCGTCAAGGATCACATGGGTGAGATTCGCGTGGACAGCCCGTTGCCATCGGATTTCGACCTTCCGCCCCTGCCTGAGGGGGCCGTGAAGGGTCCGGGGACGATATTTACTGTTGATATTC
This sequence comes from Desulfomicrobium norvegicum, assembly GCF_900114595.1. NCBI lineage: Bacteria > Pseudomonadati > Thermodesulfobacteriota > Desulfovibrionia > Desulfovibrionales > Desulfomicrobiaceae > Desulfomicrobium > Desulfomicrobium norvegicum. The sequence continues at coordinate 27,848 of NZ_FOTO01000001.1, read as the reverse complement.
CCCTGGATCACGGATCCGAGTATTAGGACCAATATTGACGGCCTGTGTCGCGTGCCGGGCAAGTCTCCGGCAGGCCGGGAATCAGGCGGGCACATTTCGGACACACCCCGTGCGCACCGGCTTTGGGTGCAGGTGCACGGTCCGGGGCGTTCATGCCCCGCAGGTCAAGAATCTATCTTAAGGAGAGGTGCATGGCATCGATTATTGTTCTGGATGATGTTTCAGATGCGGGAGTCCTGGTGAAAAGGATCCTGGAGCGTCAGGGCCATCAGGTCACGGCATTCACCGAAGAGGAGGAGGCCATCCGCCACGCGGCCAAGGGCGCCACGGATCTTGCGATTCTGGACATCAAGCTGAAGAGGATGACCGGAGTCGAGGTGCTGGCGGAGATGAAGAAGTTCGCCCCCCGGATCAAGGTCATCATGCTGACGGGATATCCCACTCTGGAAACGGCACGGGAATCGCTCAAGCTGGGAGCCAGCGAGTACTGCGTCAAGCCCATCGACAAGGAAGAACTCGAATCCAAGGTCGCGGATGTATTGAGACAGGATGTCGCCGATCTGCAGGATGAGGTTCCATGACCGCTTCCCGCCTGCTGCGACACTGGTTCACCCGGCTGGTGGCTCCAAACAGGCTCATCCGTGAAAAATATGAGCACTTCAAGGAGTTGCTGGACAGCGACGCCAGGGCCCTGGATCTGATCGCGGATCTCGAAGCTCCCATATACGGCTACGATCCGGCGGACGTGGCCCGGGTCAGGGTTCTGACCGGGCAGCTTGTGGAGGCTGTCCGCGCCATGACGACCAGTCTCTACGACATGAACCCCCATGCATACGCCGATCTTCCGGGGGCGCTGGAGCGCATCGCCACGGAAATTTCGGTTCTGGTCACGCAGCCGCCGCTCGATTTCGGGCCTCCCTACGTGCTTTCCCTGGACGAAGCCGCGGACCATCCCGGCCAGGTCGGAGGAAAAGCGGCCAATCTGTCCATAGTGCGCCGCAATGGCGTTGCGACACCGCCGGGATTTGTCATCACGGCCTCGGCTTTTGCCCGCTATCTGCGGGACAACGATCTTGAAAAGGAAATCGAGAAGCGTTTCGAGGACGTTTCCCTGTCCAACAATGACGCCATTGTCCGCGTGACCGGAGAATTGCAGGAACTGATCCTTGCGGCCAAGGTTCCCGCCGACATCGCGGACGAAATTCTGCGCGCCGTGGAGGACCTGAATCTTGGGGACAGGCATTTGGCGGTGCGATCGAGCGCCCTGGCCGAGGACGGAGACATCACCTTTGCCGGTCAATACGCCAGCGAGCTCGATGTTCCGCCGTCGGAAGTGCTGACGGCCTACAAGCGCGTCCTGGCCGGAAAATACTGTCCCCGGGCTCTGGCCTACAGGGTTCGGCACGGCCTCACCGACAACGACACCGCCATGGCCGCCCTTGTCCTGCCCATGGTGGAGGCCTCGGCCGCGGGGGTCGTCTACACCTTCGATCCCGCGTGTTCTGCGGTGGGAGGCAAGGCGGTGGGCGTCTATGTGGTCCGAGGGCTGGCGGCGGAGCTGGTGGACGGATCGGCGACCCCGGGCAAGCATTACCTGACCCGCGAGCCCGAGCCGTCCATTTTGATGGGCTGCGTCTGCGAAAGCTCGGCGGCAGTCTCCGATGAAGTCCTGTGCGAACTCGGCAAACGGGCCATGCATCTTGAAAATGTTTTCGGCCAGCCTCAGGATGTGGAGTGGGCCTACGGACCGGACGGGCTCACGATTCTGCAATCACGGCCTTTGCAGCAGGAGCAGGACAGGGAGGTTTTTTCTCCCGAGGAAATCAGCGTCGCGGTCGAGCTTGTCTCGGAACTGGACTGCGCGTCTCCGGGGGCGGCTTGCGGGCCCGTTCATCATGTTTCGTCCGGAGCGGATTTTCGGGGCATCCCCAAGGGCTCGGTCGTGGTCACGAGCACTCTGCGTCCCGCGCTTTCACAGTTCCTGGATCGCATCGCCGCCATAGTGGCCGGCAGCGGCAGCAGGGCCAGCCATCTGGCTTCGGTGGCCCGTGAGCGAGGCGTGCCCGTGGTCGTTGGGTGCGAATCCGGCGTTCTGAAGGATGGCGCGGTCGTGACGGTGGATGCGGCGGCGGGGAAAATCTTTGACCACTGTTTGCCGACCATCATGGCGCGCAATCTTGCGGCCGAGAAAACCCATGCTCAGGTTCGGGCCGAAAACCAGGCACTGGCCGCGTGTTCCGTGCGCCTCAGCCTCCTGGACCCGGAGGGCGAGAATTTCACTCCGCAGGGGTGCCGCTCGTTGCATGATCTGGTGCGTTTTTGCCACGAAAAGAGCGTGGCGGAGATGTTTTCCCTGGTCGACAGGGGGGGCAGGGGGCTTGGCAGGTCAAGGCTCCTGGAGACGACCCTGCCGCTGGTCATGTATGTGCTCGATCTGGGAGGCGGGCTGGCGCCCGAGGCCGGAGAAAAAGGTCCTGTGGGCGTGTCCGCCCTGGCCTGCATTCCCTTGCGCTCGCTCTGGGCCGGGTTGGCCGATGAACGCGTGGCCTGGGACGAGAGTCAGCTGCATGTCGACTGGGAGGCCTTTGACCGGGTCAGCGCCGGCATTTTCAGCAAGGATTCGAGAATTCTCGCCAGTTACTCGATCATTGCGTCGGAATACATGCACCTGAACATCCGCTTCGGGTATCATTTTTCCATCGTGGACTCCCTTTGCGGTGATTTGCCGGGCGCCAATTATGTCAAGTTCCGCTTCAAGGGCGGCGGCGCGGCGCTGTCGCAGCGCATGAACAGGCTGGTCTTTGTGCGTCAGGTCCTGGAACATTTCGGTTACGAAACGGTCATCAAAGGCGACATGCTCGATGCGTCGTACATGCGCATGCCCGCCGCCGAGACCGCTCATGCACTGAACGTCCTCGGACTGGTCCTGGCCGTGACGCGTCTGATGGATGTGAAGCTCGCGGATTCGGCCGAGGCGCGCAGCGAGGCGTCCCTTTTTCTCCAACGCTTTTTCCCGGAGGAGAACGCATGAGCCGCGGCGCCTATTCCGCGACCTGGGTCACGGATCAGTTGGCCGTGGGGGCGGCTCCCATGAGCTATGAGCAGCTCGATTGCCTGCGCGCCGAAGGCATCGGGGCGATCCTGAACCTGTGCGGCGAATTTTGCGATCTGCACGACATTGAGTGCGCCGCCGGATTCGAGGTGTATCACATGCCTCTTGCCGACGAGGAGGCCCCGGAGCTGGCCGAGCTTGAAAAGGCGCTGGCCTGGCTTGATGAAGCCATCTACCTGGGCAAGAAGGTGCTCATACATTGCCGTCACGGAATCGGGCGGACCGGAACGGTGCTCAACGCATATCTGCTGCGCCGAGGCCTGGGGCACCGCCTTGCCTGGGTCAGGCTGCGAACGCTCAGATCCAAACCCGCCAATTTTTCGCAGTGGTGGACAATCAGGAAATACGGAAAGCAAAGCCCGAAGCTCACCGTGCGCGAACCGTCCCTGGAAATGCACAAGGCCGTTGATTTGAGCCCGTTTTTTCGCGATTACGAAGCCCTTCAGGCCCGGGTCGACGATGAGACGCGCGATATCACCTCCAAATGCGGGCGCGATCACGACAAATGTTGCAGCACTCCGATCAAATTGTCGATGATCGAGGCCGTGTATCTCACCCAGAAGATGAATGTCGGGCTGACCAGCGAGAAACGCCTGGAGGTCATCGCCAGGGCGGTGGAGACGGCTCGCCGGGAGCGTCTTGCTGACAGCCAGGTTTCGGCAGACGACTATTGCTTGTCCGACGCCAGCGCGCGCTGCCCTCTGCTGGAGGATGGGAAATGCATTCTTTTTGCCGGGCGTCCGCTCAGGTGCCGTTTTTTCGGGTTGAATGAAGAAAGGGCAGGTGTTTTGTGGGAAACAGCCCTCGATCCGGCGCTGGGCAATCTGTCTCTTGAATTGTGGCTTGCCTTCGCGGGGGGCATCGCTCGCGGCTCCCTGCCGCTTTTTGCCCTGGCCGATGTTGTTTCGGGCAAGTATGTGCAGGCCCTGTTTCACTTGATGGTGCGTTCACAGTAACGTATGGCTCATTTTTCGATGGGCGTGAGCCGTGTGATTGTTTTCAAAAAAATCGAGCTTAACATGGTGGGATACTATGAATGATGCCATAAAGGGAATAATAGCGCAGTTTGTGGAGGCGACGACCTCCGTTCTGAAGACGATGGCGATGACCGATGCCAAGGTGGGCACTCCCTTTGTCAAACAACACGCAGGGGCTCAAGGCGATGTGACGGGTGTGATCGGATTTTCAAATCCGAAAGGCAAAAGCAGGGGGACCATGTCCCTGACATTCACCACCGCTTCGGCCCTGGGTATTGTCGGCGCGATGCTCTACGAGGAACAGTCCGAAATAAACGATGTCGTCACTGATGCCGTCGGCGAACTGACCAACATGATCTCCGGGCAGGCCCGCAAAGGCCTTGTCGGCATGGGCATGATTTTCGAGGGCGCGATTCCCTCCGTGATCACGGGAGCCGGACATACGATCAGGCATGTTTCGACAAGCGCCATTCTGGCCATCCCCTTTGAAACGCAGCATGGTGCGCTCATGGTTGAAGTCTGCTTTAGCTGAACGCCGCGATGCCGCTTTTTGGCGGTTGCGTGATCAATAATCTTTTACTATCCCCAAACCCCGCGAGGGGTTTTATTTTTTGATCCAGGAGACAAGTATGAAACGCAGAGTATATTTTATTGAAGGCGACGGGATTGGACGCGAAGTATGGGCGGCCGGTCGTCCTGTTCTCGACAGAGCTGTTGAACTGGCGTTCAAGGACGGCCGCGGATTTGAATGGGTCGAGTTGCTGGCGGGCAAGAAAGCCTTTGAAGAGACAGGCTCCTATCTTCCCCAGGAGACGCTGGACACTTTGAAGAAAGCGGATCTGGCCATGAAGGGCCCCCTTGAGACCCCGGTGGGCAAGGGTTTTCGCAGCCTGAACGTGACCATGCGCCAGACGCTTGATTTGTTCGCGTGCATCCGGCCCATCCAGTATTTCAAGGGCATCGAAAGCCCGGTCAAGCATCCTGAACGCGTCAACATGGTGATTTTTCGCGAGAACACCGAAGATGTGTACGCAGGCATCGAATGGCAGGCCGGGAGCCCCGAGGCCAAAAAGCTCATTGCGTTCCTGCGGGACGAAATGGGTGCGAACGTGGACGAGCAGAGCGGTATCGGCATCAAGCCGATGACGGCAGCGGGGTCCAAGAGACTTATCCGCAAGGCGATTCAGTTTGCCCTGGATCAGAAACGTGAAAGCGTGACCATGGCCCACAAGGGCAACATCATGAAGTTCACGGAAGGCGCTTTTCGCAACTGGGGCTATGAGCTTGCCGCGGAGGAGTTTGCAGGTGTGGTGGTTCGCGAGGGTGAAGAATGCTGCCCTCCGGGCCGGGTTGTGCTCCAGGACAGAATTGCCGACGCCATGTTTCAGGAGGTGCTCATCCGGCCCGAGAAATATGATGTCATCGCTACGCCGAACCTTAACGGCGATTATCTCTCCGACGCCCTGGCCGCCCAGGTCGGAGGCCTTGGCCTGGCCCCCGGGGTGAACATGAGCAGCGACCTGGCCTTTTTCGAGCCCACGCATGGGACCGCACCGACAATTGAAGGGAAAGATCTTGCCAATCCAGGCAGCCTGATTCTTTCCGGTGCGCTGATGCTTGAACACGTGGGTTGGCACGAAGCCGCCGGCAAAATTCGCAAGGCAGTTGAATTAGCCATCTCGGAAGGGCGGGTGACCGTTGATCTGGCCGGGCAGATGGCCAAGGCGGAGCAGGTGGGATGTGCGGAGTTCGGCCAGATTCTGCTTGCCAATCTCGAAAAGGTTTAATGACAAGACGGCCTTGTTGCTCTGTTGTGCAGTGCAAACAGGAATCGTTTTGCGATGTGCATGTTTTTTTCATGCAGCATTCACCTATATCCGAACATTTTTACTGCCCTGCTACGAAAATAATTTGTTCAAACCGGCAAGGTGTTGAGATTCTCGATAAGAACCCACGCTCGTCATGAGCGCCTGATTCTGTGAGAATCAAAGTCTCAGGTTCCATGAACCGCCGTTTCAATACCCTTTTTGTTCAAACGGGTATTTGGGATTTGAATTTGCGCCAGTGATCATAACAGCGGAAGTGATTGCAGGGCTTCACAGTAACTTCGAATTGAGCGGATGTTTCATTTTCAATATGGCATTGCTTGGTCGACTCGGGCCCGATTCTTTAAAAAAGAATCGGGCTTTTTTCTTTCGAAATGATGGCTCACTGCTCCAGCGGGCAAGAAGTCGGCGTTATTGTTTGACATGCTCAAACGATGAGAAATCGGGTCAAATGGATGATTTTGAGAAGAGAAAGTGGTTGTCGTTATCTTTCAACGCAAAGCAGAAGGCTTAATTGCGAGTGAATTGCTCCCCTCGTTACGTATCGAGAAAAATACCAGATGGTGTTGTGGCGATGACTCCTCCGCAGGTAGACAGAATGGGTTTTGTTTGTGTCGATGGATTAAGTTTCAAAAGCCTGAGAGATGATTATTTTATTCACTGTTTTTCAACGCATTATTTCTTGCATGGGCTGAATGTTTTATGCTAATAAATGAACTATCGACGAGTAAATGCATGGTTCTGGGTGAAGAAAAAAATCGTTGAGGATATAACGCTGTGAAAAAATTAGGTTTTTTTTCTAAGAAAAATGCCGGTGTCGGTTTGGATCTTGGAAGCGAATGGCTGAAAATGGTAAAGATTCGGCCGGGAAAAGGTGATTTTATTCTGGAGAGCCTTGCCAGGAGTCCATGGCAACCTGGTGATCTCGACAACAATTCGGCAACAGCAAAAAAGATTGCAGGGCTCTGGTCACAGCTTATGCTCAAGGAGCAGGTGGTCGCCTCCTCGATGGCCGGGCACGCGGTTATAGTAAAACGTGTCACTTTCGAGTCTGATTCACCCAAGACTCTGGGCGACACGGTTCACAAAGACGCACGTCAGTACATTCCTTTCGATATCAATGATGTTTACCTCGATTTTCAGATCCTGGGTCCTGGCGCAAAAGAAAAGAGCTATGACGTCTTGCTTGTGGCCAGCAAGAAAAAGGTCGTCCAGAATCTGAGCGATGTGATCACCCAGTCCGGCCTGTCCCTCTCGGTTATCGATGTCGACTCTTTTGCGATATGCAATAGCTTTGAATACAATTATCCTGAATTGCAGGAAAAGCCTGTCTACCTCCTCGACATTGGCGGCGCACAGAGCGTTTTTTGCATTTATCACAATGCCCAGCCTGTTTTTTTGCGCGAGGTTTCCTTTGGAGGGCGGGTGGTGACGGAGTCGTTGGCCTCCATACTCAATCTGAAGAGGATGGAAGCGGAGCGGATCAAGTTGGGCGGCAAGGATGACCTTGACGAAAAGAACGCCAAGGCCATTGCCGACGCGGTGAACAAGACTTTCAAGAACTGGTGTGATGAATTGAAGCGTCTGATAGGATTCTATCATTCATCCTCGAGCAATGTCGTGCCGGCCGAGTCTCTCTATCTCTCCGGAGGCGGAGCCTTGCTTGGCGGACTGAAGGATGTTTTTCAGAAAGAGCTCGACCTTGATGTTCAATATCACAATCCGTTCCGAAAGATTTTTGTCGACAGAAATTCTTTTCAGAAAGAATATCTTGAAGAAATAGGCCCGCAAATGGTTGTTCCTTTTGGCCTTGCCTTGAGAGCAATATAATATTGGAAGCCAGCTATGATCAAAATTAATTTACTTCCTCAGCAAAAGCGAACAAAATCGACCAACATTGAGAAAAGCTTTGTTTTTTTCGTGTTGGGCGTCATTCTGGTGCTTGGATCCGTTTTTGCCGTAGACTACTATTTTTCCGCTCAGCTCGCGGATTTGAATGCGTCCGTGTCCAAAAAAACGCAGACAAAGACGCTTCTGGAAAAAGAAGTCGCCAAGGTCAACCAGACCATACAGGAACTTCAGGATATCGAAGGAAGGATCAAGATCATCAAGCAAGTTCGGCTTCGTCAGGGGTTGCCGGTCAAGTATATTGATGAGGTTGTAACCAATATGCCGCAAAACAAATTGTGGGTTGAAAAGTTCAATGTTGATGCCAATGGAAATATTGCCCTCAGTGGAGTGGCATTGGACAACCAGGCTTTCGTCAGCTTCGTTGAAAGGCTTCGTCTGTCGAAATATATTGCCAGTGTAGACACCCGAAGGACGTCGCGTCGTGAAATTGACGGGCTGGGGCTGGTATCCTTCGAATGTTCCGTCAAGGCTCAAGAGTATTTCGAGAACACAAGTACGAATGGAACAACAAATGGATAAATCTACAGTTTCCAAAAAATTTGCGGAATTGTCATCCCTGCAGTTGTTTTTGATACTGCTCGGTTTGGCAGGGTTGGTGTATGGAGCGTATTGGTACTTCATCCTCGATGACAAGCTAATTCAGATGACCAAGGCCGAGCAAACCATCGAGAAGCTCGACAAGGACATCGCTCTGTATCGCTCGCAGGTCGCCAAACTGCCGGAATTGGAGCGCAGCCTGTCCTTGCGCAAAAAGGAGCTTTATTACGCCAAGACCCTTCTACCCGAGGATGCCCGGGCGCTAGAGATGCTGCTTGCCTCCTTTGAGAAGTTGGGCCGCGATGAAAATGTGGAGTTTATCCTTTTTCAACCCGGCGCTGAACAAATTCAGGAATTTTATGCGACTCGTTCGGTTCAGCTGCAAATTAGCGGGACGTTCCACCGTCTTGTTACGTATTTCGACCGCCTATCGCGACTCGATCGTCTTGTAACCATCCAAAATATCACTTTTTCGCCAGTCTCTGATTTTTCTCCGACGGAAAAGTATCTCAATACCAGTCTTGTTCTTCAAGTCTACAGGGCTCTTACAGCGGCTGAAATCGAGGCTCGTGAAGCTCAAAAGAATCAAAATAAGAAAAAAAAGTGAATGAGACGCCATGAAAGTACACATTTTGATCCTGACGGCCTTGTTTTTTCTATGTGCGCCTGTCTTTGCCGCCGAGGGGCAGACGAATGCGTCCGGTCAGGAATTTCCGGACTGGATAACTTCACAGTATCCCCCATATGACGCAAAAGGTAAAATTGATCCGTTTGTGTCATTTGTGAAGATTCGCGAATACGAACTCATGCAGGCCGCCAAAAAATCGAAAATTGAAAAGAAAGCTGCCACGCCGCTGGAAACGGTCGATGTGCGAAGCTTGAAGCTCATCGGCATTATCAACAAGGTGGGCGGAAACTCCATGGCGATGGTTGAGCTGCCGGACGGCAAGGGATACTTGATCCGCCCCGGCATGACAATCGGGCTGTATGATGGCGTGGTCACTTCTATTGGAAATGAAGTACTTGTCGTCGAAGAAGATGTCATTGATGTTTTTGGTGAAGCAAAAAAGCGAATAATTAATTTAAGATTGCGGCAAGAGAAGGAGTAGGGTGCTATGAAGATCTTCAGAGCGATATCTGGATTTTTATTTTTTGGTTGTATCGTTGTGCTGACTTCATGCGCAACGCACTCTAAGCCCGCCAACATGGATACAGGTGCAGGAACGGATGTGCCTGTTCAAAATCTACCTGCGGTGGTTGTTTCCGAGGCGCTTGGAAAAACAATCATCGATATGCCATTGGATGCCAATACGCAGGTTTACGCAGATCATGATGCTGATAAAAATATCAAGGTACTGTTTACTCCTCCGGTAACTGACTTTGAGCTTCCTCTTAATGTGACGGAGCTTGTCAGTGATATTCAAAAAGAAATGGATGGTGACAAAGTCACGGCATTGAATGTTTTTTTAAAAGCGAACAGCAAGTTTCTTCTTTCAAAGCAATCAGAAACTCTCGGTCGTCTGATGCTCGTATCTGACGAGACGTCGACTCCTCAACTCCCTTCGAACTACATCTCTTCACTGAATTTCAAACCCAAGAATGACTCTCTGCAAGTCGTCACATATTCGAGCCTTCCTTTTGAAGTCACACCTGGCCAAGACGGCGATTTCAAGCTCACGTTCCGCAAAGTGCAATTTCAGGATGCGTTGCTGAAAAAATATGACGTTACAAAACTTGGGTCCGCGATCGATTATGTTACCGCCCTCAACGGTAACGACGGCAACGCATATCTCGTATTTGCCGGTGCGAAAAACCCCGCTTTGTCTGTGCTGCGCAAAGGCGATGAAACCCATATCCTGATCAAGGGCAAAAGCGCGCAAGCTGGAATGGGCGATGTCGCCGGCACTGAAGCTGCTGCACCTGGAGACGCTCTTGCGGAAACCACCAGCGAGATTCAGGAACTCAACACTCTCTTTCCAGGCATGAAAGAGCGTTACACGGGTGAGCGGATATCCATCGATTTGCAGGATGCGGATGTTGAGCATGTGTTGCGTCTCATTTCTGAAATCAGCGGGTACAATCTGATCCTCGACGATGATATTTCCGGAAAGATTTCTCTTAAGCTCGTGGACATTCCTTGGGATCAGGCGCTTGACCTTGTGCTTCTGCAACGGGGTCTGGGCATGGTCATAAAGGGCAACATCATGCGCATTGCTTCCACCACGAAACTTGAAGCTGAACGTGTCCAGCTGCAAAAAGCCCGTGAAGCCGCAATCCAGGCGCAGGTAAGCATGCAGAATCTTGCCCCGCTCAAGACTGAATACATGCAGATAAACTACAATACCGCTGCCGAGTTTGAAGGCAAGGTCAAGACGATGTTGACGGGCCGGGGTTCTGCCTCTTCGGACCCGCGCACCAACATTTTGATTGTCACCGATACTGAAGATACTTTGAAGCGAGTGGACAGTTTCATCAAGAAGCTCGACCGGGCCGAACGCCAGGTCATGATCGAAGCTCGGCTTGTTTACGCCACGGACGAATTCCAGAGAAGCCTTGGCGTCAAATGGGGCACGACTTACAGCACCGAAACTGCTGAGAATCTCCCCAGTGAGCAGTGGCGCGGCAATTTCGCTTCGACGGGTTTGAACGCGATCAATACGGTAAATGGCATCACTCTTGGTGGGACAATTGGTAAATTCCTGGGCGAAGACTTGTTTGCCCTCGACGCAGCGCTCCAGCTTGGTGAAGCAAAGAATCTGGTCAAGACGATCTCTTCTCCTCGAATCCTTACGTTGAACAACAACAGGGCCGAGATACAGCAGGGCACCAAGCTTGCCACGGCAACGGAATCTGAGAGCGGTGGCACCACGACCGAATATGAGGAAGCGGTTCTCAAAATTTCCGTTCTTCCTCAGATCACTCCTGACAACAAGCTGATTCTGGATCTTGAGATCAGCGACGACAGTCCCAAGAGCGATGGTCGTGACATCGATACCAAGCAGACCAAGACCAAGATGATGGTCAGCGATCGTGAAACCATCGTCATCGGTGGCGTGCAGAAAACCACTGAAACCAGTGGCACGAATCAGATCCCCGGATTGGGCGACGTGCCCGGTTTGGGCTGGCTTTTCAAAAATACCTATGATGCCAAGTCCAAGGCTGAACTCCTTATCTTCATCCAGCCCCGCATTATGTAGTATTTTCCCTGTCCGCACACAAAAACAAAGGCCGCTTGCTGACAAGCGGCCTTTGTTTTTGTGTGCGGAATGCCGAAATTCAGCAGAACACTGTCGCGTTATTTTTTTTCAGGGAAGAGTTCGTCGGTATCGAAGTAGTGGCCACGAACGCAGCTTGCATAGGCATTGATGTCTGCTGCAGCTATGGCTTCGTACATGGTCTGATGCTTGACGATCTGGTTTTGCAACAAGGAAGCGGCGTGATCGTAGTAAACCGCGATATAGGTCCAGTAGTAATTTCCCAGTGAATTCCAGGCCTTTTCAAGTGATTCGCTGTGTGCGGCCTGAACGATGGCCAAATGAAACGCCATGTCGTGTTTTCGCATGTTTTTTGAATCGTTTTTGTCGACGCATATTTGCATGTTATCGACGCAACTCTTCAAAAAAGCGAGATCAAGATACTTGGATTCATGTTTGACGATGCTCCATCTTACAGCCAGGGCTTCAATTTCCGTGCGCACGTCATAGTAGTCATTGAGCTGGTCTTTGGTGAGAGTCCTTATGCGTGTGCCTTTGTAAGGTTCCGTTTCCAGTACTCCCTGCGCGATCAAATCGCGAATGGCTTCTCTTACCGCTCCTTGGCTGATGGAGAGTTCCCTTGCCAATTTTGACTCGACTATCTTGTCTCCCGGGTTGAGATCCCCCTTGAGAATGGATTCCATCAAATATTCTGCGACATCGTCTCGCAAAACCCTTCTTTTAAGCAAATTCTTAGTTTCCATCAGTATATCCTTTTAAAAAACAATTATTGATTATTGGGTAACAGGTGTCATTTTTTATCGTTATTATCTTTAAACTCTATTTTGAGTAAATATTTTTGCAGCATTTCACTATCTGCATCACTATCACAGTTAATTTTTGCGACAATCATGCATTCATTTTCTAAACATTTAGATCGAATTAATTGGCTTGATACAAGTAGTGGGTGGTCATTTTTTGGCAGTTTGAATAAAATAAAAAAATTACTGTAAAAATTTTCTTCATCTGGGATTTTTTTTAGAACAAGTTGGGCTGAATTTGCTGAAAGACTCTTGATTAGGCAGTTAAAATAAGATTTTTTATTATTTTTATCGGCTAATATTACAGCGGGTATGGAGCATTTTTTTCGTGGAGAAAGTCTTTTTTCTTGTTCTGCGAGTGAATTGTTCTCGTGAATAAGTACATATTCTGTAAGTATGCTCTCTATCAAAGATGAAATTGTTCTGTTTTCAATTCTACAAATCGCTTTGAGTTGATCGAGCGTTTCATCATCGGTCCGAAAGGAAATTTTTGTATTTTTACGTGTGCCTGAATTTTTGAAAATGCTCATCATGCTTCACCATTTTCATGCGTTTTTCAAAACCGCTCAAAACCATATTTCTTTAACATGGTATCAGTTTCATATTTCAAGCAATTTTTCAATAATCAATTTTCTGTTATAGTTTCTAGGTAAAATTGTAAATGTCCGATTTTATGAATTTTAGTGGATGACAGGCATGTTGATTTCGCAGTGATCTGTCTGCAAATGAAATCCGGATTTTTTTTGAAACAGGCCGTTCCATCAGTGAGAGCACTGATCAGTTTGGTACTGTCCGACTTCTTGTTGACGAGGATCACGAACAACTGCGCCATGTAGGACGAAGCGATATCCGTCCGTGGTCCAAGAAGCTTCCTGGCGCAGAAATCCTAATCCCGGACAAGTGATCGTCGGTGGTCAGGCAGTGGGTGGCAATGGTGCTGAAAGAAGTTGAGATGTCGTCGGATGTCGCTCTTTAAGTCTCTCTTATGCACCATTGCAGATATGGATTCATCTTCGAAATGAACATTTATAGAGCTTCATCCGACGATTTTCATCTTGCCTTGATAATAAGGTCCCGATCACTCACTTACCGAATCCGCAGGCAGGGTACCTGCATGTTCCGCAGTTTTCGCACAGGCCGCCGTGGCCCAGGGCCACGATGTCCCGCCGCGTGAGGCGTTCACCGGCCAGGAGGCGGGGGACCACCAGGTCGAAGATGCTGGCCTTGTAGTACATGACGCAGCCGGGCAGCCCGAGGACGGGGACGTCGTCCAGGTAGGCCAGCATGAACATGGCGCCGGGGTAGGTGGGGGCGCCGTAGGAGATGACCTCGGCGCCGGTGGCGCGGATGGCCGCCGGGGTCTGGTCGTCGGGGTCCACGGACATGCCGCCGGTCACGGCGATGAAGTCCGCGCCCTGGCGGACGAGGGATGTGATGGCGTCGGCGGTCATGTCCACCATGTCCGAGACAAAGACCTGGTCCACGACCTCGCTGCCAAGGTCGTCGAACTTGGCGCGCAGCAGCGGGCCAAAGCCGTCCTTGATGCGCCCGTTGAAGATCTCGCTGCCCGTGGTGACCACGCCGACCTGCGCGTGCCTGAGGGGCCTGACCTCGATGAGCGGGCTGTGTTGGGCGCAGACGGCCTCGGCCTCCTGCATGAGCGCCTCGGGCACGACCAGGGGGATGACCCGCGTGCCGGCCAGGACGCGGCCCGGCTTCACGCGCTGGTGACGGTGGATGGTCCCGAAGCTCACGTCCTGGATGTCGTTCAGGCGCGTGAGGCCGTCGACGTCGATGCACAGCAGTCCGTTGTGGGACGCGGTCAGGGTGACCTTGCCCTCCTGGGGCTCGCTGAAGGCGATGCCCTGGCCGGCCGCGGCGCGGGACAGGCGGATGGCGGCCGTATCCTCGTGCACGTAGCCGTCGGCCGGGTCGAAGACGTACAGGTTGGCCTTGCCGATATCGAGCAGGGCCGGGATGTCCTCCTCGCGCACCACGTGGCCGCGCCGGAAGGCCGGACCTTTTCCGCCGCCCGGCACGATTCTCGTGATGTCATGACACAGCACCGTTCCCACGGCGTGTTCGACTGCGATGGTCTTCATGTCCTTCTCCTTGTTCAGGGTCTGAAAATTTCGTCCGAGCCCGGCTGCCGCGTGGCGAGCAGGGCCAGGTAATCGTCCATGGTGTCCACGTCGCGCAGGAGCGCGGGATCGTCCACCTCGACCTCCCGCACATGCCTGGCGTGCTCCTTCAGCAGGCGCCGCGCGCCGATGTCGCCGGTCAGCGCGGACGCCTGGCGCATCAGTTCGCGGCCGATGACGGCGGGGTTGCCGGGCTGGCCCTGGTGGACCGGCACGACGGCCATGGGGCGCTCGGCCAGGAAGCATTCGACGAGCGTGTCGATGAGTGCCGTGCCGACAAGGGGCTGGTCGCCGAGCAGGAACATGACGCCGTCGGCGTCGAGGCCGTTGCGCAGGCCGGTGCGCACCGACGTGCTCTGGCCTGCGGCGAAGTCCGGGTTCACGGCCACGGCGATGCCGCTCGCGTCGATCTTCGGCAGGATTTCCCCGTGGGCGTTGCCCAGGACCAGCAGCACATGTTCGAGGCTCGAGGCCCGGGCCGCGTCGATGACGTGCTGCAGCAACGGTCGGCCGTGCAGGGGCAGGAGCTGCTTGACCGCACCCATGCGCCGTCCCAGCCCGGCCGCGAGGATCACGCCGCGCACGCTCACGGCCAGATCTCCGTCGCGAAGGTGAGGGCGCCGGCCGCGCCGATGCAGGCCCTCTGGGGCAGGGCGGCGGCGTCGCGCAGCAGCCCGAGGACCTCGCGGCCGTGGTCCAGGGCGCGCGGCATGTCGGCCTGGTTCAGCCACAGCAGGCGCACGGCGTCGTCCGGCGCGCCCTTGAACATGCCTTCGGGGTGCGCGCAGACCCGCGCCACGGAGGCCGGCGTGACGCGGGCTCCGGGAGCGAGACCCCCCAGCTCCGCGAAACGCGCGCTTCTGCAGACATGATTTTCGTCCAGCGGGCCGCCTATGGCCGTCAGGCCCGCCACGGCCAGCACATGGGTGCTGCGCGCCGGGATGACCGGCTCATGCGCGGCCGGGGCCTTGAGGGGCAGGCAGCGCGCGCCGTCGGCCTCGACCAGGATCCAGTCGAAGATTCCCGCGTCCGCCAGGTTGTGGATGAAGTCCGGCGCGAGCCCCATGAGCTTGCCGCCGTCCACGGTCCAGGCCAGACAGACGGGAAGGTCCGAGGACGCGACGTCCCGGCATTCGTGGAGGAGCCGTTCGTTGTTCTCGGCCAGGATGAGGCGGGCCTGGTGCGGTTTTGGAGGGAAGATGCGCGTCGTGGTCGTGCAGGCCACCCGCAGCCCGCGTCCGATCAGTTCCGCGGCCAGACGGTACATGGCCGTGGTCTTGCCGCCCGCGCCGACGATGGCCAGCAGGCCCTGCCCCGGGAGGTTCAGGGCCTCGGCCATGGTTCCTGGCATGCTCAATTGTACACCCTCATGACGCATTCCAGCACGGCGCCGCCCAGGGCACGGCCTTTGTCCGAGATGGTGTGCAGGAAGGAAAGGTCCCCTCTGGGGTCGATGTCCCCGAGCTTGAGCCCCTGGGGTACATGGCCGTTGGGGCGGATCTGGCCTCGCAGGAGCCCGGGTATTTCCGCCGTGACCGGCGATCCTGCGACGTGTCCGAGGACCTGCCCCTTCTCCACCAGATCCCCGAGGCGGCAGTCCCAGATGAGCTTGCCTGGCACGGGCGCGCGCAGCACGCGTTCTTTCGAGAAGCCGCCGATGGTGCCGGGGATGCCCGTGTTCGGCGCGGCCTCCCCTTCGGTGATGATGCGGCCCAGGTTGTGGCCGCGGTTGGTCTCGACGACGAGATGGGCGTCCCTGCCGGCCGTGAAGCCCGGCCCCATGCCGATGACCAGGGGTGCGTCGGTCATGCGCGTGCCCAGGTTGCGCTTGGCGATGATGGCGTCGATGAGCACGTCGGGCCTGATGGCCTCAAGGCTTGTCCAGGCGGGGTCGACCAGCACGGGCACGTCGCCGGCGGCCCAGACCGCTTCGATCTGTTCCGGGCCGTCCACGCGCACCCCGCGCACGTCCTCGACCATGCAGATTCCGTCGTGAACGGCTTCGCAGAAGCTGACCGTGCGTCGCACGGCCAGGGGGTGGGGCGTCTCCAGGATGACGATGCGCCGCATCCGCGCGTGGTGCAGCCGCCAGACCACGGCCGATGCCATTTCCCCGCCGCTCTTGATGGCGATGACCCGTTCGCTCAGATTCATGCTGCCTCCTCGTGGCTTCGGGAAGGGGGAGGGAGGGAATCCCTCCCCCGTGTTGTTACCAGCCCCAGGTCAGGTACTCGTGGATGGAGTCGGCGGCCTTGCGGCCCGCGCCCATTGCCAGGATGACCGTTGCCGCGCCGGTGACGATGTCGCCGCCGGCCCAGACGCCCTTCTTGCCCGTCTTGCCCGTGTCCGCGTTGGCCGTGACGTAGCCCCATTTGTTGAGGGGCAGGTCCGGCGTGGAGCGGGTCAGCAGCGGGTTGGCCCCGGAGCCGATGGCCACGATGGCCAGGTCGCACTCGAGGACGAACTCCGATGTCGGCACCTCCACCGGCCGTCTGCGGCCCGACGCGTCGGGTTCGCCCAATTCCATGCGGATGCATTCGATGCCCGTCAGGCGGCCCTTGTCGTCGCCTAGGTAGCGCACCGGGTTGCACAGGAGCTGGAAATCGAGCCCCTCCTCCTCGGCGTGATGGATCTCGGCCTTGCGCGCCGGCATCTCCTCGCGGGAGCGGCGGTAGACCAGGCTGACCTTGTCCGCGCCCAGGCGCATGGCCGTGCGGGCGCTGTCCATGGCCACGTTGCCGCCGCCAAGGACTGCCACGCGCTTGCCGCGCGGGATGGGCGTGTCCACTTCGGGGAAGAGGTAGGCCTTCATCAGGTTGGCCCGCGTCAGGTATTCGTTGGCCGAGAGCACGCCCACGAGGTTTTCCCCCGGGATCCTCATGAACTTGGGCAGGCCCGCGCCCACGCCCAGATACACGGCGTCAAAGCCCTGTTCGAAGAGCTCGTCCACAGTCACGGTGCGTCCCACGACCACATCGCACTCAAGGCTCACGCCCTGGGCCTGCAGGCAGGCCACCTCGGCGCCGACGATGTCCTTGGGCAGCCGGAACTCCGGGATGCCGTAGACGAGCACGCCGCCGGGCTTGTGGAAGGCCTCGAACAGACCGACCTCATGGCCCTTGAGCACCAGGTCGCTGGCCACGGTCAGGCTGGACGGCCCCGATCCGACCACGGCCACGCGCTTGCCCGTGGCCGCGTCGCGGGAGGGCAGCTCGCAGACGTGGTGCTGCCGTTCCCAGTCCGCGGCGAAGCGCTCCAGGTTGCCGATGGCCACGGCCTCGCCCTTGCGGCCCAGCAGGCAGTTGCCCTCGCACTGGATCTCCTGGGGGCAGACCCGGCCGCACACGGCCGGCAGGCTGTTGCGTTCCCAGATTTTGCCGATGGCCTTGTCGAAGTCGCCGGCGGCGATGTGCTTGATGAAGCCCGGAATGTCGACGTTCACGGGACAGCCCTGCACGCACGCCGGGTTCTTGCACTGCAGGCAGCGTGAAGCCTCGGCCACGGCCTGTTCGGTGGTGTAGCCCAAGGGGACTTCCTCGAAGTTGCGGGCCCGGACCAGAGGCGGCTGCTCGGGCATGGGCTGTCTGGGTGTTTTTTCGGCGGTCATCTAGTGCCTCCCTTCGCATTTGCAGAGTTCGTGGCTGTGACGCTCCTGCTCGGTGTAGGCGCGCAGTCGCAGGATGAGCTCGTCGAAGTCCACCTGGTGGCCGTCGAACTCGGGCCCGTCCACGCAGCCGAACTTGGTCTCGCCGCCCACGGTCACGCGGCAGCCGCCGCACATTCCCGTGCCGTCGATCATGATGGGGTTGAGGCTGACCATGGTCGGCACGCCGTATTCCTTCGTCATGAGGGACACGAACTTCATCATGGGCACCGGGCCGATGGCCACGACCTGGTCCACGCCGCCGGCCTCAAGCTTCTCCTTCAGCACTTCGGTCACGAAGCCCTTGCGGCCGTAGGAACCGTCGTCGGTGCAGATGTGCAGGTCGGTGGAGGCCAGGCGCATCTTGTCCTCCAGGATGAGCAGGTCCCTGTTGCGGGAGCCGATGATGGACGTGACGTCGCAGCCGGCCTGCTTCATGCCGCGGGCGATGGGGTGCAGCACGGCCACGCCGGTGCCGCCGCCCACGCAGACCACGTTCTTGCCCGGTTCGATGTGCGTGGGCTGGCCCAGGGGCCCGATGACGTCCTGGTAAGCGTCGCCGACCCCAAGGCGCCGGAAGAGCTCCGTGCTCTTGCCTACGACCATGTAGATGACGGTGACCGTGCCTTTTTCCGGATCGGTCTCGGCCATGGTCAAAGGGATGCGCTCGCCGTTTTCGTTCGCTTTCAGGATCAGGAACTGCCCCGGCCTGGCCTTGGCCGCGATGCGCGGGGCCTCGATCTCGTTTAAAATGACCGTGCCTCCGGCCATCTCCTCTCTGTTGACTATGGTGAACATGGCTTTTTCCTTAGAATGCTTTCATGATCATGAGGGTGGTCACGTTGCCCTGGGAATTGACCTTGTTCTCGAATTCCCACAGGGACCGCATGGATACGCCCAGGCCCCACTCGGGTACGAAGACGCTGACTTCCGGGCCGATGGCGTAGGCTTCCTCGCGGTCGTTCGTGGTGCCGGGACCGCTGTCATCGGTGAGTTGCCAGCGGCAGTAGCCGGCCAGGCCCACGTCCCAGGTTTTGGCCAGGGTCTTGCCCAGGCCCCATTCGAAGTGGAAGTCGTTGCCGTAGGTGACGTCCGTGTCCTCCTGCTCCGAGTGGATTTCGTAGCGGGACAGGGCGGAGATCGACCAGGTCTTCGCCTCGTCGAAATAGAAGGTTGCGCCGGCCGTGAGCATGCCGGTCCAGAAGCCCTTGCCGGGGCTGGCCGGTTCGTCGGCGTCGAAGTCGCCCGTGGGCAGGTATACGCCTACGCCCAAAGCCGCGTCGTAGCGGGGGCCGTGCCAGGCCAGGATGGCCGGTTCGATGAGGATGTCGCCCAGACCGAACTCGTTGTCGTCGAAGAGCGTCATGCCGCCGGCCTTCATTGAAATGTCGGTGTAGACCAGGGGCACGCAGATGTCGGCCACGAGGTTGGCGCCCAGCAGTTCGATGCCCGAGGAGTACACGAGGCGGTTGACCAGGGCGTAGACATTGACGTCGAAGTCCACGTCGATCTCTTTGCCGTTCTTGTCCCGCAGGTCGTCGGCCGTATAGAGCACGTTGTACATGCGCCAGTAGATTCCTTCGGGCGGCAGGGTCGCGGCCTTGATGCCCTCCACGCCACTGACATAGTGGCCCGATCCGGCCAGGGCGGCCGATCCCATCATCACGAAGGTCGCCATCGCGGCGGTTAACAGCAGTTTTTTCATTTCGCCCCTCCAGGCTGAAACGGCGCAGAGGCCTCTGGCCCCTGCGCCGCCATGCTTATGAATTCAAGGCCTTGAACACGCGTTCCGGCGTCATCGGGATTTTCTTGAAGCGGTAGCCCGTGGCGTTGGCCACGGCGTTGGCGATGGCCGAAGCCGGGCAGACCAGACTGCATTCGCCCGCTCCCTTTGCTCCGAACGGGCCGGTGGGGTCGTTGCCTTCGACGATGATGGAGTGGATCTCGGGCGTGTCCTCGGCCGTGGGCAGCATGTAGTTGTGCATGCTGTACTGCTGCTGTTGGCCCTTGTCGTTATAGGTGATCTCCTCGCTCAGAGCGTAGCCGATACCCTGCACCGCGCCGCCCTCTATCTGCCCTTCGACGATCATGGGGTTGATGGCCCGGCCGACGTCATGGGCGGCGGCCAGCTTGACCACGCGGACCTGTCCCGTGCGGGTGTCCACCTCGACCTCGGCGAAGCAGGCGTGCCACGGTGGGGCGTTCTCGGGCACGATGCGGCCCACGCCGATGAACTGCTTGTTGCGGACGTGGGCGTGGTAGGCCAGTTCCTCCATGGTCACGGAGTTGCCCTTACCCTCCTTGACTTCTTCGAGCTGACACAGGCCCGAGCCCGAACACTCGCCGAGGTTTTCGGCCGTGGGGGCGATGACGCCTTTTCTGATCTCCAGGCGTTCGGCCGGGATGTTGAAGTAGCCGGCGGCGTAATCCAGGACCTGCTTGCGGGCGTCGGCCGCGGCGGCCTTGATGGCTGTTCCGGCGGCATAGCAGGTGCGGCTGGCGTGACTGCCAATGTCGAAAGGCGTGCCCAGGGTGTCGCCGTAGGTCAGGCCGATGTTGTCCATGTTCATGCCAAGGGTCTCGGCCGCGATCTGTACCAGGCTGGTGCTCGTGCCCGTGCCGATGTCCGGCACGCCCGAAGCCACCTGGGCCGAGCCGTCGGACTGGATGGTCACGTAGGCGTTGTCGTAGTCCACGCAGAACGGCCAGGCGTTGCTGACGTGGGTGCCGACGGCCATTCCCAGGCCGCGCAGCTTGACAGAGTCTGGCTCATTGAGCTTGCCCCGTCGCGACCAGCCTATGCTTTCGGCGCCCTGACGGATGCATTCGGGCAGCTCCGACGTTCCGCAGGGATACGGCAGGCACCACGGGTCGCCGGGGCGCATGATGTTCTTCTTGCGCAGTTCCATGGGATCCATGCCGAGCTTTTCGGCCATCATGTCCACGGCCTGCTCCATGGCCAGGTTGCCCTGGGGGTTGCCGAAGCCGCGCATGGCGCCGGCGCTGGTGCAGTTGGTGTACACGCTGTGTCCGAAGTAGCGCTGGTGCGGGATGCGATAGATGGCCAGGGTCATGGCCCCGCACACGCCGGGCAGTTCCGCGCCGAAGGTGCAGAAGGCCCCCGTGTTGAGGACGGCCTTCATGTCCAGGGCCTGGAAGGTGCCGTCCCTCTTGGCACCGAGTTTGACCGTGACGTAGCCGGAGTGGCGCGTGTCGGAGGCGATGAAGTCTTCCTTGCGGGTGTAGATCATCTTGACGGGCCGCTTGGCCAGCAGGGCCAGGCCCATGGCGATGGGTTCGGCCTTGCCGCTCAGGCCGATGCGCACTCCGAAGCCGCCGCCCACGTAAGGCGGGGCCAGGACGCGGATCTTGCCGGCCGGGATGTCGAAGATCTTGCCGAGGATGGCCCTGGACGGGTGCGGGGTCTGGGTGGTGGACCATACGGTCACGTTGCCGTCGCCATCGACCTGGGCCACGGCGGCCTGGGTCTCCATCTGGACCTGCTTGACCACGGGCAACTCGAAGGTCTCTTCGATGATCACGTCGGATTCGGCGAGGCCCTTCTCCACGTCGTTGTAGGGGATCTTCACGATCTCGGCAGGGATGTTCCTGCCCTCGGGAGTGCAGCCCTTGCCGGGATGCAGTTCGGGAGCCTCGGGTTTCATGGCCTCCAGCGGATCGAAGACCGCGGGCAGGATTTCGTATTCGACCTTGATGAGGGTCAGGGCCTTTTCCGCGATGGCCTCGCTGGTGGCGGCCACGGCGGCCACTTCGTCACCGACGTGGCGCACGACCTCGTCGAAGAGCAACTGGTCCAGTACCCGCTCCAGCTGCGGGATGGTCAGGAACATGGGCACGGCGGCGTTGAAGAGGTTTTTGGGGCCGTTCTTGTGGGTCATGACGGCCTTGACCCCGGGCAGCTTCTCGGCCTCGGAGGTGTCGATGCTGACGATGCGGGCGTGGGGATGCGGGCTGCGCAGCACTTTGGCGAAGAGCATTCCCGGCAGGAAGATGTCCGTGGTGAAGAGGCCGCGACCCGTGGTCTTGTCCACGCCGTCGCGCCTGTTGACGCTTTTACCTACGTATTCGAACTGGCTCATAAGTCTCCTCCCTTGACGGCAGAGGCCCGCAGGTTGCGCGCGGCGTCTTCCACCGCTTCCTCGATTTTGACGTAGCCCGTGCAGCGGCAGATGTTTCCGCCGACCGCTTCCCTGATCTGTTCCTTGGAGGGGGACTTGTTCTTGTCCAGCAGGGCCTTGGCCGACATGATCATGCCCGGGGTGCAGAAGCCGCACTGGACCGCGCCCTTGTCGATGAAGCTCTGCTGCAGCGGGTGCAGGCCGCCATCGCCCTCGACGCCCTCGATGGTCTGGATGTCCGCGCCCTGGGCGCGCATGGCCGGGATGAGGCAGGCGTTCATGGCCTTGCCGTTGAAGATGATGGTGCACGCGCCGCATTCGCCCTTGCCGCAGCCGCGCTTGGTCCCTGTGAGGTGCATTTTTTCGCGGAGCACATCGAGGAGCATCTCCGCGGGGGAGACGGCGATCTCGATGACCTCGCCGTTGAGTCGAAATGAAATGATCTGGTTCGGCATGTTCTTCCTCCGTTATGCTTTGCGGGCGTCTTCGACTGCCGCTTGAAGGACCCGTTCGATGAAAACGGGCAGGACTCCCATCCGGTATTCCTTGGAACCGCGGATGGCGCTGCTGCGGAACATGGCCTGGTTGCGGGCCAGCTGCCCGGCTTCGGTCATGGTCGCGCTCGTGACGGGGGCGCCTTTGAGGAATTCCTCGGCGTCGAGGGCGTGCTGGGGTCCCGCGCCCACGGGGGCGATGAGGACCCGGGCCCACTTGAATGCGTCGCCGTCGAGTTCGACCATGGCCGAGACGGCGAGCATGGGCAGGGCCAGGGCCTTGCGCTGTTCCATGCGCAGGTAGGCCGAACCCTGGCCTTTCTGCTTCACGGGAAATCTGACGTGGGTCACGACCTGGCAGCAGCTGTCGATGCAGGACAGGCAGACGCCGGCGTACATGTCTTCGAGCGGCATGGTCTGCATGCCTTCCTGGGTGGTGATCTCGGCCGTGGTTTCGAGGCAGGCCAGGGCCACGGCGGCGTCGGCGGCGGGGTTGCCGGTGACGATGTTGCCGATGATGGTGCCCATGTTGCGGATCTGCAGGGACCCGACCTTGCGGCAGGCCTGGGCCAGGGCCGGCGCGTGTTTCAGGACCAGCTCGGACTTGGCCGCCTGGGCGTGGGTGACGCTCGCACCGATGCGGATGAACCCGTTCTCTTCGGTGATGTTCTTGAGTTCCGCGATCTGGGTGAGGTCCACCAGCACGTCGCAGGTGTTCTTGCCGTCCTGCAGTTCCAGCATGAGGTCGGTGCCGCCGGCGATGATCCGGGCCTTCCCCCTGTTGGTGCTGAGGACCGTGACCGCTTCGGACACGGTCGCCGGGAAAACGTAGTTTTGAACCATAACTGTCCTCCGTTGTATTTTCGAACGCGGCCGGGATGCCGGTGCCGAAATTCGAGATTGGTATTGGAAGGATCATGCCAGATTGTATGACAGTGCAGTTATCTGAAATTTAAGGATTTAGTTGGATGGGATGAAAAAAGGCCATAACTTTAGTTATGGCCTTGGAGGCGAAGCTTCAGAGGAAAAGCCGATTCATGGAATGGTTACGGATAGATAACCCCGGTTATTCCCCTGCGGCGGTTCATGCCATGGGTTATACGGGTGTCCATGATTTCAAAGACGCTTCAGAGCCCGTCTTTTTTCAGCCGCTTGCTCAGTGCCGGCTGGGAGATGCCGAGCCAGCGCGCGGCCACGGTCTGCACTCCGCCCGCCCGGCTCATGGCCTCGCGCACCAGGGCATGCACGGTCTCGTCGATGGTCGGCAGGGTGGCGGGGAAGCACAGCTCCTCGTGCATGCCGAGGTGCCCGGGGTTGTCGTTGTCGGGGCCGCAGGAGAAGTCCCCGCCGTTCCAGCGGCCCATGGCGTCGAAGACGAAGGCGCGCAGCTCGCGGACGTTGCCGGGGAAGGGGTAGGCGCTGAGGCGGCTGATCAGGCAGCGGCTGGGTCTTGGCGCGTCCTTGCCGAAGCTGGCGGCGGCCTGGCCGATGAAAAGGTCCAGCAGGACCGGGATGTCGTCGGTGCGTTCGCGCAGGGGCGGGATGCGGACCATGTGCGTGCACAGGCGGTAGTAGAGGTCCTTGCGGAAGCGGCCCTCGCGGGTCATGGCCTCCAGGTCGCGGTTGGTGGCCACCACGATGCGCGCCTCGGACGGGCGGGGAAGGTCCGCGCCGAGCGGCATGTACTCGCGCTCCTGAAGGAGGCGCAGCAGCTTCACCTGGGACGTTTCGTTCAGGTCGCCGATCTCGTCCAGGAAGAGCACGCCGTCGGCGGCCTGCTCCACGAGGCCCTTGCGGGCCAGGACCGCGCCGGTGAAGGCCCCCTTGCGGTGGCCGAAGAGGGTGTCGCTGAAGACCATGTCGTCGAGGCCCGCCACGTTGACGGCCACGAAGGGCTTGCCCGGGCAGGACAGCTTGTGCACGGCGCGCGCGGCCAGCTCCTTGCCGACGCCCGTCTCGCCGTTGATGAGGATGGGCTCGGGCGAGGCGGCGACGGCCTCCAGGTACTTGAAGATCTGGCGCATCTTGATGCTGGCCGTGGTGAAATGGGCGAAGGCCTGGGGGTTGGCCAGGCGGTCCTGGACGAGGCTCTCGCGCAGGGACGTGTTCTCGCGGCGCAGGCGGCTCATCTCCAGGGCCGTGCGCACGGAGGCCATCAGCCGCTCTTCCTCGACGGGCTTGGCCAGGTAGTCCAGGGCGCCGAGTTTCATGCATTCCACGGCCGACTCGATGGACTCCACGCCCGTGGCCACGATGACGGGCAGTTCGGGTCGCGTCTCGCGCACATGGGCCAGGATTTCCTGGCCGGTGACGCCGGGCATGCTCAGGTCGAGGATCATGGCCCCCAGGGGCTGGCCGTCGATGATGCGCATGGCCTCGACGGGCTCCCGGCAGCAGATGATGTTGTCGATGCCGCAGGAGCGCAGGCACAGGTCGAAGCTGGTCAGGATGTCGGCCTCGTCGTCGACGATGAGGACGGGGTAGGGCTGGATCATGCGGCGTCTCCTTCTTGGCGGGCGGGGAACGTCAGTCTGACGCGCGTTCCTTCGCCCCGGCGGGAATGGATGGTCAATTCTCCGCCGTGCTCCTGCATGATTCGGGAGGAAATGGAAAGGCCCAGACCGGTACCCCCGCAGGCGCGTTTGGTGGTGTAGAAGGGGTCGGTTACGTGTGGCAGGTCCTCGTCGCTGATGCCCAGGCCCTGGTCCTCCACCTCGAGCCAGGTCAGGCCCGGCGCGGGGTCGAAGCCGGTCCGCACGCGGATGGCCTTGGCCTTGTCGTCCACGGCTTCGCAGGCGTTCTGGAGGATGTTGATGATGACCTGTTCGATCTTCTGGAAGTTGCCCCTGAAGTGCGGCATGCCGAAGCCGTAACCGATCTCCAGGCGGTTCGTGGCCTTCTGCAATTGGTTGTCGAGGAGCAGCACGGCGGCCCGCAGCACGCCGTTGATGTCGATGACCTCGTTCATGACGGTGGAGCCCTGGCGGGCGTAGTTCTTGAGGTCCTGCACGATGTGCTTGATGCGCCTGGACGAGGTCATGATCCCGGAGAAGAGCTGCGGCACGCGCTCGCGGGCGTAGGAGTAGCGGAGGCTGCCGAGCATGAAGTCGCCGTGCTCGTCCATGTACTGGTCGAGGATGACCCGCGCGTCGTACCACATGCGGGAGAGCAGCGGCACATTGAGGATGATGGAGTTGTTGGGGTTGTTGATCTCGTGGGCCACGCCTGAGACCAGGATGCCCAGCGACACCATCTTGCCTGCCTGTACGAGCTGTTCGTATTCGATCTTGGCGCGTTTTTCGGCGTTCTTGCGCTCGGTGATGTCGCGGAAGGCGATGAGGGTGGTGCCGGAGCGCAGGGCGGCGCGCTTGACGTTGGCGATGAGGGTGCGTTGCTGTCCGCCTTTGTCGGTGACCTCGACCTCCAGGTTCCTGATTTCCCTGACCTCCGCCAGTTCGTGGTTGGAGTAGAACCGGTTGCCGACGAGGTCGAAGATGGTGTCGAACCCGAGGATCTCGTCAGAGTCGTATCCGAAGATACCCGTGACGTTGCAGCTGACGAAGACGATCCTGCCATCGTCGGTAGTAAGAAAGATCGCGTCCCAGATGCTCTCCAGGGTGATGCGGTGGAACTCCTCGGACTCCTGCAGCCTGTCGACCCATCGCTTGTAGCTGGTCAGGTCCTTGTAGTTCTTGACGATGCCGAGCACCTCCCCGCCCTCGCTCCGCAGGGCCGCGGCCTTGACCAGACAGGACTTTCGCTCGCCCGAGATGGACACGAACTCCTTCTCGAAGTCGGTCTTGGAGGAGCCGACGACGATCTCCTGGATGATGCAGTGGTCCGTGCACTTGTGGCGGCAGGGGAAGATGTCGAAGCACTTCTTGCCCAGAATCCCCTCGACGGGCTGTTCCACCAGTTCCGCGAAGGCGAGGTTGGCGCGGACGATGTTGCGGTCCGAGTCGAGCACGAGGATGCCGTCGCCCGAGGTGTCGAAGATGTGTTCGAGCTCCATATAGGCGTGTTCGAGGTTGCGCTCGGTGCGCTTGCGGCGGGCTATCTCCTCGTTCAGGGATTCGTTGTACTCCTGCAGCGTTCGGGTCCTGTCCTCGATGATCTTCTCCATCATGTGCAGCAGGGCCTGCTTTTCGTTCTCCTTGATCTTGAGATCCGTGATGTCCTTGAAGGTGGCCAGCACGTAATCCTTTCCGTCCACTTCGATGCGGTTCAGGATGACCTGCGTGTCGATCATGATGCCGTCGCGGCGGATGTCCTTCCATTCGAACTTCTGGACATTGCCGCGCAGGGCTTCGCTGACCTTCTTCTGCGCTATTTCGTAGGAGTTTTCGCCGTCGGGCTGGAAGAGGGGGGCGAAATCGCTCGGGAAGAACCCGATGATGTCCTCCTTATCGCATTTCCAGATCTGGCAGGCCTCCTGGTTGCACTCGGACAGCGTCTCGTCGATGAGCAAAACGCCGTCCGACAGGCCCTGGAAGATGGCCTCGTACTTCTCCAGCTTCTTCTGCATGGCCGCGATTTCCAGGTCCTTCGCGGCCAGCAGTCGTATCAGATCTTCAGGCTGATCCGCAGGTTGCGGATCGCCAATCAACAGATTGTCCATGATACCCTCGCCAGGGAACGTCAGGTTCTGAATGCCGTTGCCGAGCCAATTGCGGGCGGCGGTTCGTTGTGTGTTTTACAGGGTGGTCATACCGGAGGAGTGGAGAAGAATAAAGGCGATTCGGGTGTCGTTTGGATGGGAGGGTGGTCAAAGCAATGTGTGAGCTATCTTCACTTTAGCGGACACACCAACTACCCTAATGGGAACGAGAGGTGTGTTTATGAGCAAACAACGCAAGTATGATCCTGACTTCAAGCGAGAGGCCGTCCGCCTTGTCATCGAAGATGGCATGGGCGTTCGTGAGGTCGAGCGTAGTCTAGGCATCACGTATGGCGTCTTAAAGGGCTGGGTGCAGAAACATCGAGACCATCAGGACGCGGCCTTCGTGGGCAATCATGCGCCGGAATCGCCAGAGGCCGAGCTGAAGCGTCTTCG